>JAPPCZ010000104.1 GCA_028824685.1 Candidatus Poribacteria bacterium
AGTGCCCCTTGATTTTCCACTTCTTTTAGGTATTCTTCAAGTTTACCTTGACGACGATAGATGTCTATCAATTGTCGTTGAATATTTTGATGTTGGTGTGTCTGTGCAGCATACTGAAGTGCTTCTTTGAATGCTTTCTCTGCATCATCCAGCTGATTACTACGTAAATAGAGAACCGCCAATTTCTCATAAATATCGGCATTTCCTGGTGAAAGTTCAATTGCTTTTTTGTAGGATGCAATTGCTTCTTCACGTTGTCCCTTGCCGTAGTAAAGATGCGCGAGACGAGCGTGATGAAGACCGTTTTCAGGTTCGTCCTGAATATATTTCAGCGCGAGCGTTATTGCCTCCTCGGATTTTCCTGTGTTCTGATATGCCTCTATGATCCCATCTTGGTATTTGGTGTTTTCAGGATCAGTTTCAAGCAATGCCTTCCAGATTTCTAAAGCCTTCTCATGTTGATTTTGGCGTGAATAGAGATTAGCGAGTTGGGAGCGGGATTCAAGGTCTGCTGGCATCGCTTTCGCGATTTGCTCATAAATTTTTATGGCTTCAGGGATTTGATTACGGCGCATGAGTTGCTGTGCCATTGATCGTTGCACACCAATATTAACTCTCCCTGTTCTTACGTTAGACTGTTGGTTTCCTGTAACACCATCTCGTCTTTGTTGGATTGTTACAAGTTGTTCTTGTGCGCGTTCTTTATAATACTGTTGCGCTGAAAGATCGTTGATTACTTCGGTTAACAGGATTTCTGCTTCGTCCCACAATTCGTGTTTAATATATGTTTGAGCAATGTTCTCTTTTTCATAATATTGTGGCATACCACGCCGCATAAGTCGAAGTGTCCCCATTTTCCTGATAGCATTCTGTGACTTTTCTTTTTCACCTTTTTTAGAATATGCCGTTCCAAGTTTCATATAAACATCTGAAAGTTGCCAAGGATTCTGCGGGTCAACTTTCTCTGTTGCAGCTTCAAGCATACGGATTTCGCGATTAAGGTCTAATTTTTCTCTGTATGTATTAGCTAAGGAACTTAGCCATTGAAGCCTTGACTGTGAGGGGATGTTTTCAAGGAGTCTATTGACAATTAGGTCAGAGCCTTCTAAGTCTTTTGTCACAATCTTCGTAACAGCGGCAAGATAAAGTGTTGACGGATCAACTTTTTCATCAATGATCGCTTCGTCGTACTCTGTTACTAAAGTTTTAATTTCATCTTGCGTTTCATCGAATTTTGCAAACTTTAAAACGATACCGACTTTTGATTCTGTATTTTCTGTTTTTAGTTTCTCGCGTAAGAGTTGGATCGCCTTCTCGCGTTGACCAGCGGCAGTATAAGCATCTGCTAATTGGCTGTAGACATTCCTTCTACCAGATTCCATCATTTTTTCATAGATTTCTGCAGCAGCCTTTGGATATTTGTTTCTAACGCATTCTTGAGCAGCTCTCATTGCGAATTCGTTTCCCATAGAATATTGGTTGCCTTCCCCAATTGCTTCTTTTGCGATTGCGACCAGTTTATCTATTTCTCTGGCATCAGTAAATGTGCGAACAATTTCCCAGTAGTTGTAGAATATAGTTTGAAAATTCTTTTTATCTTTCATGAGAATGCTGTATTGTTTTACAGCATTCTTTGATTGTCTATTTCGCTGTAACATTTGCGCATATCGCATGCGGGTAGAATTGTCTTTGGGGCGTAATACAAGTGCTGCATCGTAAGCTGCTGAAGCCTTATGTATCTGATTCTTGCCTTCGTAGTATGACGCTAATCTTAGCTGCGCTTGAAATGAATTTGGATTTTTTTCAGCTGCTTCAATTACCTTTGCTGCACGGTTTCCGCCAGACACAGACGTGGAACGACTGGCGAGACGCGATGCTTGTTGAAGATAATATGATTGTAACGTACGTCCAAAGCGGTCTTGTTGGTTTGCGAATTGTAGAGCGCGTGCTGCTATGCGCGCTGCATCTTGTCCTCTACCGAGTTGAGCCAAGTGTTGGCTTAATTGCACGAGGAAGTTCGCGTCACGTTCACGCATCGCTAAGGTCGCTGTTTTCTTTCCAACAGCTATAGCGTATTGCGTCAGACCGTTCTCCTGAAGTTTTTTAGAAAACTGAAAAAGTTCGCGGACACTACTCGGTGAATTCAGCACTTTTGTGATCAAATCGCGGACAATGAGTGTATCACCTACGTGGACAGCGACTTGTAACGTTAGGTCGAAATATTGACGACGGTTCCTTGGGTCTGCATCCGCAAGGTTTTGAAGGAGTTCTAATGCTGTTTTATGTTCACCTGCCTGAATTGAGACCAGAACAGTATTGAGTTTAAGTGTAAGGTCATCATCAAATTCCTGCTGCAGACCAGAGAGTATTTCTAAAGCAGTTTCGCGTTTATTTTCCCACCAATAACAGTAACACATCGCTAATGCAGGATAGATTCGGTCTCTACCTTCAGCAGCATCTAACTGTGTCTGTAAAACAGTATACAGTGCTTGATGTTGATCGTTTATCCAAAACTGATTGAAAATTTGCTGTAGAGACTGCAACCGGTCTTGGGTGTAATAGGTTGTTGGTGCAGGAAAATTTGCTTGAATCTGGGAGTATCCGCCATAGGAGTAAGAAGTAGATGTGCTGAGCGCCATAGTCCGACGTGGATTCGTAACGCTTGGTTTCGTGCGTTCTAAATATTGCCAATAAATTGTTGCTGCTTTGTCATCTTTTCCATTACGGAGATATGTCGTAGCAAGTGTTTGATAGATGCGGACATGTTGTTGGGATAATTGGGGGGTTGTAGCCGAAAATTGCTCAATAAATTTCTCTGCCGTGTCTGTTCTCCCCAACTGTACAAAAGTACCAACTAACATGGTAAAGACATTCGGGTTGATCACTTTTATTTTTTGAAGATCGTCTAAAAGTTTTTCTGCATCTTCTTTCTGATCTTGGTAGCTAAACCTTCTGGCAAAGTCTGCCATATACCATTGCCGATCTTCTGGTGTCAACCACGTCATCAGTTCAAGTTGATTCATTAACGTATCATAATTAAGTTTTTTCTGTGTTTGGAGAAGATTCAACTGCATACCCTGATACGCAGGATTATTTGGAGATGCAGCGACTAACCTTTCAGTAATTTGTTCGGACTTCTCACGGTTTCCAGTCAAAACGTAAAGTTGTGCTAATTGTTCAAGTGTCTGGACATCTTTTGGATTCTCGTCAGCATTTTTCTTAAATTGTGCAACAAACTCGTCTATTTTATCCTCTTCTTCCTTGATAATTTTCAACTGAACAAGTGCACCAACTTGTGCCTCTTCGAAACTTGTAGGTACCCACGCTTGTCTGCTTGTATAAACATAAGGTTGTCTTTGGATACGATTTAGAACATTTGACGCAAGTGACAGTTTGTTTCTATTGAGTCCGGGGGGACCGTAGTAGGAAGTGGGGACATTTGTTGAGGTATTATTAGATGTAACAGTCGCAGTAGAATCGGTAGCAGGTTCGGGCATTGCTAAAATTCGTTGAAAGTGAGGAATTGCTCTTTCCGCTTCGTTTATTTCGACAAGTTTTGCACCGATTTGGTATAGTGCAAGATGTGCATCTTTGCCTGAAATCTTTTCAGCGGCGCTATCCAATGCAAAAAGTGCTTCCTCTAACAAACCGTATCGGATCAACAATCTTGCGAGTTTGACTTCAGCTTCAAGCGTCTGGTTTTTAGCGTGGAGTACTTTAGACCATGCTTGAATTGCTTCCTGCTCACGCCCAGCATCAAATAAAAGTTCTCCCAGTTTTTGCTGATGTACTGGATCAGGATTTGCCTTGACAAGTCGCTGTTGGTAAGTGAGTGCTTCCTGCATATCGCCAAGGTCCGAACTTATATCTACGAGTTCAGATAGAAGTGCAGCATTTTCGCGTTGTCGGTCTAAGGCACGTGCAAGTTGAAAACGTGCGCTTGAAAGATTACCTTCAAGCCGATAGACTTGTGCAAGACCTAAAACTGCTCCTACACCAGATGTATTGGATTTAGCCATCTGCTTTAGTTTTTCTTCAAGTTCTCCTCGTCTACCTAAGTCGTAATATGCTTCAGATAGCGGTTTAATGAAACTGAGTTTGTCACTTATATTATCGCTTAACTCCCAACATCTCCAGTACTGTGCGATTGCTTGCCGAGAGTTCCCTGAACGATTGTAAAGCGCAGCAAGTTCTATTCGGATGTCAATTGCTTCAGGTCGTAGTCTAATTGCCTGCTTATAACTGTCAATTGCCTCTTCGTATTTTGTAGACTGTTTGGCAATTTCAGCAAGCAGCTGATGCCCTTCAGGATTGCGTGGACTGTGCGCAATTACCTGCTTTGCAGCGTCAATGGCAGCTTCAAAATCCATTCCTTTGAGATATGCTTTTGCAATATTCGCATGATATTCCCGTGCATTTGTGCTGTCAATTTCGGTTAAATGCTTGTAAATTACAATCGCTTCGTCTCGCCTACCTTGCTTTGTATAGAGAGTTGCTGTTTCACGATTAACATCTATGTCATTCGGTTGAAGCACTTTGGCTTTCAAGAGGATTTCAAGGGCATAAGTCGTATTGCTTAACTTCAGATACATTTTTGCGAGTCGTTTTAACTGTGTGAATTTGTCGGTATCAGAAAGTCCGGGTTTTTCAAGTTGTGTTTCAACATCTTCAACCTTTTCAACAAGCGTGCCTTGCTTACGGTAGAGTTCAATTCGTTGATCGTCCATCTGTTCCGCAAAAAATTCATTGGGGGCAAGTTTAATTGCTTCCGTGTATTCTAATAGTGCTTCATCATATTGCTTGCTGTTCATGAGTCGTTTTGCTAAAGCCTCACGAAAACGGTATGCCTCAGGCGTCAGTTCCACTGCTTTTTTACTCGCGTCAATTGCTTCGGTGGGAAACTTTTTTGCCTCTAACAATCGCGCTAAACGGTCATAATTCTCAGGCGTGTTTTTGCCATCAGCAACCATCTGGTTCCACGTCTCAATCGCCTTTTCACGGTTGGCTTGACGGAAATAGAACTCTCCGAAATACTCAATGTAATCGAGATTTTGCGGAGCGAGGGAGATTGCTTTTTGATACGCTGCGACGGCTTCTTCCATCCATTCGTGTCCGGTGTAAATTTCCGCAAGCGTAAGGTGTGTGCTTGCATTCTGCGGATCACGGTCAATCATCTTTTGATAGACTGCCTTTGCTTTGTCTTCATCTTCAAGCTGCAGATATAATTTGCCGAGTTCACGGTAGATACCGAAATCGTCAGGTTGCTGTTCACTGAGTGCTTCGTATTCAGTTGCTGCCTCTTCAAACTTTTCTGCATTGCGAAGTGCAGTGATAAGACTTAAACGGAGACTGGTATCTGTTGGCGCAAGCTCTAACCCTTTTCTATAGGTGTCTGTGCCTTCATCAAATTGTTGATCTTCAATGTAAGTTGCAGCAAGTAAACCGAGTAATTCAACATCGTTGGGATCAGTTTCAAGTTTTCCTTGATAATATGTAATTAGGTCTTTCCAATTTGCGTCCGTTGAGTAAATTGCAATGATTCGATGTTGCAGGTCTCTTCTAAGCCAATTACCAGGGGCAGTTAGGTCCAACGCCTTATCGTAATGTTCACGCGCTTTATCATACTCACCTGTATCTTCGTGTATTTTACCGATTTCGCGCAGGCTGAGACATCTACGATACGGGTCGTCTTTTTTAGTATCTATAATCGCTTGGTGTTGTTCAATTGCTTGTGAATAGAGTTCTTTTTCTCGGAAAAGGTCGGCAAGTTCAATGCGTGCAAACACATTCTGTGGATCAAGTGCAGAGATTTTTTCCCATGCCTGTATTGCATCGTCTAATTTATCTCGACTGAAATATGCCTGTCCAAGTGCCTTGTAAATTGCGGTTAATTCTTCAGGCGACACTGCTTGGGATTGCTCTGATAAGGTGACGGATTTGGTTAATTCGCGAATTGCGTCTTCATGTTGACGTAGCGTCACGTGTAGTTGCCCGAGTGCAAAATAGGCATAGTAATTGTCAGGAGCGAGTTCCACTGCACGTTGATATGCTGTCAGTGCTTCCTTATCCTTACCGAGTCTTTTATAGATATGTCCTAATATGAGTTGGATGTTTGGATCATTAGGTTTGGCTTCTGCTTCCGCCTGATAATCTGTGACCATTGACTCTAAACCATCGCCTTCAAGGTAAAACTGATAAAGCCGATCAAATGTGCTACCTTCTTTCGGTTTTTGGTTAAGCATTAACTTGTAACGTTCAATAATTTGGGCATCGTTTATTCCGTCTTGTGCCAGAATGATTGGTGAAAGCAGTAGGGTTGAAAATAAAAGACTTAACACACATAAAGCAATTGCGTATTTTTCACGTCCAAACATCGCAGATCTCCTTTTGGATTAAACTATGGTAGATTTTACACTGTAAGATACACCGTTGCTGGCGCGTTTACATTTATGAGACACGTCTACAGGCAAATGTTCACATATTTCACTATTATTTTTCTTCTGAATTATTAAATTTCAGGTCTTTAAAAGGATTTCCGTCTGAGTCAGTAATTCGCAGATAGAATCCCCATGGTAACGTTTCGTTGCAGACTTTCACAAGTATAGTATTCTTTCCTGCCACAAGAGTCACCGGAATAGCACGGCGGTCAATTACAGCGCCTCGATTTCTTCTATGTGCGTACATTTTCTTGCCGTTTAGCCATATTTTTCCTTGATCATCGCTATCAAATAGGAATTGTGCTTTTCGTTCATCAGGTGAAAAAATAGTTGTCAAGGCATATCCAGTATGCCAATTATCATCTGCACCGAAATCGATAAAACCATCATAGGTTTCATCAGCAATCTTCTGCCAACTCACCTTTCCGTTTATTCCATCGTATTTTGTAGTAGTGTCAAACTGTTTTTCGTTTTCTGGGATATAAGTTGTATTGTAGCCGACTCCCTTAGTATTGTCAAATGGACCTAAAAACAGCCAAGCACTTTCAGGAATAAACCCAGTTTTGTCAATGTAGGTTTTCGCTATTTCGGTTAAACCGTGTTCACGACAGAATTTAGCCAGAGCTAAGTTGGTTTTCAGTTCATTTGTTGAATTATCGGAGATGGCATTTATCAATTGCGCCACCATTTCAGTAAAACGTTCTTTGTCCTGTGCGTTTTTACCGAATGCGGAGATACGCGACAATAACTGGTTTTCCATATCTTTTGGTTTGATGGTGTTAAGGCTACTCTTCAACTGTGCCAGCGCTTCGTCATACTGTTCGTTAGCGAGGTGTGCCATTCCAAGAGTCAAGCCGTATTTTGGATTATCTCCAGTTTTTATCGCACGTTGCGCGTAATCCAACGCCACTTCTGGATATATATTTAGGTTTAGCAGCTGCTCAGCAAGTGTATTAAAGTCTCTATGATATTGTCGCTTGTTCACCTGTTTCTGACGAATCTCCAACCATTGAGAACGGACAAGTTCTGATTTTTCTGTGTTACCGACGTTTTTATATGCATCTGCTAACAATTCATGTAGTGTGGAACTTGTTGGCATTTTAGGTTTCAATTCTTCAAGAACAGCAATTCCTTTTTCCTGTTGCTTTTGCGAATCATAAAGTGCCCAGATTGCACTTATGATTCTATTGTATTCGTACTCATTAAGTTGTGCATCTAAAGCACGGCGATAAACAGATTCAGCCTGTTCTAATTCCGATCCTTGTGTGTAGATTTGCCCCAATTTTTCGTAAAGTTGATACGTATTCGGTTCAAGTTTAATTGCTTTTTGATATGCAGCAGTGACCTTTGCTAATCGTTCCGTCCCATGTGTTTCACGCGACCTTTGGTAGAGGTCGCCAATAGTTTTGTGCCATTCCGAAGTGTCAGGTTGGAGTTCAATAAGTTTTTCATATTGCTTTATTGCCTCGTCAACTTGATCGCTGGATTCATAACTTTTGGCAAGAGAAAGACGGACATCTGGATCATCAGGATTTTCTTCTGCCATTTTTACCAATTTTGGAATTCGTGTTTCGTGAAGATTTCCTTCTCTGTAGGCACGTTGGATAGCCTTTTCCGCTTCTTTTCGTTTCCAATCACTTCTGGTTATGTTTGCCAACTGTTGATAAGCGTTTGCAGCTTCTTCATACTGCTTTGTCTCAAAATAGCATCTTCCAAGCAGTCCATAAGCACCGTCTTTGAAAATATCGCCGCCAGAGCCTTTGGTAACTGCTTGTTCTGCATATTTTACAGCTTGATCAGGCATTTCACCTTCAAGACAAATAATTGCAAGTGCAACATGGACTAACATATCATTTCTATAATTGCTTGAAGAGAACGCAGCCTCACCTCGATTAAGAAATTGTTTCGCCAATTCTGGTTGCCCGGTTTTATTTAATGCAGCAGCGGCATAATAATAACTGCGGATATTATTGGATTGTACTTCACTGAGAGTTTGAGATATCTCAGCAGCTTTTTTATGTTTGTGTGCCCTACGATAGATATCACTAAGAATTTGAAGTGCAGCAATATCTCTTGGCTTTGACTTGAGCCGTTCTTCAAAAAAGGATTGCAACTTATCAAGTTTCCCTTGGTCTTGATATGTCTTAATGAGATCATCTCGGATACTATCGTTTCCGAATCTGATTGCCGTAATAGACATACCACTACTTCTGATTGACTTACCACCCAAAGAAATTGAATTTGGGTTATATGCCGTTTCAAATAGTTCTAATACCGATTTATCCTCACCGAGTTTGGCGTATTCCGCCATAAGCTGCAATGAGATATTGCGCCGCTCATGGTCTTGGGTTGCTAAGGTGAGTGCTTTCTGATAAGCAGTAATTGCTTTTTGCGATTCACCTTTATCTTTGTATTGTTTAGCAATTTCGGTTTGCATTTTAAGCGTAAGCGTGCCTTTTTCCTCTGCATCCTTAAGCACTTCTTCAAGTTTTCCTTGGCGACGATAGAGGTCCATCAGTTGCCGTTCAAAGTGCTCCTTATCCCAATCCCGTTCCGCGAATTTAATTGCTTCCTTGTATGTTTCTTCAGCAGCGTCGAATTCATTATTTTGTGTGTAAAGCCGCGCTAAATTCTCATAAATTTGTCTGTCCCCAGGCTTAAGTTCAATTGACTTTTTATAGGCATCGATGGCTTTTTCAACCTGTCCATCTGAAGAATAGAGTCTTGCGATACGTGCGTGATGGGCACTATTTTGCGGTTCTGCTGTCAGGTAATTCTGTGCCAGTTCAAGTGCTTCACTAATTTTGCCTGATGCACGATATGCATTGATGAGTCCATCCTGATACCTTGAGTTTTCAGGATCGGCTTTGAGTAACGCTTCCCAAGTTTTAAGCGCTTTATCGTGTTGTCTCTCGCGGGAATAGAGGCTTGCAAGTTGTGAGCGAGATTCAAAGTCTTCGGGCATCTGTTTAACTATTTGCTCGTAAATTTGGATTGCCTCTTTGATTTTATTGTTTCTTGTATGCTGTTGCGCCAATGCTTTTTGCGAACCGATATTCATGTTCTGTGTTTTTTGAGGTGATTGAGTTGTCGCAGTTAATCCTCGCTGCATCTGTTTTATCATCATGAGCTGCCGTTGCGCCTGTTCACGACTGCTTTGGTTTGCTGAAAGATTATTGCTGATGTCGGTGAATAGTGCCTCAGCATCGTCCCACATAGCATATTGCATGAATGTTTGTGCAAGACGTTCTTTTTCCCAATAACCGTGTGTGCCACCTCCGGACATGAGAATCGCGCCCATCTTTCTGAATGTGTCTTGTCCTTTGGTTTTTTCGCCTTTTTGCATATAGGCAGTGCCAAGTTTCCTGTAACTTTCGGTAAGTCCCCATGAATTCTGAGGATTAACTTTCTGTGTAGCGATTTCAAGTACATGTATTTCTCGATCACGATCCCCCGCACTTTTATATGCCTCCGCAAGAAGGTTTGCCCATTCAAGATTTGCTATCAAAAGTGTATTCTTAAATAGTTGTTCTACAAGAGGATCTGAACCTTCTAAATCATTTAAACCGATCTTTATCAACGCAACGGGGAAGATTAGTAAAGGGTCATTGGGTTTCTCAGCAAGTTTTACTTCATATTCAGTTGCCAATTCTTTTAGTTTTCCCGATTTCTTATAGAGTTCTATTAGTTTTAAGATGAACTCTACCTGGGCGAAGGGTTGTGTGGCATTAAGTAGATGCGTATTTTCCATACTTTCACGTAAAAGCTGCATTGCTTTTTCTGTTTCACCCACATTTTCGTAGGCAGAGATTAATTGTGTGTACAGGTACACGTTGTTCGGGATAACTTTAATTATTTTTTCATAGATTTCAACTGCAGCTTTTGGATTATTGTGTCTAAGAAGGTGCTGCGCAACCCCTTGTGCGAAACTGAGGGCAGTGCCTTGTCCAAAAGACCCAAAAGACGGAGCAATCATTTCCTTAGAATAAGAAACGAGTTCGTTAATTTTTCCTGCATTTGAGAAAGCATCTATTACACGGTGAGAATTGTAACCCAATGCACTTGGATTTTCCTTGATCAGAATGTTATATTGGTCAACAGCCTTATTTACGTCTCCGCTCTGCTGGAGCATCTGCGCGTATTGTTGTCGGACTGTGCTGTCTTTAGGTCTGAGTGCGAGTGCTGCCTCATAAGCCTTTGACGCATTTTGGTACTGTTTGTTCCTTTCATAGAAGTTAGCCAAGTTGAGCTGCGCGCGGAACGAGTTTGGATTATTTTCTGCAGCTTCAAGCAACTTTGGTTCACGGTTTTGGACACCTGAAGTATTTCTGATGAGACGTGAAGCATGTTGCATATTCCACTGATGTAAGGTTTGCCCATAACGATCACGTTGATTACCGAATCGTAAGGCACGTTCAGCAAGTTGTGCGGCATCTTGTTGCCTTCCCAACTTTTCTAAATGACGGCTCAGTTGCATCAGAAAATTCGGGTCACGTTCTCCCTTCGACATATCTACCGCTTTTTTTGCTACAGCAAGGGCAAATTGTGTTAGACCAGCATTCTGGAGTTTTTGCGAAAACTGGTAAAGCTCACGCGTTCCACTCGGAGAATTTAGAAGTTTGGTCATTAACTCACGAATAATGACAGTATCACCAGTGTAAACTGCTAACTGGAACATCATCTGATTATATTGACGGCGATTCCGAGGATCTGCCTCTACAAGTTCCTTAAGTAGCGTAAGGGCAGTTTTATGTTCACCAACATTCATAGAAACAAAACAAGTATTCAGTTTAAGTGATAAGTCGTTCGTGAATTCTTTTTGTAGTGCTGAGAGCATCTCTTGCGCTTTGTTACGTTTTGCTGCCCACCAATAACAATAACTTAACGCCAAGCCCGGATACATACGGTCCCTTCCATTAGAAGCATCCAGTTCAGCTTGTAATTTGCTGTATAAAACTTCTTGCTGGTTTTTTATTAACACAGTGTTGAAAAACTGTTGCAGGGAGCGTAACCTATCTTGGTTGTAATATATCGTGGGCGAAGGAAAACTTGATTGAACCGGCGTATATCCCCCGGATGAGTACGATGCGTATGTGAGTGGGGATACCCGTTTGGAATTGGTAGTTTTAGGTTTGGTCCGTTCAAGATGCATCCAGAAAAGCTCTATTGCTTTTTCTGTTTGTCCGTTATTAAGGTAGGCAATTGCAAGCGTAGAATAGATTTGACTGTGAAATCCGTGCCGTTGCATGGGAAAATATGGAACACCAATTGGGGAGGTTTGGGGATTCGCTTGATTCACCGGTATCCGAATTTGAGCAAGCATTTTCTCAGCCTGATCCATTTTTCCCAACTCAGCGAGAATAGGTACTAACATCAACCCCGCGTTGAGGTCTGTCACTTTCATATTTTCAAGTTCACTCAAAACTTTTTCTGCATTCTCTGTTCTTCCGGTATAAAATGAAATAGATGCGTAGTTTATGGCAAGCCAGGTTCGCGCGCCAGGAGTCAATGCTGTCATTTTATCAAAATGAGTTTTCCACGTTTCATAATCAATTTTTTGTTGTGTTAACTGATTCAACCGCATGCGTTGATACGCTGGATCATTAGGAGAAATAGAAAGCAATTGCTCGGTAATTTCATTTACCTTTTTGGAATTATTGAATAATGTATAGATTTGGAATAATGTTTCAAGAGTCTTTATATCTTTGGGATTAGCGGCAGCATTCGTCTCATATTGCTCAATTAATTTATTCAATTTGCCCTGTTTTTGTGCAATTGTTGTCAATTGTACGAGTGCGCCTGCTTGTGCGTCCTCAAAACTATTTGGCTGCCAAGTTTGCGTACTCCTACCACTATAATAATGAGGTTGTCGTTGAATTTGATTGAGGAGATTTCGTGGGAGGTTAAGTTTACCCATGTTGATAGTGGTAAATGCATAAGGCATATAAGGGGTTGCGTGTGGAATGTGAGTCGTTGTAGTTGCTGAACCAGGTTTAGTTTGCGGTGTAGGCATTTCCAGAATTCGCTGAAAATGTGGTTCAGCGCGTTCTAATTCATTCATTTCGACCAACATCGCCCCTATTTTATAGATGTCTTTTGCATCAGTCGCCTTTTCTCCAGCGCGATCAAGTGTAAGTAATGCTTCCTCAAGTAGTCCGTGTCTTATAAGTAAGTTAGAAAGTTTAATTTCTGCTTCCAGCGTTTGATTTTTGGCGTGTATCAGCTTTGTCCATGCCTGAACAGCTTCCTGTTCACGTCCTGCATCGTATAGCAATTCACCCAGTTTTTGTTGATGCACGGCATTAGGGTGTGCCTTAACAAGCTGCTGTTGGTAGTTTAAGGCATCATCTATATTTCCCAGGTCCGTGTTGATTTTTACAAGTTGTTCAAGCAGTTCTTGATTGTCAGATTGCCGATCTAAAGCCCGCGCAAGTTGGAACTTGGCATTAGACAGATCCCCAATATCCTCGTAGATATTCGCAAGTGCAAGTACAGGTGCTACACTGGAAGTATCAACTTTAGAAAGTTGTTTCAGTTTTTCTTGAAACTCGTTATGTTGTCCGAGGTCGTAATATAACTCTGAGAGTGGTTTGACAAAGGCAAGTTTATCACTGACACTATCGCTCAATTTCCAACACTGCCAATACTGATCAAGGGCTTGCCGCAGATTTCCTGATAGTTTGTAAATTGACGCAAGTTCTGTGCGAATATCGGTTGCATCTGTGCGAAGCCGTATTGCTTGCTTGAGGCTGGCAATAGCCGTATCATAATTACCGGATCCTTTTGCGATTTGTGCTAAAAGTTGGTGTCCTTCTGGGTTCCGTGGACTATGTGCAACGACCTGTTTTGCCGCTTCCGTTGCTGCCTCAAAATCCATGGTATTTAGATGGGCGCGCGCGATATTTGCGTAGTATTCGCGTGCATTTGCGGAATCTATCTCAATTAAATGTGTGTAGATAGCGTTTGCATCATCTTGGCGATTCTGCTGAGTATACACTTCTGCAAGCCTTCTGTTTACAACGATGTGATCCGGACGCAGTGCTTTTGCTTCCAATAGAACTTCAAGCCCGTAAGTAATGTTCCCCAACTTGAGATACATCTTAGCGAGGCGCATCTGCAATGCGAAAGTTTCCTCAACATTGTCTGTTTGCTTTTTCAATTGCTCTTCTACTGTTCCAATTTGATCTAAAAGTGTTCCCTGCCGCCGATAGATTTCAATTCTCTGGTCCCCCATCTGTTCAGCGAAAAACGCGTTTGGTGCAAGTTTCTCAGCCTCAGCGTATTCTGTAAGGGCATCTTCGTATTCTTGATTCTCCATGAGTCGCTTTGCCAACGCTTCGCGATAGCGATATGCATTGGGCATCAATTCTACTGCTTTTCGGCTTGCTTCAATCGCTTGAGTAGGAAACTTTTTTGCTCCTAACAACCGCGCTAAACGGTCGTGATTCTCAGCATTGCTTTTATTGTCAGCAACCATTTGATTCCATGTTTGAACTGCCTGTTCACGGTTACCTTGACGGAAGTAGAACTCTCCGAAATACTCTATGAAATCCAGATTGTCAGGCGCGAGAGAGATTGCATTTTGATATGCTGTAACAGCATCTTCCATCCATTCGTGTCCGGTGTAAATCTCGGCAAGGATAAGATGTGTGCTTGCATTCTGTGGATCGCGGTCAATCATTCTCTGATATACCGCTTTCGCTTTGTCTACATTTGCAAGTTGGACATACAATTTTCCAAGTTCTCTATAAATCCCAAAATCGTCAGGTTGTTGTTCAGTAAGAACTTCATATTCAGTAGCTGCCTCTTCCAACTTTTCGGCGTTGCGAAGTGCAGTAATCAGGTTGAGACGTAGACCGGAGTCTGTTGGGGCAAGTTCCAATCCCTTTCGGTATGTCGTAATACTTTCATCAAGTTGTTGATTTTCAATATATGCTGAGGCAAGTAAACCGAGCAATTCAGGTTCATTTGGCGTTGTTTCAAGTTTGTTTTGATAGTAGGTGATTAATCCTTCCCAATTTCCGTCAGCGGCATAAATACCGATGATGCGTTGCTGTAGGTCTTTTCGAAGCCAATTTCCGGGTGCAGTCAATGCTAACGCCTCATCGTAATGTTTACGTGCTGCTTCATAAGTGCCAGTATCTTCATGGATTTTACCGATTTCTCGCAGGCTGAGACATCTACGATACGGATCGTCTTTTTTGATCTCAAGGATGGCTTGGTGCTGTGCGATTGCTTGTGGATAGAGTTTTTGTTCGTGAAAAAGGTCAGCAAGTTCAATCCGTGCAAATATGTCTTCTAGGTCAAGTTCAGCAATTTTTGACCATGTGCTGATTGCCTCTTCCACTTTGTCACGCCTAAAATAGGAGCGTCCAAGCACTTTATAAATTTCAGTTAATTCTTCTGGAGAGGTAGATTGTACTTGTTTCGTCAACTCCACAGCCTTTGTCAATTCAACAATAGCATTCTCATGTTGACGTTGTGTTGCATACATCTTTCCCAAAGCAAAATGCGGATAGTAGTTGTTCTGTGAGAGTTCAACAGCGCGCTGGTAAGCAGTAAGTGCTTGCGTATCTTTCCCAAGTCGTTTATAAAGATGTCCCAAGATAAGTTGGACGTTAGAATTGTTAGGGTTCGCTTGTGCTTCTGCGTTATAATCAGTAACCATAGCATCTAAGCCAGGTCCTTCAAGATAAAACTGATAAAGCCGATCAAAAACGCTCCCCTCTTTCGGCTTTTGTATGAGCATTAACTTGTAGCGTTCGATGATTTTCGCATCGTTTGTTTCATCTTGTGCAAGGATGATTGAAGAAGTAGATAAAGAAAAAAATAAAATGTATAACACACATAAAGCAATTGAAGATTTTTTACGTCCAAACATCTGAAGACCTCCATCAGAATAGGCGTTGTTGCAAATGACTTGTATTTCAATAATTCCTGTTAGACCGTTGATGAAATTTTTCGATTACGGTATAGCGTTGATCAGTGGACTTTGTAAGCACGCTTAAACATATTTTCACCTATTTTCTACTTAGTGCAAATGCGGATATTTTCAAAATCAACTCAGATTTTTCAGAGTCGGTTCTCAGAGTTATATAGAAAACTTACGATTAATCCAGTCTCAATAAGGATTCTCAGCGTTTTTGATAAAACAACAATTTCAGAGTGACTCTGAAATTTTCATATATGTTTGTAATGAATCTTTAAATTGTTACAACAACGTAAGTTAGAAACAAAGTCTTTAAAAATTCTCAATTCTTATATCGAATTCATGTTAATTACGACTTGTGCCAGTTAACTTATTGTTTTTGTTGTTTTCACGGATTTTGGGTTTTGTACTACAAACATATCGTCCCTACGGGACTAAAGAGCATTTGTTTGGTGTTTTCTATAAACATATCGTCCCTACGGGACTGAAAAAAGAATCAACTAAGGATAAAAACTAACAAAGCACCATGTAATTGTGAAACAATATTTTACAAATAGTTATTTAGCACAACTCGTGTTAATTATAATTGAGACACCGCTGTGAAAGAAAATAGTTAATGCTTATTGAATCTTACTTTTCGGTTTGATCTGTGGCGTTAGCAGTTTGACCAAAAGATGCCAACGTGAATGTATCGTGAAACCAACCTGTGCAGTTGCTATGTATATAGGTGATGTCATTTATTACAATACGACGATTGTTAGGAAACTTTTTAAGCAAATCACCACGTAGAAATCGTCCGTCATACCGTCTAAAGAAGACCGTTCGTCCGGTTTCTACTTCAATATAAACTTCCGCGAGTTCATCACCGTGCTCTTTGGTAATATCAGCATCTAAAACACGGAGACAGTGGAAAGTATTTTCGCCTATCGTCACATCATACGTGCCTGCACCAAACCCTTGCCCATCAGTAAGTTTGTAGGAGCCATCAGGTTGAAGTTCATAGCGTCCATCGTCAACGATGCGGCGTTTGGCATCAGGTCCCCACTGGGCTTCAAACCATTCGTCACCGATTGTATTGAAAATACGCCTGCCATCAATTGTATTTACGACTGAAATCCACCTTGTGTGAGTTTCATCAATGGCAACGTACATCAAATCTGGTGAGGGTGGCCAGTCCTTCGCAAGCCACTCATTGAATTGGATTTCAACGCAATCAATGTCTCGAATAATAGCAGGTGCGGTGGGAATCATCTCTGTTACAGCGTCTAACTTCTGTGTTTCGCCATCGTATTCTGCCCACATATAACGTTCACCCATCTTGGGGATAGCGAACCACCACTGTAGTTCTTGGCAATCTACCTCAGTTATACGATTTGAACTTTCAACTATCTTGATATCAGGACGGGTCGGCGGAAAGGGGTGATCTATGACTTTGCCCGGGTGTTCTATTGTAAATTTCTGCTCCATCTTTCTATTCTCCTTAGAACTTTTCTCTTATCCATATATTCTAATTATTTCAGAACAAATATATATTCTAATTGATGTAAATTTTCAGTTACTGCTGTGATTTGGTAAGCACTACTATTATCGCAAGTATTGCCCCAACACCAAATATTATGATGCCGAGTTCAAAAATGCCAATACCCATTATATTCAATCTCCTTTTCGCACTCCAATAGGTTCATTTCGTCCTTGCATTTATAGAAAAACACCAATTTTTGATTACCAGCGAATCAACGCCAATTTCGGTTTTTGCATTTATCGGGAAAACTCATCAACCAGGTACGTTCACAATAGACATTATAACGTTTTAATTGTGAGTTGTTATCGGTCTTTAATAAAATCTAAGTTCGTCCGTTGGGTTTCGTTGTGCTCTGTCCTTACGTGTCAATTTAAGGATTTTCCGAATGTGTGTCGCGTCTTCAGTCCCGCTGAATGCCATAAGACGAATGCGCCAAATCAACGGTATGAATGCCTTCTTGGCATTCCCCGTATGGCATTCGCCATGATTCATAGCGTTGATTTGGTAGGGACGATATGTTTATAGCAGCAAGACCCAACCCTCTTTTTTAGTCCCGTGAATCAACGTCAAATACGCGTTTGGTATTTGTCCAAATCAACGTCAAATGCGCCTATGGCATTTGTCCAAATCAACGTCAAATGCGCCTATGGCATTTGTCGGGGACGATATGTTTTCGCAGCACATTGGCAGTTGATATGTCGTTCCTACCAAATCAAGAAATCAACGGTATGAATACCTTTTTGGTATTCACCGGGTATGAATGCCATTTAGGCATTCCCCGGAACTCAAGAGGTGTTGATAATTTTTCTATAAACATAGCGTTCCTACGGAACTCAAGAGGTCCGAGACGCTCGGTAAACCTTAATTCAAATTAAATCATTATAATATAAACGCCAATTTACGTTATTTTCTTTTAATGTTTTGGTTTAGCAAGTGCTATTATCGCAAGGACAGCACCTACAAAAAATGATCCGACAACTAATACAATAACCAGTTCTAAAGGACCTATACCTATCATCATTTTAAGTCTCCTTTTTAGCAAATTCTGTGTAAACTTAATTGTGCTGGGTTAGTTTTCTTTCCAACGTTTGACAGCATCTAATTTCGCCTGCTGCCAATCTGTCCAGTCTTTTTTGCCTTCATACCGAACAACATCGTGAATCGTAGCGCGCGGTTGATAGGTAATATAGTTTCCCGTGTGCCATGCAAGATTCCGATAAATCATAAAATCTCCCGGTCCCAAATGCACTTGAATCGCACCCGGAAACTGCTGACAATGTTCTAAGTAAAGCCGTTCTGCCTCAACATTAGACTGTCCTTCAGTAGGTTTGCGCAATGTAGGATCACCAGTTGACTGCTCTTCTCCGGGCATGTCCCACTGCCGAAGGTGGCTGCCGGGAACAAACCAGGTGCAAGAATCCGCGTAGATCGCACAGTTGACCTGATTGAAGTGGCGCAAGTCATGCCACACTTCTGCAAGTTTTGCGTTTACGGTTTCATCACGTGCTTCAGGCGGCACCTCAACCACACCATCACGATGCCAACCAATATGCCAAGGATGTTCAAGAGGCTCCACGAGTAATCCCATAATATCAACATGTCCGTGGGTGTAGTCATCACCAAGTAATTTCTGTACAGCGTCTTGAAGTTCAGGCAGTTCTGTGTAGTCATAAAACGGTTTCAATTCTAAATCGTCACCGTAGTTTGATAACGGTTGAATCCGCTGTGTCTGTGGTCCATTGAGTTTGTGTGCTAAGTGGCGTGCTTTTTCGGCCTCTCTGCGTAAATCGGTAAGCAGGGATGGCGGCACAATCCCTCGAAAAATCAGAAATCCTTGCGAGAGATATTCATTGACCATATAATCTTGAAATTCAAATGCCATTGTGTTCCTAATATGATTAGTCGTGAGTTTTCAAGCGATTCTTCACATTTTCCTGCGAGCAAATTAGACTATTGTTCTGTCTACACCAAAATTGCAAGTGTTAGTAGTCGGGAATCGGAGTTCCCTCCTACAAAGAGGGATGTTCTGTAGGAGCGATTTCCGAATCGCGACCTTTACCCGCAAAATTTCGGTAGACACTCCACTATGTTGCTAATTCATTTCAAATATTGTTATTACACATTTTCGGATACATTTTTGTGCCTTCAACAAGCTGATAACTTACGCATTGCAGCAAGATATAACGCTTTGCTTTGATTATTAAACGGTCCTGGTTTGGATCGGTTTTCTGGAAAGTGCGAAAACAGTTTCGCTTCACTGACTTCGTTAGTATCCAATGGGGTGCCTAACTTTTGGATTTCTCCTAAGTAAGCGATTCCCCAATATTCAAGGTTGAACATAAAGCAGTGGAGGTAACACAACACTTCAAAATTTTTCAAAGTTGCCCCTGTTTCCTCCATGAGTTCACGATGCAAAGTTTCTTCAACCGTTTCCCCAGATTCAACGCGTCCACCAGGTAAAACCCAAATATTTTCATCACGCCATTTGCAGAA
This sequence comes from Candidatus Poribacteria bacterium, assembly GCA_028824685.1. Taxonomy (GTDB): domain Bacteria; phylum Poribacteria; class WGA-4E; order WGA-4E; family WGA-3G; genus MSPOR6. Next base: position 19,382 of record JAPPCZ010000104.1, read on the forward strand.
AAGCATGCGATTTTGTTGATATGCAAGACAATTAACGAACTTAATTTGCCCTACATTTTTTGGAGGATCTCCAAAATAGAGCAACATGTATCCGTTTTGTTCCTCAATCCTTTGGACCATTTTTCCACCTTAAACACATACAAAACATCTGACAAAATAAGTTTAGTTTGAGTATTGTAGACTCACGGTTATAGCCATCTGTAGAGTCAGCAATTTAAGTTGTTGCAGGAGATATTCAGATGGCGTTCTATGTTGACTTGATAAAGTTTGACTGAAACTTAGATGAGGTTTGAAAAACCCTTAATTATTGTACTACAACCCGTATTTCTATGTCAAATAGAAACGTATGTGCTGATATGTTTTTCCTTGACGATAATCTTATGCTATGTATAATGAAATTCAGTACCGTTTACGAGGAGAAAGCATGCACACTGAGCGTCCCAATTTGTTATATATTCATTCTGATCAACACGATCCTTATGTTACGGGGTGTTATGGAGACCAATTGGTGCAAACTCCGAACCTTGACAAACTCGCTGCAGAAGGGATTGTGTTTGAAAATACCTACTGTCCGTCACCAATCTGTGTGCCTTCCCGTATGTCAATGTTGAGTGGTCGATATCCTTATGAAAATGGCGTGTGGACAAATAGCCATATTCTTGATTCTGGGATTCCGACATTTGCACATGCGATGGGTGCTGCTGGGTATGACCCTGTTCTCATTGGGCGAATGCACGCTTTGGGACATGATCAGTTGCACGGTTATACTGAACGTCTTGTCGGTGACCACGGACCGAATCATCCGGGTGGGCGCGGCGTTGACCACGGTGAACTATCCGGAACAGCGGGACCAGCACGCGTAAGTCTACAAAAATCTGGTCCAGGGCAAAGCGCATATCAGGTTCACGATGAGGATGTGACAGCAGCAGCAGTTGATTATCTTAATCGGCTTGGCGTTCAGAAAAGAGCAGGTCTACTTGATACGGCTTTTTCAATTTCTGTCGGATTTATGTTACCGCATCAACCTTTTGTTACGCGTCATGAAGATTACCTACTCTATGAAGGGCAAATGACGATGCCGCAAAACCCAAAACCTTTTTCAGACGAATTGCATCCCTACTTCCGATGGTGGCGTGAAAAGTGCGGCATAATTGAGGTTTCGAATGATGAAATTCTTCGTGCACGCACGGCATATTGGGCGTTGGTTACACGGATGGATATAATGATAGGGCAGATTTTAACCGCGCTCAGAGAAAACGAATTGGATCAAAACACGATTATACTTTATAGTTCTGATCATGGCGAACAAGTTGGTGAGCATGGACTTTGGTGGAAACAGACATTTTATGAACACTCTGTGAAAGTGCCCGCAATCTTATCGTGGCGTGGTAACTTACCAGAAGGGGTCAGATGCGACCAGGTAATTAGTTCTCTTGATTTGAATGCAACAATGCTTGACGCACTCGGGGCACCGCCTTTGCCGAATTCTCGTGGACGGAGTGTCCTACCGCTTTTCCATAATGAAGATACTAAGTGGGAGGGTATTGGATTCTCTGAATATTGCACCGATGAGGGATGCTATCATCGGATGGTTCGTTATGAGGATTGGAAGTTAAATTACTATCACGGGCAGCCGACTCAACTGTTTAACTTAAAGGAAGATCCAAACGAATTACGTGACCGATCAGATGATCCAGCATGCAAAGACATTTTGATGGCGTTGACCGAGAAGGTTTTGGAGGGATGGGATCCTGATGAGATTACTATGCAGATGGAGGCTAAACGTGCCGATACTCGTGTTCTTGGTCAATGGGCACGCAATACACAACCTCCTGACCAGTACCGATGGAATCTGTTACCCGAAATGGATTTTTTGGATTAAAAGTCATTGTTTGGTGTAATGAAACTTAAAAATTGAGAATTGAGAATTTCTTTTTATTTAGGAGATACAATATGGAAAACAGTCCAATTCTAAGTGGTGAACCTTTTAGTGAAGAGAAAACCGCGGAGATTGCCCAACAATTCTTTCGTGATGGATTTGTTCATATTCCGGGTGTGCTAACTGAAGATGAGGTCACTGCACTACGAGACAAGACAGATGCGTTTTTCGCAGACCCTGAACTTGCCGAGAGAACAAACCCTGACCTTGCAGATGTCCGATATATCCAGATGGGTGCACACGCTGAATCAGGTGATACATTACCTTTCGTTTTACGCAACACGATCGAACTTGATCCGATCTTTCGGGATATGCTACTTCGTGAACCGATTTTGAGTTTGGCTGAGGCAATAGTCGGAGAAAACTGTAAGTTTTGTGGTCAGAATGTGCTTCGCAATCTACCCGGTCTTTCTATTAGCACTTGGCATGTTGACGGTTCGGTGCATTTTCCTGTTTCTGATGAGATGCCGCGCCACGACGCACGCCTAAGGATGCCCGTGATGTGGTTTACCGTTCAGATGGCACTAAGCGATATAGATACAATTGATGAAGGACCGACACAATATGTCCGTGGCAGCCATTATTCAGGGAGAGGTCCTAACAGTCAAGAAAATCCCGAATTTGAAGGAAATAAACCTGTATCTATTTTCTGCAAAGCGGGTGATATTTATCTACAAGACCCACAGTGTTGGCACCGCGGCGCACCGAACAATTCTAATAAAACTCGTTATATTATACAATCTCAGTATGCAGCGTATTGGGCATATTGGCGGTTTAGTCTGTGTAACGGAGTACCAGTCCCAGAAGATACGTTACAAGATGCAAGTGATCAGTTATTGAGTCTATTGGGGCGCAGCCGACCAAGTGCTTAATTGAGAATTGAGGAAGATACACATGTCAGATACACCACTTCACTTCAAGACTATTACCGAAATCGCAGAACTACTATCTTCAAAGAAGTTGTCCCCAGTTGAATTGACAACTATTATGCTTGAACGTATTGAACAACATGATGGTAGACTAAAGAGTTATGCAACAGTCACTGCAGAGCATGCAATGACAGCTGCACAGAAAGCGGAGCAGGAAATTACAACCGGCAACTATCGCGGTCTACTTCACGGTGTCCCGATTGCAGTAAAGGATCTCTGCTTTACAAAGGATGTTCGCACGATGGGTGGCGCGAAAGTCTTGGAAAATCACGTCCCTAAGTTCAACAGTACAGTTGTAGAAAAACTGGAAGCATCGGGGGCAGTTTTGCTCGGAAAGCTCAACCTTACAGAAGGGGCAATGGGTGGTTACCATCCAGAATTTGATATACCTATCAATCCGTGGAACCCTGACCGATGGACAGGTTCATCATCCAGTGGTTCTGGTGTAGCTACGGCTGCAGGATTATGTTCTGGTTCAATCGGTAGTGATACGGGTGGTTCCATCCGCTTTCCTTCGGCTGCTTGTGGTATCGTCGGGATAAAACCGACATGGGGTAGAGTGAGTAGATACGGTGTGTTTGCGCTTGCTGAATCAATGGATCATGTTGGTCCTATGACGCGAAGTGTCGCTGATGCTGGGATTATGTTGGAAGCTATTTCTGGTAGTGATACAAACGACGAGTGGGCATTAAAAGAACCCGTGCCGAATATGCTTGAAGGTATTGATAGGGGAATCAAAGGTGTTCGTATCGGTTATGATGAGAATTACGCTGCTAAGGATGTGGACGCAGAACTTGCTGAAGCAATATCAAATGGTGTGAAACTACTACAAGAATTAGGTGCTGAGATCATTGATGTAGGAATACCTGATTTGGACGAGTATGTATTAGCGTGGCCAACAATCTGTTCTTGGGAGGCTGTAAAAGCACATGCAAAGTGTTATCCTTCACATCGTGAACATTACGGTCCTTGGTTCCAAGGATGGCTTGATATGGGAGCAGAAGTTACGCCTGCAGAATATCAAAATGCCCATAAATTACGAACAGAATGCACTGAACATTTCAGTCGTGTGTTTCAAGATATTGATGTGCTGGTATGTCCATCAATGGCTAAGCCGCCGCATAAAGTTACACCAGAGTTATTATACGGTCCAAAAGAGACAAGACCACCATGGTTTCAACGGTTTACCGCTCCATTTGACTACAACGGTGCTCCGACACTATCTGTACCGTGTGGAATCAACAGCGAAGGTTTGCCCTTGAGTATTCAGTTTGTCGGTAAGCATCTAGCTGAGCCGTTGCTATGTCAAGTTGGGCATGCGTATGAAAGTGCAACGTCGTGGCACAATCTCCATCCCGACATTTGAGCAAGAACGACGCTATTTTTGCGGAAGGTGATATCCGTCTTTCGCAACCTGAATTCTAAGGAGACTTCCTCCTGCCGTAACATAGATCATCTTACTTGCTGCACCACGTCCAAAGGCAACGTTAGTCGGTAATTCCGGCGTTTTGATGTACGCCAATTCCTTGCCATCTGGCGCATAAACACAGATACCATATCGGGTTGCATCGCGAACTGCAACATAGAGATTGCCTTCCACATCAACTTCAAACCCGTCAGGACCGTGTTCTGGGGCATAGTCAACAAGCATCTCACGGAAAGTTGCAGTACCATCAGACGACAAATCGTAAGCAAGCAGTGCCATGCGTCCCATGCAGGTTGGCAATTCATCAGGCATCTCCCTGAACGAACCGCTATCATTGCTACCGACATAGAGCGTTTGCTGGTCAGGTGAGACTGCAATTCCGTTCGATTTGCCAGAATCAGCAACTACGAGGTGAACAGAACCATCCGTATCAATCCGATAGACACCCATCACAGGTTGATCTACCGGTTCATGTCCTACATAACGTGGATCGGTAAAATAGATACGTCCCTGTTCATCAATGGTGAGATCGTTTGGTGAATTAAAAGGTTTCCCTTCATATAAACCCGCGATAATATCACTTTTTCCGGTTTTCATGTCGGTTCGGGTAATCCGACGTCCTCCGAAATCTGCCCCTTCTGCAACAACCAATCGTCCTTCTGCGTCAAATTTCATCCCGTTTGACATCCCACTCGGTGAACGGAAAACAGTGGTTTCCCCTGTCTCAGGATCATATTGCATAATGTGTCCAGCTTGCATATCTGCCTGATGTGTGAAGGTGATGTCGCTGAAATAGACCGTGCCATCCGGTGCGACGGTAGGTCCCTCTGTAAAATGCGCGTCGCTGAACACTTCTTCAAGTTCAGAATCTACTGGTAGGATTTCTTTTACATTCGTGGTTTGCGAATTTGACATATTTTACTCCTTTTTACTTTTGAATGAAAGATTGTATTACCCCATCGGATACGGACCGTGAGTCGTAACACTTTGACGGGCATGTGCATAGACCGCATCCTGAATTTCAAGTATCCGCACAGCATCCACAACCGATGGCTCAAAAGTTTTCCCATCACGGATAGCGTCAAACGCACTGCCCATCACGCCATTTATTCTGGCACCGTGCGGTATGTCCTCGCTGAACTGCACGCCTTCAGTTGTGTGAACTTCAATCAACGGTTCGCCATTTTTACCATACTGTTCAAATACTGATGCTTTTGTGCCGATAAATCGGAAGAAGTGATCGCCGCCCCGTTTCCCCGATGGATACGTATAACCCGACTCAATAATTCCAGTGATACCGTTTTCTGTCCTTAACACACCGATGCCGCTATCCTCTACAACACGACTATGCATTGAATTGGACATCACCGCGCCTACCACCGTAATCTCCTGATCTCCCACAAACTGAAGGAATGTATCAATACCGTGCGCTGCTTCAACTGCCCAGCACCCACCGCCAGATATGCTCGGATCGTTGTGCCAATAGGAAGGTGTCGGATCATAACGAGATGGCGGACCGTTGTTCAGTCTGCTATTGTATAGCACAAGGTCACCTAAGCTGTCATCTTCAAGCATCTCTGTGACGACACTCACAATTTTGCTTGCACGGTTCGGTAGTACAAGCGCGCTGAATACACCGTGTTTCTCGGATGCCTCTGCCGCTGGACGCAGCCTGTCTGCACAATCGGCAAACGGTTTGTCTAAAAGGTAAGGGATACGTCTATCTACACATGCCTGCACGTGAGATGGTATCTCAGTATGTTTGCCTGCAACGAGTGCTGCGTCCGGTTTAGTTGCATCTAAACAGTTGCCCGCAGAATCAAAGGCTGGCGATTGGAAGTCGTTTGCTAACTGTTCGCGTGGTGAATGCTCCGCATCCATGACACCGACGATTTCGTGTCCGAGTGCTTCTGCTGTGCGTGCCATGCTGCGTCCGTGATGGCTGTAGGAAAGAACTGCTAATTTCATATTTTGCCTCCGAAGTTAATATCGAATTCCCTTGACTAATCAGGCGTAATTGAACCCTCTGAAATAGCGGCCAATTCCGTCCCCAGCAATTGCGGATCCTTGCAAACATGGAAATCCCATTTTTTCAGTTTACCCCAATTATTCACTGCGGACACCCACCGTTTAGCAGCTGCATGTTTTGCGTGAACCTGATCTGGTTCAAAACCTTTTATTTCTAAAACGAGGTGGACTCCATTTGTGAGTCGTACAATAAAATCTGGTTCGTAGAGATGAGAAAAACCGTTGTATTCATACGGAATTCCGAGTCCGAGATGGTCGTTCCGCACATAACATTGAACAACATCGGATTGCTCAAGCCGAAATTTAGCAGCACGTTCCCATGTGTTTGTGTCCAGCACTACCTGATTTACATGACTCCGTTCTGTTGCCACACACTGCCGCGCCGTGAGAAAGTCAACATCAGCTGATGTGCCAATCGGGGCATAGCGGTTGAGAATAGGCAGCAGTGGGATCTCGCCTTTCGTCTCATCGGGTTGAATAGCAGTCATCAACCTTTCTACAATTAGCGTAACGTATTTATCTTGACCGAGTTCACAAGGGTCACATCCGTGGAAGTCAACCTTTGTTCTAACATAAGCCTCAACATACTTATAGACTTGTGGAAAAAGGCGGTGTCGAGAGAGCAATCTGAGTTTTGGATTGCTGTTTGGATCTGGGGCAGTTTGACTGTCTCCGACCAATTTGAGAACAATTCGATGTGCAATCTCAAATTGGATGGCTTGTAAATGTGTGGTTCGGTAATATTCTTCGCGGTCTTGAAGGAGAGTGCCTCCCGGACCGGATGCTGAAGGTGTACCAATTTCGTATCCCACAGCGGGTTTGACATAAAGGGCAGTGGGATTCAGTTCCGGTTGAATGCTGAGCGGTTCTGTTGAGTCGATATTTGCCTTGATTTCATTTTTTTGTAGGGCAAAGGCGTATCCTTCCACAATCGGAAATCGTATCTCAAAATCTTCACGATCAGATAATGCCCTGACGTGATTTTTCGGTTTGTCATCAGGTTCGCGGCCTTTTGTGGGTCTACCTCTGAATGGGATGACTGAAAACGGAATTCCGTAAACATCAACATATTCCTCGGTAAGCAATCCTGTTTCTGGGTCTGGCGTATAATTCATTCTACGTAACCCGCGCCCGACTACCTGTTCACAGAGCAACTGACTGGTAAAAGCACGTAATCCAAGAATATGTGTTACATTGTTTGCGTCCCATCCCTCATTTAGCATAGCAACAGAAACAACACAACGGATTTGTGCCCCTGGTTTTCCTCGCTTTCCAATTGTAGCGACAATCTCCCTTAGTTCTTCGGCAGCCTGTGATCTGTTACGGTTTGGGTCTGCACTTTCTGCTTCCGCCAACATTTTGCTATCAATACGCAAAGTTCTTTTCACGTTCTCCGAATTTGAAAACAGTTCGGGAAAGATAGCCCCTTTGTCATAGACTGTTTTCGTCTTATTTTTCTTTTTACTTTTTTTGGTAGTGCTGTTTTCGTCAACATCCTCAACGACTCGTTCACCAGAAATCTTTTGATAAAAATTCTCTGCTATATCTGTATTAGCACATACTATAATCAGCACCGGCGGTGTTTTCTCCTGTGCATCCGATGCTTCTTCAATATATCCAAAACGTTCCTTCCACTGACTTGCAAGTGTAAGCAGTGCTGGTTCTGCCTCACGATAGATGGCATCCGGTTTCGGTGTTCTTGTCCGTCTTCCTGGCGTTGTATCCACAGTAGAAAGATCATCAATGATCGTTTTCCACAGTCTAAAGTATTTCGGTTCAGGTCTTCCGGTGGTATCACTAACGGGTAATCGCGGAATCTTGGTGATACCGCTTTCAATTGCGTCAACCAAGCCAAAATCGCTCACAAGCCAAGGGAAGGGCGAACCTTCGCGGTAACCACTTCCTTTAATGTAAAACGGTGTCGCTGAAAGGTCTACACAGAATCTGATACCACACCCGACGTTAATCTTATCTAAACCTTCTACCCACACCGTAGCATCTTTGCGTTCTCTTTTTTCTTCTGCAGAGAGTTTATCCTCGGTTGGTGCGGGACGGTAGGCGTGATGTCCCTCATCGTTTAGCACCATAATCGGCGCACGGTCATGAAGTTCCCCTAACACACGTTTGGCAAATACGTCTGGTGTTTCCTTGCCCTTATTGACAACTGTATAGGTCTGCCCTCCTTCGCTATGTTCGGATTCAGGTGCAAATTGATGCCAATTGGTAACCAACACCTTCCCACTATTCAACAACGGACGCAATTTGTCCGGAATAAGTTTAAATTCTTCATAATAGTTGTCGTTATCTTCAGGACGTAACACCTGCAGCCGTTGTTTGATTGTGAGATTCGGACAAACGATAAGTGCTGCTGCGGGGAAACGTTCATCAGAAGGCACTTTGCCACGATTGCAAAATGCCCACGCGATGAGCATTGCCATCACAACAGTTTTGCCGCTACCGGTTGCCATTTTACAACCATAACGGATCAAATCTGGAATATCGGGATCGTTGGGGGAATCAACTAATTTGGAAAGGTCATCTTTGGAAAATTTAGGATTAAAGCGTGGTCCCTTCTCTCTCTGAAGAATTTCGACGAGGTAGATAATTGTTTCAACCGCTTCGCGTTGACAGAAAAAGAGTCGTCTTAACAGGTCTTCGCGTCCCCAATGCCTCAGCAATTCTTTTGTTACATTTGTAGCACTTTCGTATTTTGAGTTACGCCACCGTTTGACATCGGCACGTAGCGCGTTCACTAACGGCAGGTCATCACGTTGTTCCTCTTGGAAGAGGCTAAGTTGATCGCTACCGGTATGTTCTGTTTTGTACCAGTACCCTGCCTCGCGGCGTCCTGGACTCTTGGAAGCCTCACCAGTTTGTGGGTTGTAAATCCAGTGTGCAGAGGGTTCTTCGTAGGGACTGCATAAGATCGGTTGTTCTACGGGTTGGATTGGGAGTTGAAGTTGGTCTTGGTTCATGGAGATTCCTCGTTTTCTGTGTTAGTGGTTGTTTCTTCTTCTCGGTGTTCTCTTACAAAGTCAGGGTCATGCTTTTCCAATAAATTCAAACAGGTTTCTTTTATATCTGAAGTCATAAGACCAAAATCTCTCAGAATTTCTTTAATACCATCTGGTTCATTGAATTTATCAAAGTATCCTGCAAGGTTTTGAAACGCTTGTTTATCATCAAAACGTGCTTCTAAATATGGTATAGCTTCCCTCATTTTTGATACTGAACTTCCAATATTCAATGCAGAACCAGCAGACGCAAGCGAAAATACAGTCCAAGTTATATAGACATCCTTCATTTCAGTATCTTCCAGTAATAACCGTTCTAGAAATATCGTCAACCCATCATAGGACTCTTGTGTGTGTATCATTCCAAGATAACTTACAAGTCTCTTTAGTTCAAGCTGTGTTTCAAATCCTGCATCTTTATAAGTATCAGAATCCAAGGTTGAATTTAAGAATTCCAGCACAGGAGAAATATACTTTGTATATTTTCTATCTGCCAAAACTTTTATCGCTTTGCTTCTGACACTAATATGGCGCGTATTATCATTGAATAAATCTAATAGTGTTTCTTCAGCAACCTTATTAATTAATTCGAGATAATAAGTTTCGTCCCGGCGGTGGATGATAGATTTTTCTATTATGTCAGCCGCATGTTCCTTGTTCAATATAGTTATTTGGGTTTCTAGGAAATTAACCTTCTCTACTGCTTCTTTAAGTTCATTCGTTAGTGTGTCTACTTCTTCAACAGCTTCCTGAAATCTATTAACCCTTTTTTGAACTTCAGTCGTTATCAAGTCATCCATCTTTTTTGTTAACCGAGACCACAAAACTAAACCACCTGCGGATAGAAACGCCAAAAAGATGAGTATCCAAGTTATTAGCCATTGTTGATTAGAATCTTTCAATTCCAATTTCAATTTACTAAATTCTGTATTGATAAGTTTCGCTTGTGCCTCAGCAAGTTTCGCTGCTAACTCCATCTTCTCAACATTTTCAACTGTTTGGAGTTTGCTTTGGATTTCCGAAAGTTGTTTTTTGAGTGCCTTAATTTCCTGCTGCGTGTTTTGATTCTGCTGTGCAAACGAAGGAAAAACAGCAATTGATATTAGGGTGGCTAACAGCAGGTAAACTATAAACTTTTTCATTTTTCTATACACATTTCGCCCCGCTGGGGCTAAAGGGAGTGGGTGTCATGGTTTTCTCTACACATTCCGTCCCGTGAATCAACGCCAAATACGCGTTTGGTACTTGTCGGGGACGATATGTTTATAGAAAATGTTGTCCTCCCTTTTGAGTTCCGTAGGAACGGCACAAAAAATAAACATATCGTCCCTACGGGACTAAAGTGAAGGTTTTTTACGTTATCTATAAACATATCGTCCCTACGGGACTTTAATATTCCAGATCACGTAGGTTATGCACGCGCATTACCTCATTCCCACGCGGATCAATTACTTTAACTGCTACACACGCATGTTCACCCGCAGTAAACGGCAACGATTCTGTCCCGCTAAACTTCTCAAAACACTCTGGGTCAATTATACCTTTGAGATCGCGAGCGATTTTATTCCACGCACTTTTATCGGGAAAGAAGGCTTGTGTGATGCAGAAATCTCGACCGTTATAATCCGAATCGATAAACCATGCTGCAACCTTATCTGCACCAGCAGAATTCACCGTGTTGTCCACAGGATTGTAAATATCCACACCTTCCATCTTGACAGTGTACTCGCCATTTTCTAATGGTTTGAGTTTTGTACGTGGCAGTCCAAACACGGTAAACAGTTGACTGGTCGGTGTCTCTTTGAGCAGGTCGTCCATCGCCACGTCGGGATTGATATGTGCCATGTGAATACGCACTTCTGGATTCAAGTCTTTTGAGATAGCGGTTTGCGCTGCACCATCAAAACTGAACCCCGCAAAGACGAGATCATCAAATCCGTAACGATATGCTATCCGTATACACTGTTCAACTTGTATTGCCGTAACAGGTCCGTGTTGCGGACCGAAAGCGACTGCAACGCGGCGTTCCGTTTCGTCATCTTCCCAACTCCCTTCGGCGTGAAGGACATCCCCCTCAAGCGTGTCAAGCGTGGCGAATTTCATCGTTTTGTTATCTGGGAACTTCACACCATCATTCTTAAGCAAGCGGATTATTTTATCAAGGTATGCCTCTGCATTTACTGCCTCGTGTCCTTCTTCATCTTCAAAAGTGTCTGTCGGCTCTTCAGGTTCACCGCCAATAGGTGAATCAGCATTAAGTGATTCTTCTGCAGGTTGCACCGCCTCCACTGTGAAAGGACCGCTCACCCGGATCCGTTTTCTGTCCACTTCTGGTTGATCGACTAATTCCTCCCCTTCGGAGGATGCGGCGATACATTCATTTACCTCATCCATCTTTGCACGCCATGCGTTACGGTAATCTGTCAATGCTTCTTGTAAAGGTTCGGGCCAATCGGGATCGGTATCAAAAGGCACTTCCCACTCCTGCCAAGCTGTTTCGGGCAGCTGCCAACGCCGTTTATCTGCATCCGTGACAGATCTTTTTCCTTCGCGTCTCTCCTTCTCTGCAAGTTTAGCGTGAAGTTTCGTGCGAATTTCTTCGGTAACCTCTGCTAAAGTGTTGTTTAGTTTTTCCAACTTTTCTTTTAGAATTGGCTCATGTTTTGTGAATATAGGATCAAGTGCAGTGTTTTGTCCAATGTCCTTGAGTGTAACGCGCGGGATGATTTTATTCATAAACCCGCTCGCTATGCCTTTGGATTTGTCCTTGAGTCCATAGTAATCAAAGGATGATGTTAAGAGACGTTGACGTGCTAAGGTAATAGCAACGCGACTCGTATCAATTGTTATCCACCGCCTACCCCAACTTTCGGCGACATAAGCAGTTGTACCACTTCCACAGGTAGGATCGAGGACAAGATCGCCAGGGTCTGTAGTCATCAGGAGGCAACGTTGAACGACCTTAGATGTAGTCTGAACAACGTAGGATTTTGCTAACTCTGGTCCAGTATCAAGCCAAACATTATTATATTCTTCAGCACCAAGATCATCTAAGTAGAATTTGGATCTGATCCGGCTACTTTCTTTTATGATACGATTGCTTTTTACCATAGCTTCAAACGCGGTTTCAGTATGTCGCCACTGCGTGTTTGGAGGAGGTGTATATACTTCGCCTTCAAACTCTCGTGACTCCCTTTTCTCCGTACCCATGGTGTGAAGAGGCAGGGACGTGAAGATCCTCACATTGTTAGGAATTTGTTCTGGGTTTATACGTTCATCACGTGTTAGTGTTCTAACGCAACCATTTTCCTCAACATACTTGTATAAACTAAGATCCAAGTCATCAATACTCTTAGGCTTAAATATTCGTTGAAATTTACATACTTCCTTTTGTTTAGCATACCATATAATGTGGGCTTGAATTCTACGTGGTCCTAATTTACGTTCAAAACCGCTAGTCACTTTATATGTGATTTGAGAAACAAAATTCTCTCTACCAAACACTTCATCTATAATAGATCGGACGCGATGAATATTTTCATCACTAATCTGCACAAAAATACTCCCACTATCAGTCAACAAGTCTTTGGCAGCAATAAGCCGGTCACGGAGGTAGGCAAGGTAGGTGTGGACACCGAGCGTCCACGTGTCTCGATATGCCTTTATCTGTTCTTGTTCGCGTGTCAAATCTTGTTCTCTATCCTTAACATCACGCTGAAATACGGTGGGTTGGAAATTGGAGGCAAACTTGATGCCGTAAGGCGGGTCAATGTAAATCATCTGCACCTTACCAGCAAGGTCTTCTCGGTGCGCCAGGGAACTCATGACGGTAAGACTATCACCCAAAATAAGACGGTTTGCCCAATCTACGTCGTGCTGGTAAAAATCGACTGCTTCAGCGTAATCTTGCTGTGGGTCGGCAAAGAGGCTGCGTTGGACGTTTTCACGTGCTGCTACTTTCAATATGGCTTTTGCACTTACGCGTTCGTGGATATGCAACGCAACTGGATCCACGGCAAAGGATTTTTTCTCCTGTTTGCCTGCCCATTCAAGCCAGGGTTCATGGTGTCTTAGGGCATCTGCGATTGTTTTCGCTTCTTCGGCAGAGAGGACTTCGCGCTGTGCTTTTTGGAGCAGTTCGGGGAGTTTATCGGCATCACCGTTTGGGTCAAATCGGAGGTTTGGCGGGAGGTGTGGGTTGTATGCGTATTCCTGTTTCGGTTTTTCGTGGATTTTGCCTTGTGCTGCGATGCCTGCGGGTGGGTTGTTTTTTCTTTTTGCGTTGTCGTGTCGGTAATCTTGGACCTCTTTTTGTTGGGTGGTGCGTTTTTTTGTTGCCATAAATGCCCTCCTTTATTGTTATCAGGGATAATACCTTAAAATGTGTCTGAAATCAAGTGATTTTCACAAATCACATCACTTTCCTTCATAGTCAGGATTTACCCATTTGAGCATGTCTGTTGTATACTCAGGTTCATCTTCTCCGTATGCTCGTTCAAGCATTTGCATAGAAAAGTGATGCCAATTTTCACGCTCTGTCAAATCATGTTCTCGTTCAGATTTTTCAATGCTTTGCACGTGCTGTTCCATTAATGTTTCTCCGATTCGTTTATTTCCCCACAGCATAATCATCAGGATTATTCTTACGCCAATTCGGGAGATACCCCTCCGAATGTCCAAACCCATAAGAAGGTCCAATCTGGTTCTCGCTGGACCATGGCCACGCTTGCCCACCGATAAGACGAAATTCGTCGCCTTTACCGCATAACCAGTAAAACATGTGGGCGACATAACGCGCTACACCGTGTCCGCCATACGGTGCCATCTGAAAATCAAATTCCTGTTCCTGTATCCAATCGCGTGTCGGTGGCACCGTGCGCCAATAACTGTATTTCAACATGTGACGCAACCCAGTGGCAGTAGACTCTCCACGCCGATGTAAAATACTTTGTGAATGTAGAACAAAGGAACCTGCAGGACCATCACTTGCAAATCCTTTCTCCGTTATGTCTCGGCTGGTAGGTGAGATATGGGAACCAGGTAAAAGTTCTGTCGGTCCCATCTCCAACGGTGTGTCTTGTGGAAAATAGAATACTTCTACAAATTTGGTTTCAGGTCCAAAAACGTGATCAGCATCGTGATGCCAACCTTGTGCTTCCATCGGACATTCAACACGATGATTGCTCACCAACACAGGCAATCCGACATTCTTACCCAGCAAGGAACGTAACGCACCAGCAAGTTCTTGATTGAGCAGCACATGCTCAATATACCAATCCTCAAGCAGAAGAGAACTCGGTTCATGTGTATCCCGAATTCGTTCTAAATCAGCATGCGTCATGCCATCGGGAATAAAACTCGGATTGATCGGTATATCGCCGTTTAGGTAATCATAGGTGCGTTGGTTTATCTCATCAGGGACTACGCCTTGAAGTTGCAGGTAGCCATCCCGACAAAATTGTAATACCTGCGAATCGGTAAGTGTGGGTTCACAATCAAAGGTTCTATTGGTTTTATCGTATTTCATGATGATACCTTCTTTGGCGTTTTAGAATTTCCAGCCTTCTCTTTCCATGAATCCTTGAAGGTTTGCACATTCAATATCAAAGTATTCACACACATTAGGGATATTTGGAGCATTCGGTTTCTCTTTTTCTTCAGTAACGACACATCCATTGATTGTATTGGCAAGGCAATTATGAAAGGATCAGCACACGGTTTCCCTTCAAATCGATGTTCGTGTCTTAGCATATCTCCAAAATTCTTTGTTGATAGAATCTGGTTAACAAAATTCATTTCTTCTATACTTGTCTTTTGAAATATATTTCTATGTTCTTTCACCCAAGAGATTATATGAGCATGACGAGTATAGTTTTCCAATTCTCTGTGTACTTCTCGGACAGAAACAACAATCTTTGTATCTTCTACTGCCTTATTGAACTCTTTCCAAAAGGATGGAAACTGATCTGGATAGTAACTGCCAAGTTCTCTAAAACAATTAGTATCAAATACATAGATCATTTATTGATTGCCTTACGCAAGAATCGGTTTTCAAGTTCTTCTAAATTTCTAACTTTTACATTTAAACAATCAGAGAGTTTCTCAACAGAACATAATTCCTGATGATATTTTTCAAACGCATGTCTTGTGTATTTTTCACCTAAATATGTTAGGTGAGTGTTATAATAATCACCTCCACCTGATCCTTTATTACTTTTCTCATTACGTTTTTGATGTTCGTATTGGTCTGCCCAATTCCTTACTTTCTGATTATATATATCTTGGGGGAGAATGCCGATATTGATTAGTTTCAGTAGAATAACATGTCGACTAACTTTATAGTATTTTGCCAACTTTTGAATTACGTCATCATTGTATTCAGAATAGTTTAACCGTTTCTTAAAGTCTCTTGTTGGCACAAGAAATTCGTGTGCAAATTGGTTGCAAAATATCTCCAATTCAGTGGATTCTGATTTTATCAGTCCAGTAATATCAGGAGTAATGCCATTCTTACCTATTAAGATATGTCCCAATTCATGGCTTAACGTGAATACCTTTCTGACCGATGGTCTCGTATTATTCAGATAAATTATTGGAAATTCATTATGTAATAGACAAAATCCATCTACTAAGTTATCCTTGAACGCATCTTTGAAGACAAAAACACCTTTATCCTGAATGTGGTTCCGCCAATTCTCAAGTGCAATTTTCTCATTTTCCCAATTTGATTGCATTTCAACAGTAATATTTAAATATGCTCGACTCCTATCTGCCAATTCAAATGCATTTTCTTCATTTAAAGCAATATCTGAAGTAGAAAATTGAAGATCCCGAAAAATCAAATTTTCTATTGGATTCTTTTCGTTATTCAACTCCATTAATGAAAGTTGTCGTGAATAAGCTTGGCGAAACAAAAAAAGTGTTCTGGGTTCTAACTTCTTCACATCACGACTTCTCAGTGCAAGCTTGTCAACGATATTCTCTTCTTCAGGTGGATTTGGGAGAAAGAATAAGGCAACAGGACGTTTGTACTTATCAGCAAGTTTCTCAAGTTGAACATACGTCAGGGGGCGATCACCTGACTCGCATTCAGAGATAAATGTCTCTTTCTTATTTAATGTTTTGGCAGCCGCTTCCACGGAGTAACCGGAACGTTCACGCGCCCATTTAAGGATTTCAGGATTAACCCCATTTATATACTCAGCCATGATAGTAACCTCAACATTTAAACAAACTATATTTATACTCTTGCAAATACAAACTTTTGTTAAATGTATTATAACATAATAAGCAACTTGAATCAAATGTTAGGTACAAAATCCTTATCACCCATCCCCGGTTGCAAACCAAGTTTTTCGTAGGATTCAGCAGTCGGGAAAATCTTACCGGGATTACAGAGTCCTGTCGGATTGAAGATTTCTTTGACATTCGCCATCACCTGCAAATCTGCAGGACTAAAAATAAGCGGCATATAGTCCATCTTTTCAACACCGATACCATGCTCCCCCGTGATTGTGCCACCTACCTCAGCGCACACAGTCAAGATTTCTTTGTTCACATGTTCCACGCGTTCGCACTGGTCGGCATCGCGTTCGTCAAATAGAACAATCGGATGGATATTGCCATCACCTGCATGGAAAACATTCGCAATCGCAATCTGATATTTTTCAGAGATTTCAGAGATACGGCGTAACACCTTCGGTAACCGAGTTCGCGGTACAACGCCATCTTGCGTAATATAGTTTGGTGCGAGTCTGCCGAATGACCCGAACGCGCTCTTGCGCGCCTTCCAAAGTTCCTGACGTTCCTCGTCATCTTTGGCGTAGTTCACTTCACGAGCGTTGTGCTGATTGAAGATTTCCAACATTTTGTCAGTTTGGTTCTGCATGCCTGCCTCAATACCGTCAAGTTCCACGATAAGTATCGCTTCGGCATCAAGTGGAAAACCGAACTGGAACGCATCTTCCAACGCACTGATAACAAGCGTGTCCATCATTTCGAGTGCAGCAGGGATAATACCAGCACCAATAATCGTTGACACGGCATTTGAAGCGTCGTCCATCTTATCAAAAACAGCAAGAGCAGTCTGATATGCTTGCGGATTCCGTGTGAGACGGACTGTCGCTTTCGTTACAATTCCAAACGTGCCTTCAGAACCGATTAACACACCGCGCAAGTCATACCCAGGCACTTCTTCAACTTCCCCACCGAACTTAATGATTTCACCATCCGGCATCACAACTTCCATCCCAAGCACATGGTCAGAAGTGACACCATATTTTAAGGTATGTGGTCCGCCTGAGTTCTCAGCGATATTTCCGCCGATTGTGCATGCCTTTTGGCTTGATGGGTCTGGTGCGTAGTGGTAACCTTGACTCTGCACTGCTTGGGACAAGAGAAGATTAACGACACCCGGTTCAACAACAGCGCGCTCGTTTTCAATATCTATCTCCAGAATTCTATCCATCCTGTTGAGGGCAATGATAATTCCGCCTTGAACAGAGAGCATACCACCGCTTAAGCCTGTCCCACCACCGCGAGCAATGAACGGCGCGTTATACTTGTTTGCTAACTTGACAATATCCGACACCTGTTGTGTTGTATCTGCAAAAACAACGACATCTGGCATAGCCTTAAACGAAGGTGCCGCATCACATTCGTATACCGACAAGGCGGTAGCATCTGTTAATACATTTTTTGAACCGAGAAGTTCAGATAGTTCTGCAATAAGTAGTTCTTTTTGGTCCATGACATTTCCTTAATTCGTCAATTTCGTGTTATTTCAGATTACCATATTTTGACTTGTTTGTCCAATTAGAAATATTACGAAGTATAATTTTTTTGATATTCTGTGGCAAAAATATTATAATAGTACAAAACGCTGAATTAACAGCGTTTAATTCGGGAAAATCCGTAAATACAAAACCCTATCTATGCGCGTCAACACGTGCAGAAATGAAGGAGATATTATGCGAAAATTAGCTTTGATTTTGGGAATTATCTGTTCAATTGCATGGCTGATGCCACAAATTAGTTCTGCAAAGATTGACCCAGACACAGCAGTCGGAGTTTGGTTGTTTGATGAAGGTGCTGGTGATGAAGTAAAAGATACTTCTGGTAAGGGCAATGATGGTGAGATTAGTGGTGCAAAATGGAAAGATGGTAAATTTGGTGATGGGCTTGAGTTCAAAGGCGGACAATGGGTGTCAATTGAATCAACACCGGACCTACAACTCGGTGATGAACATACGATGATGGCGTGGTTTTTTGCCACAGATATTGCGAGTTGGAGACAACTCATTGCAAAAAACAATGAATATCTTTTACGTATTGATCCGCCAGGAGAAGGAAACAAGATGTCATCATTTGTCCACCTTGGCGGTTGGGAACCGAGAGCCTCTGCGAGTGTGCCGGATACAGATACTTGGATCCACTTCGCTGCAACTTATGAAAGCGCAGCAAAGAGTGATCAACTTATCGTGTATGTCAACGGTGAACGTGCTGGATCAAGCACACGCCCCGGCAAAGGCGCGGGAAATGCTGACCCTGTTACCATCGGCAAATGGGGTGGCGGTTCATTTTTCTTCGGTATTATCGATGAAGTGGCGATATTTAAAGCCGTACTCACTGGAGATGACTTGAAAACAATCATGGAGCACGGGTTAGATAAAGCACTCGGCGGTGTCGCAGCTGTTGACGCATCAGAAAAATTGACGACAACATGGGCAAATCTGAAATCTGATCGATAGTTATCGTTGCTGTTTTATTAAAATTGGGTGAATATGAACATATTCACCCTTTCACTCAATTCGTTTCATGACAATTTCAATGCTATTCAAAATCCGATTTTCTGACCTGAAATCTTCTCAACTCCTGCCATTCGGAATTTGAACTATAATGCCCTCTCACCCGTAATAATCTTTCTGTTTATGGCAAGAAAACGTGAAAATCTCCCTTGTTATACCTCCACCTAACGTGCTATAATAACTACACAGAAGAAGGAGGATTGGCGATGAGAAAAATCTTTATTTTCAGTTGTGGAATCTTGATTGTCGGTCTAATCTCCGCCGTTTCTGCGGATGTTTGGACAGATGATTTTGATGGAAACAAACTTTCTGAAGGTTGGGAATTTCGTGACCATAACGCTAAACAAACGAAGTACGAAGTTAAGGATGGTTTCTTACGAATTACTAATCCCGGTAACTGGGGACACACAACAGCTGATAAACCTATGATTGAACGTGATGTCCCTAAGAGTGCAGCAGAAAACATTACAGTTAGTGGTATTTTTTCATCTGACCCTGACAAACCTGCTGATGCATGGATCGGCATCTTTATCTATAGTGATGACGATTTAAACTATGCGTGTTTGTTGTTTGGAGGGGAATCCAACCAACCGCAAAAAGCGCTTATAGGGAGTATGATCAAAGCAAATTGGAATGACCATGGACACCCTCAAACAGGTTTTGATGTTCCGGTTCATCTCAAACTTGTAAAAGAGAAGGATGTCTTTTCAGGTTATTTCCGTAAGAGCGAAAAGGACGATTGGACCCTTGCAGGAAACAAAAAGTGGAACCATAAATTTGATGTTGAACAGGTCGGTATAGGTTTCATGAACAATTGGGGAGGTAAAACAGTCACTTTCCTAATAGATCAACTCTCTATTGAGGGTGAGGGAATTAAGCCTTTTGCAGTTGATCCGAAGAGTAAGTTAGCAACAACGTGGGGAACTCTCAAAGCAGCGCAGTAGTCAGGATTACATTTTGTGCTTTGTCAACATATTATTGTAGGTCGCGATTCGGAGATCGCTCCTACTGAAATGTATCTTCTTTGTAGGAGGGAACTTCGATTCCCGACTACATTCAAGACCCATCAATTATCACTTGACTAAGCATTAGTTTAAATGCGGCGGGTGTGCAAGCATCCGCCTTTGTTATGCGTCATCTTTAAAACGCCATTGGATACGAATTAATAGACATCAGCTTTAGAAACCAATTTATTTGCACCTAAAAACATATAGCACCTAATAAATAAACACGAAGGAGAAATTTTACCGTCATGTCCATTCCAAAAATATCCGTGAACAACCCTGTTTTAGCAAATATGTTGATGATTCTCATTATTATATTTGGGGTGATTGCATGGATAAACCTACCAAGGGAACTCACCCCGGAAATCGCACTACAAAGTGCTACCGTAACGACACTATACCCAGGCGCATCTCCAGAAGAAGTTGAAAAATTAGTCTCTGCACCAATTGAAGAGGCGATTGAGGAAAACGTCAACAAAATCAATTTAATGTTATCCACTTCTTCAGAGGGAAGATCAGTCATTTCAGTTGATTTTGATGAGATGGGTGATCGAGAATTTGATAAAGAGATGGAAAATCTCCGAACAGCCGTTGAAGGAGTGAATGATCTACCGGAAGAGATTTTAGACGATCCCAGAGTTATGGAATTGGATGTTTCGTCCGGTTTTCCGATGTTGACGATTGTTGTCGGTGGTAGCATTTCAGAGGCACAGATGCGGGATATTGCAGAGAATCTAAAAGAAGAAGTATTAGAGATTAAGAACATCGCATCAGTGCAAATCGCCGGTCTTCGCGAGCGAGAGTTATGGATTGAAATTAACCCAGACCGATTGAAAGCATATAACCTTCCGATTACTGCGATTACCACTGCACTACAAGTCGGAAATCTAAATCTACCTGCTGGAACAATGGAGGTTGGCAATACCGAGTTTATGGTGCGTACAATGGGGGAATTCCCAAACCCAGAATACATTGGTGAGACAATCATCAGCGTGCAACCTTCTGGGACACCCCTCCGACTTCGCGATATTGCCACAGTTTCTGACACTTATGAGGAAGCACGCACACTTTCGCGTATTGATGGAGAACCTTCAATCAGTCTAAGCGTCCAAAAAAAGAAAGATGGAAATACCATCTCTTTGGTCGCAGAACTTCGTGAGCTGGTAAAAAAACGTCAAATCGAACTTCCTGAAGGCGCTGTGTTGACACCTGTCAACGACTATTCCGTTATCTTAAAAGAGAGATTGGGGATTCTTGAAACAAACGCAGTTTTCGGGCTTATTCTTGTTATATTGATGCTGTTCCTATTCATCGGTTGGCGCAATGCCCTATTTGCCGCGCTCGGTATTCCGGTAGCGTTTATGGCGACGTTTTGGTTCATGTCAATAGCTGGATATACGCTGAGTGGCGTAGCACTGTTTGGTCTCATCTTGGTTGTTGGGATTGTTGTTGACGATGCTATCGTTGTAATAGAAAATACCTATCGGCACATTGAGGCAGGTGAATCACCGAAAGTCGCTGCTATTCGCGGGGCAGAAGAGGTCGGTTGGCCGGTTTTGGCGGCAAGTTTGACAACAATTGGCGCTTTTGGTCCCTTGATGTTTATGTCCGGTGTTTCAGGGCAATTTATGCGAATCGTTCCAATAATGGCGATTATAGTCTTGGTAGCATCTCTTTTTGAAGTTTTCGTTATTTTGCCCGCACACGTATCTGAATGGGGAAAAGCCAAAACCCGGACAGGACGCAGCAGACTTGACAACCTCCGCACCCGATCCCCGCGGGCTTTCACCCTGAGTATCCTCTTTACAGGCTTTTTTGCATGGTTCACTACGATTTTTGACCTTATTCGAAATAGATATATTAGAATCCTTAAAATCACGATCCGAAAAAGGTATATTTTTGTAGGAAGTGTTCTTGTCATTGGATTGATCGCTTGCGTCAGTGCTTTTTTAGTACTCGACAAGGAGCTTTTTCCCGGTGAAGATTTTCCGCAATTTTATGTTAAGGCAGAGATGCCACCGTCCTACGGCATACAAGAAACGACAGCTATTATTGCACAACTTGAAGATGCAGCCAAAACTTTGCCGGAAGAGGAGGTTGCTGCTATTGTCAGCAACATCGGTTTACATACGCCTACCTCCGGTCTTTTTGAAGGTGTTACTTACGGTTCTAATTTTGGTGAGCTCATCATTGAACTTGTCCCCAAAGATCAACGAACTCGGAGCACTGACCAAATCATCGATTCTTTACGACAAAAGACTGCTAATATCAGCGGCATGGAGAAAAAACCCAATTTTGTCAAATTAGAAGGAGGTCCCCCACAAGGACAAGACGTTGAAGTCAAAGTCAAGGGGCCTCGGTTTGAAACATTAACAGAAATTGCAGATCGGTTAAAAGCCACATTAAGCCAGATAGATGGTGTAAAAGATATTCGAGATGATTTTCGCGTTGGTAAATCTGAATTACGCATCTATTTGAAACCAGAAAAAGCATCCCTATTCGGAATGTCTACTCTACAAGTTGCACAAACTGTACGTACCGCTATTGAAGGTGCAAAAGCAACAACCTACCGTGAGGCAGATGAAGCGATTGATGTAATCGTCAAATACGATGAAGATCGTTTACAAACAATCGAAGAACTAAATGACCTATTGATAGCAACGCCTATAGGAACGATTGTCCCTTTAAAAGATGTAGCGAATATCGTTGAAGAGAAAGGCTATTCGGATATTCGCCGCTTCGAAGGTGAACGTGCAATCTCTGTTTATGCAGCGGTTGATAGGACAAAAACTACACCTTTTGATGTGAACCAAGAATTAATTAGTGCCTTCGCGAATGTAGAATCTTTGTATCCAGGCTATCGACTTGATTTCCGTGGGGTCTTCGACGAAATAATGGAATCCTTTTCAGAACTATGGAAACTATTTATTGTTGGAGTTCTTGTTATCTATATGATATTAGGCGCACAATTTAAATCCTTTATACAACCCATCATTATTTTGTTTGCTGTGCCATTCGGAATGATAGGAGCAATGGTTGGTCTGCTTTTTTCCAATGCAACACTTAGTATGGTGGCAATGTTCGGTATCGTCGCGCTTGCGGGGATTGTCGTCAACGATTCAATTGTGATGATTGATTTTATCAATAAGTATCGAGAACGAGGTTTTAACAGATGGTATGCGATTCTGAAAGGTGGAAGTGTCCGTTTACGACCAATTATCTTAACCTCATTGACAACAATTTTCGGACTAATTCCGATGGCGCTGGGACTCGGCGGAAAATCGCCTATTTGGCAGCCGATGGCAAATACCATAATCTTCGGACTTGCCTTCGCTACGACTATGACGTTGTTTGTCATGCCCGCGTTATATGCAATCACAACAGACTTACGCGGACTTTTCTTGCGACGATTTTTCTTGCGAGACCCAGAGGACCGCTTCCGCACTGTTTCAGATGATGAATTGTTAGGTGATACCGTTACTGCAGATGATTAGAATTCCAGTGAAAATTCATTTTTAGAAAAGACACGGGTGTGTTATACTAAAAATGACATCGTTTCAATATCAGCATAAAGAGGTTGGTGATTGAAAATGGCGACATTAGAAGGTTTCAGAGTAAGAAATTTCGGTGTTCTCAAGGATGTGACGCTTGGTCGCCTTTGGGACAGACGGAAAGAAGAAGCACTGACCCCAATGACTGCGATAATCGGAAAAAATGGAGTCGGCAAGAGTGCATTATTTGATGCTTTCGGCTTCTTGTCCGATGCGCTTAATTTTAATAATATCGAGGAAGCTTGTGATGCAAGAGGACGTGGCGGCTTTGACAAAATGCGAACACAAGGGACAGCAGATCCTATTGAATTTGATGTGTACTACAGAGAACACGGAAATGCCAGACCGATTACATACCAAATTGCTATTACCGTTGATGAATTTGGGCGCCCCCAAGTACTGCGGGAACGTCTTCGGCAAAGACGTAAACACCAAACACGAGGGCAACCGTTCTCGTTTTTAATTCTAAATAACGGTAGTGGCGTAGCATGGAAAGGTGAACAAGTAGGACTCCAGATTGTTGAAGACACTGAAGATTTTGATCTTTTTAAAGAATTGAAAAAAGAAAGGGAATCTGGAGAAACAGAAGATATTGAATTAGATGATCCTCGAAAACTTGGTATTGCTACACTTGGTGCCTTAAAACAACACCCTCGAATTGCTGCTTTTCGTAGATTTATTGAAGGGTGGTATCTCAGCTACTTCACTCCTGATGCCGCACGAAGCCTGCCACTTGCGGGACCACAAGAACACCTAAATATTCATGGTGACAACCTTGGCAACGTTGTGCAATTTATGGAACGCGAACATCCACTACGTTTCAAAGCAATTCTAAAAAAAATCGCTGATAAAATACCGGGGATAGATCAAATTGATACTGAAAAAACGAGTGATGGTAGATTACTACTTAGATTTAATGATAAAGGCTTTCAAGTTCCTTTTTACGCGCAGCAGATGTCTGATGGAACGTTGAAACTATTCGCCTATCTGTTGATGCTTGAAGATCCGACTCCACCTCCATTTATTTGTATTGAGGAACCGGAAAATGGCTTGTACCATAAACTATTAGAAATTCTCGCTACCGAATTCCGAGAACATGCAACGGGACTTAAAGACGGTTCACAGGTTTTTATTACAACGCATCAGCCATACTTCGTTGATGCGTTAGACCCAAAAGAGGTCTGGATTCTGGAAAAGGGCGAAAATGGGTTTTCCAATATTCGTCGGGCAAGTGAAGATACGCTCGTGAACAATCTTGTTGAGGAGGGACTTCCCTTGGGTGGACTCTGGTACAGCGATTATCTTGATCCGAGGTGATGATGCACTTTGAGATACTCATTGAAGACTTATCTGGCAAAGCGGCACTTGATATATTAATGCCTAAGATTATTGGGGAAAATCACACATCAAGGGTGATTAGTTATCGGGGAATTGGTCGTATTCCTAAAAATCTCAAAAGTCGTACCGATGCACGTGATCGTATTTTGCTTGATCGTTTACCCGAGCTACTGAAAGGGTACGGAAAAACATATTCCAACAATCCAGCAAAACATTCTACAGTTCTTATTATAGTTTGTGATTTAGATACAAAATGCTTAAAAACATTTCGTCAAAAACTCTTGAATATGTTGAATATTTCAAACCCTAAGATAGAGACTCGGTTTTGTATAGCTATAGAAGAAGGTGAAGCATGGTTGCTTGGTGATATCTCCGCTATTAGGAAAGCTTATCCAAAAGCCATTGGCAATGTTCTGAATAGTTATCAAAATGACTCAATTTGCGGAACGTGGGAACTTCTGGCTGATGCTGTATTTGCTGGAGGTGCCAAAGCACTTCAAAGCCAACCTTGGTATGTAATAGGTAAAGAAAAATCAACATGGGCAGAAAAAATTACCCCATTTATGAACATCAACAAAAACAAATCCCCAAGTTTTTCCTATTTTCGAGATAAGATTCGAGAACTGATTTGAATTCCCTTCGTTGAACTCCCAATTCACTAAAATTAAGGTGAAAAAGTATAAGTCAAGGAATTTGAAAATTACTTTACGGTAATTAGGCAGAGAAGTTCGGTGCGCTTACAAAGCGTGTCTACATTAGTTTCATATCTACTTCAATACATTTCCTTCCAAGTGAACAGCCTTACCTAATACTGACCTCCAGCATATTCCCAAATTAGCCCACGTCTTTGCATTATCCCAAAAATGTTCAGATATGTTTTGAATATATGATAAACTAACAAAAGGGAATTTTCCAAACATTACATTTATTGCAAAACTAAAGTATGTGAACATTGTTCTGACGAGAATTACCACCATGTCGATCCCAAAAATGTCTGTAAACAACCCCGTTTTAGCAAATATGTTGATGATTTTAATCATTATATTTGGATTATACGCATGGATTAACCTGCCACGTGAGACACTCCCGGAAGTTACGATAAAAAGTGCTTTTGTTACCACACAGTACCCTGGTGCTTCTTCGGAAGAGGTTGAAAAACTGGTCACCGCCCCTATTGAAGACGCAATTGAAGAAAATTTCAGTAGGGTAGAAATCATGTCTTCTACTTCATCCGAGGGCAGATCGCGCATCTATGTAAAATTTGAAGAGATGAGTGACAGGGATTTCGATAAAGAACTTGAAAAACTCCGTACAGTTGTTGAACAGATAAATGAACTTCCAGAGGGAATTTTGGAAGATCCGAGAGTCAAAGATTGGGATGTTTTCACGGGTTTTCCTATATTGACGGTCATAGTCGGAGGACGGATTTCAGAAAAGCAGATGCGAAGCATAGCGGAGGATATCAAGGATGAAATCTTGAGCATCAAACACATCGCAGCAGTTCGAATAGCAGGTTTTCGTGAAAGAGAGATTTGGGTTGAGGTAAATCCTGATAAATTGAAGGCATATCATCTCCCTATGTCCGCAATTATAACTTCACTGGGTGCGAACAACTTGAACCTTCCTGCGGGTACAATGGAACTTGGCAACACAGAATTCATGGTGCGCACAATGGGAGAATTCAGCACCCTTGAATCTATTAGTGAGACTGTTATCGCTGTTCAACCGACAGGTTCAGTCCTGCGGCTCAGCGATGTGGCAACTGTCTCCGACACATACGAGGAAACACGCACATTATCTCGTCTTAATGGAGAACCTTCAATAAGCCTAACCGTTCAGAAAAAGAGCGAAGGAAACACGTTAGCTTTAGTCGCTCAACTTAGGGAATTGGTTGAAAAACGGAAGCGTCAACTTCCACAAGGTGCTGAATTGACAACATTTAGAGATAATACAGTCATCCTGAAACAACGCTTAAGCATTTTAGAAACAAATGCACTCTTTGGTTTGATTCTCGTTGTGCTGCTGCTCCTTGTCTTTATCGGATGGCGAAACGCTGTCTTCGCTGCACTCGGAATACCTGTAGCGTTTTTGGCAACTTTCTGGTTCATGTCTATCGGTGGATATACGCTGAGTCGTGTAGCACTATTTGGGCTAATCTTAGTTGTCGGAATTGTCGTGGATGATGCCATTGTTGTGATAGAAAATATCTACAGGCATATTGAGTCGGGAAAATCCCCTAAAGTTGCTGCGATTCGTGGTGCGGAAGAGGTTGGTTGGCCCGTTGTCGCTGCGAGTTTGACGACAATCTGCGCATTTGGTCCTTTAATGTTTATGTCCGGTGTTGCTGGACAGTTTCTGCAAGTTGTGCCAATCTTAGTGATTTTTGTATTGTTGGCTTCCCTCTTTGAAGTATTCATGATTTTGCCAGCACACGTGTCAGAATGGGGAAAAACGAAAAGGCAAGAAGCACATACAAACAGATGGTTTAACCTAATCCGAAATCGATATGTAAAAATTCTCAAAGGGACAATCAGGCGGCGTTATGTTTTTGTTAGTGGTGTTCTCTTTATAGGTTTGATTGCATGTATTAGTGCCTTTTTAATACTTGACAAAGAACTTTTTCCTAATGAAGAATTTCCACAATTCTATATTAAAGCCGAGATGCCACCTTCCTACGGTATACAGGAAACAACCGCAGTGATTGCAGACATTGAAGATGTAACCAGAAGTGTCCCTATAGATGAACGCGTTGCAATCGTCAGTAACATCGGTTTACATACGACCACTTCTGGGATTGTGGATAATACAACTTATGGATCGAATTTCGGAGAGGTTTTAGTTGAACTTACGCCGCAGGAAAAGCGTATCCGAAGTGTAGATGAGATAATGGCATTGCTAAGACCCAAATTAGCGAGAATCAGCGGTATAGAAAAACTGAATTTTGACAAATTGGAAGGCGGTCCCTCTCAAGGACGAGACGTTGAAGTTAAGGTAAAAGGACCGAGATTTGAACAACTTAGAAAACTTACCGATTTGCTAAAAGAAAAGTTGAATCAAATAGACGGTGTTTACGATATTCAAGACGACTTTGACATTGGAAGTTCTGAACTTCGTGTTTATTTGAAACCTGAAAAGGCACATCAACACGGGGTAAGTATCTTCCAAATTGCACAGACGGTACGAAATGCTATTAAAGGAGTTAAAGCTACAACTTACCGTGAGGCAGACGAAGCCGTTGATGTCATTGTAAAATATCAAAAGAATAATTTACAGACAGTATCTGATCTCAATAACTTATTGATTGCAACACCTGTCGGTGCTATTATTCCTCTCAAAGATATCGCAGATGTTGTAGAAGAAAAAGGATACACCGACATCCGTCGCTTTGATGGTGAACGCGCTATTACGGTGTATGCCTCAATTGATAAACAAAAAACGACTGCTATGAAAGTGAATCAGGCTTTAAT
The DNA here is from genome assembly GCA_028824685.1 of Candidatus Poribacteria bacterium. Taxonomy (GTDB): domain Bacteria; phylum Poribacteria; class WGA-4E; order WGA-4E; family WGA-3G; genus MSPOR6. The sequence goes on from JAPPCZ010000104.1 coordinate 47,884, forward strand.
CAGTACGTTTACTGATATTGAATCACTATTTCCTGGATATAGACTTGATTTTCAAGGTGTCTTTAGTGAGATTGTAAAATCTTTTTCTGATTTATGGAAGTTGTTTATTGTAGGGTTGTTATTAATTTATGTTGTGTTAGGGGCGCAATTCAAATCATTTAGTCAACCGATCATTATTTTGTTTGCTGTGCCGTTTGGTATGATAGGCGCAATGATAGGCCTTCTTCTTTCCAATGCAATGCTAAGTATGGTGGCGATGTTCGGTATTGTTGCACTCACAGGAATTGTGGTAAACGATTCTATTGTGCTAATAGATTTTATTAACAAATATCGTGAACGCGGTTATAATAAATGGTATGCAATTCTGAAGGGGAGTAGTGTCCGGTTACGTCCGATTATTCTAACTTCGTTAACTACAATTTTCGGGCTCATCCCGATGGCGATAGGACTTGGTGGAAAATCACCTATCTGGATGCCAATAGCAAATACGATTATCTTCGGTCTTGCATTCGCAACGATTATGACACTGTTTGTAATGCCCGCCTTGTATGCGATCACAACTGACCTCCGTAGGTTTTTCTTAAGAGATGCAGAGGCGCGCTTCCGAAATGTTTCAGAAAGGGAATTGCTCAAGAGTGCAGTTCCTGCTGATGACTAAAAAAGTAAGGGCAATCTTCCAAGAGTGCCCTATTCCAATTTTTTTATAGAAAAGGAAATTTATATGAAAATTACTTTTATTGGTGTTGGTGGTATTGCAGGAAACTACCGTGGTAGTTTAAAACGACTACAACGTCCGATTGCAGCTGTATGTGATATAAATGCCGATCGCGTGGCAGCAATTGCCGCTGAAGAAAACGCTACGGCATACACAAACCATCAAGAAATGCTACAGAAAGAAAATCCGGATGTAGTTTTTACCTGTATTCCTCCAGGAGCACACACAACACAAGTAGCAGATGCTGCAAAGTCGGGCGCTGCAGTTTTTGTGGCAAAACCTGTCGCACAAGATATGGATACTGCTCAAATTGCTTGCAATGCCATCAAAGACGCAGGTGTCATAAATCAAGTTGGCTATATGGCACGGTATAGCGACATCACAGATAAAGCGAAGGAATTAGTAGGTGATCGGAAGTTGACAATGGGAATTGGAAGATTTTTGGCGAGAATGGGAGCGAGTCATCCGTGGTGGGGAAAATTTGAAGTATCCCGTGGACAGATGGTTGAACAGACTACACACGTTTTTGACCTCATCCGCTACTTCCTTGGTGATGTTGAAAGTGTCCAAGCTTTTGGTATCAAAGGCGTTTCTGATGGCATTGCAGATTTTGAGGAGTGTACTGTTTGCAATCTGAAATTTGAGAGCGGTGCAGTCGGTAGTATAACGAGTACTTGTGTTGCTCGCGCACATGAGAATTTCGCTACCGAATTGGTGGGAGATGACATCTATTTGAAACTAACACACGATCTCAGTTTGCGCGGACAGATCAGTGGTGAAGGTGTTGACTTTACTGGGACCGAAGCCGGTTATTTCAGACAAGTTGAGCAGTTTGTTAAAGCAGTTGAAACGAATAATCAAAATTTAGTGCGTTCCTCCTACGCAGATGCCGTCAGAACGCTCGCTGTTACACTGGCAGCGAATCGTTCGTTGGAGACAGGACAAATTGAACCCGTTTTGGAAAAGGGCACTGATTGATGTTGTGTAGATGATCGAAAATCCTGCTAAATTTATGTTGATTTAAGGACGTAAGTTTGGTATAAGAAAAACGCAATGCTGTGCATTGGATAGCATTCTTAAGTTGCTCATTCAATATCTATAAAAGCTGGCAATCACACGGGGAGTGTCCTTGATGAGAAAAACTATTTTTCGTTTCATCCTATTTTTATTCGTTTGTCTTTTCATTTTAACGTTATCTAATAATCTTGTTCATGCGCAGCGTGAAGCATCTATTCGTCTTGAAATACCGCGTAATAGAACTGGCGTAAATGTAATAATAAAAGATTTCGCGGCTTCAACGACACGTTTCTTCCTTTTATATAATGGGTTAGACCCAGAAAAAAAAGCAGACTCGTATATAGGAAAAGTTTACGTCTTCGACCATGAAGGCACACGCCGACCAGACGAGGAATTTGAAATTGACCCAAAGGGAAGTCCTTACGGCATTGCAGTAACAGACAGACTTGTCTATATTTCGTATTTCAGTTATCCTTATATTAATGCCTATGGTTTTGACGGAACGCGTTTACCTGAAGAGGACATAGATGAGTATGCCGGTAATCGAAACGGTATCGCCGCAACGGAGACACATTTTTACCTCGCGGATATGGGGGCAATCGATATTTACAAGTTTGCGGACATTCAGAGTGATGAAAACGGAAAGAGAGTATCTTATGTAAGAAGATGTAAGGTTACAACAACTGATGCAGAGGGTGGTAGACCTTACGTTGCTGCAACAGATACTCGCGTCTATGTTCATAATCCTTATGATCCTACAATCTATGTGTACGATGCCCAAGACGGCGGCAGACGCGCTCGCGAAGATTTTAACAACGACTTATGGCACGGGAAAAAAGCCTATGTTAACGTACCACGTCAAATCTTATCAGGTATTGCAACAACACCATTAGGCGGTAAATTATTTATATTGTTGTCTCAAAGTCGATCTGATGGCAAAAGAGGTTATGAGCCGGTGGTATATCGATATTCAATTCCGGAGGAAGTCGCGGAACGTCCAGAGATACATTTACCGGCAAAGCCGCCTGCCACACCAAGTTATTATTTTCATATACCCTGGTCTGGTTCTGGCATAGCTGCGACTGATACGAACGTGTATGTGGCAGCAGGTGGCGGATTTGGGACGCTCTATGGAAGAATATATGGCAAAAAGCATTCTGATGGCGTGCCGGGCAGCTTGTACGCTGACTCTGGCAAAAAAGCTATAAATTTTAGCTTGTATGACCACTATTTATATTCTGAAGGGATGACTGCTGATTACCACAATCTCTATATTCTTAGTAAACACTATTTTACTGTGCTTGATCCTGACTATACTGATAGGCTCGGCAGTGCATACTCCGTGCTCTATTGTTCTCTTAATTCAGAAGCGTCTGTTCCCAACGGCGCGACCCTGTTAATAAATCTTGAACTTCCATTTGGCTTGGAGAATTTTGGACAGGGTATAGGACTTGCCATTGATTCAGAAGGTATTTTATACGCTATGGATTCTGGTGTAAATGAGAAAGGTGCGCCACGAATCTACCGCTTTAATCCTTCAACTAAAAGTGCGTTACCTGGTAATCCAATTACCCTCCATCCAAACCATAGGTATCCGTGTGGCATAACGATTGTTAAAAACCGTGCTTATGTTCTTGATAGAGGTTTTAATTATGATAAAGGCAGACCTGATGTAGTTGCTGAGATTTATGTATATGCTTTAGATGGACCTGATGTATTTGAATATTTACCTGAGGAGAGTTTTACACTTGATGTTGGGGGAATCCATCCAGAGGATTCTGGTATTGCCATAAATGGAGATACATTTTTCATCTCAATGATGCCAGCCGGGGTTTCAGGTGGTAGAGATGTTTATGTGTATGGTCCTCCATCTGCACCGAGTTGGAAGCCTATCCCCGCAGATACAATTCGGCGTAGACAACCGTATCAGAGTGATATTTCCTATATGTCAAGGTTAGCGACAGATGGAGATGACTGGGACAAATATCAAGCGATCGCAAGTTTTCCCTGGATGCTTTCCGTAGGTATTGATTCTGATTTTTTATTTGGCAATCCTGAGCCAACTATAACTTTCGCAGAAGGTTATAGAAAACCTGAGTGGTTAACTCTAAAAGATAACGTCCTATCAGGCACCCCTCCATCAGCAGGTAAGTATACTGTTGAGCTTACAGCCTCAAACGAAAACGGTAATGCAGACACATATTTTACCGTAAATGTTGCTCCAGCACCTGTTGCAGCGAGTTGGCTCGATTTCTCAGTACCAGAGGCAAGGATAAACGATGCGTGGTTATTATCTTTAACTGATTTTGTAACCGGTAATCCGAAACCGAGGATATATTTTACACCAGGATTTGTCCCACCCAAATGGTTAAAACTAAAAGACGGTGTGCTCTCATGCATCCCGTCAACGGGGGGCATATTTCCTATCAAACTCACAGCGGGTACCTATCTCAATCCTCCTAAGAAAAGAAATTGGGCAGATATTGTAATATATTTGGTTGTTAAAGGCACTACATCTCCCAGTTGGCAACTTGATACCTTAAACGATACTGCCCAAGGTATAGCTGCAACTGATAGTCGGGTTTATGTCGCAGACCTTATTGATGATAAAATCTATGTCTATGGGCAAGATGGGAAACGATACGAGGTCGAGGATGTCAGTATCAAGAAATTTACTAATAACCCGCTCGGTATTACCACAATTAATACAAACATCTATATTGTTGATAACCGAGATTATACTGTCTCAATTTTAGATGCTACAGAAAACGTTTTAGTTGACAATTTTCAATTGCATCCCGATAATCAGTCACCCACAGGTATTACTGCAACAACAATACGCCTTTACGTTGTTGACAACGAAGATGACAAGGTTTATGTCTACACACATGACGGAACACATCAACCGACTGAAGATGTGAGTCTCTATGATCATCGTGAACCGACAGGTATCACCGCAACTTCTACGCGCCTTTACGTTGTGGATGGTGATGCAGACAAAATCTATGCTTATGGTTTTGATGGTAAGTTGCAGAGTAGGGAAGTTGTTGAACTTGTTAGCGAAAATAGGAGTCCGACAGGTATTACAGCGACATCATCTCATCTGTTGGTAGTAGATTTTCTTGACCAGAAAGTCTATTCATATCCCATACCTGCCACCGTTCGTCCGATTGCAAATGTCGGCGCGCCGAGTTGGGACCCAGTTCCAATTCCTGAAGCAGAACAAGGATCTAATTGGATGCTGTCCTTAGCAAAATTTGCGAAAGGAGCCCCGATGCCGCAGATTGACTTCACAGATGGTTATACATCACCTGACTGGCTAACGCTGGAGGATGGTGTGCTTTCGGGCACTCCAACAAAGGCAGAGGTTGCAAGTATCCAAGTCACCGCAACAAACAGTAAAGGCAGTGCCGACTTGATAATAACACTCACAGTAATGCATCCAGAAGTTCCATCGTGGGATCTCAACCCTGGAGAGTTTAATGTCCAGAGCATCGCTGCCACAAAAACGCACGTCTATGTGTTATACGGCATTGATCACCGTTTCTTTCACATTAGTGTATATACACACGATGGGATTCGAGTTCCAGAGAAGGATATAGAACTTGGAGAAGAACATATGAGACCATGGAGTATTACGGCTAATGAAACCGATCTTTATATGGTAATGGAGCCTCGGACGCTTGGAAGTGCTGAACCGGATGTCAGAAGAATCTATAGATTTGATCTAACAGGCTCAGGTGAAACGCAGATTTTGGAACTTGAGCCGGTAGAAGGTTTTAGGATGGGAAACCTTGCCGCTGTAACTGAAACGCGTTTTTATGCTCTCTCTAACAAAAAAATCAGTGTTTTCGGATTAGATGGAACACATTACCCAAACGAGAATTTTCCACTTTATATCAACGCATCCGAAGGTTTATACATCCAAGATATAGCATTGACTCAGACGCGTATTTATATTCTGACCAATTTGATCAGTAGAATAGCTGAACGTAAGAAGATTTATGTCTATGGGCATGATGGCACACCGTATTCTGACGAAAACTTTGTCCTTAGTAAAATAATAACTGGGAATTTGACTGTAACATCAACGCATCTGATGGCGTATTCTGGCCCTCCATTCCGGGATATATATACCGGATCAATTTTCTTATTTCCACTTTCTAACATGGAAGGAATTACTGAGACGGTTGCCCAACATCCAGATACCACGCCTGTATGGGATGTCAATCAGGATGGACAAGTTGATATCCGCGATCTGATTGAGGTTGCGCAATATATCGGAGAAACTGAAAACCCAGACCCGCGCGCAGATGTAAACGGAGATGGAACTATTGATATACGGGATCTCCTCATTGTATCACAACATTTAGGGGAATCAACGGAGACTGCAGCGCCATTTAGAACACCTTCCGTGAGATTCCCTGCCCTTGTAAAAAATATTACGGAAGGTCATGTTACATCGGAGTTGATTCAAACGTGGATAGACCTTGCACAGATTGCAAACGACGGATCGCTTGCATTTAAACGAGGTATTGCAAATTTAGAACGTCTCTTAGCGGAAATGTTACCAGACAAAACAGAATTGCTCACCAATTATCCCAATCCGTTTAACCCGGAGACTTGGATACCTTACAATCTCGCTAAGACTGCTGAGGTACAGATTACTATTTACAATATAAAAGGTTCTGTTATAAGACAGTTGGATTTGGGACAGAAACCAGCAGGTAATTATACAGTTCGCTCCCGAGCTGCCCACTGGGATGGTCACAACAATGATGGTGAAAAGGTGGCAAGCGGGATTTATTTCTATCAACTTCGTGCGGGAGATTATGAGCATACCCGTCGTATGCTTATTGTTAAGTGAAGCGGATGTTAGAACCGATTAAAACTGAAGATTCAATAATCCTACTACTGGAGTATCCATTCTAAAATTATAGGTATCAGTAATAGTCGGGAATCGGAGTTCCCTCCTACAAAGAGGTACCATCTTCTGTAGGCGGTGAATGCCTAAATGGCATTCATACCGTTGATTTCGATCTCCGAATCGCGACCTATACCCGCAATTTTAGAGTAGACAGACCACTACATTCTAAGATTGAATAATCAAGATATGTTGATTTAAGAACGTAAGTTTGGTATAAGAAAAACGTAATGTTGTGCATTGGATAGCATTCTTAAGTTGTTACTTCAATATCTATAGGCCCGCTATCTCAAAGGAGTGTCCTTGATGAAAAAAACTGTCTTTCGTTTCATCCTATTTTTGTTTATTTGTCTTTCCATTTCAACGTTATCTAATAATCTTGCTCATGCGCAGCGTGAAGCATCTATGCGCCTTGAAATACCAAATATATCCAAAACCGCAACTTTAATAATGAAAGATTTTGCGGCTTCAGCAACGCGTTTTTACCTCTTGTATCATGGCATAGATCCAGAAAAAAAAGTTAGTCCGTGGATTCGTAAAGTCTATGTCTTTGATCATGAAGGTACACGTCGACCAGATGAGGAATTTGAACTTGAAAGCGAACCATCTTCCCCCTATGGCATTGCAATAACAGACAAGCTTGTCTATATTTCTTATTTCAGTAACTTTCTTATTCACGCCTATGGCTTTGACGGAACGCGTTTACCTGAAGAGGACATTCGTCAGTATGCCGATAGTCGAAACGGTATCGCCGCAACGGAGACACATTTTTACCTCGCGGATATGGGGAAAATTAATATTTACAAGTTTCAGAACACAGAGGGTGATGAAAACGAAAAGAGAGTTTCTTATGTAAGAAGTTGTAAAGTTACGACAACTGATGCAGAGGGTCCTAGACCTTTTGTCGCTGCAACGGATACTCGCGTCTATCTTCACAATCCTTACGATTCTACGATCTATGTGTACGATGCGCAAGACGGTGGTAGACGCGCTCGGGAAGATTTCAACAACGACTTATGGCGCGGAAAAAAAGCCGACACTAACGTCCCATCTCAAATCTTATCAGGTATTGCAACAACACCATTAGGTGGTAAATTATATTTATTGTTGTCTCAAAGTCGGTCTGATGGCAAAAGAGGTTATGAGCCAGTTATATATCGCTATTCTCTTTCTGAAGAAATTGCCGAGCGTCCAGTGATTGAATTGCCTGCCAAACCGCCCCGTATGGCAAGCTATTATTTTAGAACGGAGGGTGGAAGTATAGCTGCGACAGATACAAACGTATATGTCGCATCAGGCAGCGGACCAGGTTGGTATGGCACGATATTTACAAAAAAATATTCTGATGGAGTACCAGGCAGCTTGTATGCTGACTCAGGGAAAAAACCAGTTTATTTTAGTCTACTAAACCTATTATTGTATCCTGAGGCGGCGGCGGTTGATTATAACAATATCTATGTACTTCATCGCCACCATGATGCTTATAGAAGTTCAGAGTATATTGATAATCCTGGAAGTGCTTACAAAATAAGTTATTGTTCACTCAATTCAGAAGGATCTATTCCCGGTAGAACCGCGACATGGTTAAAGGATCTTGAGCTTCCATTTGGCTTGGAGAATTTTGGGCGAGGCAGAGGACTTGCTATTGATTCAGAAGGTATTCTATACGCTATGGATTCTGGTGAAAATGGAATAGGCGGCCCACGAATCTTCCGCTTTAATCCTTCAACAAAAAATGCGTTACCTGGTAATCCAATTACCCTCCATCCGAACCATAATAATCCAGGTGGTATAATGATTGTTAAAGACCGTGCTTATGTTCTGGACTATGATTTTAACTTTGACAAAGGGAGACGTAATGAAGTCGCCAAGATTTTTGTATATGCTTTAGGCGGACCGAACCTATTTGAGTATTTACCTGAAGAGAGTTTTACAGTTGATGTTGGGGCAGGCGCCACTAGAATAAGGCCAGGGGGGTCGCGCATTGCTATAAATGGAAACACATTTTTCATCTCATTAGATGAGGGATGGCCTTCAATTGATAACACTGTTTTTGTATATGGTCCTCAAGCAGCACCAAGTTGGATGCCTATAGACAAAGAATCAATTTACAGCAGACAACCTTATGCGAATGATATTTGGCAAGTGTCGTACCAAACTACAGGTAGTGTTTTATCCAATAAGTACCAAGCAATCGCAGGTACTTTTTGGACACTTACATTAGATTCTGACTTTCTATTCGGGAATCCTGTGCCTACAGTAAAATTTGAGCCAAGTTATAAAAGTCCAAAGTGGCTAACTTTAAAGGATGGTGTGCTATCAGGCACGCCTCCATCAGAAGGTGAGTTTGTTGTTGAGCTGACTGCTACAAACGAACACGGCAGTGCAGACGTAAGTTTTACTGTAAATGTTGGTCCCGCGTTCACAGCTGTCGGTTGGCGCGATTTCTCGGTCCCAGAGGCGAGGAAAAATGATGCTTGGTCATTATCCTTAAAAGATTTGATAGTCGGTAATCCACTACCTGAAATTTATTTCACACCGGGATATACACCACCTGATTGGTTAGAACTAAGAGAAAGTGTGCTCTCGTGCACCCCGCCAACGGCGGGCATATTTCCTATTAAACTCACAGCGGGTACCTATCTCAATCCTCCTGACAAAAGAAATTGGGCAGATATTGTAATATATCTGGTTGTTAAAGGCACTACATCTCCCAGTTGGGAACTTGATACCTTAAACGATACTGCCCAAGGTATTGCAGCAACGGATAATCGAGTCTATGTGACAGATCTTATTGATGACAAAATCTATGTCTACGGGCAAGACGGGAAACGATACGACACCGAGGATGTCAGCATCAAGGAATTTACTAAAAACCCGATCGGTATCACCACAACTGATACATACATCTATATTGTTGATAACCGAGATTATACTGTCTCAATTTTAGATGCTATAGAAAAAGTGCCAGTTAACAATTTCAAATTGCATCCCGATAATCAGGGTCCTGCAGGAATTGCTGCGACAGCAACGCGCCTTTATGTTGTTGACAACAAAGATGACAAAATTTATGTCTACGCACACGACGGAACACATCACCCTACTGAAGATGTGAATCTCTATAATCATCGTGAACCGACAGGTATCACAGCAACATCAACACGCCTTTACGTTGTAGATGGTGATACAGACAAAATCTATGCTTACAGTTTTGATGGCAAGTTGCAGAGCGGGGAAGTTGTTGAACTTGTTAGCGAAAATAGGAGTCCGACAGGTATTACGTCAATATCATCTCATCTATTCGTAGTAGATTTTCTTGACCAGAAGGTCTATTCATATCCGAGCCCCGGTACTGCTGTTACTGTTGTAGGCGCACCGGCTTGGGATCCTGTTTTAATCCCTGAAGCAGAAAAAGGTTCAAATTGGACACTGTCCTTAGCGAAGTCTGCAAAAGGAGACCCAACGCCGCAGATTGGCTTTACAGAGGGTTATACACCGCCTGACTGGCTCACGCTGCAAGATGGTGTCCTTTCGGGCACACCAACGAAGGCAAAGGTTGCAAGTATCCAAGTCACCGCAACAAACAGTAAAGGCAGTGCCGACTTGATAATAACACTCACAGTAACGCATTCAGAAGTTCCATCGTGGGACCTCAACCCTGGTGAATTTTATGTGTGGAGCATTGCTTCCACAAAAACGCATGTCTATGTGTTATACGGTATTGATTACCACTTTCACATTAGTGTATATACACATGATGGGATTCGAGTTCCAGAGATGGATATAGAACTTGGAGAAGAGCATATGAGACCATGGAGTATTACGGCTAATGAAACCGATCTTTATATGGTGGTGGAACCCCGAACGCGCCGGAATGCTGAACCGGATGTCAGAAAAATCTTTCGGTTTGATCTAACAGGATCAGGCGAAACGGGGATTTTGGAACTTGATCCGGTAGAAGGTATTAAGGCGGGCATTGCCGCTGCAACTGAAACGCGTTTATATACTCTCTGGGGCGAGAAAGTCACTGTTTTCGGATTAGATGGAACACATTACGCAAACGAGGATTTTGCACTTAATATTGCCGCATCCCAAGGTTTATATCCCCAAGACATAGCAATAACTCAAACGCGTATTTATTTTATGACCAATTTGATTAGTAGAAATGCTGGACGTAAGAAGATTTATGTCTATGGGCATGATGGCACACCGTATACTGACGAAAACTTTGTCCTTAGTAAAATAATAACTGGGAATTTGACTGTAACATC
>JAPPCZ010000018.1 GCA_028824685.1 Candidatus Poribacteria bacterium
CTCCGACCTTCTGCTCCCAAAGCAGACGCGCTAGCCGGGCTGCGCTACGCCCCGATAATGTAAAATTATGCTTCAAATTAAGTGATTATATTATACTATAAAATCTTGACAATTGCAAATTAATCATCAAATTCTTGCCATTTTCAAAGGGGTTTGCTATAATGACTTCACAAGGAAGATGATGGTGAAATTTTGGTTTTGATCCTTTAAAATTCATGCGGAATATGATATTAAGATTTGGGTTTGGAAGTTATAGAAAGATAGAATTTTTTGAAGTTTTGAGAATATGGAGATATACGGAATGAGTTTAGTTAATGGAAAATACAATTTTGTTTACACTTTCGGATTTTGCGCAATATTGTATTTGATATTTCCATTCACAACAGTGGGACAAACCACAAACAACCCTAATGATAGCACTAAGCTCTCCTTTTCCATAGATAAAATACCTATTCGCGTCGGTGATACATTTACACTACATCTCAACGCAGAAAACATTACCGATTTAGCAGGATGGAATTGTAGCATCTTGTTTGATGCTGATGTGCTTGAGGCGGTTGAAGTGCTTGAAGGTGATTTCTTAAAAAAAGATGGTGAAGATCCTTTCTTTCTCCCAGGCGAAATTGATAACGCAGCAGGGAAAATTACTAACCTCAGTGCTGCGCGATTCAGTCCACAAGGTGTTAGCGGCACTGGTAGTTTACTTTCGGTGACATTTATAGCAAAGACTACCGGAAAAGCCCAAGTTACACTTAGTAATCTATCTGTTGGTTTAAGCGACTTAACGACTATTTCATTAAGTATTCCCGAGATAGTCGTCACTGTGGAGGATCAACCTGACCCAGATGGTCCCAAGTTTTTCTTTTCTGTAGATGAAACATCTATTCGCGTCGGTGATACATTTACACTGCATCTCAACGCAGAAAACATTACCGATTTAGCAGGATGGAATTGTAACATCTTGTTTGATGCTGATGTGCTTGAGACGGTTGAGGTGATTGAAGGCGATTTCTTGAAAGAAGGTGGTGAAGATCCTTTCTTTTATGGAGGCGAAATAGATAACACGATAGGTAATATTACCAAGTTAAGTGCAGCACTGTTCAGTGGCAGTGTTAGCGGCACTGGTAGGTTGCTGTCGGTGACATTTACGGTAAAGACGAAAGGGCAAACACGGATCACACTTAATAACCTACATGCAGGTAATAGTGCCTTATCAACAATTCCCCTGAGTACTCCTGAGATTATTATCACTGTGGAGGATCAACCTATTCCGGATGTGGATAATGCCAAACTTTCCTTTTCAATAGATGAAATCCCTGTTCGCGCCCGCGATACGTTTAAACTGCATCTGGATACAGAAAATGTAGCCGATTTAGCAAGATGGCAATGTGATATTGTGTTTGACCCTAATGTGTTTGAAGCAGTTGAAGTGGTTGAAGGCGATTTCTTGAAAGAAGACGGTGAAACAACCGTCTTTCTCAAAAACACGATTGATAATACAGCTGGGAAAATAACTGGGCTCGGCGCGATAAGCCTGAGTAAAGACGGAATAAGTGGCACAGGTAGATTGTTGTCGGTAACATTTGTAGCCAAGGCGGTTGGCGAAGCGCAAATCACTCTTAGCAACCTATATGCAGATTCAAGTGAGGCAGTAACAATTCCTCTTAATGTTCCCGAGATTGTAATCACCGTATTGGATGCGGATAGTGCCAATCTTTTCTTTTTTTTAGATGAAACACCCGTTCGCGCCGGCGGAACGTTTACACTACATCTCAAGGTGGAAAACGTCACTGATTTAGCGGGATGGCTATGTGATATTGTATTTGACCCCAATACGCTTGAAGCGATTGAGGTGAGCGAAGGTGATTTCTTGAAGAAAGACGACGCAAAGACCTTCTTTCTCAAAGGCGCGATTGACAACACAGCGGGGAAAATTACTGGTCTCGGTGTGGTAAGTCTTAGCAAAGATGGGGTAAGTGGCACTGGTAGATTATTGTCAGTGGTATTTGTAGCAAAGGCGGTTGGCGAAGCACAAATTACACTCACCAACCAATATGCAGGTTCAAGTGATTTGGAGGTAATTCCTCTGAGTATTTCTGAGTTCGTTATCACTGTGGAAGAGCGTGTGTATCCTCCTTGGGATGTAAATCAGGATGGAGCAGTAAACATCTTAGATCTAATGCATGTAGCACAATACTTAAGAGAAGATGCATCTGTTAATCCGCAATCTGATGTGGATGGTGATGGCACGATTGGAATTTTAGACCTTATCGTTGTAGCACAACAGATTGAGGAGACAACAGCATCCGCTCCAACCTCAATCCGTAACCGTGTTGTTAATATGGATTCTTTTGTGGATGGCACTCAGGAATTAACGCCGACAACGATACAAACATGGATAGCACATGCACAGATAGAAAATGACGGTTCTATTGCTTTTCAAAAGGGCATAGCAAATCTTCAAAGACTTTTAACATTGCTTACGCCTAAAAGGACAGCACTGCTTGCAAACTATCCGAATCCGTTTAATCCAGAGACGTGGATACCGTATCAACTGTCTAAATCGGCTGAAGTGAGTTTGACAATTTACGCTGCAAATGGTAAAATGATTAAAACCTTAGTGTTGGGATATCAGGACGCTGGTGTCTATAAAAGCCGCATCCATGCGGCGTATTGGGATGGCAGAAACAGTATAGGTGAACCCGTAGCAAGTGGAATTTATTTTTACACACTAATAGCAGGAGATTTCACCGCTACCAGAAAAATGTTGATAAGAAAGTAGAAGAATAAGTTGACTCTGTAAAATTATAAGGTCTGGATAGGAGGATGATTCTACCAATGTTCTCAAAAAGACTATTAAGGGAGAGGGTTTATTAAATTATAGGGAGAGTAATAAATGAAGGTATTGAAAGGTTTTATAACAATCAGTTGTCTGTTTATGTTGATTTTAGGTTTTCAAAGTGTTGATGCACAACAGAATATTGCACAAGAAGCGTATGCTATTTTTGAGAATAGTTGTAATGGGTGTCATGGGGAAGGTGGTTCCTACACAGAGCAACTCCTGATTCAATACCCCGCAGTAATCACAGACGGTTCTATTATTCCGGGAGACCCAGATAATTCTGAGTTTTATAAAAGGTTAATCGAAACTGATATAGTAAAACGGATGCCGTTCAACAGTGGTCCGTTGCCACCAGAGCAAATTGAGACAATCCGTCAATGGATTTTGGCAGGGGCACCGGATTGGAATGTTGGTCCCTCACCACGCCCATTCATCACCACTGATGCGATGCTTGATTCCATACAGAAGCATCTGGACACGCTTGCAGCGTTTGACCGTCCTTATGCGCGGTATTTTACATTGACACATCTTTACAATGCAGGCGAACTTGATGATACACTTGTTGCCTATCGGCACGCGCTTTCAAAACTGGTGAACAGTCTCTCTTGGGGTTCTGATGTTGTCAACCCGGAACCGATTGACACCGAAGAGACAATCTTTTATATTAATCTGCCTGATTACGAGTGGGATGTCGGAACTGATCGATGGGCACAAATTGAAGAAGCATATCCGTATAGTTTTGAGCTCACTGTAGAAACAGAAACAGGACTGCTTAGAAAACTGACCAATTTGCGTGAAGCAATGGAATGTAATGTGCCGTTTGTCCAAGTGGATTGGTTTCTTGCGACTGCATCCTTACCACCGCTTTACAACGACATTCTTGGGCTCCCCGAGACAGACCGTGCATTGGAAGTAGAACTTGATGTGGATGTTGCCACAAATCTACAGACATATCCAGGTATTCGCGTTTGGCGCGCGGGATTCAACGATTCAGGTGTTTCACGACACAATCGGGTTGTTGAACGTCATACATCTCGTTACGGAGCGTATTGGAAAAGTTACGATTTTGCTGGAAGCGTAGGGACACAAAATATCTTTGACTATCCGATTAACTTTACACAGGATGGTGGCGAGATTATCTTCAATTTACCAAACGGTTTGCAGGCATACTATCTTGTAGATGCTAACGGCAACAGACTTGATGTAGCACCGACAGACATTGTTTCTAACCCTGCTGCGAGTGATCCTGCTGTGTACAATGGGCTTTCTTGCATTGGGTGCCACACAGAAGGGATGAAGACGTTTGAAGATACGGTGCGTGGTGTAATTGAAGCGAATGCGAATCTACCCGGTAGAGAGCATGCACTGCGCCTCTATGTGGAAAAATCGGAGATGGATGCGCTTGTAAACAAGGATGCGGAGCGTTATCGGATAGCACTCGAAGCGGCAGGTGGTGACGTTAAAGATATTGAACCAGTGCATCGTTTCTATGAAGCGTTTAATAGTCCGTTAGATGCAGTACACGCTGCAGCCGCTGTTGGATTTGAAACAGCAGATTTCCTTGATAGGATAAATAATGATTCGCGTCTACAAGACTTAGGTTTAGTACAACTAACGGTTGAAAACGGACAGATGCAACGAGATGCGTGGACAGCAGGTTTCTCTGATGTGGTTTCTACGATATATGATGACGTGTTACTACCAGAACCAGATGATCGAGATGAACCTATCGGTGGCGTAGTTATTATGCCTGACTTGAACCTACGCGATGCAATTAGGCGGACCCTCAACATGTCACCTGATGCTACTATTACTCCGATAGATATGAAAAGGTTGCGGATCATTGTAGCAGATGAGCAAAACATTAGTGATTTAAGTGGGCTTCAGTTTGCCGAAAACCTTGAACGGATAGAATTTCGGCGCAACGCTATATCAGACTTATCTCCGTTGGCAGGTTTAACTAAACTGAATAACATCAAGCTGCGCGGTAATCAGATAACAGACATCACCCCATTGGAAAACCTAACTCGAGTGGATTGGTTAGGACTTGAGCAGAATCAGATAACCGATTTATCCCCTTTGAAGAAGTTAACAAAATTGCAAGGCGTGGGGATTTCAGGCAATCCTGTAACGGATGTGTCGCCGCTTGTGGACTTAACAAGTTTAGAGAGGATAGATGCGTGGCGTACACCTGTGTCAGATTTCACTCCGTTGGCATCTTTACCAAGGTTAGAGTGGATAGAATATGGCAACGATAGAAATATAACTGAGATGCCATCATTGCAAGGGTTGAAATCTTTGAGACGGTTGGAAATTCACGGATGTACTATTTCAGACCTTACCCCACTGTCAGAATTTACACAGTTGGAATGGTTGGAATTAGTAAATAACGCAATAAGTGACCTAACACCGTTGAGCAATTTAAAAAATCTGACGATTTTAAATCTTGATGCTAATCTGATAACAGATGTGAAGCCGCTTGCGGGTTTGACAAGATTGAATGTCTTGTACCTTGAAAACAATGTTATATCAGACGTGTCGGCGCTCAGCAATTTAAGTAACTTGGAACGGTTAGACCTTCGCAACAACGCGATTTCTGACTTTACGTCTTTAGATGGTTTATCCGATAAGACATTTGTGCGAATGGTTGGGAATCCAGGGTTTCCCACTGGCGGTCCAAAGATAAGAGGTCCTTGGTTATGGGCAATAGTTCCGGGAACACGATTGGATACACGTACAGATTTTCTGGCGCGCGCAACAGGTGGTGCTGCAACAGAAGTAAAGGTTTCCACCAATGGGCCAGCAGCAGGAAAGGCAGTTGGGGAGAGTACGTGGACATGGCACTCGCTTGGCTCAGGCGGAAATAACATCAATGAAATGACGGAATCACTTGGTTGGGGAACAGGCGAAGAGATATATGACCATATCGTTTACGGTGCTGTCACCATAGATTCTCCGCGGGAACAGCAGCTATCTATGTTCGTCGGCAGCAGTGACTCTGTCAAGGTATGGCTCAACGGTGAGTTGGTTCACCAAGCCTTCGTTAACCGTGGGGCAAACGATTTTGAAGATTTTTTCCCTGTCACGCTGGAACAAGGGCAAAATGTATTGTTAGTAGCTCTTGACAATCATGGACATGGTAGTTTTAGCGGTCATTTTGGTTTTGCACTTGACGCTGAATATGATTTGTTCCGTGAAGGCACAAGATTTTTGTTTGACACGGATGCTACAAGTTTTGAAGTTGGGGATATGTTTACACTGCATCTGAACACAGAAAATGTGAGAAATTTAGCAGGATGGCAAGCAGACCTTGTGTTTAATCCTGATGTGCTTGAGGCAGTTGAGGTGAGCGCGGGTGATTTCCTGATGTCAGAGGAAGAGAACGCAGAAACCCACTTTAGTGGAGGCACAATTGATAATGAAACCGGTAAAATCACAGGTATAAATGCCTTACGAATCGAAGGTGGGGTCAGTGGAAAAGGCACGTTGTGCTCGGTGAGTTTCAATGTGATTGGTCCCGGCGAATGCCTATTAACATTGGAAAACTTTGAGGCAGGTTCCAGCTTCGGTGATCCCCTTCCTTCAATTCCACCGGAGTATCTCATCACTGTGGAGGGTGAGCCTATCAGACCAGCGTGGGATGTAAATAAGGATGGACAAGTGAACGTTCTTGATCTGATTCAAGTAGCGCAATCCTTAAACGCTGATGTATCTACCAATCCAGAAGCTGACGTAAACGGCGATGGGATTATTAACATATTAGATCTCATCGTTGTGGCACGGAATTTCGCGGCAGCCGCTCCGCCCCTTGTCGCGATGGATAGTGAGAAATTAACACCTGCTACGGTACAATCCTGGATAAAACAGGCACAACTTGAAGATGACGGTTCTATTGCCTTCCGACAGGGCATTGCGAATCTCCAGAGACTTTTGGAGACTATCGCTGTGCCAGAGAAAACAGCGTTACTTGTGAACTATCCGAATCCGTTCAATCCGGAGACATGGATACCGTATCACCTTGCAAAGCCTGCTGATGTTACTTTAACCATCTATGCTGCGAACGGTACAGTCGTTCGGTCATTGGTGTTAGGACATCAGACTGCTGGCATCTATCAGAGTCGTGGTCGTGCGGTGTATTGGGATGGCAAAAACGAGATCGGTGAATCTGTCGCGAGCGGTATCTATTTCTATACGTTCACGGCAGGAGATTTCACTGCTACCCGAAAGATGTTATTGATGAAATAATTTCATGGCGCGCTACTAAAGCGCGCCTATCTTATAACAGGAGAGAATGAATGCTACGAATGAAATTATTGACATGTGTATTTACATTTTGGGTGGTGCTTTTCACCATTCCGTTGGTTACATCGGCACAAACCGTTAATATTCCTGACCCAAATCTGCGGGATGCAATTGAAGAAAGACTCGGTAAAACGCCAGGTGCCGCGATTACCGAAGAAGATATGGAAACGTTAGTGAACCTTGAAGCGCGGGACAGCGAGATTACGGATCTAACAGGACTTGCGTTTGCTATAAACCTACAAGAACTTGACCTTCGCAATAATGTGATAGATGACATATCTGAACTTGCGGAATTGACTCAACTAAATGAATTGCAATTAGGAGAAAACGCATTAACTGATATTTCACCTCTCGCTGGCAAAATTACACTGGAAGAACTGTCCATTGATAACAATTCGATATCTAATCTTTTGCCACTGGCGAAATTAGTCAATTTAGAAAATCTAAATATATCGAATAATGTGATTAGGGACCTTAAACCGCTCTCTGGTTTAATAAGACTGGTGAATTTAACGATGCACAATAACCCGCCCGCTGACCTGTCACCGCTGGTGGAGTTAATTAGTTTGAGAAATTTTCGCGCCTCGGAGACCCGTATATTAGATCTTAAACCCTTGGCAAGTTTACCAAAACTACAGTTTATTGAGATTAATAACGGAGAGATATCAGACCTTTCTGCTCTGGAGGGATTAACAGGTTTGAGGGAGTTGCATCTTGCCAATAACGACATTGAGGACATATCTCCGTTAGCGAGTTTAAAAGGTTTGACCCGTTTGAGTCTAAATCAGAACGAGATATGGGATGTTTCTCCGCTTGCAGAATTGCATAATTTGATATTTATAAATCTGGAAAACAATGATATAGAGAATTTTTTGCCTTTGAATGCAGCGATTCGTAGAGGGGCAGTTATCATAGGTATCAACAATGTTGATGCACCAAAAATAAGGGGGCCGTGGCTGTGGGTGATAGCCCCGACTGGCGAATTGTCAGGCTCGGAAGCAGCAAAATCAGGCACAGATTTTTTAAAAGAAGCAACTGATGGCGCAATAACGGAGGAGATGGTTGCGACTCAAGGGGCTGTTCCGGGTGCTTCCGTTGGGAAAAAGGAATGGAAGATCGGTGAACTCCCGCGAAGAGGTGGCAACAACATCAATGAGCTTGTAAATGAAATAGGGCTTGGCATAGATGATGTAAATCATCATGTGGCATACGGTTCAATCATCTTGGATTCTCCGCGAGAACAACCGTCAACAATGTTTGTTGGCAGCGGTGACGCTGTAAAGGTATGGCTCAACGGTGAATTAGTCCATAATAAGGCTGTAGATCGAGATGCTGACGATTATCAAGATATTGTTGGTATTGTGCTGAAACGCGGAGAAAATTTCTTGTTAGTTGCCGTGTACGAGGGGAAAGGTTGGTGGTCAGGCTTTTTTGGACTTGATCCTGCTGCGGAATTTGATGTGCGTATCCCGAATTATCAACCGCCAGTACCTCACCGCGCGGATTTGAATGGTGATGGAAGAGTCAGTATCCTTGATATGATTGAGATAGCATTCTATTTTGGACGAGAGCTCAAGCCTCAAAGTTCCAGTTTTGATCTAACTAACGATGGAGTAATTGACATTTCGGACCTTATTGCGGTTGCACAACACATAAACATTCAGGCAGATGCCCCTGCCGCGCTCTCTCCTGCAATGATACGAAATTGGATAGCACTCGCTTGGAAAAAATACGATGGTTCAATCGAATTCCAGAAAGGCATAACGAATTTAGAGAATCTCTTAGTATCTTTGACAAAAAAGAAAGCGGTAAAGGAAGTAAAGAAAACAGTACTGTTTGCGAATTACCCGAACCCGTTCAATCCAGAGACATGGATACCTTATCAATTGGCAACACCTACTGAGGCGGTTTTAACTATTCATTCTGCAACGGGAAAAGTCGTGCGAACCTTGACATTAGGACACCAGCCTGCAGGTGTATATAAGACGAGGAACCGTGCCGCACACTGGGATGGTAAGAATGAGATTGGTGAATCTGTAGCGAGCGGAATCTATTTTTATACGTTAACTGCGGGGAAATTTACTGCAACCCGAAGGATGTTAATTTTGAAGTAAAACAAGGCTATCAATCTTTTGAAAGAGAATTCATATTATGAAAACAACCTTAAGCGTACTAACTTTATTAATCGTCTTTTCATTCAATATCTTTGCACAAGACTTTAAGCATACTATCCTTGAGGGGCATACTGAATCTGTTACCCGAATCGTATTCAGTTCTGATGGAAAGATGCTGGCAAGCGCGAGTCATGACAGAACGATTCGTATATGGGATGTTGCTACAGGAACACATAGGCATAAACTTACCGGTCATAATGCTTATATCTATTCTGTCGCGTTTAGTCCGGATGGAAAGACACTTGCAAGTGGCAGCGAAAATGGGAAAATTCGTCTTTGGGATGCCACCACGGGGCAATATAGAGTGACTCTTGAAGGACATCGGAGTGCTGTCAGAAGTGTCGCATTTAGCCCCGATGGTAAAACACTTGCAAGCGGAAGCAGTGATACAACAATTCGCTTGTGGAATGCTATCACTGGTTCATACAAAGTAACACTTGAAGGGCATTATAGAGAGGTTAATAGCGTTGCTTTCAGTCCAGATGGAAAGACACTTGCAAGTGGTTCTGATCAAACCATCCGCTTATGGGATGCCTCCACTGGGTTCCATAAAAAAACTATCGAACAAAACGGATATAATGTTGCGTTCATAGAAAATGGAAAAACACTCGTCAGTGGAAATCGTTTATACGATGCGGTCACCGGGCAACAAAAGCAAACCCTTAATGTTAGTAACTTGAATTATGTTTCAATAAACTCAGATGCAACAATACTTGCAGGCGTAAGTTCAAGGATAATTTTACTGTGGGATATTGCAACCGAAATTGAAGTAGCATCCCTTGCAGGGCACACTTCTACTATTTATAGTCTTACGTTTAGTCCGGGAGGAAAGATATTAGCGAGTGGAAGTAGTGATAGAACAATACGCTTATGGGATCTCTCCACCCATGTTCACATTACACCTTCTACGATTGAATCTCCACCCGTTGGTGAGCAATTTGAAATTAATATTGACATTGCTGGTGGGCAAGATGTTAGAGGTTATAAGATCACTGTAGACTATGACAGCGATTCACTGCAGTATGTATCTCATGCTAATGGTGATTATCTTTCTGACGATGTTTTTGAAGGTCCAACATTAAGTCAATCAGGACAAGTATCATTTATCAATATATCTACTGCGGATGCTGGCAGCGGTGACGGTACACTTGCAACAATAACATTCAAAGTTATTTCACGTAGAGCATCAACAATCAGTTTATCCGCAATGCTTTCTAACAGTGACGGCAGTAGATTACCCTATATAGTTATTTCAGGCAAGGTGGTAGAACCTCCATGGGATGTAAATGGCGATGGTGCTGTAGATATCCTGGATCTGTCGTTCGTCGCTGCACGTTTTGGACAAGAAAATCAAACTGTGGCAGATGTAAATGGCGATGGTGCTGTTGACATTAAAGACCTCATTACGATAGCAAGTGGGTTGGATACTGAAGCTGCTGCCCCTGCAGCGTTAGGGGCAAATCTAAACAAAACACTAATAAAAACAACTGTACAAAAGTGGATTACACAAGCACAACAGTTAAATCTTACGGATGCCAGGTCACAACGGGGTATTCGCTTCCTTGAACAACTCTTAGCATCATTGATGCCCCAAAAGACAGCACTGTTAGCAAATTATCCGAATCCGTTTAACCCTGAGACATGGATACCTTATCACCTTGCAAAGTCTGCAGATGTTACTTTGACAATACATACTGCAAATGGAGCAGTGGTACGTACACTAACATTTGGGAATATGTCTGCTGGTATATATCAGAGTCGCGGTCGTGCGGCGTACTGGGACGGTAGAAATGAGGTGGGTGAATCAGTCGCGAGTGGTATCTATTTTTATACGCTTACGGCAGGGAAATTTACTGCGACGCGGAAGATGCTGATCCTGAAATAGTATCAAATGACCATGTTAAGTCCTGAATTTCTCACCAAGCTTGAGCAGTTACGCATCCATTGCCAACAACCGTTTCGTGGGAAATTTAGAGGGGATCGTCGCAGTCTCAACCGTGGAACAGGGGTTGAATTTGCCGATTATCGCCTCTATGAGCATGGCGATGATCTGCGTTATCTTGACTGGAACGTTTACGCACGTTTGGAAAAGTTGTTTATCAAATTATTCCAAGCGGACCAAGAATTAGCAATCTCTATTTTGATAGATACAAGTCAGTCTATGCAGTTTGGCGAACCTGCAAAGTTAAACTATGTAAAACAGATTGCTGCATCGTTAGGCTACATTGCTTTAGCGAATTCGGATCGTGTGGCACTATTTACGTTAGCAGATCATCTGTTTTCAGTGCTGCCCCCCACTTACGGAAAATCACAATACTCGCGTTTTCAAAAAGTACTTTCAACAATTGAAGCAGGGGGGACAACGCGATTGACGGAATGCTTGAAGCATTTGGCGGCATTCCAAGCTCAAGCAGGTGTAGCGATTATTCTGAGCGATTTTTTAGATTCTGGCGGGTATGCGGAGGGTATTAATTCGTTGTTAGGGCGTGGATTTGCGCTGACATTAATTCACGTTCAATGCCTTGAAGAAATTGATCCGCCGCCTCCCGGTGAATGGCAATTAGAAGATGCTGAAACAGGTGAAACAAAAGAGATTACAGTCAACGAAGAGACAATTGCACACTACCAAAACCGACAAAGAGAATTCTGTGAAAACTTAGACCGCTTCTGCACAGAGCGAGGTATCGGTTATGTGCGCATAAGCACAGATATCCCCTTTGAGTCTGTTATTTTGCGAGATATGCAACGCACAGGTTTTATTCGGCGGAGATATTGAACATTATATGGCACTTAGCGAGGAGAAATTATATGCAGAAACAGTTTGCAG
This sequence comes from Candidatus Poribacteria bacterium, assembly GCA_028824685.1. Lineage (GTDB taxonomy): Bacteria > Poribacteria > WGA-4E > WGA-4E > WGA-3G > MSPOR6. The sequence continues at coordinate 12,146 of JAPPCZ010000018.1, forward strand.
AAACCACATTAGAACTTATTCAAGGTGATATAACGAAAGCAGAAGTTGATGCGATTGTAAACGCAGCGAACGAAAAACTGATCGGTGGCGGCGGTGTAGATGGAGCGATTCGTCGCGCAGGTGGTAACGAAGTTGTGAAGGAATGCGATGAGATTCGAGCGCGTCAAGGCGGTTGTCCAACAGGCACTGCGGTTATCACTACTGGCGGCAACCTGCCTGCACAATATATTATTCACACTGTCGGTCCAATTTGGAGCGGAGGTGATGCGGATGAAGCTGCGCTTCTCGCGAGTTGTTATAAAGAGAGTCTTCAGTTAGCTGCAGAAAACGGTGTGAAATCAATCGCTTTTCCATCAATCAGCACAGGAGTTTATGGATACCCGACAGAGAAAGCGGCGACTGTGGCACTTGAAACGATTCGTGACTTGGCAGAAAGTAACGCTACGATGCCAGAATTAATCCAGTTTGTTTTATTTGATGATGCTACTTATGGTTGTTATTCGGACGCACTTTCGGATATTTGAACAATGGATTATACTGTGTTTATGAGATAGAATTCACCTACCGTCAAGTATGTTTCTGCTACGATTATGCTTACAAGATGTGCCTATTATGCAAAACCTCCTACGTGCCTAATGCTTTGTCAACGTATTGTTGGAGGTCGCGATTCGGAGATCGCTCCTACCGATGAACCGCTTATGGTAGGAGGGAACTCCGATTCCCGACTACTTCAAGACCATCAATTAGCACTTGACTAAGCACTAAGGGAGTCGCTCAAATTTGGCATCAAGTAATTTCAGTCGGGTATCGTTGATCCTGCCCATCTACCTACCTGCATTACTTCTTTCAACAGGCGCGGGAATCATCTCTCCAACACTCCCTATCTATATCAAATCGTTTGAGTTATCCTATACGTTGACGACCTTCGTAATTGCGGTTGGCGTTGTGGGGAATATCCCTGCTGGTGTGTTAGTAGAGCGAATCGGCAGGAAACCAGCTATGCTGCTTGGCTTGGTAATGATAGGTTTTTCAGCAATTGGTATGGGAATAGCCGGAAACATTTGGCATCTTTTCGGGGCGCAGTTAGTTGGGGGTGTCGGTAATGCATTGTGGATGCTCTCTCGACATGCCTATATGGCAGATGTGATTCCGTTGGCAAAACGTGGAAGATCAATCGCGCTGTTTGGTGGTGTCAACCGGATGGGAACTTTCGCTGGAAAGTTTGGGGCGATCTTCCTTGGAGTAAACCTGCGTCTCCCATTTTTCGTATATACAGCGATTGCGGTGTTAACATTAATCATTTGCTTCTTCTCTATACCCGGAATAAAACCAGAACTAAAGGCTCAGTCGCAAAAAGCACATCAACCCTACCTAAAACAACTACTTCATGTGTCAAAACAGCATTTTAAACTCTTGGCAACAGCGGGAATTGGGCAGGTTTGTGTTCAGACGTTGCGGCGCGGGTGCCATATTATCATTCCGCTCTATGCCAATGATGTCGTCGGTTTAAGCACACGCGGTGTCCGGTCAGTGGAAATGATTTCTTCGGCAGTTGATATGTCAATGTTCCCTGTGGCTGGGTTTATGATGGATCGTTTCGGTAGACGATACGCTACGGTGCCGGGTATATGTATCTTTGCTACGGGTATGGCGTTAATGCCGTTTACGGATACATTTACATGGCTGCTATTGGCGGCAATTGTAATGCGATTTGGTAACGGAATCGCATCGGGGACAATGATGACGCTCGGTGCAGATTTAGCACCGAAGGAGGGTACTGGAGAGTTTCTCGGATTGTGGCGAATCACTGGAGATTTTGGGGGTGCTGCAGGACCCGTTGTTGTTGGAAATATTGCTGATTGGTTTGGATTGGGCTTTTCGGGTTTTGCTTTAGGAGGAATTGGTTACCTTGCAGTTGGTATCTTCCTCTGGTTAGTACCAGAGACACTGCAAAGGGAATAGCATGCCGGGAAAGGGACTCGAACCCTTACGCGCAAAAAAGCACACTAGAACCTGAATCTAGCCTGTCTACCAAATTCCAGCATCCCGGCTTTAAGGAATAATACAAGTATACACAGATTGCAGAGAAAAGTCAAATTAAAAGCAGGGTTATTCAGTTTTTCTGTGCATTTTATTGCAAACGTTAATATTTATAGTCGCATTGTAGGTCCAAATCAACGCTATGAATGCCACACGCGCATGCTGCGTTGATTTGGACCTACAATATATACTCTCAGTAAAACCTATTAACCGATTATTCTTAAAACTGAATAACCCTGAATTAAAAGGTGGAAATGTGGTATAATCTTAATGTGAGTTTGAGAGCGGTGTGAAATAGTTTGCAATAGCATATAATCACGGAATATCACATAAATATAACAGAAAAAAATGATGAAGCGTTACCTATATATTCTTTTACTAATATGTGCTTGCGTAGTAGTTTTGGGATGTCAATCGAAAGCATTTCAAATGCTAATTGAACCTCAAGAATGGGAGAATCTTGCGATTGCAGAAGGTGTTACCTGCACATCTCCAGAAATGATAGATGGTAATCTGAAAACAGTTGGATACGCGAAAGGGAGATGGATTCATTTGACACTTCCTACTCGAAAAGCAATCCATCGTATTGTCATTCGTGGCACAAACATTACAGATGCAATTTTGTATAAGCAATTAGAAGGCGATGGGCGTTGGCAAGCACTTCTGGAAGTTCATAACAACCGAGGTAATGCAATTGAGATGCGTAGGAGTATTATAGCACAATCATTACGCATTTATATCGGCGGCACCTCCGATGATAAACGCATAGCCTCTCAATATTCACCTCTATATGGACGCATCATGCCGCGAAAAGCATTAGGTAAACCTTTCGCCCAGGAAATTGAAGTATACGGATTAATATCAAAGGATAAAAAATGAAACGTTTGATTTTTGAAGACATATATAGTTGGTCGGTATTTAGCGAAGCACGGCAGATTGATTTTAACGGACATCTATGGGTTAGGGACGATGGAAATATCGCCATAGATCCAGTTACCATGTGTGATGCCGACCGTGCGCAATTTGAAGAACTTGGCGGTGCGAAATGGATTGTGATTACAAACCGTGACCATGAGAGAGAAGCGGCGGCGTTTCAAGAATGGACAGGGGCAGAAGTAATTGTGCATGAAGCGGATGCTGATTTGCTTGAGATTAAAACTGCGCGAAAGATTAGTGATGGCGAAACGATTGTGCCGGGTTTACGGGCAGTTCATCTCCCGTTTGGGAAAAGCCCTGGCGAAATAGCACTCTATTTTTCAGAAAAAAATGCAATCCTTTTTGGAGATATAGTCGCAGGTGAACCGATGGGACGTTTGACACTACTTGCCGATGAGAAGTTGGCAGATGCACCAAAAGCGGCGATGCAACTTCGCAAGGTGTTAGCACTGAATTTCAACGCTGTTCTCGTTGGAGATGGGCACTCTCTCTTTAGAGATGGACGACAAGAATTGGTGGAATGCCTGCAAGCACGGAGCGATATTTATATCAATCGTATCAACATTGATGAAATCGAATGGGCAGATAGGAATGCTCCACACCCTTATGAGTTTGAATATAAAGATATTGACCCGCTTATCGGGGCTAAAAATATAGGATATTGTATTTACCGTCTGCAACCGGGTAAGGCAAGTTTCCCGATGCACTTACATCACTTTGGTGAGGAGATGTGCTACGTGATGGAAGGTACATGCACACTCAAAACCCCTCGTGGAGATATGGAAGTACGCCAAGGTGATTTTATTGCGTTTCCACCAGGTCCAGTTGGGGCACATAAGTTTGTAAACGAAGGTGATGCCCCAGTGATATTGTTTATACTCGGCACTGCCACGCCACACGATGTGAGTGAGTATCCAGATTCCAACAAGGTACTACCTTATGTGCTTCGGAAAATCTATCGTAAAGAGCCGAGTCTTGATTATTTTGATGGCGAGGTGTAATAGTTATACCATTTCTATATGAAAATGTCACATTATATTATACGCGCTTGATATGGCTAAACCAGCACCGGTAAGTGATAACTTTCCATTTTAGTCGCGTTCGGGGAATGCTTTTGCTATCCATATAACTATCGCATAGACAATCCAGGTTATGGCAACGCCAAAGAGAAAAAGAAGTATCCATTTGAATGGGCTTTCTGTGTCCAGCGAAGGCACGGTACCCGGTATGTATGTCTCACGCGAAGCAAAATGTTCAATTATAATGCTCACAATTCCTATAACTATTGAAATAGCTGAGAATAGCCGTCTGCGAAACTTTTTGTATCGATTATTAAGCAAAAAATCTTTCATTAATTAGTCTACTTATTTCGTAGGTCGAGTAGAAGCAGTAGCGATACCCGACTTTTATAGTATCATGTCGGGTATCGCAAGCTCTACCCATAGGTGTCAATTTAGAAAAAATCTATGTTATTGTGAACAAACACTTCTAAATACGCATGATTATGGAGATTAGCTATATTTAGTCCCGTAGGGACGATATGTTTATAGAAAAACGGTGAACAACTCCTCTTTAGTCCCGTAGGGACGATATTTAGAAAATATGGCGTTGGGATACACATATCGTCCCTACGGGACTAAAACATATATACATCTCATATCTATAAACATATCGTCCCTACGGGACTGAAGACACTGCCACAGTGGATTTATCCCTAAATCGACACCCATGGGTTTCGCAAGCTCAACCCGACCTACAACATGTTATGACAATTTGTCAATTAGAAATGGTATTAGGTATCCCCGCCTTTCAATCTCCGCATTCTCTGGTTCTCTTTTGCTCGCGCATCTTCAAAATCAGGATCAACAATAGCATGTAGGGCATTCTCTAATTCGCTACGAATTGCAGCATATTCAGGATTTAACGCCAAATCATCGTTTTCCAGTGGGTCAACGTCTACATTGAACAACTGCGGTTGGCTTCCAACGTAATGACACAGTTTGTAATCCCCACTTTTCAGCATAAAACCTGCGTTTAGCATACCCATATGATGATATTCTGATAACACTGCGCGTGCTGTTTTGTCAGGTTGATGTCGGGCAATTTCCAACAGGCTGTTGCTCGGTAAATCAGAGGGTTTTTCCAGACCTGCTACCTCTAATAATGTTGGCAAAACATCCACCAAAGAGACATTTTGCTTCACTCGACCAGTTTCACCCGAAGGTAGACGTAGCATCAACGGCACTTTCACGGCGGATTCGTAGAAACATTGCTTTTGCCAAATGCCATGGCTACCTGCCATTTCACCGTGATCGCTTGTGTAAATGACAACTGTGTTTTCATGTAATGGCGATGTGTCAATTGCTTCCAATATCCGTCCAATCTGTGCGTCAAGAGATGAAACAAGCGCGTAGTAGGACGCTAAAGCACAACGGACAGTTTTCTCTGGTGGTGGAATATCATTTCGCCACGCCCAACGGTGGTGCTGTATCACTGGGTGTTGAGATTCAAGTGGCTCGTTCCACGTGTCTGGCAGCTCAAGTGTATTTGGATTATACCATGAGTAGAACTCAGGTGGTGCAATCAGTGGAAAGTGTGGATGCATGAACCCGCAATAAAGCAGAAAAGGTTTATTGCTTGGTGAAGCAGCTTTTTTGTGGAGGAATTCCACTGCTAAGTCTGCGACCTTTCGGTCATATTTCGTGTGTTCATGGTCTCCCGGACCGCATTCGGTAACGTGTGAATTGGAACCGCGACGTGCATCCGCGGTGCGCCGTGGTGGATTCCCCTTTGTGTTGCGCCACCGAGGCAGATCATCCAACAAACGATTAGAAAAACCAAGAAGCCGATCTGTCCCGTTGAAATGTGTGCGTCCACACAACACGGTTTCATACCCTGCCTCTGTCAAATAATCTCCCCATGTTTTGTGCCGACGATCCAGTATTGCTCCTAAATCCCATGCTTCAATCTGATGCGGATAACGTCCTGTGAGCATGGACAAGCGCGAAGGCGTGCAGATTGGGTTGTTGCAGTACGCGTTGTCATAAGTGTAACAATTTTCGGATAGACGGTCGAGATGCGGCGTACGGACAACTGGATGCCCGCTATTTCCCATTACAGTTCCTGTGTGTTCATCTGAAAATAGAAAAACGATATTCATCAATATCTAATCTTTGTATTTGGCTAACGTCTAAAACTGAAGTAAAATTAATGGAGGCACTGTTATCTGTTGGTAGGTTTTCTCTGTAACAACCTCTGAGAAGAACGGTGTAAAAAACGCGTCGGTGGTTTCCAAAAATTCAAGAAGATTTATGCCCATATAATTACCCTCCACATCGCCAGATTCAGTAACAACTTGTCGCAATTTGGCGCGTCCTGCTGTAGAGAGTGTACGTAATGGTCGCAGCATTCGCATGTGGTATTTGATTAGCGAAGCGGACACCTGAATTAAGCCTTGCAGGAAGAGGCGATATGTATCTTCGGCTTGATGCCACAACCCTTCCCATGCCTCATGTGCTTCCCACCAATATGCAAAGTTGTAGAGGTCAACACCGTATAGGTATGCCTTGTTCTGTTTCCACATTTCTGGTGGGATCGGTGTGTCGTCCAGTTCTTCTTCCATGCCGTAACTATGTCCGAGTGGATCACGAATCGGATGCGGTGTAACCCCTGGAATGTGTCGATAAGGTGGAAACGGCGTTTGTGGACAGTAGCGACACCAATTTAGATCGAAAGGTTGCGGTTGTTCGTGGATGTCCATATTTTATCGGAGATTCTGAATCATCTGCCTACGCATAAGTAATGGAAACCGGCAGCCATTGCTTCTTGTGGTGAAAAGACGTTTCGTCCATCAATGAGAATCGGTGTTTTCATCTGTTTTGCAAGTTTGCGTAATTCCAATCTATGGTAAAACTCCCATTCAGTAACAAGCACAAGTGCATCTGCATTGTGAGCGAGTGAGTACACATCTTCAGTGAAGTCAACAGGAATATCGCTCATGGTTTGCTGTGCGTTTGGCATGGCGATTGGGTCGTGCGCGCGAACGTTCGCACCATCTGCCACGAGTTGCCGAATAATATCAAGCGACGGTGCCTCTCGGATGTCATCTGTATTTGGCTTAAAAGCAAGTCCGAGAATACCAATCGTTTTACCGTTCAGTGTTTTTAAAACGGTTCGTAGTTTTTCCACAATTCGTTTGCGCTGTTCAAAGTTAACCGTGCGTGCAGCTTCTGTAATCGGCATTTCATATCCCGACTGTGCAGCAACATTCAATAATGCCGCGGTATCTTTCGGGTAGCAGCTACCGCCCCAGCCCAGTCCAGCGCGGAGAAATCTATGTCCAATCCGCGAGTCAAGTCCAATTCCACGCGCTACCTCTGTTACATCTGCGCCAACATCTTCGCAGAGACCGGCAATTTCGTTAATGAAACTAATTTTTAGTGCTAAGAACGTGTTCGCAGCGTATTTAATCATCTCCGCGCTGTTCGGGTCTGTCGTCATCATCGGTGGTAGGTGATAAGCAGCAGGACGTGGCAACGAAGTTGGTGGATCAAACGTCTGCTCCAATATTGGTTGATACAGATGTCGTAAATCATCTAAAGCATTATTGCTGTTTGCACCGACGACAATCCGATCTGGATAGAATGCGCCTTGCAAAGCCAAACCTTCCTGCAAAAACTCTGGATTGGAAGCAATTGAAATATTACCACGCATATTGCGTTCGGAAAAGACATTTTCGACGACCTCTGCGACATTTCTATTTGTGCCAATCGGCACAGTGGATTTGATAACAAGGGTATAGTGCTTATCTGGACGACATACTTCTGCGACTTCTCTTGCTGCTTCTTCAACGTGTCGTGTATCTGCTTCTCCATCCTTTTTCGGTGGTGTGCCAACAGCAATCATGATGAGTTCTGCGTCAGGGACTACCTCAGCAACGTTTGGTGTAAAGCGGATCGTGTGACCTAATTCGTCAAGAAGGGACTGAATTCCGGGTTCATGGATAGGACTTTTTCCGTCTTGTAAAAGGCTAAGTTTGGTGTTGTCTTTATCGACTGCGGCGACATCGTGGTTAAGGTAGGCGAGGACCACTGCTGTCGTCAACCCTACGTATCCTGTTCCTATAATTGTAATTTTCATATTCTGCCTCAAGCGAATCCGCGTTCCTTGCCAAAATTAGTTGGGGTGCTGGCAGGAATTGGCAATAAGCGATTTAAAATTGACTTTTTAAAGGTAGCAGATAGATTATAGCATATCTAACATCTTTGCGTTAGTTATAATATGTTGTGATTATAACGGGGTGTGTAAAGTTTTTGGGAAAATAAACCCACTGTTATTATGGGTATGTGTTACTGTTCCCACTCAGGTGTTGTTTTTATGCACTTTATCATTTGAAATATGCCATTCAGTCCCGTAGGGACGAAATGTTTATAGAAAACGTTAACATCATCTTAATTGAGTTCCGTAGGAACGATATGTGCATAATCAACTCGGACGATAAAGGACAACATATCGTCCCTACGGGACTAAAGAGAGGGGTTGGTCTCGCTTCTATAAACATATCGTCCCTACGGGACTAAGAGAACAAAATTTTGTGACTCTGTGCCAAAACTTTACACATCCATTATAACGCATAATCTTGACATTTTTTAGAAGCAAATATAAAATATTCTATACCGAAGCAGTGTTCAAGGCGAAATTTCATGTAGATGCGATGAATGATTTAACTCTATCACTTCAAACACTTCATGCCGAATAATGATTCCCAATCCCAAACATCCCTTCTTAAAAATGTTCTGCTTATTACACCTCTTAGTCTTATAGGACGTGTTGGCACATTTCTGATCTTCGTTGCGCTTGCCAATTGGTTCGGCGATACTGCGGAGATGGATTTCATCTACTATTATTTAGGTATCGCCACATTTCTGATTGAACTACTCAGTTCTGCTTCTGCATATTCTGTCCTCGTTCCGCTGTTAGCTGAGGCGCGCGCGAAAGGTGAAACCGAAGCGCAACGTTGCGTGCAATCCGTTCTTTCCTATTATATCAGGCTAATGCCGTGGTTCTGCTGTCTCTTAGTCGCGATTTCATGGGGAATCTCACAACTCTTTTTCCCAAGCGCGGGACTTACGAATTCTGCTGCGATCCGCATCGTTTGTGGATTTCTCATCTTCGCGGTAATTTCATCTTTCCGTTGGATGCTCAAGGCGATTTTAGACACCTACCAAGCATTTCATCTACCTGTGATTTTGCAAAGTTTACGCGCTGTCCTTGTTATTGGAACTATCTTTCTATGCAAACCGTATATAAGTTGGTTTAGCATTCCGCTTGCTCTAATTATCGGTGAGTTGTTTCAAACAATAATTCTATTTCAAAGGTGTAGTGTTGTCTTAAAACTACCCTTGTGTGACTTTTTTATAGTGACACAGATCCACTCGGACACCGCTGGATTTCCATACGGCAAACAGTTCCTGCGACAATGCTTTCTGATGATGGGTGCAGCTACATCAGACGGATTAAATCCGGTTGTTGACAGAGGTATGGGAAGTTCACTCGGCACAAGTTCAGTCTCAAAACTGGATTACGCACTCCGTTTGTGTGCCATTCCTGAAACGCTGACAAGTGTGGCACTTCCTGTACTGCTTTCTCATTGGGCAAAAATTTCTTCATCAGATAATAGGGAACAGTTGCAGCAGAGTGTATGGAAAGGTGTTATCGTAGTGATCGTTCTGATGGTGCCGTTTCTAATCGGATTCTACATCTTTCGAACAGATATTGTCGCACTATTATATGGGCATGGGAGATTGTCCGTAGAGGCACAAAGTCATATTGCTTCTCTGCTTGGTGTTTACCTAATTGGAATGCTTCCGAGACTAATTAGTAGGTTGCTAATTCGTGCGCATTTGGCACGTCAAACCCATTTGACAGTTGTCACGGCAACGCTAATCAGGCTTGTTTTGAATCCGTTTCTCAATTGGATTTTTATGCAGTATTGGGGTTTAGAAGGGATTGCGTGGTCAACAGCGTTGCTATCTTATCCGATTTTGGCGTATATTGCGATTGAATTTTGGCGAAAAAACTAAACCAATAGGGTTCGACATTATAGTGAAATACAAAATATATGCACACTTTTGGTCTGTAGGACTTAAACCGACCTATTGGACTGTGCCGTAGCACAAACTTTCCAGTTTGTGCAGAGTGTACGCAACCTAACAGGTTATGCTACAATCGTGTGCAAGTAATTATGGTTTCCACTATAAAGTTCAAGCATTGGTAGAAGAGAAATAAAGAGTTGGGTTTCACTCTTTTCTCGGTAGTTTCAGTCGCAAATGGATTATCAACTTCTCTTTAGTGTCTGACCTTATTGTGGTTGCCGTTCTACCCAACCTACAGTAACTTGCGTATATTGCGATTGAATTTTGGCGAAAGGGCTAAACTTCTGAAAAACGCTCTGGATGATTAGACGTGATACCTTGCACTCCGAAAGCGCGCATCTGGCGCATACGATCAATATTATCAACTGTCCAACACCATAGTGCGATACCACGCCGACGAACTTCATAAGCAAATTCCTCAGTTATTAGTTGATGATTGACATTAAGCAAGCTGCTTCCAAGCGAACCGAGTTGTTGACATAGTTGGATAGGATGTGTGTGTCCATTGCTATTTCCGATAAGCCACCCTGTTGGGATGCATGGTTCTAAAGCACGGACGGTTTGTAAAACGGAGGTGTGAAAAGAAATAATTACGGTCAGTTCAAGCAGATCCATCTCCTGGATTTTTTGGACAACAGCCTCAGCTATAGTATCATCCTTTATTTCTAAGAGAGCAATCACATTGTCTGTAATACATGCTAACGCTTCGGCAAGCGTCGGTACCCGTTCACCTTCAAACTCAGGATTAAACCATGCCCCCGCATCGGCACGTTTGATAGCCTCTAAGGTTGTTAGTTTTATCGTACCGCTCATGTTTGTCGTTCGATCCAAGGAAGCATCGTGTATTACAACAACTTCACCGTCAGCGGTACCGTGCAGATCAAGTTCAACGGCATCCACGCCGATTTCAATTGCTTTTTTGAATGCTGCGAGTGTATTTTCCGGAGCGATCCCCGATGCGCCGCGGTGTGCAATCCGAATCCACGAGTCCATAATGATCTATTTCCTGCTATTTATCGTCACCGTGCTGTTTTATCTTTTTTATGAGGGTTGTGCGGCTGATACCGAGCAATTCTGCAGTTTTGCTATGATTGTCCAAGCATTCGTCTAAAGCGAGTTCAATGAGTGCTTTATCCAACAATGCGACAACATCATCGTAAAGTTGTTGGTTCCCTTCAGCTATCGCTGTTTTCGTAATACCTCGTAAAACAGATTTGAGAGAGGTTTCCAACTGTGAGGAATCAGGGGTAGTCGGACTATGCCCTATATGTATTTCTTGAGGCAGGTCATCTGGTAGGATTACATCTGATCGGGAAAGTGTTGCTGCGCTTCTGAGGCAGTTTTCTAACTCGCGAACATTGCCCGGCCAAGCATAATTTTGTATCAGTTTCATGCCTTCTTCTGAGATGCCACGGATCGGTTTGCCGAGTTCGTCTTGGATAAGTTGAAGGAAATGGGCAACAAGCAACGGAATATCTTCCTGCCGTTCTCGTAGAGGTGGCAGATGGAGTGAGATACGTTTGAAGCGGTAGTAGAGGTCAGCACGAAATTCACCGAGTTTGACCATTTCTCCAAGTTCCTGATTAGTCGCAGCGATGACGCGTACATCTACCTGTAAGGTCTGCGTGCCACCTAACCTTTCAATCTCTTGTGTTTGCAATGTGCGTAGCAACTTCACCTGCAATGCGGGACTCATGTTAGCCACTTCATCAAGGAAAATCGTGCCACCGTCCGCTAATTCAAATCGTCCGGGTTTTCCTTGTGCTTTAGCACCTGTGAATGCGCCTGCTTCGTAACCGAACAGTTCACTTTCTAACAGTTCATCTGGAAGTGCCCCACAATCAACTGGGACGAATGGTTGATCCCTGCGTTCACTTCCTACATGAATTGCCCGTGCAACGAGGTCTTTTCCTGTTCCTGTTTCTCCTTCAATTAGCACTGTGGTTGCATTGCTTGCCATCACCCCTATGAGTTTGTAAATTTCGCGCATCTGCTCGCTTTTTCCAACGAGTCGATGTCCTCGTTGTTCTGTCGGAGAATTGATGTCTGTTTCCACAGGCAAAGTGCTCCGGACAGATTGTGTTCTAAATGCACGATCAAGGACGCCTTTCACGACATCTAAATCAATCGGTTTTGGGACGAAATCGAACGCATGCAAGCGCATCGCTTCTATTGTCGTCTCTACATCATCGTAAGCGGTAATTATAATTACAATTACCCACGGGTGATGGGTTTTAATTTCCGCTAACGCCTCCAAACCACTCATTCCAGGGAGCCCGACATCAAGTAAGATTACATCTGGTTTCTCGGATGCGATGCGGCGTAAACCTTCCTCAGCACTGTTCGCTATGGTAGGATTGTAACCTTCACCTTCAAGGAACTGCTTAAATGCCCAACAGATTTTCTCATCGTCGTCAATTACCATTACATTTTTTACATTTTTCATGACAATCTGTCCTTCACCTATTCTGCATTCTTACGTCTTTTATCGTTGCCCACCCTCTATTGAAAGGAGAAACTTTTTTCCATCGTCGCTCATCTCAGGTTCACCCACCTCTGCTGTCTGTTCCTCAAGTTTTTTCTTGAGAATTGGATAAGAATCCACGATGGGAGTTTCACTAAGAGATGTTAAGGATGGTTTACGTGCTTCTGCAGCTGTGATTGCTTCAGCGAGTCGTTCATTTTTTTGTGTTACGTGTCCCGCATCGCGTTCTTTGAAGTCTGGTAAAACTTTGTTAGCAAATAGTTCTAACGATTCGCATATATCTTCATGTTGATTCATACCTGCTTGTTGTATGAAAACAACCTGATCAACGCCTGCGTTTTCCATTATTTCTAAATGTTCGCGGACTTGGTCGGGAGTGCCAATTCCTGCACGTGCTTCAGCGGGGTCTTGCTGTGATTGTTTATACAGTTTCCAAATATCTGTTTCACCCGGAACTTGTGAACCGTTATAATAGTAGTGTGCGAGGGCAAATCGGAAAAAACGTAAGCCATCTAAACCGCGGGCAAGAGCAGTCTCCTCGTTTTCATGGCAGGAAAAACCTGAAACCATCGCAATGTTCGGGTTCACCTTTTGTGTTAGCGGGGTACATTCTTTTTCAAAGATTTCATAATACTCCTCAACCCAAAATTTTGCTTCGTCTGCACCAACAAAGGCGAAGGTTAAAGCACCTAATCCGTATCTGGCGGCGTATCGGAGACTGTCTCGGCTGGAACAAGCTACCCATGGTGGCGGGTGTGGTGTTTGCAACGGCTTTGGCACAACGTTGCGAGGCGGCATTGAGAAATGTTTTCCATCATAGCCCGCATAAGGTGACTGCGTCATCATTTTTGCAGTTTCGCGCGTACATTCTTCCCACATCTCGCGTTTACACTTTGGGTCAACGTTGAATCCACCGAGTTCCATGTGTGAGGCAGACTCGCCTGTTCCCCACTCCACGCGTCCGTTAGATACCAAGTCAAGTGTTGCGATGCGTTCGGCGACACGGGCAGGGTGGTTGTATGCTGGCGGCATCAGCACGATACCATGTCCTAACCGTATCTGCTTTGTCCGTTGGCTGCATGCTGCGAGAAACACCTCTGGTGCAGAAGAGTGTGAATACTCTTCAAGGAAGTGGTGTTCTACCTCCCAGATATAATCAAACCCAAGGTTATCCGCCAGTTCTACTTGTGCTAACGCGTCTTGAAAAAGTTTGTGTTCAGCACCTTCGTGCCATGGACGGGGAATTTGGTGTTCATAAAACAGCCCAAATTTCATGCGTTTATGTCGTTTCCTTTCTCATATTTAGTCTGTAGTGCTTTGTTTATACAAATTTGTTGTTTAGAAGTCGCGATTCGGAGATCGCTCCTACAGTTCAGGAATGTAGCGTTAATTCTAATCTCTACCATAGTTTTAACTAAAGTTTGGACAATTTTTACGAATTATAGTTACAAAAACGTGAGTTTGATAATTAAAAACTGGTAAATAGAGAACCCTTTGTTATTATGAAGTATTCCAAATACTCACAAAGGAGTTCTCTAATGGATATTATAACACTTTTCTGTGAAATTGACGACTTTTTCTTGCGTATGAACAATATCAAGCACAATACCAGTTGCCAGAAATACCCGGAACCCGCAATACACGTGGCAGACCGAGGTGCCTTCATCCGAGCGAAGTCATGACGATACTTGCGCTTGAAGCGTCCGAACCAATGTCTCATCAAGCAGTTGTTGCGTTCTATCCGATGTGTTTCTGCTTTCGTTTGAACATGTTTTGAAGCAGGTAATAAGGTTTCATAAGCGTGCCATTTGCCGGTAAAATATACGCTAACATCTAATGCAGCAAGGCGTGTTGTGAGTTTCTCAAGTGTTTCTTTGTTGCGTCCGCCACATTCCCACTCTATGAGGTGTCCGGTATTTCTGTCAAGTGCTTTCCATATCCAAACAAGGTTATTCAGTTTTCAATATTTTGGGTGGTTTTTTGCTATGACGTTAATTTAATGTGTTGTTATCTTGTCCGTGTCTTTAGTCCCGTATGAAGAATAAATAAATATTTCGGTAATTTCTTTAGTCCCGCTGAATGCGCGTAGGCATTCAGCGGGACTAAAGAAATGGAGGGCACTCGTTTTCTATAAACATAGCGTCCCTACGGGACTAAAGAACAATGTTCAGGTTTCTGGGTATTAACTTTCAGTAAGTCTCAATACCAGAAAACTCTTAAAACTGAATAACCCTGGCATAAACCACGCTCTCTTGACCTCATGTATTGTATGTGATATAATAACAGCATTCAAAGGGTTTGTCAATTGTGCTAAACATGTATGGGAACGCGCTCACCCTGATTCTATACCTAACTTTACTATCTTTTTAAAATCTCAAAATGAAATTCTAAATAAGTATTTTTATCATGAAAAAAACGCTCTTTTCAATTGTAACTATTTGGCTTTTTATATTTGCTTTTGTTCCGAATATCTTCGCGCAAGAGTATACAAAATGGAGTTTACCCGAAGGCGCAAAAGCCCGCCTCGGTAAAGGTTCAATACAGGAAATAGCGTATTCTCCTGATGGCACACGTTTGGCGGTAGCGAGCAGCATCGGTATTTGGATCTATGACGCGCAGACAGGTGAAGAACTTGACCTCCTTATAGGGCATACGTATGTGGTTAGAAGCGTTGCGTTCAGTCCAGATGGTGAAATACTTGCGAGTGCAAGTTATGACGAGACTATCCGTTTGTGGGACGCGCGTACCGGCACACATCTTCGGACACTCACAGGCCATACGACTTTGATCTTAAGCGTTGTGTTCAGTCCGGATGGTTCAAAGTTAGCGAGTGGAGGTATTGATCAAACCGTGCGTCTATGGGATGTGCAAACCGGCAAGTCTCTACGAACGTTCAAAGGGCATACAGGCGGGATCATAAAAGTAGCGTTCAGTCCGAATGGTAAAATATTAGCGAGTGGAAGCAATGACAGAACTGTGCGTCTGTGGAATGTGCGAACTGGCAAGTCTCTAAAGACATTGCAAGGACATTCAGAAGGAATCAGAAGCATATCGTTCAGTCCAGATGGCAAAACATTAGCGACTGGAAGTTATATGGACGAAACTATTCATTTATGGGATGTGCGAACCGGTAAACCTCTTCGTAGACTCAAAGGACATAAGGGTTTTATCTCAAGCGTTGTGTTCAGTCCGGATGGTGAAATACTTGCGAGTGGGAGTGATGACCAAACCGTGCGTCTGTGGGATGTGCAAACGGGCATATCTATTCGGGTGTTAACTGGACATTTCGAGTTAGTCGATAGCTTAGTATTCAGTCCGGATGGAAAGACACTGGTGAGTGGGAGTTATTTTGGTGAAACCATTCATCTGTGGGATGTACAGACAGGTATATCTCTTAGGACACTGACTGGACATATGGATATTGTCCATAGCGTCATGTTCAGTCCAGATGGCAAGACATTGGCGAGTGGCGGTAGAAGCGGAATTGTACGTCTATGGGATGTGCAAACTGGTGCGTCTCTACGAACGTTCAGCGGACATACGAAGCGCGTCTATAGTGTTATGTTCAGTCCAGATGGCAAGACATTGGCAAGTGCAAGTGATGACAAGATCTTTCCTCTATGGAATGTGCAAACTGGTGCACATCGTCTAATACCAACAGGAGGCAGATATACGCTTGCAAGTGCCAATGTCGTGTTTAGCCGTGTCGTGTTTAGTTCGGATGGAAAAATGTTGGCAAGTGTGGGTTGGGACAATGCCGTGCGTTTGTGGGATATGCAAAAAGGCACTCATCTACGGGCGTTAAAAGGGGATAAGGCTGGTTTCAACAGTGCTGCATTTAGTCCAGATGGGAAGATGATCGTAGGTGGGGGCAGGGACAATACTGTTCGTTTGTGGGATGTGCGAACCGGCACATCTGTTCGAACGTTGGAGGAGCATACGGGACGTGTCAACAGCGTTGCGTTCAGTCCAGATGGGAAGATGATAGTGAGTGCAAGTGATGACACCACTGTTCGTTTATGGGATGCGCAAAGTGGCACTTTACTTAGAACAATGAAAGGGCATACGAGTAATATCTATAGCGTTGCATTCAGTCCGAATGGTAAAATATTAGCGAGTGGGAGTAGGGACGAAACCGTGCGTTTGTGGGATGTGCGAACCGGCGCGCCTCTCTTGACTTTGGCAGGACATAAATCTGCAGTCACTGATGTCGCGTTCAGTCCAGATGGAAAAGTAATCGCAAGCTCAAGCGGTGGCGGTAACGTGCTGCTGTGGGAATTCACGTTTGCACACGTGTATTAGAAAGTGATCAAAGGGCCTGCCAACATTAGACAAATTGTATTGAAATTGTATTGCTAACAAGGTATATTATTTAAGGTTAATTTACCATCCTTGAAAGAAACTTATGAATTACGTGTTGACAAATTTGTTGTTCTAAAAATCATATATGCAATTTATCAAAAGGAGTTCTTTATGGCATTTACATTTCATCATATCCATCTCAGATGTGAAGACCTTGACGGTGCAATTGAATATTACGAAAAGATGTTTGACGGAAAGGTAACCGATACTGTTGAAGTCAGAGGGTTAAAAATTGTCCGGATGGAAATTGGTGGGGAACGCATCTTCCTCTCTCCCAAATTTGGCGATATGGATGTTGAACCGACGAGCGGCAATCCGCGCTGGGGTGTCTATCAACTCGCTTTTACTGTAGAAGACCTTGACGCTACAGTTGCCGAACTTCAGAAAAAGGGGGCAGAACTTGAAGACCTAAAACCTTCCGGACTCATGATGGCATTTTTTAAGGGACCAGATAACGTTCAGATTGAACTCATTGAAGCTTAAGTGCTTTTAAGAAAAAATGTGTTTCCTTCTTCCTAATTCTAACTGTGGGATTTTCTATGAAATATAGCGAACTGTTTCATACAATTCAGGGTGAAGGACAACTCATAGGGGTTCCATCTGTTTTCTTTCGAACAAGTTATTGCAATCTGAGATGTACTTGGTGTGACACGCCTTATACATCTTGGGAACCTGAAAATAAAGATATTACCGTTGCAGAAAGTGTTGCAGCAATTACTCAATTCGGGTGCAAGCATGTCGTAATTACTGGTGGTGAACCGTTTATTCAAACCAAGGAATTGATAATCCTCTGCCGCGAGTTAGATCGACAGGGGCATCACATCACAATTGAAACAAATGCCACACTTTTCGCAGAAGTTACCGCACACTTAATTTCAATGAGTCCAAAGTTGCGCAATTCCAACCCTCCGTCAGAAAATCGTTTTTATAAACGGCACGAACGGGGACGTATCTGTCCTGAAGTTATCCGCAAGTTTTTAGACACCTATACGTGTCAAGTAAAGTTTGTTGTAGATACACCGGACGATCTTGTGGAAATTCAAACCTTGCAAGCCGATATTGACATTCCCGCTGAAACTATTATGTTGATGCCTCAAGGCAAAAACCCACAGGTACTAAATCAGAAGCAGGAATGGTTAGTTGCACTTTGCAAAGAAAATGGGTATCGTTATTCACCGCGCGTGCATGTTGATATCTGGGGTGAAAAACGTGGTGTATAGCCAATGAAATATGATATTCTACTCAAGGGTGGTACTGTCATTGATTCCGCCCAGGGATTAAATGCACTTCGCGATGTTGCGATTACGGATGGAGTTGTTGCTGCAATTGAGCAGAATATTCCAGAAGCTTTGGCAAAACAGACCATTTCTGTCAAGAATCAATACGTCACACCAGGGTTGATAGACATCCATACGCATGTCTATTACGGTGTTACAACGTGGGGTATTAAAGCCGATAGCATTTGCGCTACATCGGGCACAACAACGGCTGTTGATGCTGGTAGTGCCAGTTGGGCAACTTTCCCGGGTTTCCGTGAATTCATCGCAGAACCTGCACAAACGAACATATTAAACTACATTCACATTTCCGGTATTGGACTTGTCTACGGTCCAGTTGGCGAGATGCATGACCTCGCTTATGCTGATCCCGATCGCGTTGCTGATACGTTAAAAGCCAATCGTGACATCACCGTCGGTGTGAAAGTACGACAAGGCAAAATGCAAGTTGGTGATAACGGCGTAGAACCACTGAAACTTGCTATTCAAGCAGCGGAACAGGCTGGAACACCTGTGATGTGTCATATTGGTGCAGGTGTACCGCTTCCAGATGTTTTGGAATTGATGCGACCGGGTGATGTAATTACCCACTGTTTTCAAGGAAATGGTGATAACATCGTTGACGAAAAAGGAAGGGTCATCCCAGAGGCATGGCAGGCACAGCAAGATGGTGTCATCTTTGATGTTGGGCATGGAGCAGGGAGTTTTCATTACGAAATTGCACAGCGTGCGATGGAACAAGGTTTTATTTCCGATGTTATCAGCACCGACCTTCATACCGGAAATATCAACGGTCCCGTTTATGATCTGCCAACAACATTATCAAAACTGATGCATCTTGGACTTTCGTTTGAGCAAGTGATTGAAAAAGCAACCTTCAATGCTGCTAAAGCCATCAAACGCGAAAAATTACTTGGCAATCTTAAAATAGGGACAACAGCGGATATAGCGGTTTTAGAAGTGATTGATGGTGAATTTGAATTTCACGATGCCCATGGAACAAAATTTATCGGTACTCAGAAAATCAATGCCGCTTTAACGATTCGCGAAGGAAAAATACTATAGATGTCACTCATAGCGCAGAAGATCAGTGGTTGTTACCGACGTGTTCTTATTTTTCTCTTTGTAATTCTCATTGTGAGTGTAGGTGCCGGATTATTCGTTTACAACCGAGTCGGAGGTGCTGAAGGCTTGCGGTACTGGATGGCATCACGCGCCTTAAACGGTACTGAAAAACTCCTTATAACTAACCGTCCGGATGGTGTCTCACAAGAAACCGTAAAGGAACAATTTCAGATTGTTCGCGATGCTATTCACAAGCGGCAGGTTAATCTAAAATCCCTTTATGACTTGCTCAATTCATTTCAAACTAAATTTCACAACCCGGGATTATCAACAATAATTAAACCTTCAACACCGGAAGCAGAGGAATTTCTGACCAAGCTTGGAGAAACTATTATTCTTGATAACTCGGACAATCCTGAAAAACTTTGATGTGATTAAAATCTTATCTAACGTAAGTTCGAATCATTAAATCCGAATATAAATGCAGGTTGTGTAGAACGAGCGAACCCCATAAATCAACGCTATGAATGCCTCTATGGCATTCAGCGGATGTCAATTTAGCAAAACTGTTCTTGTAGGTTGGGTTGAACCGCAGGTGAAACCCAACATTTCGAGGATGTTAAAGCGTTCCATGTTGGGTTTCGTGCCTCAACCCAACCTACAAGAGACTGACAACTCGGATAATCCTGAAAAACTTTGATGTAGTGAAATTTCTATCTATGCAATGTCTGCCTGAAATTTTCCAATCATTTCACGGATTTGGATAATATAAATATCATCACTCAAATCAGTGTTAATAATCAGTTCTATTGCCCGTTGAAATCTCAACTGGGCATCTCCCCACGCATCTAACAAAATTTGATTTTCAGCCGTTTCGGGTTTTGCAACCGCTTGCAATATCCGATGCAAAATTGAGAGATAAAAAAGCAAATGATGTCCATCAACACGTGCGGCTATATCTGCTGTGGAACATTTTTCGAGATGTTCAATGACCCGTTCTGCGTAAGCATCAACCAATTCACGGTCCAGCAAAGATACAAAGTTAGCACCTTCTTGGGACGCACCGATACTATTAAGGTATTGTACCAACCTGCGTTCTTGCCAATCCCAACCAACACTCGCAAAATCAACGAAATACGGGAGTTCCCTGTCAAACACAATATTACGTGCTTGGTAGTCAAGACCGCCCAGGGTTGGTTTGGCGTCAAGCAGATGATTTGAAAGAGAAGTCCATGCTATGTCAAGTTGCGCTGCTTGCGATGCGGTAGGCGGTGTCTTACTCAGATGTTGCAGATAATCGACTGTTTTCCTACCCTGTTCAAGTAAACGTTGCAAGGTCTGCTTGAGATTAAAGTGAAATACATAGGGGTTGAATTGTGCCTCGTTTTTTCTAAAGACTTCTTCAATATGACAAAATACATTAAGAATAGTCTGCATATCAAGCATGAGACTTGACACTGATCTACTCTGTGCTAAGGAATCAAGTGTTTGATCGCCACGCCATTCCAGTAACAAAGCTTGGTGTTGTTCAGATTCCCAAATAATTCGCGGCACAAGACATCCATCCTTGTGAAGTGTTGATAAGGTGAACTTCTCAATCTGAAATGGTGTGAAACCCGATTCGGGAACTGCATCAGTAATTTCATGCTGTTTGAGTAGATAATTCTTGCTTCTGATTTTCAGACGGCAGACGTTCTGCTTTTGTCGTTTACCGTGGTAAATCGATTCAACTGCAATATCAGATAAGTTGATTTGGAAATGTGCTGCGATCTGCGCAAGTAGTGCTTGCATTTTGGGCTCCATATTTTTGTAAATAGACGTTGTAGCGTCGTTTAAGTTGAGATCAGTTTTACCTATCAAATAGAATTCACTTAGCGCAAAATAGCTCATAACTAAAGAAAAAATGTTGCATGCCTGTTACAAACGTGGTATAATTATTAAAATTTGATCACATATATAAAACGGTATTACCAGAGATACACACCTCCAGATTTGCACGGTGGGTTCTCTCGTCATGAGAGTCTGATGCAAATATGAAGGAGGTGGACGTATAAACCCAATGAGGAGTCTTGAGACTCCAGTAAACCCAGGAGGTTATTTTTGGCAGTTACAATGAAAGAACTCCTTGAATGTGGAGTTCACTTTGGTCACCAGACCAGACGTTGGAACCCGAAGATGGCAGAGTACATCTTCGCTGAACGCAACGGAATTTATATAATTGATTTGCAGAAGACGCTGAGAATGCTGGAAACAGCAGTAGATTTTGTCCAAGGCGTTGCTGCGGGAGGCGGCACAGCACTCTTTGTTGGCACAAAACGGCAATCCCAGGAAGCTGTATTAGAGGAAGCCGCTCGTTGTGAAATGTATTACGTCAACCACCGTTGGCTTGGCGGCATGTTAACAAACTTCCAGACAATCCGGCAAAGTATCAGTAGATTAGACGAGCTTGAGTCTGAAGAGACAAGCGGTGAACTTGAAAAACGTCCCAAAAAAGAGGTTATCCGGTTGAGGCGAGAAAAAGGAAAATTGGCGAATAACCTCACTGGCATTAAAGAAATGTCTGTGCTCCCCGAAGTCGTTATTGTCACCGATACTCGGAAAGAACACACAGCTATTGCTGAAGCAAACAAACTCGGTATCCCCATAATTGCGATAGTAGATACGAACTGTGATCCTGATCCGATTGATCTACCGATTCCAGGCAATGATGATGCTATCCGTTCAATTCGGTTAATTTGCGCTGTTTTAGCAGAAGCAGTAATTGAAGGACGGGGTGATGCGTTAGAAGGTGAACAAACCGAAGAAGAAACAGCAAAGCCCGAAGAAACTCAGATTGATAAAGTTGCTGAAGCTGAACGACATGAAGAACAGACAGCCCAGATGTTAGACGAAGCGCAGCTTTCTGCTGAACCTGAAGCAATTGGCGATAGTGAACAACGGCAAGCACGTCAACCTCGTCCAAAAAGAAGAACAGGACGACCACGAAGACCCCCACAGTAGTTTTATACTCAAATACTTTCAGGATGGTAGATCCAAATAACTGAAGGTCTTTAACTTTAGCATTCAAACGTGGTGGTTGAAAAATCAAATTGAATCTAATTCGGAGGAAATATGGCAATTACAGCAAAAATGGTCAGTGAACTACGTTCGCGTACTGGTGCCGGAATTATGGACTGCAAAAAGGCGTTAGCAGAAACGGATGGAGATATAGATGCCGCAATTAAGAAATTGCGCGAGCAAGGCTTGCGCGCTTCTGAAGTCAAAGGCGGACGAGCCACTGAAGAAGGTCTTATTATCTCTTACATCCATCCAGGGAACCGCGTTGGCACTTTAGTAGAATTAAATTGCGAAACCGACTTTGTTGCTCGAACAGAGCAGTTTCAGAAATTAGCGACAGAGATCGCTATGCAAGTCGCTGCAGCAAAACCTAAATATGTTGGTGAAGACGAGGTTCCGGCAGAAGATCTTGATGCTGAAAAAGCAATTTTGAAGACACAAGCACTACAAGAAGGTAAGCCTGACCATATTGTTGATAAAATTGTTGAAGGACGGCTTTCTAAATTTTACTCGGAAGCATGTCTACTCAAACAACCGTACATTCGCGATGCCGATAAAACTATTGAGGACCTTGTCAAGGATGCGATCGCTCAACTCGGTGAGAATATCGTTGTAAAACGTTTTGTACTCTACGTCCTTGGACAGTGAAAATGATTTCAGACAGGATGCCTTAGATCGGAATCGGCGAAACAGAAAGGAATAGGGAATCCAGATGCAAGAAGTACTGAAAGATGCTGAATCACGAATGAAGAAAACAGTTGAGTCTACAACAGCGAAGTTGTCGCATGTCCAAACAGGTCGTGCCACCACCGCGTTGTTAGATCAAGTTACAATCAACTATTACGGTAGCAAAACCCCATTAAATCAGGTTGGTACAATTACCACACCGGAACCACATCAACTTGTTATCCAACCTTGGGACAAGACATTAATTACGGAAATTGAAAAAGCAATAGCGCTTTCTGATTTAGGACTCGCCACCAGCAACGATGGTAGTATTGTTCGGATCCAGGTGCCAGAGTTGACAACTGAACGGCGCGTCGAACTCACTAAATTGGTAAAAAAATTAGCTGAAGAAGGCAGAGTCGCTATTCGGAACATACGTCGAGATGCGAACGATGCCATTCGCAAACTTGAAGGCGGTGATTCTGGTTCAGGCAGCCGAAGAAGCAAAGGCAGAGGCGGCGATAAGAAAAGTAGTCGTAGTGATGCTGACCCGGTACAGAATTTAACCGATACCTACGTTAACCAAATTAACGATTTAGCTGATGCAAAAGAATCTGAACTGTTAGAGAACTAATTATGTTTTGGCGGCGAGCTTTGAGTGTTGTAGTGCTGGTCCCGCTAATCCTCCTGATTGTCTATTTTGGCGATCAGGATCGGTTTGGTGGTTTGTTCTATCTGCTGCTCGTTTCCGCCGCTGTCCTGATGATGCAAATTGAATACTGCAGGTTAGCGGAGAATTTCGGTGCGAAATTGAATCCGGTTCTACCAGCGATTCTAACAGTAGCATTCTGTCTGTTCGCATTTTTCTTGCCTACACCCATAGAAAAGGCAACTACCTCTCTCATCCTGTTCAGTTTCTTTGTCGTTGTGTTTATCTATGCTTTTGCATCAAGCATATTCCGAGGAAAAGTCGCAGGAGAATTACTTGCCGTCACCTTAAAACTTACAGGAATCCTGACAATCGGATGGTCGTTTGGTTATCACTGTATCCTGCTACGAAAAGCAGATGATGTCGGCATGCAACTCATTTTTCTGCTAATTGGAACGATTTGGTGCAGCGATACAGGTGCATATCTCATTGGGAGAGCAGTCGGAAAACATAAACTTAGCACACCAATTAGTCCACGTAAAACAGTTGAAGGCACTATTGCAGGTTTTGGTGTAGGAACTTTGGTCAGCATGGCACTTGGTGCGATCCTCCTAAAAGAAACTCTCTCTTTAGCAAATGCAGCTTTGATAGGACTGTTGTTGAGTATCTTAGGACAACTTGGCGATTTGAGCGTCTCACTCATGAAGCGCACCGCAGGCGTCAAAGACTCTGGCGATGTCATACCAGGGCATGGAGGATTCCTCGACAGGTGTGATAGTTTAATCTTTAGCGCACCGAGCCTCTATTATTATCTTGCCTTGACTGGGGTTATTACATAAGCTTGTTCAGGCAGAATATGTTTGTTCACACTATCTACATAAAATAAGTAACCATTCACGAACGCGCGTATCTACTGTAAAAAAGGCGAGTGCTTCGGCACTGCCACCATAGTCAATACCCATGAAGCACATCGCCATTTTAGGTAGTACCGGCTCTATTGGAAAAAACGCCCTCAACGTTATTAAAACACATAACGAAGAATTTAAGGTTGTCGCACTCGGCGCTAATAAGGATGTTAACACGCTTGAACATCAAATCCGTCAGTTTCGTCCACGGTTAGCAGCACTTAATGAACCTGCAGCAGCAGATCGTCTACGTGAACGACTCTGTGATCTCAATGGCATTGAAATCCTTTCCGGACCTGAAGGCATTCAAGCCGTAGCGACTATCCAAGAAGCGGATCAAGTCTTAGAGGGAATGGGAGGAAGCGCGGGGTTGTTACCCACACTCTCTGCCATCAACGCGGGAAAAGACATCGCCTTCGTAAACAAAGAAGTGATGGTGATGTGCGGTCCCATAGTAATGGATGCAGTTAAAAAAAATGGGGTGAGCTTAATACCGATAGACGGTGAGATGAGCGCAATCTTTCAATGCTTAGAAGGTGCGCGAGACAGACAAGCTGACATCCATCGACTGATATTAACTGCCTCTGGCGGACCGTTTCGTGATACACTAAAAGATGAACTCTACACAGTAACGCCTCAACAAGCACTTCGTCATCCCAACTGGGATATGGGAGCGAAAATTACAATTGATTCCGCTACCATGATGAACAAGGGACTGGAAGTCATTGAAGCGAAGTGGCTGTTTAATATTGAACTTGAAAAGATTGACATTGTTATCCACCGAGAAAGTATCATCCATTCAATGGTTGAATGGACAGACGGTTCAACGCTTGCTCAGCTGGGACCAACGGATATGCGGATTATGATTCAATACGCTTTGACATATCCTAACAGACTTTCAACACCAGTCCCACGGTTGGATTTGTGTGAATCTCGCACACTGCATTTTGAACCGATTGACAAAGAAAAGTTTCCTTGCATTTCACTTGCTTATACTGCTGCTGAGGTAGGCGGCACACTTCCAGTTGTCCTAAGCAGCGCGGATGAAATCGTCGTAGAAGCTTTTCTTGAGGAACAAATCGGATTTATGGATATTCCAGCTATTTTAGAATGCGTTATGAACAAACATATCGTGATTGCTGATCCTTCACTTGAGGACGTCCTTGAAGTTGACCAGTGGGCAAAATCAACTACCCGTTCAATCATAAAAGACAAAAGATAAATTAAAATTCTATCAAAACTCAAAATAAAATTCTTACATCTTGCAATCATTAAATAGGAGATATAAAAATGGGGATATTTGAACCAATTCTCGCAATTCTTCCGATTATTAAAGCGGTGCTTATTGCAATTATTCCGCTCGGTTTTCTTATTTTTATCCATGAACTTGGCCATTTTCTTGCTGCAAAAAAAGCTGGGATTAAGGTTAATACTTTCTCACTCGGTTTCGGTCCAAAAATCGTTGGGTTTCGGCGGGGCGACACAGAATACAAACTCTCTTGGTTACCGTTTGGTGGGTACGTGCAAATGGAAGGTGAAAACCCAAGTGAGCAGACAGGGGCGGAAGGTGAATTCGCAAGTGCTTCGCTCGGTAAACGTGCCTTTGTTGTTATCGCCGGTCCTGCCGTGAATCTTTTGTTCGGATTATTGGCATATTGGTTTGTCTTCGGTGTCGGGCTCAACGCTGATGCTGTCCGATTAATCAACGGATTGACTGGACAATCTATTGGTAAAACACAAGAAGGCGTTCAGATAGGTTGGCTTGATGATGACGGACCCGCCGCTGTCGGAGGTGTACTGCCCGGTGACGCAATTGTCTCAATTAACGGAGACCGCATTACAAACTGGCCTGCCTTTCAAACCAAAATTTATACCAGTCCTGATAAAGAATTAGAATTTGTTGTACAACGAGATGGAAACCTAAAAACACTCACCGTAGTCCCCGAAGCAGTCCCTGATTCCAGAGGCGATGTTGGTAGACTCAATGTGCTAAAACAAGACGATGTCATCGTGTCACAAATTGATGAAGGAAGTTTGGCTGCACAAGTAGGCCTCAAAGTAGGCGATCAAATTGATACCATCAACGGACACAAAATGTATAACGTTCCATATTTTGGTCCAGAAATTTGGCAATCCGAATCTGACTGGCGTATAATAAAACATCAAAATATTTATGAAAACATTGATCAGAATAGAGATTTACTGAAGCTCAAGGTTCGACGTGGTGATGAAATGCTTGCCTTTCAACTTCCTGTGAAATGGCAAACGAAAGTAAACGTTGAAAAAAATAGCACTGCACAAAAGGCGGGTATAAAAACGGGGGATATCCTTGCCACTTTTAATGGAAAGATGGTGGACAGCAAATCTCTTTATTCTGAACTAAAAGCCTTAGCGAACGATTCAGGAACACTCGGATTAATTCGTAAGGGAGTAGAAAAAACAGCAACGCTTTCGCCTGCAGATGCTACAAAACCTGACGGAGAAGGAACTTTTTACGGGTTAACATGGTCGCCCTCTCTGAGTGGTATGATACTGAGATCACCAGAAATACCGACACAAAAGTATAGCTTATTCTCTGCATTTGAAAAAGGACTCGAAACCACATGGCTTACTTGTACATCTATCACTCGAACGCTAAAACAGTTAGTCCGTGGAGAAGTGTCCCCGAAGTATCTCTCTGGTCCTATCGGCATTGCGAAGGTGACAAACGATATGTTTGCAAGCGTTGGGTTAACCAGCGTCCTATTTTTTATCGGGTTTATCAGTATTAACCTTGCGATCGTCAATTTATTACCAATCCCAATAGCTGACGGTGGACATCTATTGTTTTTTGCTGTAGAGAAAATCCGTGGCAGACCAGTCCCACGGAAAGCACAAGAAATTATTCAACAGGTCAGTGTTATCCTTATCATCGCGCTATTCCTATATATCACTTGGTTTGATAGCCTAACGCTGTTTCATGACGTATTTAACTGATAAACGCTACGAGGGAAAAATGGATACAGACCACATCAGAGAAGAGTATCTACAACTTGTTGCAACTGTGAGGGAACACGTGGCAGAACAACTTCAACTCGGTTTGTTTGAAACAGAAAAGAGTGAATCTGAACCAGAATCTAAATTTGCCAGCTTAGACTTATCTGCTTTAGATGCTGACGCGCAAGGTTGCACTAAGTGCGGATTACATGCTGGACGAAATACGGTCGTATTTGGTGTCGGAAATCCGAATGCGGATTTGGTGTTTATCGGTGAAGCACCGGGTGCTGATGAAGACCGACAAGGGGAACCTTTTGTCGGTAGAGCAGGACAATTGCTCACAAAAATCATTGAGGCGATGAAATTAACCCGAGATGATGTCTACATTGCCAATGTGCTTAAATGCCGTCCACCCGGTAACAGAAACCCAGAACCAGATGAGGTTGAAACATGCAGCCCCTACCTAATACGACAGATAGAACTAATTCAACCAAAGGTTATTGTGGCACTCGGTAGTTTTGCAGCTAAGATGCTGCTTGATACGAAAACAGGAATTACGGCACTCCGTGGGCAATTTCATGAGTATGCACTCGCTAACCAGAGCGATAATACACCTGTCATTATGCCGACCTTTCATCCAGCATACTTGCTCCGCAACCCAAATGCGAAGCGCGAAGTTTGGGAAGATATGCAACAAGTGATGGAACTTTTAGATAAAAATTGATATACTCTCTGACACATAAGACAAATGAGTTTTGCTAACATCGCTTTTCCTATCTCAGTCAACCGACTGTTCACTTATTCTGTCCCACAATATTTAGATGCAATTGCCCAACCCGGCGTGCGTGTATTAGCCTCTTTTCATGAAAGTAAGCAGGAGGGCGTTGTTGTTGAACGAACAGATGAAACCGATTTAGAACTTGAAAAGATTAAAAGTATTTCCGACTGCCTTGACGAAGAACCTACCTTTTCGGAAGAACTACTCACCCTCACCAAATGGATGGCGGACTACTACCTATCATCGTGGGGAAATGCGCTTTTTTGTGCTGTTCCTGCAGCTGTGCGAAATAAAAAACAACAACTGATACAACTGCGACCTGAGTACACTACTCCTATAGGAAAAGTCCAAAAACAGATAGTTGCAGTTTTAGAAATTGAGGAGACACTTACCCCATACCAGCTTGCAAACCGTATTGGCAGGAGTCCCGAAAAACTCCGTCCCCAAATCACAGCGCTCCGAGAGAAAAGTGTAATTGATGTTAAAGTTTCGCACAAACCCAAAGCAACTACCAAGTTTACCAATGTCGCCACTTTAGCCTTACCGCCCACTGATATTGAGTCAGAAATCGCTGAATTAACCTCTGGCGAAGATGGATATGAAAAGGCGACTGATCAGGATGCAAGACGTGTTCCCCATGCAGCTGCTGTTAAACATGCTAAAATTCTACAAATTTTGCTTGACAAAGATGCCCCAGTAGCCACTTCTGAACTGACAAAACGGGTAAAGACAAGCGATACACTCCTTCGGACACTTGAAAGGCGCGGATTCATCAAAATTACGCGCGCCGCAGCAGTGCGCAATCCTTTGAGTTCCCAACCTATCGCACCGACACAACCGCTCACTTTGAATGAAGCACAATCCGCTGCATTTACTGAACTTCAATCGGAAAACCGCTCAAATCACACTTTTTTACTTCACGGTGTAACGGGAAGCGGTAAAACCGAAGTGTACATGCAAAGGATGGCACAAGTTCTTGAAAGTGGAAAATCTATTATCGTCCTTGTGCCAGAAATTTCTCTGACACCGCAAACCGCATCAAGGTTTATTGGACGTTTTGGAGAACGCGTGGCTGTCCTTCACAGTCGCCTCAGTGATGGTGAACGTTTTGACCAGTGGCATCGTATCCAAAAAGGAGATGCTGATATTGTCATAGGACCTCGTTCTGCCGTTTTTGCCCCTGTTAAGGAACTCGGTTTACTGATTATTGATGAAGAACATTCGGATTCCTATAAATCAGAAACAGCGCCACGTTACCACGCCAGAGAAGTCGCACAGAAACGCGCCGAGCTTGCAAACTGCCCATTAATACTCGGCAGTGCAACGCCATCCCTGGAGAGTTTTTTTCAAGCACAGCAAGGGAACTATAAACTCCTTAGTCTTCCGTCGCGAGTCTTGGACAGAAAGATGCCTGAAGTCCATATCGTTGACATGCGAAATGAACTGAAAAATGGAAACCGGACCATCTTTTCTGAACGTCTCAGAAGTGCAATTGCTGAACGACTCCAAAAACGTGAGCAAATTATTCTATTTCTTAATAGGCGTGGACATTCAAAATATGTATTCTGTCGCACTTGTGGTTATGCTGAAAGATGCGAGAACTGCTCAATTTCATTGACATTCCACTTTGAAACAAAAAAGTTGGTTTGCCATCATTGTGGTCATAAACGCGACACACACCCCTCATGTCCGGATTGTGGTAGCCCCGCAATTGACTATTTCGGACGAAGAGGATTTGGCACTGAAACCGTAGAACGAGAAGTGCAAAAAGCATTTCCAACAGCGAGCATCAAGAGATTTGATGCTGATTCTACAGCAAAGAAAAACGCTCATCAACATATTTTGGATGATTTCCAACATCAGAAAATTGATATATTGATAGGCACTCAAATGGTGGCAAAAGGTTTAGATTTCCCAAACGTGACGCTTGTTGGTGTGATTGTAGCGGACACAGCCCTAAATCTTCCCGATTTCCGAGCAGGTGAACATACATTTAGTCTACTCACACAAGTTGCTGGCCGTTCAGGGCGTGCCGAAGTCGCAGGTGAGGTTATCATACAAACCTATATGCCTGAGCACTTCTGTATTTCAGCCGCACAGACGCATGACTACGTAGGTTTTTACGAAAAAGAGGTTGAAGCACGAAGTGCCTTAGAGTATCCGCCTTTCTCACACGTCACCACGCTTTTACTACGCGGCAAAAATGAGAACGAGGTAATTGATGCTGCGAACACTGTGAGTGGCCTTCTAAAAATCTGGCAAGCCGACGAGTTTCCAGAGGTAATAATCTTGGGACCTGCCCCGGCGCCGCTCTCAAAAATTGATGGAAAATTTCGGTGGCGCTTCCTCCTCCGAAGTAAAAATGTAGAAAAAATCAGTCAACTCCTTCAACGCTTAAATGATGATCTACCACCAGCAATAAAATCTAATACTGTTGAATGTGTTGTGGATATTGATCCAACCAATACATTGTAATATTAAATTAACCCGATGTGTAGGTGAACCAATCAGAATTATCCTACACTATTTCAAAGGAATTAATTATATATGGGCAACCGGATATTCGAAAAACTCGCTGATACAGACTTACTTGCGAAAAGTCCTATTCTCGTTTTTGCCGCTGATCCACTTGCATCCGCAGGCATCAAAGGGCTTGGACAAGTGCAACATCCAAAACCGCACTATCGCACTCACACGGAGTTTTTACAACTGCAACGCGACTTAGCCACAGATGGGCAACTTGATGGATTATTGATGACACCCGCAGATGCGGAGACATTGGCACTTGATGAAAATCTTTTTGAAAGCACACCCATTACCCCTATTGTTCGAATGAACTCTGAAACCGCTATTTGGAACCCGCGTTTTGGTGTCTATACCTCGCGACCGTCAATGCCTTTTCAAACAGTCTTCCCAGAAGATATGCAGCGGTATTGTGAAAATCTTATCGGTCCGGCATTAGATTGCCGTGTCAGTCTCGGATTATATTCAATTACGCTCAACAATGATCCGATTGTTGACGAGCGGATGTTACAGGCTTATGTGCAATTTGCCCATGTCGTTGGTGAAATTGAAGGGTTTGATCACCTCTTAGAAGTGTTTTTGCCGAATGTAAAATTGCCGGGAATGGATGAAGAAAAGCGCGGCATGTATGTTGCCGATTCAATTGTCCGCACAATGAGTTATCTGCGCAAACACCAACGTCCTCGGTTCATCAAAACTGCCTACACGACAGCGGATGTCTGGACAGAGTTATGTCAATTTGATACAACGCTTGTGATCGGTGCTTTGGGTGGACCACGACAAAATGCAAGGAGTACATTTGCCCTTGCCCATAATGTAGTTCAAAACGGTGGACGTGCTATTTTATTTGGACGCACAATTTTCGGTGAAGACGATCCTATCAGTTTTGTGCAATGCCTTCGCCGTGTGCTTGATGGAGAGTATGACCCGCAGACAGCACATGCTGAGTATCAAAAACAATTACGCACACAGAATTAATTACACAGTTTTGAACATTTGGTAATATTCATCTTGTAGGCGTGGTTTGAAACTGCGCCTACCGTTGGTAACATAATTATTGATTTTTAATGCCCCTTGTAGGTCTCAACATGTCGGGACATTCTTCAGAAAAACCGCGGGTGCTACTTCTCCTCCCTACACGCACTTATCGTGCAACCGACTTCCTTGATGCTGCACTCAAACTGAATGTAGAGGTCGTTGTTGCATCGGAGGAACCTGCAACGACAGCAGACCTTTCCCCACGAGATACTTTAGTGCTTGACTTTCGCAATCCGACTGTTGCAACACAAACAATCGCTGAATTCGCTGAGACAAATCCTATTGCTGCGATCATCGGTGTAGATGATGATACGACCATGCTTGCCACAACGGCATCAGCAGCCCTTGGACTCCCACACAACCCAGTTTCATCTGCAAAAGCCACACGCGATAAATACCTCTTACGACAGACACTTGAGAAAAACGGAGTGCCTGTACCGAACTATAGACGTTTTTCTATTCAAGGAAACGCTGAGGAAATTAGCACACAGATTAATTATCCGTGCGTCATTAAACCGCTATCTCTCTCAGCGAGCCGTGGTGTTATCCGAGCAGACAATCCAACTGAATTTACAGTGGCTTTCCATCGCATTACTGCACTTCTGAATAAAGTAAATGGAGCCAGAGATACAGACACTGACAACGATTCTTTCCAATATCTTCTGGTTGAAGATTACATTCCGGGCATAGAGATAGCGTTGGAAGGAATCCTCATAAATGGAGAACTCAAAACACTTGCTCTGTTTGATAAACCCGACCCGCTTGAGGGTCCATTTTTTGAGGAAACGTTATACATCACGCCATCTCGTTTGCCTAAAGAGATTCAAGATCAACTGCATATTGCATCAGCAGAGGCTGCTGATGCCCTCGGACTTCGGCACGGACCTGTGCATGCCGAGTTGAGATACAATAAGAAAGGGGCACATCTGATTGAAATTGCCGCGCGTACGATTGGTGGGTTATGTTCCCGCACCTTGCGATTTGGCACAGGAATGTCGCTTGAGGAATTGGTTATCCGACACGCAATCGGGCAACCGATAGAGACTTTCTCTCGTGAAAAACAGGCAGCAGGCGTGATGATGATTCCTGTTCCAAAGGCGGGTATTTTAGGCGAAGTGCGAGGGGGAAAGAAGGCACGCAATGTCAATGGCATTGAGGAGGTTAACATTACGATTCCTGTTGGTGGAGAGGTTGTGCCATTACCAGAAGGGGACAAATATCTTGGTTTCATTTTTGCCCGCGCGGAGACACCTGAGACGGTAGAGGTGGCATTACGTGAGGCTCATGGGCTTATGGAATTTGTGATACTGTAATGTAAACTCTTTCATCTTTAATGAAAAAACTTAACAGACCGTAATTTTCATGGTATACTTGAATATACAACACCAATAACGGACAAAGGAAAACTCCACATGAAAAAACACTATTTTTTGATTCTTTTATCACTGTTTCTCGGATTACACTTGTCTGCTATAGATATTTTAGCACAAAGTTGCACACAATTAAGCTTACCTGAAAACGCTACAGCACGTTTATGTAGACAAGACGGAGACGTTACAATTGATTTAGATTATTCTCCAGATGGCAAGACTTTAGCAAGTTTAATAAATTGGCGAAGGCAAATAGTTTTATGGGATATTGAAAATAGGGCAATAAAATTAACTATTGATGCTAATGGAAGAACTGTTAGATATTCTCCAGATGGTAAGACGTTTGTATGTGGCGATGTTGTATATGATGCAATTACTGGAGAACCGAAATTACTTCTTTTAGATGGTGAAGAATATAGACGTTATGTCGTCTATTCTCCCGACGGTAAAACCATAGCTGGGGCAGGACCAAAAGGAATTCGATTTTGGAAATCAAATACAGAAGAACCACCTACAGATGCGTTGCCCGTAGGCGATACACCTATAGATGTTTTGCCGACAGATACATCGGCTATAAATACGCCTGGAGATAGTCCTACATCAATCCCTTTTGCCACCTCATCTACAACAGTACCTGGGATTAGCGGATTAAGTTATTCTCCAGACGGGAAAGAAATAGCCATAGCGTGTAATCTTGGAATTTGGATATACGATCCTGAATTAAATAAGGAAGTGGCATTACTTACAGAAGAAATAGGTGGACATAAAAGTCCAGTTGTGGAGGTAGTCTACTCTCCAGATGGAAACACTTTGGCTGCTGCAGGCACTTATAGTGGAGATAATACTATTCGTTTATGGGATGCCACAACGAAAAAACTTAAGTTTACTTTTAAAGGACCAAAAATTCATACTGGTTGGTTTTATGGTTTACGTTCATTAGCATTTTCTTCAGATAGCAAGATGCTTATTAGTACGGATGGTAAGGGAAGTGATCAAATCCATATATGGGATACCGTAAAAGGTGAGTACAAGTGGACATTACATGGGCATAGAGGCGGAGCACAATCTGCTATATTTTCGCCAGATAGCAAGATGATAGCAACCGCTGGTGATGACCAAACAATCATATTATGGGATTTAACATCATATCCAATTGTGAGCATTTCACCAGATTCGGTTACATCCTCAACTATTGGAGAAGAATTAGCATTTGATGTTAAAATTACGAACGGTAAAGACATTTCTGGTTATCAAGCGACAATAGAATTTGATCCCGATGCACTTGCGTATGTAGAAACCAAATACGGAGATTTTTTGTCTGGAGGCACACCAGTTCAACCTATAGCAAATCAACACGCAGGCACAGTTCAACTTGCATCCCTTTCCTTATCTGGTGATGTTAGTAATGGCAATGGGACACTCGCCACTGTTAAGTTTAAAGTCAAAGCAATTAGAACTTCAAAATTGGGTTTGCGAGATGTAATTTTATCTAACCCTGAAGGCAATAAATCTTATGCATGGATTGAAGGGGCACAATTATTAAAAACTGTTATCACAGAGGATGGTGAAAGTATCATTTGCTCAACAAATATCAGCGAAGACGTAAATAAGGATTGTGTTGTCAATATCCAAGATTTAGTGCTTGTTGCCACTAATTTTGGAAAAGGTGGAGGAATTGCATCGGATGTGAATAGTGACGGAAGGGTTGATATCATAGACCTTGTGTTAGTCGCTGGTGCGTTTGGAGATACAGCGGGCGCACCTACAGTCTATGAAGATGTGCAAGAGATGCTTTCTTCATTCAATGTGCAACAGTGGCTGCATGAGGCGCGGAAAGTTAACTTACCAGATAGCACCTTCCAACGCGGTATTTTGATGCTTGAACAACTACTGATGACAACACTACCAAAAGAGACAGCACTTTTACCCAACTACCCAAACCCATTCAATCCAGAAACATGGATACCGTATCAGTTAGCAGAACCTACGTCCGTTAATGTATCCATCTATTCTGCGGGTGGGACGTTGGTTCGAACACTCGGATTAGGCAATCAGGCTGCAGGACTTTATCAAAGTCGTAGCCGTGCG
This sequence comes from Candidatus Poribacteria bacterium, assembly GCA_028824685.1. Taxonomy (GTDB): domain Bacteria; phylum Poribacteria; class WGA-4E; order WGA-4E; family WGA-3G; genus MSPOR6. Next base: position 47,515 of record JAPPCZ010000018.1, read on the forward strand.
GCATATTGGGATGGCAAAAACAGTGTCGGTGAGTCTGTGGCAAGCGGAATCTATTTCTATACGTTAACAACAGAAGAATTCTCTGCAACGCGAAAAATGTTGATTTTGAAGTAATTGAAGGACTCCATTACCCTTGACATCTGAGGAAAATTAGTATAAGCTTAACGTGAGTTCGGTTTAAGAATGCTGAATCAGTTGTAATTCTTGGAAATAAAGGAGATACGATTGTGGCTAATAAAGAAGTTATTGATGAAACTGGTTCTGATATTTCCACATCTCGTATACGATATGCGCCGACAAATGGGGCAATTATCTATCCTGAATCAGATGGGAAACCTATGGCAGAAACAGAACTCCATCGAAATGCGCTGATAAATGCGTTGATAATCCTTATTGAGGCTTTCAAAGATAAACCTGATGTTTGCGTTTCAGGAAATATGATGATGTACTATGTTGAAGGAGACCCGAAGAAGTCAGTTTCACCTGACGTATTTGTTTCTTTTGGTATAGGCAAAAAACTACGGCGCACATATCGTGTTTGGGAAGAGGGTAAACCACCAGATTTTGTGTTGGAATTTTCAAGTGAGAAAACTCACAGGACAGACCAAAATGAAAAGAAACTACTGTATGCCTCAATAGGTGTGCAGGAGTACTTTCTGTATGATCCCGAAAGGCAATATCTACCGACACCGCTCATGGGTTTTCGTCTCTTTGATGGGGAGTATGTTCCAATCCCAGTGAATCATGATGGTGGCGTTGCGTCTGCAACATTGGATTTAGAATTGCGTTTAAGAGGTAATATCCTCGGTTTTTACGATACAGTTTCGTCAAAGTGGTTAGAAACCCCAGCAGATACAGCGGTAGCACAAGCAGAGCAAGAGGCGGTAAGAGCGGACCGAGAAGCTGCAAGAGCGGACCAAGAAGCTGAGATTAGAAAGCAGGTTGAAGCAGAAGCAGCGAGACTCCGAGAAGAACTTGAGTGTTTGAAAGCACAAAACGCATCGTAGCATACAAACACTCAAAATAACCTTGCTCTATGGCAATAATGCGTTTTACTGATTTCCGGTTACGCCAACCGCTTTACGCACCTTTGCCAGAATCGGCACAGCAATGTCTCGCGCTTTCTCTGCACCGTTTGAAAGCACTTTGTCCAATTCATCAGAGTTTTCCATCAACGCATTATACTGCTCACGTTGTGCGGAAAAGGTGGTTTCTAACAATTCATTCAGTTCCTTTTTCATATCGCCATACGCCAGACCACCATCAAGATAGAGTTGTCGTTTCACCTCAACAGCGTCAGCATCCGCAAAATGACGGTAGATGGCAAAGACGTTGCATTCATCAGGGTCTTTCGGCTCTTCAGGGCGTTTAGAATCGGTCACGATGCGCATGACTTGTTTCCGAACTTGATTTGATGGAGCAAATAACGGGATAACGTTATTATAACTTTTGCTCATCTTTCTACCATCAAGCCCTGTAATGGTCATCACCTCTTTCCGAATTACTGCCTCTGGAACGACCAAAACTTCGCGATAATTCTTATTAAAAGTGAGCGCAACATCACGTGTAATTTCAAGGTGTTGCTGTTGGTCAAGCCCAACTGGCACAACATGTGTCCCGAAAAGCAGGATGTCTGCTGCCATCAAAACTGGATATGTATACAATCCCGCATTGATGCCTTTATCTTCTTCACGCCCCGCAGAAACATTGTCATCAACTATGGTTTTGTAGGCATGCGCTCGGTTTAATAATCCCTTCGCTGTAAAACACGCTAATACCCACGCCAACTCAAACACCTCTGGAATATCCGATTGACGATAGAAAATCACGTCATCTGGGTTCAAACCCAATGCTAACCACGTAGCAGTCACCTGATACGTTAAGTCTTCTAATTCTTTTTTGTTTTTAACTGTAGTAAGTGCGTGGTAATCTGCAATAAAGTAGAGTGCCTGATAATCTTGCGCGAGTTCTAAAGCAGGTTTAATCATACCAAGATAGTTGCCAATGTGCGGCTGTCCTGTCGGTTTGATTCCTGTTAAAGCGATCTGTTTCAATTCCGTTCTCCTTTGTGTGTACTAATCCTATTATAACCTACAGAAATGGGTATGTCAATCAAACCTTCGGACGATAATACTATCGCCATTTTTTAAACCCAAACGCGCTTTGGCATTCCCTAAATTGATGGCAATTTCTAACAGTCCAAAACTCCCGATAATTGCTAACGGTTCTCCCGCACCGGATTCAACATAAGCACCATTCAGTTTTTTAAGACTCGTACTACCTGCAATAATCTCAAATTTTTCAGATACTTTATGCTTATCAAGTTGTCCAATGGCATCTTCATTTGATGCGGACGGTAGCAAGAAAGCGGCAAGTGCGTTTTCAGAAATATTCGTTATTAAATTTCCAAAACTGTCAACGTTGATAATTTGTCCTGTCAATGTATCTTCTGAAATGCGTATCGCTGGCACGGGAAACCGCACAAGGTCTCGAATCGGTGTTCCGATCTCCGCAAGTGGAACACCAAGCGATAGGTGCGCGGCTACAGGTGCGAAAATATCTCTACCGTGGAAAGTATTGCAAACTCGTGGTAAAAGGTAGGTTGGATTTTCAATGGTTACTGCCTCAGGTATGTAAGTCTCTTCGGTTTCAATATTCTGAAGCAGATAGCTTAACACGCCGTTGTTAGGACAAACAAAAAACGTGCTGTCAATTTGGCAAACTATTGCTTGTCGTTCGCTACCAACACCCGGATCTACTACAATGACATGAATCGTGTCTTTCGGAAAATAGCGATATGCTGAGTTGATTGTGAAAGCCGCTTCGTGAATATTCTGCGGAGAGATAGCGTGTGTAATATCAACTACCTGTGCATCCGGGTTAATGTTTAGGATAACACCCTTCATCACACCGACATACACATCGCTTGTACCAAAATCGGTTGTTAATGTGATGATACGCGAAGTTTTTTCCATTACATGAAGTTCACAGATTAGGTATCCAATACCATGATCGGCACAGATATGTTTTCCTGCGCAGCCTCACTATTCTGAGCTAAGGTATCAAGTTGATCTAAAATTGCTGCCTCATAATACCTTTCACCGCATTGATGGCATACGCCAACTGGTACATTCTTAATAATCACCAATTTATCTTTATACCAGTGATTAACGGTAATGTTTTTCTCACGAATTTCTCCATTGCAATATTCACATACAAGTTCTTCCATTATCCCGTCCCTCTTATTGCGTAAACTGTGATGATTCGTAGTTTGCCTGAATCTAAAATGCGACAAACCACATTAATTTCTCTTCCGTCGCGGGCAGGCCCGCTAAGCACATATCGGATTCCTCTTGGGTCGTGGGTTAACCGCTGAACAATTCGACCTCTCCGAATTGCGTTTTTCACGTCAACCGTTGATAGCGCGTCATTATGCATTTCATCTTTCGCATGTTGGGTAATTTGATAGAAATTATCTGTGATTTTCTGCCGAATTAACTGAAGAATTCTACTTCTTCTCAATTTACTTCTCTATAATATGTTAAGTTGTAGGGCGGGTATCACCAACACTAAAATGAATGATCTCGGCGCGGCAAACCTTTCAATTGAAGTGTTGGCGATTTGTTGCTATATTACAGATTTTCCTGCATCCATGCAAAACTTTTGCGTTGACCGGTACCATCGTTCTCTCTACCTTCATATTCACAACACCAGACTCCGTCATAGCCTGCATCCCTCAGACAATTGATTGCCTTCGCAAGATCAATTTCACCTTCACCGAGTGCTTCCCCGCGGTAATTCCCGCGTGAACCCGTTCCATCTTTTAGATGTGTGTGTAACGTCCAAGGCGCAATAATTTCATAATATCTACCGACTGTCTCTAAATCATGACCCGCCCAACGATAATTCATGGTGTCCATATTCGCACCAACATGTTTAGACCCCACCCGTTCAAACAGTTCCACCTGCAAATCACCATCGTTGGTAACCAGACCGTGGTTATCTACTGCCAAATAAATATCGTCCTTTTCAGCAAATTCAAGGCAACGAGTTAAACATCCTGCCATTGCTTCAACCCATCGGCTTTCTGGCACAGAATCCTTCATAGAGCCACCTTCTGTTCGAAGAACTGAAGTGCCAATCCGTTTTGCAAGGTCTGCGATGCGTTCCATCCGCTCAGCTTGTGCTTGGATCGCTTCCTCTTCTAACACAACAAAATCGTTTCCTGCGCCGAGAGCTGAGACCTCTAAACCGTAAGACTCAACCTGTTCGCGCACTGCCTCAGCGTTCTTTTCAGGATAAGCAGTATCCGATTTCCAAACATCTCCGATTGAGAGTTCAACGTATCCGAACCCTGTTTCACTCGTGAATTTTAAAAAATCATCAAGCGATTTACCAGCATAGTTGTAATGAATAAGACCAAGTTTTGACATGATTTTATTTGTCCTTTTCTTAAAAAGATTCCTTGCATCTGTAATGTCTTTATGCTATAATACCTGTATTAAGAGATAAGAGTCAAGCAGTTTTTGGAAATGCTGGAGAAGTTACAGGTAGATAATGGAAAACTACAATCTTTTTACAGACCCTAAGTTACCCGCCATCTATGAAAAAGTCAAGGTGGAAGAGAGACTCACTTTTGAAGACGGGATCACGCTTTACGAAAGTCCTGATATTACAGGAGTCGGTTTCATCGCAAACTATAGTCGTGAACGCATAAACGGAAACGTCGCATACTACAACATCAATCAACATATAGATTATTCCAACGTGTGCATACTCCATGCGCGGTGTCATTTTTGCGCTTTTGCTCGAAAAAATATGCAAACAGAAGGCGCATGGGAGATGAGTGTTGATGAGTTCTTAGACAAAGCGATGTATTCTATTGAGCATGGATGCACCGAAATTCACAGCGTGGGCGGTTTACACCCAAAACTCCCATTTGACTACTATCTACAGATTATTCGTGGACTCAAAGAACGCATGCCCGCTGTCCATCTCAAATTTTTCACAGCGGTTGAAATTCATCATTTTTCTCGTATCTTTAAAATGTCTGTTGAAGATGTTTTGAAGCAACTCCGAGAGGCAGGATTAGATTCGTTACCAGGTGGTGGTGCAGAAATTTTTGCGGAAGAGACCCGTGAAAAAATCTGTCCCGGCAAATTAAGTGCTGAAGGATGGCTTGAAATTCACGACATTGCGCATCGGCTTGGTATTCCTACGAATGCAACAATGCTCTATGGACATCTTGAAACAAATGAGGATAGGGTTGATCATTTCATCAGGCTACGTGAACAGCAAGATAAATCTGGCGGGTTCGTCACGTTTATTCCGCTTGCATTCCACCCCGCTAACACGCGCATGGCTTATCTCCCTTCAACATCGGGCTTAACTGACTTGCGAAACATCGCAGTATCCCGTCTGATGCTGGACAACATGCCACATATCAAAGTTTATTGGATTATGACAGGGTTAAAAACCGCACAAATAGCACTTAGTTTCGGGGCAGATGATATTGATGGAACGGTGACAGAGGAAAAGATCACACACATGGCAGGGGCAGATACACCGGAAGCGGTTTCTGTGGATGCGCTCACGCGCCTCATTGAAGAAGCAGGATATATCCCTGTAGAACGCGATACACTTTACAACGAAATCATCCGAGAGGGCAATAGTTGGCACAGAAAAGCTGCTTAAGGATTGGTGCGGTGTCATTCTTGAACACGAAACCGCTCATTTATCCTATTTTGAATGGAGAACTTCAAACTGAAGAAATTGATCTTAGTGTCCATGTTCCGAGTCGTCTTGCGACTCTTTTGGGGAATAAAGAGTTAGATATTGGGTTGATTCCTATTGTTGAATACTTTCGTGCAAACGATCAAGGTAAAGGTTATCGTGTTCTTCCTAACATATCAATAGCATCGCGCGGTAGCGTCCTAAGTATCCAATTATTTAGCCGTGTCCCAATTCAGAACATCCAACAGATTGCTTTAGATACAAGTTCTCGGTCTTCTGTTGCGTTGCTAAAAATCTTATTCGCTGAAAAATATCAACTTTCTCCAACGTTCGTTTCTTGTGATCCTTCAATTAATCCTGCCACAGCAGAAACAGAAGCAGTTTTACTTATTGGAGATGCAGCACTCAAAAACCTCGGTGCCACAGAATATAGTTTTGATCTCGGCACAGAATGGCACGAATTGACAGGATTACCTTTCGTCTATGCTTGTTGGGTGGCAAGAGGAAAAGTGGAACTCGGCAATGTGCCAAATCTACTTTTAGAAGCGAAAAATCGGGGTATCACACAAATACCTGAAATTGCACAGATTGAAGCGGAAAAACTCGGTTTACCTGAAAACCTCTGTAAAGACTACTTACAACATCACATCCACTATGACTTGGATGAATCGGAAATAGCAGGGCTTGAACATTTTTACAAACTTGCTGTGAAAAATGGACTCGTAGAATCAGAACGACCTTTAATTTTTGCATCCTAAATCATCCAACAACTAAACCGAATAGGTTAAGAAATGAATTCCGTTGAAGAAGCCACCACTACTGACGATATTACACAACAGTTTGAAGATTTCCTGAAAAGTTCCGGACTCCGTTTGACTCAAACGCGGATGGACGTTTTGAACCAAGTCTTTGCCTACCCAGGACATTTCCAAATCGAAGACCTTTTGGTTCAGATGCGTCAAAACGGCTATCATGTGTCGCGTCCAACTATTTATCGCACGTTACCGTTGCTTGTTAGAAGTGGGTTGCTAACAGAATTCATTGACGCACACAAAAATACCCGCTACGAAAGCATCCACTCGCTCAAAGAGCATGCCCATCTCATCTGTCTACGATGTGGTCAGATTGTTGAATTTAAAGAACCGCAAATTGATGCCTTGCAAAAATCTGTGTGCGAAGCGCATCAGTTTAAACCAGTGCGCTTTCGAAATGAGATAATTGGCTACTGTTCCGAATGTCAGGCAGAGTTAGAAACAACATCTACTGAGTCAGAACCCTCATCCTCTACCGATTCTTGAGATCGCCCCAAGTTGTTGTCAGCAACCCTTTCGGATTAACAGGTAAACTTGCAACCTCAGCGTTTTCATAATCCTCATCTGTCGGTTCATACTCTAAATCGCTTGACCAACAAAAAACGTCATATTGTACTTGGTTGGAACTCTGACGTGTCCATATCATCATGACGTTTTCACCGTCCTGTAATTTATTGACGGTGCCACCATCCTTACCAAAATCACCTGTTCGCATCCATGTCCACTCAGGCACATTTTCTTCAAAAATGATGTCATCAGGACGCACAAACGCGGGGGCAACCTTGGGGATAGTATCTCCATCGTCCCCCAAAACCCATAGCCAATCTGAATGGTTGCTTGGATTGATGAGACGGCCGATAAACCGCCAATCTCCCGCTTCTCCACCAGCAAGACTAATGTCAAATCTATAGAGCAGCCATCCTTGCCCACCCGCGTTCGTGACAATATCGCCATAGGCACCATCAGTCGGATCTTTTGCACCTTCCGCTTTAC
>JAPPCZ010000019.1 GCA_028824685.1 Candidatus Poribacteria bacterium
TCAGCGGGACTAAAAAACTGGAAGGGGTACTCGTTTTCTATAAACATAGCGTCCCTACGGGACTAAAGAACAATGTTCATGTTTCTGGGTATTAACTTTCAGTAAGTCTCAATACCAGAAAACTCTTAAAACTGAATAACCCTGGAGTTCAGGGTGTGTAAAGTTTTTGTCACTAATTATTTTTTGAAAATTAACTTGACAAATCAATATATTTATGTTAATATTATTATCACGTAATTAAATAATGTTCTCAATACACTCAAAATTTCTAATGAATAAAGAGAAGAAAAACAAAAAAGCTGAAAAATCACGTCACATTCCTTGTCCTGACTGGGTTTTCGCACGTCACTGTGACGTGCAAAACGTCCTAAATGTGACGTGTAACGTCCTAAATGTGACGTGTAACGTCCTAAATGTGACGTGCAAACGTCCTAATTGAAGGTGTCCATCGGGAAGGAGAAGCGAAACTCAACCAACAATATGCTTTGTACCAAAACTTTACACACCCGGAGTTCAATTGTGAAAAAATATAGAAAACTGAATAACCCTGTCAAACTCTCCTATCCCCTTGACAACAACCCCCGCACTTGTTAAAATACCTCCATGCCACAACTGAACCTAAAACCGACCCACAAACCAATAAAAGAATACTACGCCACGCTGCAACAATACAGCGAACAAAACATCACACACGAAGGCGCAGTCAGCAATCCATTTGCATTACTTTTAGACACCTGTGCCAAGCAGGTCAATGCTACCTTTGTCCCGCAACACCAGATAAAAACCGATGCTGGCAGATACATATATCTTGATGGCGCGATACTCCTTGCACAATCCAAACTCCCCATCGCGTATTGGGAAGCGAAGGATATGGACGATAACCTAAATACCGCGGTGCAACAGAAACGTGACGCTGGCTACCCGTTCGATAATATCCTGTTTCAGAACCCGCAACACTGCATCCTGTATCAGAACGATCAGAAGGTGCTTGACACAGACATCACCGACCCGTCCGACCTGATTAACGCGCTCAACCAACTATTTGACCCTCCCCAGGATGCCGTCAAAAAATGGCAGTCGGCTGTCACCGAATTCAAAGAGAAAGTGCCAGCACTCGGCAAAAGACTCGCAGAACTGATAGCAGAACAACACGAAACCAACCCGCAATTCAATGATGCCTTCACAACCTTTTATCAACAGTGCCGAGACGCTATTAACCCGAACCTCTCGCAAGCTGCCGTTGAGGAGATGCTGATTCAGCACCTGCTCACAGAACGTATCTTCCGCACCGTGTTCGACAACCCCGACTTCACACGCCGAAATATCATCGCACGCGAGATAGAAAATGTGATTGACGCGCTGATACGGCAAGCGTTCAGTCGGGACGACTTCCTGGAACCGCTAAACCCGTTCTACGAGGCAATAGAACACGCCGCAACCCTCTGCAAAGACTTCTCGCAAAAACAGAACTTTCTCAATACCGTCTATGAGCAGTTTTTTCAGGGATTTTCGGTGGAGGTCGCAGACACACACGGCATCGTCTACACACCGCAACCGATTGTGGATTTTATGGTCAATAGCACGGAGCATATCCTCAAAACCGAGTTCAATCGGTCACTGTCGGATGCGGGCGTGCATATCATTGACCCGTTTGTTGGCACGGGCAACTTCATCGTCCGACTGATGCGTGACATTTCGGGTGCCGCTTTAGAGCAGAAGTATTGCAACGAACTACATTGCAACGAGATTCTGCTGTTGCCATACTACATCGCGAGCATGAACATTGAACACGAATACTTTGAACGCACACGCACCTATCTGCCGTTTGAGGGTATTGCGCTTGCGGATACCTTTGAGCTGCTTGAAGAACGCCAGATGAAACTCTTTACACAGGAAAACACAGAACGTGTGGAACGGCAGAAAGAGGCGGATATGTTTGTCGTTATCGGCAATCCGCCCTATAATGCTTGGCAGGTTAACGAAAACGACAACAATAGGAATCGGAAGTATGAGACAATGGATTCTCTAATACGAGACACTTACGCAGACGACTCCAAAGCAACTAATAAAAATGCACTCTACGATCCATACATTAAAGCGATTCGGTGGGCTTCTGATAGAATTGGCGAGGAAGGGGTTGTTACATTTGTTACAAACAACGGATTTCTTGATGGTATTGCGTTTGATGGTATGCGGAAACATCTTGCACAGGATTTTGACGCTATTTACATTATGGACTTGGACGGGAATGCACGGAAGGGATTGAAGGTCTCTAATGCAAATGTGTTCGGCATCCGAGTAGGTGTAAGTATCAATCTATTTGTAAAGAGAAAGCAGAACACATCAGAAACAGCGCGTATTTTTTACTTCCGAACCGATGACTTATGGAACAAAAGTAGAAAATTTAATTTTCTGAATGAAAGTCAATATGTAGGTGGCATTGAATGGCAATTGATTCAACCAAACGAGCAATACACTTGGCTAACCGAAGGACTTCACTCCGATTTTGACACCTTTATCCCGATAGGAACAAAAGAAGCAAAGTCAGAAAAAGGTGTTGCGGTAGATGTAATTTTCAAAACCTACAGCAGTGGGGTGAAGACGAATCGTGATGCTTGGACTTACAATTTCAACAGGAACACCCTTACTGAAAGTGTTTCTCAAATGATAGGAGCATATAATGCGGAAGTTGCTCGATGGTTGCAACGAACAGACCGTGAAGCAAATGTTGACGATTTTGTAGTTTATGATGATACAAAAATCAGTTGGAGTCGCGACTTAAAGGTGAAGTTGAAAAGAGGAACACTTCAAGAATATAAGAAAAATAAAATTAGACCGTCCCTCTATCGTCCCTTTACAGAATCAAATCTCTACTTTGACCGAGTTATGAATGATGTCGTGTACCTATTCCCGTCTATCTTCCCGACTTGTCAGACAGAAACAGAAAATAGAGTGATCTGGCTCAAAGTTGGCAAAGAGTGGTCTATGTTTGCATTGATGACAAACAAAATTTCCGATATTTTGCCTCAAGGTGGTTCTCAATGCTTTCCCTTCTACACCTACGACGAGGACGGCACAAACCGCCAAGAGAACATCACCGATTGGGCACTCACAGCATTCCGCAAACACTACGGTGATGACACCATCAGCAAATGGGACATCTTCCACTACACCTACGGCATCCTGCACCATCCGATGTATCGCGAGAAGTATCAGGCGAACCTCAAGCGCGACCTACCGCATATCCCATACACACCCGATTTCTGGGGATTTGCCAACGCTGGCGCACAGTTAGCGGACATCCACGTTGGCTATGAATCACAACCGAAATATGACGGTCTGACGGAAAATGAAACACCGGACATGCCGATAGATTGGCGTGTGGAGCGGATGAAACTCTCTAAAGACAAAACGCAGTTGGTCTATAACGATTTCCTAACAATAGACGGTATCCCTGCGGAGGCGTTTGATTATCGGCTCGGCACACGTTCTGCGTTGGAGTGGGTGATTGACCAGTATCGTGTGAAGATTGACAAACGGAGTGGTATTGTGAACGACCCGAATCGTGCGGATGAACCGCGGTATATTGTGGATTTGATTGGGCGTGTCATTGGTGTCAGTCTGCAGACGGTTGAGATTGTGGCTGGTTTACCAAGTTTATCGTAGGTCGGGTAGAAGCATCAGCGAAACCCGACATGTATACACGTATGTGTGTATTATTCGTAGGTTGGGTTGAGCTTGCGAAACCCAACTTCAACGCACGAAAAGCAATAAAAAGAGTTGGGTTTCGTGCCTCAACCCAACCTACGAATTATTGTATTTTCATTGTAGTTTGCGAAACACAACAAATCATCCAATAAATAAAAGAAAGGTAATGGACATGAGATATCGCCGCATAAGAAACAAAGGCGCAAGATACTTCTTTACTGTCGTTACCTACAATCGTAGACGTTTCCTTTGCTGTCCAGAGAATGTGCAATTGCTACGACAAGCATTTCAATGGACGATGCAACGACATCCGATAGAAATCAACGCCTTTGTCCTACTTCCCGACCACTTGCACTGCATCTGGACTTTGCCGAAAGACGATGATAACTACTCAACACGATGGCGATTGATCAAAACGCATTTCAGCCGGCATTGCCAAGACGAATTTGCCGATAGAGTTTCCAAATCACGAGAAAATAAACAGGAACGTATGTTTTGGCAACGTAGGTTTTGGGAACATGCTATTCGAGATGATAAAGATTTTGAAAAACATGTGGAATATATCTATTACAATCCTGTTAAACATGGATTGACAGCTGCTCCGAAGGATTGGGAATATTCAAGTTTTCATCGTTATGTCAAATCGGGTTTGTATGATCAGATGTGGGGTGCGGGTGAGAAAATGTCGTTCGATTTGGATATCGGTAATGAATAAGATAATAGCATCTTCGTAGGAATCAACGCCAAATGCGCGTTTGGCATTTGTCCAAATCAACACCGAATACGCGTATGGTTATGGTATTCGATGGGTCGCGACCTGGAGGTCGCTCCTACAAGAAAAAAATCGGGCTTACAAGGTTTCCCTCTAACAAAAAATATACAACAAGGATTAATTCATGACTGCTGCTGAATTTATTAAAAAAAAACAGATGGCTTGGGATGAGTTGGAAACGCTATTAAGCCAACCCCGAAATGCGAATGCGCAACAACTCAACCGACTCGGATATCTGTATCGGCGTATAACATCCGATTTAGCCGTAGCGCGTCGCGATTTTCCACAGGACCGATGTGTTACCTACCTGAATGAGTTGGCATCCCGTGCACATTCCACTGTCTACCAAGCCTCACCTTTAAAACGTGGATCATTTTGGCGGTTTCTTCGTTACGGCTTTCCGCAAGTATTCCGAGAAAATATCTATTTTGTTGGTGCTGCCTTCCTGATGTTCACTATCGCGTTTGCAGGCACGTATTGGAGTGCCTTGAGGACTCCCGAATTTGCTGAGCAACTCATCCCTCCAAGCACTTTAAACCACATCAAAGAACTGGGTAGCGATGCATGGAATGACACATCAGCAGGAAACAGGAATCTTTTTGCTTCCTTTGTGATGACGAATAACATTCGGGTCGCGTTCCTTGCATTCGCCTGGGGCATCATGTTTATGGTAGGCAGTGTTTATATTTTAGTCTACAACGGGATTCTTATCGGTGCTGTTGCCGGATTGTGTCATGTCAACGGTGTTGCATTAGCACTCTGGTCGTTTGTATCACCACACGGCTATATTGAACTCACAACGATTTTTATTGCTGGCGGGGCAGGCATGAAATTGGGGTATTCGCTCATCGCGCCATCGCAATACACACGGAAACGCGCTTTGATAAACGCTGCCAAAACCGCTATTCAAATGCTTGGTGGGTGTGTTGCTTTGCTCGTCGTGGCGGGGACAATTGAAGGTTTTGTATCGCCTTCTGGGTTGCCAAATGCTATCAAAATCGGTTTTGGTGCTGTGACTGGGGTTGTACTGTTTACTTATCTTTTTGGGATGAAACAACCTCATAGTAAAACTCAAATATACACATCAATTTAAGAAAAGTATTACACACAACCTAAATCTGGTAGGTGCGGTTTCCTAACTACACCATAGGTGTCAATTTAGCGTTGATTTAAAAGTAGCAGGCACGCTCCGCGTGCCGTCCGCCACACATTCTTTGGGGATATATACGGCACACGGCGTGTGCCTACTACTTTGCATACACCTCCCGCAATACAGACACTTCAATCAATAAAACAAAAACACCTATAAAAAACAGATAAATGCCCTTAAATTGACGCCTATGGTGCGGTTTCCTAACCACACCA
>JAPPCZ010000025.1 GCA_028824685.1 Candidatus Poribacteria bacterium
CGTCCTGATCTTTGCAAACGAAACGATGTTTTTCAGGATCAATTCGCTCCCAAGCCGTTGAAACATGCCAATTATCAGGAACGTTTACTTGCAATTCAATATCTTTTACCTTACCCACAACAAACAGCGCATATCCGGTCCAGAAGATGCAATCTTCCTGGGTGTATGGCACTTCATCCCTACCCGTAGGCCAGTCCCGTTTATCATGGTTCAACAACGCTTTGTAGCACAACGTCACAGGCGAGTCATCCTGCGTTTCAACTATCCATTGTGTTTTGTCAATCTCTTCAATAGGCAAAGTTTCTCCGTTTGCATCGGTAGCTGTTAAGTCGCGAAGATAGCGAGCATACCCATCATACAACCATCCAGTAAGAAAGCGGCTCATGGATAACATCAAATGTTTTTTGCCGCTTTCAGCACCACTGCCAATTTTCGGTGTTAGGACACATTTAACTTCTGCGACGCGTGGTTCATTTGCATCTATTGTGACTTCATATCTTGCCGATGCAAGTTCCAACGGGTTTTCAAGGTTCACGGGTTTACTGAAATTCCTAATAACGTGCCACTCCTCAAAAACCGCCTCGTCACGATAGCTATTTTGCCATTTGTATGTCCATTGTGTCCCAACTTGCACAGGGAGGTATTCTCCACCCGCAAGAGGCACTTCGTATTTAAACAATTCGGCTTCAGTTACAACTCCGTTGGCGTGTTCATATCGCATCTTTACGAGTCCGACACCCTTCGCGAACCATAAATAACGGGTACCGTTCACAAGTGCGTTTCGTAATTCAGCATTGGCATCTTCTAAGTCAGCATCCGTGAAAACGGTTTTATGTTTCAGACATCTGTCGAAATTTCCTGCCGACACTTTAACCTTTTCATACCCCTCCAAAGTCGTTCTTGCCTTTGATTTCCAAGCACCTTCTTGCTCCCAATTTTTTCCGATAGTAACAGGAAACCTAAACAAGTTAATCTTACCGTGATTGATATAGTGTAGTAACATATACATCGGTGATGGATCACCACCATCTTGCCCTCTCGTGCCAATACCGTAAGATGTAAAAAACTTGTCGGTTCGTCTGAGCCTGAAACCGCCTTCTGCCAAATGTTCACCGCTTTCCGTTAACGCAGTCGCTTGAATGCTAATGTATCGGGGTTCGGTTCTCAGTAAATTCGGACTCAAATTTTCGCGAATCATTGACTCCTCCTTCTCCAACCTCTTCCGCGCACGATATAGCCGACTTTTTACCGTGTTTAACGATACGTCTAAACGCGTACTCACCTCTTCACACGTCAAACCTTTGAAATAATGTAGGACCATTACGGAACGTTCAGACTTTGGCAGTTTTTGGAGGAGATTTTCCACGACTTCGCGCAATCTATCTGTTGACGCTTGCGAATGTTCTTCTTCAAGATAGCGCACGTAGAACAGACGCTCCAATTCTGATTTCGGCATCGCATCTATAGACTGCATGGCAATTGGCTTTTTTCGTATCCACTCTACACACCGACGTTTTGCTATTACGCGTAGCCACCCTAAAAAACGTTTAGGGTCTCGTAACGTTGGTAAGGAGTTAAAAGCATGGATAAAAGTATCCTGCGTAACTTCTTGCGCTGCATGGAAGTCGCCGATTTCTTGCCATGCAAGAGAGTGGACCCACTTTCGATGCTTTTGCACAAGTGCTGTGAAAGCGTACTCATCCCCCGACAAGATGCGTTGAATCAGATCAACATCGTCATTTTTCATGCCAATCCTCCAAACAAATTACCTTATAGTCTATAGTCGTGTTTTTAGGGAGGAAAGGTTGCATAAAATGCATTATCGGTGAATTAAAAAAGGACACTTTCACCCTCGGTAGGCGAGGCGGGGAACGCCTACAGGCGTTCATACCGTTGATTTCTTCCCAACCTCGCTGGTGCAAAGTGTCCAAATAATTCAAAATCTACCATATACAGTTAGTAATCCGCAACAGAACCATCTGCTAAACGAGCGTTAGGCCAATTAAACCGTCTTCCCGAATTACTAATCTCAATAACCTTTGCCTCATCCACTTCAACACCCAAACCTGGACCTTCGGGTAGCGAAACGTAGCCTTCATCGTCCATCTCCCACGTCTTGTGTGCAGGTAGGTTGCTCTCATAGCCTTCATGAATAAGGAAAAACGGCACGGAGGCAGAAAGGTGAAAACTTGCTGTAAGACCGAGATAAGACATTGTGCAGTGCGGTGCTATCGGCACGTAGTGTGCCTCTGCAAGTGCGGCAACTTTCTTGACCTGTGTGATGCCACCACCATGTCCAACATCGGGTTGGAGAATGTCAATTACTTGTGCTTCAAGGATTTCTCGGACTTCCCATATAGTACGGTCGCGTTCACCAGTTGCTAACGGCACTGAGACAGATTCTCGGATCTTCCGCATGACTTCAATGTTGCCCGGCACCCATGCCTCTTCAAGGAAAAGCAAATCGTCAGATTTGAGGCGGCCTGCAAATTGTTTAACCACAGGTGGCGGCAAGCCACTATGTGCATCAACCATCACTGCACCACCTGGACCTACTTTCTCTTGTGCATCGTGAACCCGCTGCACCATATTCGCGATCTCATCGGGCGTACCAGCGAAAGTTTTAGCACCACCCGGACCGATTTTTATTGCCTTTGGACTTGGATACTTCCAAATTTTATCACGACAAGGACCACCCAGTAGACGATAAACGGGCACACCCCACAATTTGCCCGCAATATCCCACAATGCCATATCAATAGCGGAAATCGTATGCACCATCAATCCACCGCCACGGATATTACGATGGGCACGAAAAAGTCGTTGCCAGTGATGTTCAATACGTGTCGGGTTTTCCCCGATAATCATTGTGGACAAGGAACGTGCCAATTCACAGGTGACGTTTGTCTCCATATTGTTGATCTCGCCCCACCCGGTAACGTCCATGTTAGTTTCAATCTTGACATAAGCTTTCTCACCCATCGGGTAAGCCTCAAGGTTTGTCACTCGTATCTGTGAACCTTTATCTTCATAGTCTGCCATTACAACAATCTCCTTTCTTTATTCGTATTTTATGCCATATCTAATTGAAAAAATATCATATCGGTTTTCTGCAATAAATCACCTATAGTTTGGGTTTCGCTCCGTCCTACCTCATAGGTGTCAATTTAAGATCGTTCCTCTTTGTAGGAGGGATTTGTAATCCCGATTTCATGCTATATACCTTTCGCACCGAAATCAACGCTATGAATGCGCGTATGGCATTCAGCGGGTGCTGATATGCGATTTGCTAAAGCCTCGGAGAGGCGATAGGTGTATAGCAAACGTTGACCCGCTAAAGCAAGCCCCAGAGGGGCGAAAGGTGTATCAGATACATAAACGCCACTTACTATAGTAACCTTTAGAATTAACTGAACATTTTAAATTGTAGGAGGGAACTCCGATTCCCGACTATCAGTGAGGTGCATCGCGATTCGGAGATCGAAATCAACGGTATGAACGCCATTTAGGCATTCACCGCCTACAGAAATGTGCCTCTTTAATTTCAAAGCTCACTATAAATTGACACCGCTGAATGCCATACGCGCATTCATAGCGTTGATTTGGTAGGGACGATATGTTTATAACACTAATGCAAATATATATGAAAACTTACAAAGCATATTGTTAACTGGCACAAGTCGTTATTATACCATTTCTATGTAATGCCCTTAGTTTTTCATAATTCCTGAAGTTTGTCAACCTTTTCATATCTTTTCTTGTAGGAGCGAGCTCCAGCTCGCGACCGTGCAAAAATGTCAAGAAAAACCGAAAACTGAATCACTTTGTGGCAAACATGAAATTTGTTGACGAAAACGACAGAAATTGATACATTAACTTATATGACCGAATGCTCAACCAAATCTAAGGAGATTAAATTATGGCAACGGATCAAACATATCGTATTGGAGTCATCGGGTGCGGCGGCATGGGTAGATCCCATTCAAGAGCATGGCAAAAACAAGAGAATGCTGAAGTCGTAGCAGCGATGGATATCTACGAAGAATCCGCAAAACGAACAGCGGATGAATACAGTATACCTGCCATATACACCGATGTTGATGAAATGTTAGCAAAAGAGAATTTAGACATCGTTAGCATTACGACTTGGCAGGGGCCGCGCGCTGAAGCTACAGTTGCTGCAGCGAATGCTGGTGTAAAAGGTATTATCGGTGAAAAACCGATGTCTGCTTCGTTGGGACAGGCAGATGACATGATTTCTGCATGTGAACAGAACAACGTCAAACTTGTTATCGGACACCAAGGCAGATACAACGCACAGAACACAGAAATTCGCAGACTTGTCGATGCGGGGGCAATTGGGCAACCGACAACACTTCATCATCGTGCAAAAGCACACGCAGGTCTACTCAACACAGGCACACACGCGATTGATGGGTGGCGTTACCTGTTGTCCGATCCAGAGACGTTATGGGTTATCGGGACAACATCTCGCACAACTGATCGGTGGGAACGCCGCACGATTTGCGAAGACCTCTGTATGGGATTAGTATGTTTTGAAGGAGGCGCGCGTGCTATCTATGAAGGTGACTTGCCTGATCCCGGAGTTTCCATGCCCAGAATCGCTGGCACAGAGGGACAAATTCGCAACGGTGATAACGGAACAGTGCTGCTCCAAAACGGAGATGCACAAGGTTGGCAGACAATTACACCTCCACCAGAACCCAAAAACCAATTCCAAGAACTAATTGAATGGATAGAAGGCAAAATCCCAACCCATCGTGGTAGAGGAGAACAAGCCCGATACACCATCGAAATTATGATGGCTATTTATGAATCCTTACGTATTAAAGACGTTGTTAATATGCCTTTGGAAACCAAAGAATTACCGTTGGAGTTAATGGTTAACGATGGCACGCTTCCTGTCTTAGAAGAAGGTAAATACGATCTGCGCACCCCATTTGAAGGGCAAACCCGTAAGAGATAATACGTTTTCTTTCTTGTAGGAGGGGTTTTCAACCCCGATTGTTGACGGTTTTCACACGCTGAAAATCTGCTTATATTGTAACTCAAGTTGCCACCTTGTAGCACAATCTGTATGAAGATTAATTTATTAATTCGGTAATTTTCATTATGTATATTCGGAACATTTTGTGTGCTCTTCAGTCCCGCTGAATGCCAAAAAGGCATTCATAGCGTTGATTTGGTAGGAACGATATGTTTATAGCAGCGCGGGCGATCACTCCGTTAGTCCCGTAGGGACGAAATGTTTCGAAGCACATCAACAATAAATATGCCCTTCCTACGGAACTAAAGAAAGATAGGTTATCACATTTCTATAAACATTGCGTCCCTACGGGACTAAAGAAATTACCGAAATATTTATTTAATCTTCATTTAGATTGTGCCTGTGAGTGCACAAACTGACAGTTTGCGCTACAAAACTTTCACAAATAATGCACCATTTTAGATTAAAACGGTGCCTACATGTCTAAAATCTTGTCCGTAGCAACTTGGGTTATTGTAACAAAGGAGAATTAGGATGTCAAAAGAGGGTAGACGCTCTTTTTTACAAATCGCTACCGCCTGCATTGGTGGATTAATGAGTTTAGCCGCTGGTATCCCGTTAATTGGATTTGCTATTTCACCTGCATGGAAAAAAGGAGAATCCCAATGGGTTGATGTCGGCACAGTAGACCGCCTCAAAAACAGTCGTTTTAAGAAAGTCAACTATACATTTACAGCGAAAGATGGTTGGGTGAAAGCCACAAAAAAACGTTCTGTTTATGTGACAGACGCGGGTAACGGAGAATGGAGTGTCTTTTCACGGACATGCTCACATCTCGGTTGCCTTGTCCGATGGGACGAGAGCAAGGAATCGTTCCTCTGCCCGTGCCACGGCGCTGTGTTTGATAAGACAGGAGCCGTTGTTGCTGGTCCACCACCCAGACCGTTGCAGAAACTTGAAGTCAAAGTAGAAAATGGTCTCTTATATGTGAAGGAGGCGTAAATGAAGCAATTCCTCAATGATCGCCTCCCATTAGACGGTGTGATGGCGCACCTGCGCAAACCGCTGCCGAAACATATCAATCTGCTTTTTTCACTCGGCAGTTTAGCGATGTTTCTGCTTTTGCTTCAAGCAGCAACGGGCGCATTTTTAGCGTTATCCTATTCTCCTACTCCAGACCACGCCTATAATGCTGTGAATTACATCAATGACGAAGTTCCGTTTGGTAAGTTCGTGCGAGGTTTGCACCATTGGGGTGCCAGCGCGATGGTCATCATCGTCTTTCTGCATATACTCCGCGTTGTGCTTTACGGTTCATACAAAGCACCGCGTGAACTCACATGGGTTGTCGGCGTTCTGCTGCTATTGGTTACACTCGGTTTTGGATTTACAGGTTATCTGCTGCCGTGGGACGAAAAAGCGTATTGGGCAACGGTTGTCGGGATTGAAATATCGAGCACTGCGCCTGTGTTAGGCGATGTAGTCGCAAAGATTATGCGCGGTGGTGCTGAGGTCGGCGCGGTAACACTGTCACGGTTTTACGCACTCCACACGATTTGGCTGCCGTGGTTGGCTTTCGGTTTAGTCGGTCTGCATCTTTTCCTTGTCCGATTCTACGGTTCTTCTGGCACGCCAAAGAACACACCAGAGGATATGAAAACGGGAAAACCGTTTTATCCGGATCAGGTATTTGAAGATGTTGTCGGCATGCTAATTCTCTTTGTTATACTCGCCTGTGCTGCGCTGTTTGCCCCTGTTCCACTTGAAGATGTGGCAGACCCAACAAATGCAGATTACGATCCGCGCCCCGAATGGTACTTCCTTTTCTTATTTCAACTGCTCAAATACTTCCAAGGACCTTTTGAAATCCTCGGCACATTTGTCATCCCGACAGTCGGCATGTTGCTACTGCTATTCCTTCCCTTCTTAGATAGAAGTGAGCGCAAGGTTCTCTGGAAACGCCCGATTGCAATGACGGTCACAAGTGTTTGTGTTGTGGCGATTGTAGGATTAACAATCCTCGGTGCAACCGCGCCAAAACTTGAAACGCAGGAGGAAACGCAACCCACAGATGAGGCACAGCAGGTCACCCCGCCTGATACAGAAACAACAGATATTAACGAAGGGGAAGATGTGTTTGACTTCCAATTGACCGAGGAAGAAATTGAAAACGCGAAAGATGTCGGAGAAGAATCGGAATAGTTCGTAGGTTGGGGAGAGCTTGCGAAACCCAACTCTTCCATTCTATTATTATTTTCCTGCTCATAATCGCTGATAAAAATCACAACATGGAAGAACAATTCACTCTATTTCCCATAGATACCGAGTTTGAAGTCCCAAAAGAGAATGCAACATCGGACGGCGTAACGTTAGTCTCATTCCGAGAGTTAGTGCCTGAAATAACCGATACTGGCTACCTGACTCACGCCATCGTTTCCTATCCTGCGAAATTCATCCCGCAAGTCGTCAGATATGCCATCAACACCTACACAAAGGAAGGGGATTGGATTGTTGACCCGTTCGCAGGTTCAGGAACCGTGGGCGTTGAGGCGTACCTATGTAAACGCAATGCCGTCCTACTTGATCTCAATCTACTCTTGAATCACATTATGCCACTCAAGGTATACAGCGGAAAAGAACGGTTGCGGAAAGAACTTATGTTTAAGCTGCTGGACGGCATGCAAGAAAATGAAAAACACCGTTTTATCCCATCCTGGTCCAACGTAGAATACTGGTACGCGCCTGAAATTTTGGAACTGTTATCACAATACTGGGGGTATATCTACAGCAAAGAAGATGATGTGTACTCCGGCATTATTAAATCGGCACTGTTGAAGGTAAGCAAACGTTTCTCTTATACTGAACACAGAACACCCAAATTAGCCAGATCCAAACGAAAATTAGCAGCGATTGAAGAACTGCTCCAAGAAAATTGGAAAGACCAATTAATAGAAATAGTTTACGACCACGCCTTAAAAACGTTAGGCAATATCAACGACTTCATGATGCACACACAACATCATCAAAATCAGGTTGAGTTTCAGGGAGGCGTTGATTCCTCCTATATTGCTGTGCCGCGCGAATGTGACGCACTAATCACATCGCCGCCCTACCTACAAGCACAAGAATATATCCGATCTACAAAAATGGACCTCTATTGGTTAGGACACACCGATGAGAAAATAAAGGAATTATCACGTCTTGAAATCCCGTATCGGAAAGCAGACCGTGTTATTCACACGCCAACATTGGATAAAGTCAGAGACCAACTCACCCGTGCAGACTTGCATAAGAGACTTGACTCCTATTTTTGCCATACGATAAATGCCCTTGAAAATGCCATGAGTCAATTAAAACCAAACGCTGCCGCCTGCATTTTTGTTGGCAATCCCCGCATTGATGGAATAACAGTTGAGTTGTGGAGAATCCTAACAGAATACTTTACGGAACGCGGTTACAGGTTTGAAAAAGTCTATGAAGATAGGATAAAAACACGGCAACTGTTTGGTGTGCGAAAAAATAAAAACCCTGATGGCATGAAATCAGAATTTTTACTCATATTGAAAAAGATGGCTGCTTAATATTGTCCTTCTGTTCCAGTAAATCGATTACCTGCTATTATATATATCCAATACTTCACTCCCACTTTTTGATTGACACAATCCCCATTATTGTTATAAAATAAAAACAAAAATCACAGCGGCGGTCTCATTATGCCCGTCCGTAAGGAGACAAAATGAAAGCATTAAAAACCTTTTGGCAGACAGCGATACCATTGTTCCTAATTATTTTTTTTCTATTGCCAGTGTCTGCTGAGGAACAATCCGAAAAAGAGACAGCACCCCCAGTTAAAAAATACGTTGAATTCACACTAAGCGGCACCTATACCGATATAAAAGAGATGAGTTTTTTCGGCACTTCTTCAACAAAGACTCTGCGCGGACTTCTCAAGAAACTGGATGCGCTGAAAAATGACGACGAAGTCGCTGGCGTTATCTTTAAAATCGGGAATATCGGCATAGGATGGGCAAGCCTGCAGGAACTCCGAAATAAATTAGACGAATTCCAAGACGCTGAAAAAGAGATGATCGCTTATCTTGAAAGCGGTGGCAATGCCCAATATCTCCTTGCTACTGCTATGGACAAAATTGTTCTAATGCCCGCCGGAAACCTCAATCTAATCGGTTTACGCTCGGAAATTCTTTTCTATAAAGGGCTTCTGGAAAAACTGGACGTTGAGGCAGATATGCTCGCCATGGGAGAATTCAAATCTGGTATTGAACCTTTCACGCGCGACAGCATGTCCGATGCCTTCCGTGAGTCAATGACCGGTTTGCTTGATGACCTGTATATGCAAATGTTGGAAAAGATCGCCAATGGTAGAGATGAAATTACCCCAGAAATTGCAGCCGAGCTGATAGACCGTGGCCCCTTCACGGCGAAGGAAGCAGAGGAAGCAAAACTCGTTGACACGCTACAATACTACGATGAACTGTTAAATGCAATCAATGAAACACCAAACACAGAGGTTGCTAAACAGGACGACAAAAAGAAACGAAAAGTACCGGATATGAATAGTTTCATGGGAATGATGGAGTTGTTCAAAATATTGAATCCGCCGCAGCGTGCAAAGGCGCGTCCTGCAGAAAATCAGCTTGCGCTTATCTATGCCAGCGGTCCCATCTTACCCGATCTTGACTCGCCTTTTCCCACAACGTCTATGATTACGCCAAAAACGTTAAAGAAGGCTTTTGAAAAAGCGCGCTCCGACAATGCCATTAAAGCAGTTGTCCTACGCGTAGATAGTCCGGGGGGTTCTGCAATCGCCTCTGACCTAATTTGGCGTGAGGTGGTGCGAACACAACGCGAAAAACCTGTTATCGTATCTATGGCAAATTACGCCGCCTCTGGCGGTTATTACATTGCGATGGCAGCGGGAACAATTGTCGCACAACCCGGAACACTTACAGGTTCAATCGGTGTCTTCGGCGGCAAACTCAATCTGAAAGGACTCTATAACAAGGTCGGTTTAACAAAAGAGATTATCACACACGGGCAAAACGCAACGCTCTATTCAGATTACGGCAGTTTTACGGAGACTGAACGCGAACGTGTTCAAAAGATGATGAAGACTATCTATGAAGATTTCGTCACGAAAGCAGCTGACGGTAGACAGACGACTTTCGACGAAATCGATGCAGTCGCACAAGGCAGAGTCTGGACAGGAAAACAGGCAAAAGAACTCGGGCTCGTTGATGAACTCGGTGGACTTGAAACTGCGCTGTCTATCGCAAAAAAAGATGTGGGACTCACCGATGAAGATAGAGTTGACATCATCGTCCTGCCAGAGCAAAAACCCTTTTTTGAACAATTCTTAGAAAGCATGCTTGAAGAAGAAGCGGGCATTTCAACGCCATTACCTTTACAGTTAGCACAGCAGCATCCAGCAATCTCTACGCTAAACGCACAATGGCATAAAATAATCACATGGTTAACCCTATTTGAAAACGAGCGAGTGGTCACAGCATTACCTTTTGATATTTTAATTCGGTGATTTTATGAATACCAATGACTTTCACGTTGATATAACTGACGAACAGGTTACCTTTTTTCAAGAGAATGGATATCTGAGCATTCCGCGCATCACAACAGATGGCGAGATTGAATGGCTCAAAGGCATTTACGATGAACTCTTCACTGAACGCACAGGTGAGGAACAAGGACGCTATTTTGATTTGGCGGGTCCCCGGGCACATACTGGACAAGAAACGTTGCCGCAGGTCCTGGGTCCAGAAGCACAGTTCCCCGAACTCCGCGAATCTATCTATTTCCAAAACGCACAACGACTCGCTGCGAAACTGCTCAGTGTCCAAAAGGAAAAGGTTGGTGGTGGCGGACACATGATTTTAAAGCCTGCCCACTACGGCAACGAAACACCGTGGCATCAGGATGAGGCGTACTGGAATCCAGAAGTTTTGCCGCATAGTTTGAGTGTATGGCTACCGCTTGACAAAGCAACGCTTGAAAGTGGATGCCTCCAATTTATTCCAAAGTCTCACAAAGGTGACGTGCGGTGGCATCGGCATATCAACAACGATCCGCTTGTGCATGGCTTGGTAACCGATGATGTGGATGTTTCGGAAGCGGTTGCATGTCCGATACCCGCAGGCGGTGCTACGTTTCATCACTGTCGGACTTTACACTATTCTGCCCCGAACAGCACTTCGCAAACGCGTAGGGCTTATATCCTCGTCTTCAGCGGTCCACCACAAAAATTGGACAAACCCGCAGACCGTCCGTGGATAAAAGAGGAACAGGAGGCACTCGCAAAACTAAAATCCTTAGCAGCGGATAGGGAATAGCAATTACATATTATGAAAGTAGCAGACACACTGAATTAATTAACAATGCGTGATGTACAACCACGAGAGATACAATATTACCGAACACCAGATGGACAGAGACCTTTTATAGAATGGTTGGAATCAATTCGAAACACAAACACACAAGCTCGAATCCAGGCTCGACTTGAACGACTTGAAGATGGTAATTTGGGCGACTGTCAATCTGTTGGTGATGGTGTTTTTGAGTTACGGATCCATTTTGGAGCAGGTTATCGAATCTATTTTGGACAAGTAGGGAACACTATCGTTCTTTTATTATGTGGTGGAGACAAGTCATCACAAACGCGTGATATTGAACGAGCAAAAACATATTGGCAAGAATACAAGGAGACACATCAGTGAGAAAAATGGGAATATGGCGCGAGTACCTTATTGAAAAACTTGCTGATAGAGAAAGCGCA
Organism: Candidatus Poribacteria bacterium; assembly: GCA_028824685.1. Lineage (GTDB taxonomy): Bacteria > Poribacteria > WGA-4E > WGA-4E > WGA-3G > MSPOR6. The sequence goes on from JAPPCZ010000025.1 coordinate 11,814, forward strand.
ATTAACTATCTCCAGGCTATCCTTGAAGACTATCAAATTTTTGAGGATTCGACAGTAGTTCTAAGAGCTCTCCATACCGTTGTTGAAGCGCAGGGGGGCGTTTCTGAACTGGCAAAACAGACGGATATGAACCCGCAAGTGCTTTCCGAAATACTATCTAATGAAGGGACACCTTTAATTGATGTTCTTACAGTTGTCCTTAAAGCACTTGGCTATCAACTTTCGATCCAACCGATAGCCCCTGAAAACCTAAACCTTGAAGCCTACACCGATGTGTTAGAGGCACAAAACACATCAACACAGATAGCAGAAAATTAGTTACATGCAATACGAATAACAAAATTTAACTTGACAAACACTATTCACTTATGTAATAATTGGTATTACGTAAAGTTTTATTTGTAAGGTGTCCCAATCATGTCAACATTTCAAAATATCAACATTCAGAGGACTATTGAAAACATCACCGAAATGCCGCAAAAAACAGCAATTCTCACAGAATATCAAAAGTTACCAAAAATGAAAAAATTTAAAATTAATAATTCTACAAAAAACACCTATAAACCCAGACACAGACTGCGTTAAATGCAATTTTCAAAAACATACCACGGTATGAAAAAACATACCGTACGGTATACTTTTATTGGTAAATAATCCTGTGAAATTATACATTTCTAACGATAACTCTTTTCCTTCTTTTGCTAAAAATCGTTCGGGTGAGAGGTGGCACAAATGAATTTCTCAAACTGGCTTGAAAAATGGGGAATGGAATCATTGAAAATCACACCTCCTTTTCTGCAAATGGAGTGGACTCCAAACGATACCGATAAAAATGCCGCTTGGGCACTCTATATTGAATTGCTGACACGGATTACGACACAGCCATTGCCCATTGAACACGGCGATGAAAAAACTGCTTTGGATAGTGTCTATTCACTCTTCGCAACGACAAGAGAAGTTATCAGAGAATATGGACCAGAGTGTATTAACTTTACAAAAATCGCAATTGTTGTTCTTAACCAAGTGATTCGTCCTTTTACCGCAAAGTGGCACCGAAAAAGTATAGCAGGAGACTTTGAGAACGAAACAGAACGTAACGTTTTTCGCGACGAATTGGCTGCACTACAAGAGGAATTACGTAAATACTCTCGAATGTTGGCGGATATTGCTGATGTTGAAGACTTAACTAATCTTGAGGATACAGACGACACTGCGTAAATAGACATTTTAAGGATTATTTTAATATAGGTTCGTTCTTCAGTCCCGCCAAATGCCAAAAGCGCATTTGGCGTTGATTTGGTAGGGATGATATGTTTAAAGATAGGAGATGTATATATCTTCAGTCCCGTAGGGACGATATGTTTATAGATAACGTTGAAAACCTTCATTTTAGTCCCGTAGGGACGATATGTTTATGTTCGTTGTTCAATATGTGTGAAAATTACAAAAAACAAATAGTTAACTAACACAAGTCGTTGTTCATGGAAAAACTAAATCTTAAACCCACACACAAACCTATAAAAGACTACTACAAAGCACTGGAACAATACGACCAGTACGACCTCACACACGAAGGCACAGTGAGTAACCCCTTCGCTATCCTACTTGATGTCTGTGCCAAAAGGGTAAAAGCCACTTTTGCTCCGCAATATCCAATGCGTACCAAAGAAGGAAAACGTATCGTCCTTGATGGCGCAATAATTGATGAATACAGACGCTCGTTAGCTTATTGGGAGGCGAAAGATATAGATGACGATCTCTCAAAAGCAATTCAGGAGAAACGTGACAAGGATTATCCGTTTGACAATATCCTATTTCAAACCCCAGAGCGCGCCATCCTGTTTCAAGACGATCAGGAAATACTGAACACAGACATCACAGAATCCCAAAACCTCGTTGAGACACTTCAACGCCTTTTCTCATATTCAGATACCACTTCTAGCGATTGGTATGATGCAGTTGGTAAATTCAGCGATAGGATTCCAGCACTTGCAGACAGGTTGAAAAAACTTATTGCGGAACAGCATAAAGCGAATTCAGCGTACAAAGCGGCATTTGCCAAATTCTACCAAACGTGTCAAAACGCAATTGACCCAAACCTTTCACAAGATACCGTTGAAGAGATGCTCATCCAGCATATTCTCACCGAACGTATCTTCCGAAAAATTTTTGATAGGTCGGATTTTACAAACCGAAATATCATTGCCGTTGAAATTGAAAGGGTGAGCGCAGCACTGATGCAATATGCGATGAGTCGTGACGAGTTTCTCAAACCTCTGGACCCCTTCTATATCGCTATTGAGCAAGCTGCAACCCAATGTAAAGACTTCTCAGAAAAACAACACTTCCTCAACACCGTCTATGAGAAATTTTTTCAGGAGTACTGTGTTAAAAAAGCAGATACACAAGGTATTTTCTACACGCCGCAACCGATTGTAGATTTCATGGTAAACAGTGTTGAGCATCTTCTACAAAGAGAGTTTAACCGTTCGCTTTCGGATACAGGCGTTCATATCATTGATCCATTTGTCGGTACGGGTAATTTCATCGTTCGACTGATGCAGGACATCCGAAAAACAGCATTAGAGGAAAAATATCAAAACGAATTGCATTGCAATGAAAATGAGTTATTACCCTATTACATCGCTAACCTGAACATTGAGCAAGAGTTCTGGAAAAGCATAGGTAAATATCGCCCTTTTGAAGGCATAGCATTCGCAGATACCTTTGAACTGTTTGATCAAGCGCAAATGTCACTCCTTTCTGAGGAAAACACAAAACGGGTAGACAGACAAAAAGAAAAGGATATGTTTGTCGTTATCGGCAACCCTCCGTATAACGCAGGGCAAGACGATGAAAACCAGAATAACAAAAATCGTGAATACCCGCCCCTTGACAAACAGATTAAGGATACATACTCAAAAGATTCCATAGCACGACTTGGCAGAAAACTATATGACCATTATGTCAGAGCGTTTTTCTGGGCATCGGAACGGATTGGAGATTCTGGTATCGTGGTGTTTGTAACGAACAACAGTTTTATTACTGAACGGACGTTTGATGGCATGCGCAAACATCTGGCAGAAGGATTTAATGCAGTTTATCTGCTGAATTTAGGTGGAGACATCCGTAAGGGGCAACCTGGAGACTCTAATGTTTTCGGTATCACAATCGGTGTAAGTATTACGCTGCTTGTGAAAACAGGGGAACCCGTTAACGTTCCATGTATCTTTTACAATAATGAAACAGAATTGCAGAGCAAGGCACAGACTTTTGATTTCCTTAACAGACATCAAAATATAAGCGAAGTTACATGGCAAGAGATTCAACCCGATGACAAGAATAGGTGGCTCACTGAAGGACTCCAAGAAGATTTTGACGACCTTATTCCGATGGGAACAAGAGAAGCGAAAGACAAAGAAGGAACCGCAGAGACTACAGAAGGTGTAATTTTCAAAAACTTCAGTCTCGGTGTGTCAACCAATAGAGATCCCTGGGTTTACAATTTTAATAAAGACTCACTGCGTGATAACGTTGAGCGTATGATAGAAACTTACAATGCAGAAGTCGATCGCTATATGCGTCTGGCACCACCTAAACCGGATGTTGATGATTTTGTTTTAAACGATGCTACCAAAATAAAATGGAGCCGGGATTTAAAAGAGAAGAAGTTAATGTATGGAAGAATTGCCAAATATGCTGACGACAAAATCAAGTCATCCCTCTACCGTCCCTTCACGAAAGCAAGCCTTTTTCTTGACAAAATTCTGATTGACAGTCCTGGACAGTTTCCTTCCATATTTCCGAATTCCGAAGCAGAAAAGGAAAATAGAGTGATTTGTGTTGAAGCCTATGGAAGAAAAGAGTTTGCAGTTTTAATGAGCAACCTAATTCCTAACGTAAATCTTTACGGTGACCCGCAACAATCTTTCCCTTTCTACACCTACAATGAAGATGGGACGAACCGACGTGAAAACATTACCGATTGGGCATTAGCAGAATTTAAAAACCAATATGGAGACGACAACATATCCAAGTGGGATATCTTCTACTATACTTACGGACTGTTACATCACAAGGGTTATCGTGATAAGTACCGGGAGGACCTCAAGGATAGTCTTCCGCATATCCCTTTTACCGAAGACTTTTGGGCATTCGCAGAGGCTGGTAAGCAGTTAGCGAATCTCCATGTCAACTATGAGTCTGTTTCAAAATACGAAGGGTTAACGCTTAAGGAAAAACCGAACACAAAGCTAAATTGGTCCGTTGAGAAGATGACCTTTGAGAACAATAATACACAGATTAAATACAACGATTTCTTAACTATTGAAGGCATCCCTGCTGAAGCACACGACTATAAGTTAGGCAGTTGGTCTGCATTGAAGTGGATAGAGAACCAATACCAAATTAAGGTGGATAAAGACACAAAAAATCGTAAAGGGAGTTATATTGAGAGAGACCCAAATAGTGAGGAAAATCCCAAGTATATTGTGGACTTAATCGCACGTGTCGTCACTGTCAGTCTTGAGACGGTAAAGATAATTAAGAGTTTACCAGAATTATATCCTGACAGAGAAAACTAATCGAATAAAACACATTCACTTGACCGTACTACCAACTAAAAGGAAAACAACTGTGAACCTCAACGATGTGAATCTCGACGATAAAACCGAAACGGTTGAAAAGATGGTAGAAGGTTTGCTACAAGTTATTAAAGCAGAGATCCAAAATCTTGAGACAGAAATTGGAGCTCTTAACGACCAAAAATCACATCTTGAAGACATTTATAGAAAATATGATAAAATTTGGCGTGCTGTATCAGATGAATAGTATATGATGGCAATCATGTTAAAATGATAAAGGATGGGACACCTCCGCAATTATTTCAAACACTGTTGAACTACACTTATCTTACAAATTTAAGGAAATCGAACTATGTTACAAACAGATTTAGACCGAAAGATATTCATGGCACAGAGTTTTTTAGATTCAGATATTTTTCATGAAAAAACACTCAATAAGGAGAATAGGTAATAATGAACATTGATTTGAATTTAGGAGAATTAGCAAAACCTGTTGACACATTGATTCGGGAAGTATTAAAAGGCGTATCTGCCCTGTCAGAAGGTACATTAAGGAGGTGGAATGAAAAGCGAGATCTGATCCATGCCATTAATATGTGTAAAATAATAGAAAAGGCACATGCCAAGGCAAGTCAAGCAAAATCCGTTTCACTTGGTGTAGAAGGTGGATTTCTGTTGAATTTTTTGGACAAGTGCAAAACCGTATCTGATGCTGATATGCAGGATTTATGGGCGAGTATTTTAGCAAAAGAATCAGATATCCCTGGAAGTTTCTCACAATTAACAATAAACTCGTTAGAAAATTTTAGAAAACAGGATGCCGAATGGTTTATATCTTTTTGCAGTTTTGTTTGTGAGATTAACTCCGAAACAATTCCGTTAATTGGAAATGTCAGTCATGAAGTATATACAAAAAATGGAATCAGTATAGAAGTTTTAGAACACCTTTGTGCCCTTAATGTCATTGAGATTGATAATTCTTTCATCGGAAGTAGAGGCAGAACTAAGCCTCTTACCCCATATTTAAACTTAGGCGAATCAATTTCTATATTTTATTTTGACAAGAAATTAGACTATGTAAACGAGGGAAAAAACAAAACTTCCATGAATCTAGGTAATATAACATTTACAAGTATTGGTAAGGAACTATTATCAATATGCGATTACAAACAAGTAGATGGATTTATTGAATATCTAAAACGAGAATGGAGATGGAGTACAATGTTCGGGGATCGATGGCGCGTAGAGGGGAATAAAATAATAAGAACTTAATTTTACACAAAAAGTAATGAATGCAAAGATCATGAGATGGTTGAATACACAGATGCAACAGATTTCAAGATCATGAAATAAAATAAAGGTTACCAAACAATGAACATCTTCTGTACAGGCATCAGTTGTTCAGGACGCAAAGAGTTAATCGCAGATTTTGAAGCACTCTGCGTACAAAGAGAACTCAACATCGGCTTTTTCAACGTTGGCGATTACATGCACCGAGTTGCCGCAGAAGCGCGTGTCCATTTCACAGAAAAGGTGCTTGACTCAGACCCAGCCGTCTTATCGTTAGCACGGCGCACCGCTTTCTACGAAATCGCAAGGGATGCCAAATCATACCAACATGCCATCATAGGACTACACGCCTGCTTCCGATGGCGTGGCAGTCTGCTTGAAGGATTTTCATTTAAAGATATTGATATTATTCCGCCCGATATGTTTATCAACGTAGTTGACAATATCGCGGACATCTACGCACGGATGGAAAAAAGCACGCAGTGGGCAGGTATCAAAAAAGCAGCACTCAATGTCTGGTTAGACGAGGAAGAATTCCTGACAAGACAGATAGCACATCTCACAGAAAAACCGCACTACACTGTCGCACGGCAACACGAACTCGCGAATTTCTATGAACTCCTTTTTTCAGACAAACCGAAATTTTATCTCAGTTATCCGATTACACTGCTAAGAGACACGCCAGAGGAGATTGAAAAAATTCGTAAACTCGGAGAAAAACTCCGTCACTCTTTTATTGTTTTCGATCCGTTAGCGATTAAGGATATGGCACTCGTCACCTTCTCAAAAGCGGAGGCTGATGACGAAATGTTGAATGTGCCTGAAACGATGAGCGAATTGGACGATGACGTAATTGAGCAGATTAAAACGCGAACCATCTCGCGGGATTACCAGTTCGTTCACCAAAGCGATTTCGTTGTTGTCCTATATCCTACGGACAAATTGTCGCCGGGTGTTCTCAGCGAGATGAACTACGCCACCCGTCATAATAAACCCGTATACGCTGTCTACAACGAGACTCGAAGCATCTTCTTTGAAAACTTATGCGATAAGATTTTTGATACATTTGAGGAGTTAGACGCTTTTCTGAAGGAAACGTACCAAAATAAGTAAAAACATTAAACTATAACGCTTTAATTGTGAATGGTTATTAGCAAACATTATTGTAGGTCGGGTAGAGTTTACGAAACCCGACATTACTAAACTTGTGGCATTTATTGACGCACTTATATCATTGGTGTTCCGATACGAGACTCTTACAAATCCGCGAAATCCGATAAATCTGCGAAAATTCGCGATTCTGACAACATAGCCGATCAAATCATTATGATGTCCACTGACAACTGAATAACCGCTTTAATTGTGAATGGTTATTAGCAAACATTATCGTAGGTCGGGTAGAGTTTACGAAACCCATAAGCATCAATTTAGTGGTTCATAGTTGTCCGCTGTTGATTTCTTAGTCCCGTAGGGACGATATGTTTATAGTACCGGCGAAACAAAAAGTCTTGAGCTCCGTAGGAGCGACATAACAATATACACATTTCGCACCGCTGGTGCTTGGGTTTTGGGTGATACGTATTCTATACACATTCCGCACCGAAACCCGACATTACTAAACTTGTGGCATTTATTGACGCACTTATATCATTGATGTTCCGATACGAGACTCTTACAAATCCGCGAAAATCCGAGATTCTGACAACATAGTCGATTAAATCATTATGATGTCTACTGATAACCAAAAACTGAAAACTATCCAGCCTATGAACATCGCCATCCTTTCCCGTGGACCCGAAAACCACTCAACCTGCCGCCTCGTTGAAGCCGCAGAAAAAGCAGGACACACCGTCAAAGTCCGAGACCCATTCGGATTCTACCTTCAAATCGGCGGAACTGGACACCGCATCACTTATGACGGTGTGCCTTCAGAAGATTTTGATGTCGTTATCCCACGACTCAGCGGTGCAACAGCGAGATACGGTGGAGAGGTGGTGTTACACTTTGAATGGCTCGGTATCCCTGCGGTAAATTCCGCAAATGCCATAGCGGATGCCCGTCACAAGTTTCGTTCTCTACGGATCCTCGCACGGCACGGATTGCCCATTCCGCCAAGTCTCACAGTCGGTTCCGCCACGTTTTTAGAGGATGCCACACCTGAAATAGGAGACTATCCGTTCATTTTTAAACCTTTTTACGGCACCCACGGAATTGGTGTCATGTTATTGGATACGCCAACTTCCCTAAACTCAGCGGTAGAGACAATGTGCGACCTGCATCGGGATTATATAATTCAATCCTTTATTGCGGAAGCGGCGGGTGTTGACATCCGTATCATGGTTGTAGGCGGCAATGTAATCGCCGCGATGAAAAGACGTGCAATTCCAGGTGAGTTTCGGTCAAACATTCATCAAGGGGCATGCGGTGAAGCAATTACCCTCACAGATGAATACAGTCGCATCGCAACTGACGCAGCCGATGCATTGAAATTGGGTATCGCCGGTGTTGATATACTCCAAACAAAAAATGGTCCCGTGATATTAGAAGTTAACCCGTCACCAGGGTTTGAGGAACTGGAGTCGGTCACCAAAATAGATATTGCGAAGGTTATGATAGAATATGCTGTGCAATTAGCAGAAAATCACAAAAGGAATATGTAACTAATTGGCTTCTCATCAGCGAAAAATTTTGATGTTCAATCACGAATTCCCTCCTATTGGGGGTGGTGGTGGTCAGGTGAGTTATTTCTTAGGGAAACACTACGCCGCCGCAGGACACCATGTACATCTGATTACCTCACAATTCCGTGATTGTGCAAAGACAGAAGAAGTAGCAGGTATTCACGTACATCGTGTCCGCGCACTTCGGAAAAATCCGAATGTGTGTGCAGTTCATGAGATGCTGACCTATTCCGTAAGTTCAAGTATTTACGGATTGAGATTTGCGAAAAAGTTTAAACCAGATATTGTCCAAGTCTTTTTTGGTATTCCTGCGGGTGGCGGTGCATACCTGCTACAAAAATTCAACAATGTGCCGTATGTAGTGTTTTTAGGCGGTAGAGACGTGCCGCGTCCTAATCCCGATCCGCCTTATTATCGTTGGTTATACCTGCTATTAAAGCCGATTATCCGAGCGATTTGGCACAACGCTGCTGCGGTTGTTTCTTGCAGCGACGGTTTACGCGACTTAGCGTGTGAAACAGATACAAACTTAAAAATAGATGTCATTCCTGACGGCTTAGATTTAGCAAGTTTTGAGTCGACACAACGGAAAACGAATCCGAAAACAGTCCGATGCCTTGCTATTGGCAGACTCATTCCACGCAAGGGATTCCAGTTTCTTATTCAGGCACTTCCACAAATTCTTGACAAAGTTCAGCATAATTTTGAGATAGAGATTGTTGGTGATGGACCCTATCGGGGGGAATTGATTGGATTAGCAGAGAATCTCAGTGTCACCTCTTATGTCCGTTTTACTGGCACGGTGCCGTATTCAGAATTACCGCAAAAGTACCGTGAGGCTGACATCTTCATTTTACCCTCATTAGCAGAAGGCATGCCGCTTGTCGTTTTGGAGGCAATGGGAACAGGTCTGCCGATTATCGCGAGTCGTGTTCAGGGTATTGATGAACTTGTAGCGGAAGACGTTAACGGTGCCTTGTTTGACCCTGGCGATGTTAATGGACTGACAAATTGCCTTATAAAATTAATTAATGTAGGTGAAAAACGTGTAGAGATGGGCAAAGCGAGTAGAGAAAAGGTAAAGCCTTACGATTGGAAAAACATCGCCGACACATATCTTGCACTTTATGAAGACATTCTTTTGTAGGAGCGATCACCGAAACGCGACCTTCTTGTAGGAGCGATCTCCGAATCGCGACCTCTTGTAGGAGCGATCTCCGAATCGCGACCTCTTGTAGGAGCGACCTCCGAAACGCGACCCTCTTTGTAGGAGCGATCTCCGAATCGCGACCCTCTTGTAGGAGCGATCTCCGAAACGCGACCCTCTTGTAGGAACGACCTCCGAAACGCGACCCTCTTGTAGGAACGATCTCCGAATCGCGACCCTCTTGTAGGAACGACCTCCGAAACGCGACCCTCTTTGTAGGAGCAACCTTTGGTCGCGATGTAATCGTCTTCTGTAGGAACGATCACCGAATCGCGCCCTCTTTGTAGGAGCGATCTCCGAATCGCGACCTTCTTGTAGGAACGATTCTCCCGGTCTTCGATTTTATGAAAAGGAGAAACAAATAGACACATGCTGCCAATAAAAATACTTGCCATAGGTGCGGGCGGTTTACAACGCGCCTTAACACATCAATTTGTTCATATCCTCAACCAACGAAATCTATACAACGGTGGTATCTTTATCGGACAACCCACAGGCACTGAGAAAGCCGATGCCTTCAACCGACAGAAAGGCGTATATCATGTCGTCACGTTTGACGTAGGCGGTATCCATGACATTCAGCAGATTTCAAGCGTAGTTGGCGCGACGACACTTGCAACTGAAGCAGGACGTGAGCAATTCTATGCACAAACCAAGAATCCGTTAGACATCTTTCTAATAGGCGTAACCGAAGCAGGCATCGCCAAAGGTGAATTGGCAATGGACGTGTTAGATGAGTCACTCTATCGTTATTTTAGTCATCACGGAGCAGATGCGGACATCTGTGTTATCAACACCGATAATCTCCGAAACAATGGCGATATTATACGAGATATTCTTCTCAACGAATATCCAAAACGGAGCGATGATTATACTGAATGGTTGAAAACAAAAGTCGGTTTTCTCAACGAAATGGGAGACAGACTTGTGCCACAAGTTTACGCTGTCCCCGATGAGATTAAGGAAGCAGCACAAGCACAGATTGACATTTCAGATGAATTGATAACCTACGCAGAGCAGATGCCCGAGACATCACTGATTCTGGAAGACTTGGAGAACAGATTACGTGTTCCCTTCAGTGAACTTGATGACTATGGCGTTGTAGTTAGTCAAGATAGCATTGAGCCCTATCATGATTGGAAATTGCTACTCGTGAATTCCGTGCATGTGCCGGGAATTACGCACAAAGGCATGCTCGCTGGAATAGACTTTGTGAATGAAGCAGCATCTCATCCGACATTCGCACCGCATCTGGAACGATTGATGCATGGATATGCCGAAATTGTTGAGGCAGATATTCCAATAGATGGAAAAAGCGCGCAAGCGTATACGATGGAATTCATTGACCGCATTCGCCGTGTCAAAGATGATAATGCACGGATTAACATCATTGAGACGGTAAAACTTCGTGAACGCGCCGCTGATATTGTCCGATCACCGAACTATCATGATAGCACAGAACTTTTTAAATCCGATTTCGCCTATTCCTTCGCAACGGTACTCCGATTTCTGACACCGCACACAATATCGGGCGACGACTATCGAGGCATCAAAGACACAGACACAGAGTACGAAATCCGCGATCCTGACCGAACAATACAAAATGTGTTGAATGGTGCGTTTGGCGCGAGCCTAACTGACGTGGAAAACCGAATCCAAACCATTTTCTCAAACGCAACCCTATGGGCACCACAGAACGCAATACCTGAAAATGCCTTAAGTCAGAATCAGGATTTTTGCAGGCGCGTTGCACACTATTATCATCAGTTAGTTAATGGGAAAACATGTCTTGAGGTATTAGAAAGTATCAATTCGCAGAACGCGTAAAAGAAAGGCGCGCTAATATAGCACGCCTAAAAAGATTGGGGCGTATTAAGAATTATTCAGAGCTAACCAGCAAGCGAAATAACACCCTTCTTGCGTTGCAGTACAGCATCATAGAACCGCATTGTGCCAACACAATCTTGGATGCTTGATACGGGTTCCCTGTCCTCACGAATGGCATTAGCAAATTCAGTGAGACTGATACCGTCACCAGTCAATTCACCATTACGTTGATCCGAAAAATTAGATGAGAATGTATTACCATCGCCTGTATAGTGCTCAAAACCCCACAGTCCTTCTAATACGATATATTCATGCTGTCCGGTTATTTCAATGTGATCATAGTTGCGTGCCCATAAACGTTGGCTGCTGAGCTGCAAAGTTCCGACTGCACCGTTGGTATATTCCACAGCAACAGCAAATGAACCTTGCCCGTCAACCTCATTGTGAAAAACGCTCAGTTCATTAACATCAGCACCAGCGATATGCCGTGCTAAATCAAAGTGATGGATAGCAAAATCGAGAAGGTATGCTTTGACAGACCCATACGGGCCACTACAGAACGAACAGAAAAGTTGTGTGAGTTGACCGAAGGATTCGGTCTGCATGATTCGCCTCGCCTCCCGCACACCGAGGCTAAACCGACGTTGAAAGTTTACCATCAATGTCTTACCGTGCTTTTCAGCAGTTTCAGCCAAAGTAATCGTTTCTTCCAGCGACGGGGCAGGCGGTTTCGGCGTAAAAACATGGTACCCTGCCGCAAGTGTCTCAAGCACAAGCGGTTGCCTCGGATCCGGTCCCATACTGATTATTACTGCTTCCAAATCCTCTTTTTCAAACATTTCGTGTCGATCTAAATAATATCTGCCTGTACCAAATTTACCGGCGGCAGCTTTGGCTCTATTTTCGTCTGCATCGCAAACTGCTTGCAATGCAACGGGTGCTAAATGCAATGCGGGATAGATTGTGTGTCTCGCGAAGCCTCCTGCACCGAGAAATCCAATTCGAAGAGGTTCCATATTATTTCCTTTGTCGCTTTCAAAGCGCGTCTGCAAGAATATATAAAAGTTTGTATCAATTTAGCATAACTCACCTTCTCTGTAAAGTAAAATCGCGGAGCAAACAGAACCATTCAATTCTCCAGTATTTTCTTCCTTTTTTTAAACCTCTTTCTGTGAATCAACGCCAAATGCGCGTATGGCATTTGACGGGAGCGAGTTCCAACTCGCGACCTTTTCTAAAATTTTGGGAAAACACGAAAACCGAATGGCACTGCTAAATTCTGTTTTTAACTCAACCTAATTGCCAAAATTCTGTCAAAAAACAACACACAAATAGAGATTAACGCACTAATTTTTCTCCTTCCTAATGAAAGACAAAAAAGAGGATGTATAAAAAAAGAGACAACCAACGGCGAAACTTCGGGTTTGCGCTGCTTCAAGGCACCTTCATGCGAATCAACCTCGCTTTTGTAGATGCATCAACGGTGCTTTCTGCTTTTATCCATAAACTCACCGGATCCGAGATGATGGTAGGCTTGACCGGTTCAATGATGACAGCAGGTTGGATGTGGCCGCAGTTGTTAGTTTCAAATCTGTTGGAACATCGCCAGCGCAAAATGCCGTATTACGCTGTCGGGATGAGTATCCGCGTGTTCGCATGGCTTGCTATCTTTTTTTGCACCATCAACATTGGTGCAGAAAATCCTATCTTACTCGCTGCCTGTTTCTTAGGGTTTTATTTTTTATCCTCCTCCGCCATGGGTGTTTCAACGCTGCCCTATATGGACATCATCTCTAAATCTATAGCACCGAATCGGCGTGCGCGCTTTTTTAGTTTACGTCAAATATTCGGAGGCTTTTTTGGAATTTGGGTCGGTTTTTGGGTGCGTGCAATGCTCGGAAATGAGGATGAATTCACTGGTATTCTCGGATGGATTACACAAGCTTTCAAAACGTTCACGTTGTTTTTCATCACTTCTGTCTGCCGGATAGAGACTGAACTCGGATTTCCATCTAATTACGCTTTTCTTTTTATCTGCTCGGTGAGTACTGCTTTTCTCTCGTTTATTAGTTTCTTAGCTGTACGCGAACCTATTCATCCTGTTAATTCCCGTCGCCGACCTATGTGGCAACATCTAAAGCAAGGACCACATTTTATACGGACAGACCCAAATTATCGGAGATTTATCTTTTTTCGCATCGGATTGCATTTTTCCAGTATGGCAACCCCGTTCTATGCAACGTACGCCTTGTTTGAATTAGGCGTTTCTGAGGCGACTATCGGTTTTTTCATCGTATGTTCCGCATTGAGCGGTGTCGTTTCAAACGCATTTTGGGGTTATATCGGTGAAAAATATGGGGTGCGGTGGGTGTTGATTTTCACTGCAGGGTTAATGTTGTTCCCACCAATAATAGCGTTCTTTTCTGGAATGTTACCTGTTTCCTTGCGCGTACCTGCCTACCTGTTAATCTTCACGATTGGCGGTATTTTGACAAACGGTATGATGGTTGGATTCATGGCATACATGCTAAACATCGCGCCGCCGCGCAGTCGTCCGAGTTACATCGGATTTATGAATACGCTGCTCCTACCCGCCAGTTTCGCACCAACGTTAGGAGGACTCCTGGTGAAACTTATTGGTTATCGGTGGTTGTTTGCGGTTTGTTTTGGTATCTGTCTTGTTGCTTTCCGCATTGCAACTGGACTACAGGAAATCATGCATGAGGATGAGTTAGAAGAGGATATTGAAGTGTGATGTTTGCGTTCGCAATATCGTTGCAATCTTCTGCCAAACATGGTATCATTTTCAAACAAGTTGAATTAGTAATGTTAAGTGAAGTGAATGCACAAACCTCGTACAGTTGATGGAATACTGAAAAAATTAAAAGAAAAATCGGATATAGGCGGATATCTTTACCGTGGTGAACCCAAACACTTTCAGGGTGATCCGTATTGTGGGAAGGTTTCCTCTAACTTCTATCGTATTTTCCTTGATGACGGAAACTTTGATGTTGAAGCGGAACACTTTGACATAGAAGAACTCCAGACAGCTGTCTTGAGTATATCTAAACAATTTTCACGAAAACCAGTCAGTGAACTTGAACGCCTTTCTAAAATTCAACACTATGAAGGCAAAACTAATCTCATAGATTTTACGAAGGATTATCTTATTGCGCTTTTTATGGCATGTGACGATTTTTCTGACAATGATGGTAGGATAATCTTGCAAGCAAGGGAATTAGTGGAACCCTATATTGAAGAGCCTTATGAACCAATAAATCGCGTCATTGCCCAAAAAAGCGTATTCGTGCGACATCCAGATGGCTTTATTCAACCAAACGACGATGACATCATCAATATTCGGTCAGACCTCAAACAGCCAATGTTAATTCATCTGCGAAATTCCCACGATATATCTGTCGAAACAATCTACAACGATATACATGGTTTTGTGAAAGATCAAAGCAACCACATGAAATTCTACAAGACGATTTATGAAGGTTTAGTCCAAAAGCAGAAAGGAGATATAGGAAATGGCTAACGAATCAAAGATGGCGCATTATGAAGAAGCTGCCAAACATTTTACTGAAGCTATTCGCATGAGACCAGGTTTTGCTATGTCCTATATCTACCGAGGCGAGGTATACCACAAAATGGGCAAGCTTGATCTCGCAATTGATGATTTTACCGAAGCGATTTTCTGGACCCGGCAACCTGCAAGGGCGTATTTTGGTCGTGGTTTGGCGCATGGTGCTAAAGGTGATATTGACAAGGCAATTGAAGATTTTACGAAGGCGATCCAACATGAACCTGACTACGCTGAGGCATATTACCACCGTGGGAATGGTTATGTAATTAAAGATGAGTTTGATCGTGCCATAGAAGACTGTGATAAGGCAATACAACTTAATCCTGATCTCGCTGATGCCTATGTTGTTCGCGGTAATGCCTACAGCGGCAAAGGTCAAGTTGACTTAGCCATTTTAGACTTTACCAAAGCGATACAACTTAAGCCAGATTGCGTTGATGTCTATATTGCTCGCGGTAACGCCTATAGCGACAGAGATGAATTTGACAATGCTATTGCAGACTATACAAAAGCGTTAGAACTGAATCCAAATTATGTTGAAGGTTATGTTATTCGCGGTAATGTTCACTTACGCAAGGAGGACTTTGATTCCGCCATTGCAGACTGCGAAAAAGTGATGAAACTTGTACCTGATGCTGCTGCTCCTTATATCATTCGGGCAACTGTTTATAGTTCTATAGGCGAATTCGATGCAGCTATCAAAGATTGTGAAAGCGCAATAGAACGTAATCCGAAGGCTGCCGATGCCTATCTAATTCGTGGTAGCGCTTATCACGATAGAAACAAGTTAGACTTTGCTATTGCAGATTGTACAAAGGCGATTAATTTAGTTTCCTTTCGTAATATAGGCGCATATTTTGAGAGAGGCAACGTTTATAGCAGCAATGGAGAATTCAAGAAAGCAATCAAGGATTATTCCATAGTTATTCAACAAGATCGGGACCATATCTTGTGCTACTATAACCGTGGTCTTGCTTATAGCAAAATCCATCAGTTTGATAAAGCAATCGCAGACTATAATACAGTCATTCAACTCCAATCGGATTATGTTCCAGCCTATGTCAATCGTGGTATCGCTTTTAGAAATAAAGGTGAGTTCAACAACGCCATCAGAGATTATACGATCGCTATACAGTTTGAACCAAGGTTTGCCGTGTCATATCATAATCGAGGCAACGTTTATTTACTCATAGGTGACTTTGATTCTGCAATTACAGATTATACAAAAACCATACAACTTAATCCCAATAATGCAGAAGTCTATGCTAGTCGAGGTGCTGTTTACGGCATTATAGGTAAAGTTAGCAAAACTATTGTTGACTGTACGAGAGCGATAGAACTTGGACTCAATCATGCAGATATCTATTTTAATCGTGCTATCGCCCACAATAGAGTAGGAAAACTTGAATTAGCTATCGGAGACTATACCAAGACGATAGAACTTAATCCCAAACATCTCGGAGCTTACGTCAATCGTGGTGTAGTTTACGGTAATACTGGCGAGATAAGTCTAGCCATTAATGATTTAAACAGAGCAGTGGAACTGGAACCAGATGGAGCTACAGCTTATAGCAACCTTGGTAATGTTTACGGCAAAAAGGGCGATTTTAACTCAGCTATAGAAAATTACAATAAGGCGATAGAACTAACACCTGATGAGGCAATATTTTATCACAATCGCGGTCTAGCATACTTCAGCAATAATGAGTTTAGCCGAGCACGCGAAGACTATACGAAAGCACTAAAATTAGATCCCGATTATGCACCAGCCTATTATAATCGCGCAATGACTTGGTTGCATCAACAAAGATGGGAAAAAGCCAAAGCAAACTTAACAGAGGCAGCAGACAAAGGTATAGATATTATCGCTGTTTTTGGTAAAGATTATCAAGGCGTGGCGGGCTTTGAAAAGAAAAATGGGGTTAAATTACCAAGGGATATTGCTGCAATGTTAAGACAACGAGAGGAACAAAGTTCTATACCACCTATAGAAAAAGAATTATTTGAATTTCAAGGTGAGATAAAATTGTACTTATTTGAGGACTTCGCGGCGATGTTCCCACATCAAACAAGTCAAGACCCGTTCACACCAAATAATTTGCTTCAGACCCCAAGTTCAACATCGTCTAGTCTATTCATGTAATTAATTCGGTGATATAAATTGGACAAGAGGTACAGATCGTTCCTAACACCATATTTACTGTGAAAATTACGATTTAAGAACACCATGCCCACAAACCAACCGCCCAACATACTCCTCATCATGTCCGACGAACATGCCCCGATGTTTAGCAGACCGTACGGACATCCCCTTGTCCAAACCCCACACATGAACAGACTCGCTAAAGATGGTGTAACCTTCACAAATGCATACTGCAATTCACCGCTCTGCATGCCATCGCGGATGTCTTTTATGACAGGTCGGTATATCCATCACATTGGCGCGTGGGACAACGCAGCGCCGTTACGCCCAGATGCTATCACATGGGCACACATCTTACGAGATGTAGGTTATGATGTCGTGCTTTCAGGCAAACAGCATTTTGGCGGGATGGATCAATTGCATGGGTTTCGTGCGCAACTTGCCCGAGACTTACACGCAGAAAGACAACACGGACTGACGGATTGGGATAACGGCACACCAGCAGCATCCCGTCCATGGCAAGGACCTGCACAAGCCGGTCCCGGAACAACGGTGGAAATTAAAGTTGATGACCTTGCTGAGTCAGAGGCACTGACATATCTCCGCGATCCAGCACGGCAGGAACAACCGTGGGCACTCAACGTCTCGTTCATCGCGCCGCATTTTCCGCTTGTCGTGCCACAACGGTTTTGGGATCTCTATCCACTTGATAAGATTGACTTACCCGATATTCCAGAAGGACACCTTGAAAATCAGCACCCTGTCTATCAACGGATGCGCCGCATGTTCGGATGTGTAGATTTTCCAGAGGATTTGGTCCGCCGTGCACGTGCAGGGTATTACGGATTAATTACCTACCTTGATGAAAAGATTGGGAATCTGCTGCAGACACTTGAAGAAACAGGACAATTGGAAAATACCGTTGTCATCTATACCAGCGACCACGGTGAGATGAACGGTGAACACGGCATGTGGCGGAAATCAAACTTCTATGAGGCATCTGCTCGTGTGCCGCTACAGATTATGTTCCCCGACCATCTATCCGCAGGCAAGCGCATTGACCAAGTCGTTTCACTTGTTGATTTAACAGCAACGCTGGTTGACATTGCAGGTGGACGTTTATTAAGTCAATTTGATGGTGATAATCTGATTCCATTGATACAAGGCACAGCAACCGATTGGAAAGATTTTGCTTTCTCCGAATATCTCGCCCATGGCGTTGAACGTCCGATGGCAATGTTGCGGAAGGGGAGATACAAATTCAACTATAGCCTCGGCGACCCACCTGAACTTTACGATATAACCGAAGACCCATGTGAATTCCGCAACCTTGCCAATGAATCTGAATATCAGAAAATCTGCAACGAACTGCAAGCACAACTATTAACAGAATGGGATCCGGTTGAGATTGAGAAACAAGTGCGAGAGAGTCAAAAGGCACGTATACTGATTGATAAAGTCACGAGTGGGCAATGGAGAAAACCTGCATAATCTAAAACACCACAAAACACAAGGTATTAACATGGCATCATTAAATAAAAAACCTAATCTCATTTATGTCTTCGCAGATCAACTTCGCTATCAGTCATGTGGTTACGCAGGGGATACCCGTGCGCGTACGCCGAACATTGACCGACTTGCCACAGAGGGAGCAAATTTCTGCAATGCTGTCTCTGGCAGTCCGATGTGTGCGCCGTATCGTGCCTCGCTTTTCACCGGCAAATACGCGAGCAGCACCGGCATGGCAATCAATGAACTACGTATGAACCCTAACCATGACTGCTTTGGACATGTTTTACATCGCAACGGCTATCAGACAAGTTACATCGGAAAGTGGCACTTGTGGGCAAATCAGTTGGGAAAACATCACGATCCTCAGAATTCCTACATTCCGCCAGGACCACATCGACTCGGTTTTGATGGGGAATGGTCCGCATACAATTTCCATCATACCTATTTTGACACATATTATCATAAAGACAGTCCAGAAAAGATTACGATTCCCGGCTATGAACCGGATGGACAAACAGATTTAGCGATAGAATACCTGCAACGCGCATCAAAAGATGACGATCCCTTCGCGCTTTTCCTCTCAATCGGTACGCCGCATGACCCGTGGACACAGAACAACGTTCCAAGCGATTATTATGAGATGTTCCGAAATGTTGACTTTCCGTTGCCACCGAATTATAAAGAAGAAAACGACCCTTATGGCGATACGTGGGCAATGATGTCCGCGGAAAACCGTGCTAAAACTCCTGAATGGATGCGTGTCTATTACGCTATGACGACTAATTTGGATTGGAATATCGGTAGGTTGCTACACGCCATAGATGAACTCGGATTACGAGATGACACCATCTTTGTTTTTACTTCTGACCATGGCGAGATGTTCGGTGCACAGGGACGTCGTGCGAAAAATATCTTTTATGAAGAAGCGGTGCGTGTTCCATTTCTCGTCCGATGGTCTAATCAAGTTCCAGGGGAGCATGTCGCAGATGCTTGTTTAAATACACCAGATATTATGCCAACACTACTTTCAATGATGGATCTACCGATACCTGAAAATGTTGAAGGTTCTGACCTAAGTCAAGCAGCGTTTAATCAACCGTTTGATGAACCAAAGGCTGCATTTATGCAAGGGATGGGGTGTACAGCGAAGTGGGAAGACGGCTATGAGTGGCGGGCACTCCGAACGAAGCAGCATACTTATGCTGTTCACCGGCCTGATGGAAGCGAAAAACTTTTTGACAATGTGGCTGATCCGTTCCAAACCCGTAATTTGGCTGATGATCCTGCATCGGCAACGCTCCGAGATGGTTTCCGACAGGTGTTAAAACAACGTATGGATGCACTCAACGATACCTTTGAGGCTTGCACTTGGTATCGGGACAATTGGATAGAGGATCGGGTTATTCTCAGGACAGCAACTTTGAGATAGTCCTATCATTGTTCAACCGCACAATTTGGCAATTGCGTACTTTCTCTAAGATTAGCGATTCTTTCAAAATATCCTAATACCATGCCGCCTTATCAACAACATTCTGCAACGGTTCACCCGCAGCAAACCGACGCGCGTTTTCTAAAAGAATCTCAAAGTGACGTTCCGAGATATTTTCGGCATCCTTAACAGCAATATGGGGCGTTATCAACACATTCGGCATTTGCCATAGTGGACTTTCAGCAGGCAACGGTTCAACTTCAAATACATCTAATCCACACCCAGCAATAGTACCCTGCTCAAGTACTTCAACGAGGTCGGCAAGTTTTGTCGTTTTACCACGACCAATGTTGATAAAGTAAGCAGTCTTTTTCATTAGTGCGAAGCGGTTCTTGTGCCACATTCCCTCTGTTTCCGGAGTATGTGGGGTGGTAACTATCACAAAGTCGGCAAGCGGAAGGAGTGTGTCTAATTCCGCGGGTTCATGCTTTTCCACAAACGGTACAGCATATTCCCATCTTGCGTCAACACCGATCACCTTCATGCCGAATTCTGAACATAGTCGTGCTGTTTCGTGCCCGATACCGCCTACACCGACAATCAGTGCAGTCGCTCTCGCAAGGTCAATATATCCACTTTTGCGTGCATCTTTATCCCAGACACCTTCACGTTGTGCGTCCATATAGTAGGGCAATCCGCGAGCAAGTGCTAATACGAACATCATGATATGTTGTGCAATGTGGTCATTATAGATACCACGTGGGTTGCAGACAACGACTGAATGCTTTATCAGTGCTGGGTAATAGTAGCCGGGAGAAGGACCAGCGGCAGGACTTTGTAGCCATCGTAGGTTTTTTGCTAACGGCAATTGTTCAGGAGATACCCAACCGTAAACAGCATCTGCATCGGGAAGATGTGTGTTTACATCTTCTTCTGTTTTTGGCAAGACGATATTGTATGTGGGCACTTCGTTTCGTATACGTTCTGCCCACGCTTGTAATTCCGCGTTCTGTGGCGGTGTTATTATGAGTTTCGGCATAGATTCTTCCTTTCGTGCTATTTTTGCTGTTAACCAAATTTCTTTTATATTAACGGAAAGTATGGTATAATTCAAATGAAAATTTATAAGAGATTAGCGAATTGTTATAGGATCAGCGATTGCAAAATCAATTTCAAAATTTGAAAATCTATCTTGACACCTGTTGTTTAAGTCGTCTCTTTGATAATCAAACACAGGAGCGAATTCAGCAGGAAACCCAAGCTATAGCAGCAATAATAGGTTTCTTTGCAACAAACTGGCAATGGGTGATTAGCGATTTTTTGATGGTGGAAGTATTAAAGAATCCTAATTCAAATCAACGTAATATGATAAAAGATCTTCTAAATTACGCACATCACACTGTTTATGTAAGCGAACAAGAAGTTCTGAAAGCCATACATTTTGAATTATTGAGTTTCAAGATTGAAGACGCTTTGCATCTTGCATGTGCAGCGCGAGGCAATGCTGATGTATTCTTGACAACAGATGACAAGTTAGTCCGAAAAACGAAAAGTGTTCAAGCTCGTAATAAACTTTCCGTTCAGGTTGAAAACCCTTACACATGGTTACAGGAGGTTCTTAAAAATGAACATCCAAGCGATACTAAATAAAAAAATGGAAGAACTACGGCATAGTGATCCGGAACTTCATGCACTTTTAGATAAAATCCTTAAGGACAAAAGTGGTAAAAGTGATTACACTATTGACCGACATAAACTACCTGAACAAGATATCAAAATGATTCTCAAAGAGATTCAACAGGCCCGAGAATCAGGATAGAAACGGAAGTTATTGGTGCGTTCGCGTAATGGGTCAACATAATACACCAGAGTAAGTGAAGGCAAATGGCACCTTTAAAAATTGATTTTGACAAAGGCACTCTCATCCTACAAAACGTCCCAGAAAAATTCCAATCGCAGTTGCCAGATATCCGCTGGGACGAGCGCACCTTGACCTTTCGCGCACCTGCCTACCGTTATCGTCATATTATCTCGCAGCTGCGAGCACACAATATCCCTTATGACGATACAGCACGACAATTCACAGTCAAACCTTTTACCAATCAAAAGTCAGTATCACCCTATCCATATCAAAGTGAAGCAGTTGATGCATGGCACGCAAATAATAAGCGCGGTGTTATAAGTCTCCCGACAGGTGCAGGTAAAACCTTCATCGCAATGCTGCTCATTGCGGACACACAACGTCCAACGCTTGTGCATGTGCCGACAATTGACTTAATGCATCAGTGGTATGAAGTGCTGAAAGAACATTTTGGACAAGAGGTTGGGCTTTATGGTGGCGGGCAACACGAATTACAAGATTTAACCGTGACAACCTATCAGTCTGCTGTTATGCATGCACCTCATTATGGGAATCGATTCGGTTTTGCTATTTTTGACGAATGCCACCACCTGCCGGGAGACCAATATCAATATGCAGCAATCAGCAGTATTGCGCCTTTCCGACTGGGATTAACAGCAACCCCCGAACGCGTTGATGGAAAAGAGAGTAGACTCTATGCGCTTGTGGGTGAATGTTGTTATGAAGCGCAAGTACAGGAACTTTCTGGCAAAACGCTTTCCGAATATCGTGTCGTTACGATTGCAGTTGATATGGAGGACACGGAACGGGTTCAATATGAGGAAGCGCGCCGCACCTATTTGAACTTCCTTAAAAAAGCGAGAATCAATATGGGAACATCGCGCGGATGGCAAACATTTCTATGGAAATCCTCACAGTCTGAAGAAGGACGTACCGCTTTCAAAGCGTATCTCACACAGAAGCAGCTGAGCTTCGCCTCCGCGGCAAAACAGGAATGGGTGTGGAAACTCATTCAACGGCATCAAGGCGACCGAATCCTCATCTTTACGCAGGATAACGACACAGCATATCAGATAGGAACACGCTTCTTTTTGCCTGTGCTAACGCATCAAACAAAATTGAAAGAGCGAAATAGTTTTCTAAACGGATTTCGCGATGGCACTTATTCTATCCTCGTCACCTCCAAAGTACTAAATGAGGGGGTAGATGTACCGGAAGCGAATGTTGCTATTATTGTTTCAGGCAGTGGGAGTGTGCGGGAACATGTGCAGCGGTTAGGACGTATCCTCCGCAAACGAGAAGGTAAACAAGCGGTGCTTTACGAACTTATTTCCAAACAGACCAGCGAACAGTTTGTTAATAAACGGCGAAGACAACACCACGCATACCAAACAAGGTAGTATACACAGTATCGGGATTGAAAACCCCTCCTACAGTATAGAGTTAGAAGGCCATGCTTACCAAAGACCTGCTCCGATACAAAATTCAGAACGGGCAAATCTATCCTCAATTTGTTAATCCCACCGATAACAAATTACTGACAATTGCTGATCAATTAATCACTGTCTTTGAAGAATCACCTGACAAAGCACGGTCAACATTATTAGAGGCAAGTAAACATGTTATTGATAGCACATCGGGAACACTTATAGTCAAACGTGGATTTGAAAAACTTCTGTTAGATAGAACCGAGTTTGACACTGCCCCTAACGAAGAATTAATCGCATTTCGGCAAAAACTTTTCACAGAGACAAGCCAGCTGCTTTCACAAGAGCAGTTTCTGGATTATGCGGACTATCAACAAAAAGTCGAACAGATAGTAGGAAACGAATCGCAACCCAAGGCGGAGTTAGGGGAGAGACTTTACGCTGATCTGCCAAGTTGCCAACCGATTTTATCTTTCAAAACACTTTCTGCTGAGCATTTACTGCATCGCTACAACGCCGCGCAGGTGCAAGGCTTGCTCCTGCATTGTAATTCCCTCACCTTAAATCTCACCGATTCCATGACTGCTGAACTGCGCCAGTTGTTCAAGTATCTCAGATTTAATCAACTCCTCTCAACGATTCGGAAAGAGAAATCTGAAAACGTGGATATGTTTCAGATTACGGTAGATGGACCGCTCAATCTATTCTACAAAACGAAGCGGTACGGGATGAATCTTGCCAACTTTTTCGTCGCTGTGTTACACCAACCGAAATGGGAGCTCACCGCGGAGGTTCAGTTTCGAAATAAAAGACGTTCTCGGTTATATCTCAATGAATCGTGTGGGATAAAACCGATTTCACAGCAATTTCTCGCCTATATTCCCGAAGACATTCAACTCTTTCAGGAAATGCTCCGCAACAAAACAGATGAATGGCAGATTCGTCCAGGAAGTCAATTTCTCCCTTTGCTGGGAGATTTCTACTGCTTTCCAGATTATCACTTGAGCCATACCAGCGGTGTAGAAGTAGCAATTGAATTATTTCATCCATGGCATCAAGGACATCTTCTTGCACGTCTTAACACGCTTGCGGAACAGACCGCTACTCCTCTAATACTTGGTGTTTCAAAGGAATTAGAGAAAAAACCGATAATTGCGGACGCATTAGCTTCATCTACGTATTTCTCACAGTTCGGTTTTATCTTTCGCGATGTCCCTACGATGGGCACATTGCTCCCTATTCTGAATTCCCTTGTTTAGAGGAGCAACAATAATTGCATCATAGTGAATTAGAAAAATAAGTTTACACTTCTTCTGTAGGAGTGATCTCCGAATCACGACTTAACCTATTAGTTGTCGGGAATCGGTGTTTCTTCCCGCTGAATGCCAAAAGCGCATTCAGCGTTGATTCACAACTCAATAATGTAAAGTTAATTGTAAAATTCACTATAAAGCGTGAAATTCCATGATTCTTGTGGTATTCTAAAAGATAGAAAGTCCCGAATCCATAAGACTTAATTTATAAGGAGAACTGCACTATGAAAACAGCTGCTAACGAACGCACACCTTACATAACAATTGAAGGACATAAAGAAGGAGTCTATAGCGTTGCGTTCAGTCCAGATGGAAAAACACTCGCAAGTGATAAGGACAACACTATCCGTTTTTGGGATATTATCACAGGACAAGAAAAAAAGATGTTCTGGGTAGATATCGGAGAAAATCACACAAGGACTGTTAGGAGTATCGCATTCAGTCCGGATGGGCAAATTATCGCTGGTGGGGTTGACGAAAGTGAGACGATTTGCCTTTGGGATACAGAAACAGAGAAACAAATCAAAACATTACGGGAGAGGAGAAGTAAAGCATTACATTGGGTCAATACCGTTGCATTTAGTGCAGATGGTAAGGTACTCGCAAGTGGTAGTGAGGACGGTAATCTTTATTTGTGGAATGTAGCGACAGGTGAAAAACTCAAAGTACTAACTGAAGATACAGAGAATATCTTTAGTGTAGCGTTCAGTCCGGATGGAAAAACGTTAGCAAGTGGGAATGCTGGCAACACTATCTGTTTATGGGATATTGCAACGGGTGAAAGTTACGCGACACTTGAAGGACACACAAATTGGATCTTTAGTGTAGCGTTCAGTCCGGATGGAACAAAACTCGCAAGTAGCAGTTGGGACAAAACTGTCCGTTTGTGGAATACTGTGACGGAAAAAGAACTTAAAATACTCGCTGGGCATACGAACACTGTCTGGAGTGTTACTTTTAGTACAGATGGAAAAACGTTAGCGAGTGGTAGTGCGGACAAGACAATCCGCCTATGGGATGTTAACACAGCGGAACATCTTAAAACTATCACAGGACATACTGCACCTGTCAAAAGTGTAGCGTTCAGTCCTGACGGTGCAAAACTCGCAAGTGGCAGTGAGGATGGTACGGTGCGCCTGTGGGAAATCACATAAAGGGTATCCTCGCGTAATTGTCTTATTGACATAATTTCGGTTTTCAACTAAACTTATGACATTAAGGATAGGCTTAGCGTTCAATTTTTATGATAAAAAACTTAACGTTATTCCAAAGGAGACAATTATGTCAAAAATTCTCGTGCTATCTGGTGAAAATCATCGTTTTAACGCAAGTGCGAATGTAATTCACAGTTTTCTGGATGCAGATGCAGAGATTTCAGCAACATTAACCGATGATAAAGATATTTTAGCGTCCAAGGATTTAGATACTTATGATGCATGTGTTTTCGGTACTGGTTTCACCCGTTCGGAACGTCAAGAAGATGGTACTTCTAAGCGCGTCCCAGATTTGACCGCTGCACAGGAAGATGGTCTATTTCAGTTTGTAGACGGTGGCAAAGGATTAGTCGGTATTCATGGTACCGCGTGGTGGATTGGAGGGCGCGCCGTAGATCTAATTGGTGGACACGCAAACTGGCATCCCCCAGGTTCAACTTTCACAGTGCATATTGAGGATACTGAACACCCCACGACCCAAGGCGTTTCGGATTTTGACGTTGAAGATGAGATTTACATTTCAGCGCACGATCCGCACATTCATGTATTAGCAACTGCGGAATGGTTCGGCAAGGCACATCCGATGGCATGGGTTAAACCCTACGGTTCAGGAAGAGTATTTTATACCACGTTGGGACACGGTCCAGGCACCTTTGAACGTGTCGGAATGCAGAAATTTCTTACACAAGGGGTGAAATGGGCTGCCGCATCGTAAAGTCCGAAAGATGCACACGTTAAAGATTAAAAATATCGAAACCGAGATCATTCATGTTAATCATCGCGGCAATTGGCTTTTCGTTAAGCTCCACGCTGAAGATGGCACAACTGGCATTGGTGAGGCTTCTCACGGTAGAGACGATGAACGTGTCAAACACCTAATTGATACCCTCAAACCCGATATTATCGGAGTAAATGTGTTTGAATTAGAAGCGTTCCGCCGCCGTTTCTTCCGTGAAAGTGAGGGACACACCTATCATACTGCGTTTAGCGGTATTGAACAAGCAATGTGGGACTTGGTTGGCAAAGCCTTAGATGTGCCGAGTTACCAGCTGCTGGGTAGTAAGTGTCGAAATCGGATTCGTCTCTATGCGAATATAAACCGGGCAACGTTAGACCGGAGTCCAAACGGTTTTGCACGCAATGCTGAGCAGGCATCTGCAGAAGGATTTACTGCAATAAAATGTGCACCTTTTGATGGAGTATCGGTTTCGGATGTATCAAAAGGCACACTTACATCTGCTATCCGTTTAGGTATTGATCGAATCCGTGCGATTCGTGCTGCTATCGGTTCTGAGATTGATTTAATGGTAGATTGCCACAGTCGGTTCAATTCGGGTCTTATCATTCAAACGGCTAAAGCGTTGGACGACCTCAACCTCTTCTGGATTGAAGATCCGGTTCCGTTGACTGACTTGGATGCCGTTGCACATGTAAGTCAATCCACCTCTATGCCGATAGCAACAGGAGAACGCCTGCGTACACTGACCGAATTCGATCAACTACTAAAACGGGGACGCGTTGACTATATTTTGCCGGATGTCAAACATGTTGGTGGTTTGTTGGGTTTAAAAAAGATAGCGATTCTTGCAGAGACAACGAACGTCAAAGTAACACCTCACAACCCAAGTGGTCCCATCGCCACAGCTGCAAGTGTGCAATGCATGGCAAGCGTACCGAACTTTGGTATCCTTGAATATGCTTGGGGTGAAGTAGATTGGCGTAGTACGCTTGTTGATCCGCCCGAACAAATTATTGACGGTTTTATTGAACTTTCAACACGATCAGGACTTGGTATATCACTCAAATCCTTAAAAACGAAATCTTCTTAGGATACAAACTTATGAGACTATTTACACTTTTTAATCTACTTCTAATAATCTGTTTGGTTGGTTGTCTTGGCAGCCAGCAGACAATTGAGACGGAAACTGCCTCTACTGAAACAGAAAAGTCTGCTCTTGCGATGCTTGAACTTTCAACACCTAAAACAACTTATTCAGCGCTAGAAGTAATTCCGTTGGAACTGACGATTCAAAATGGAAAGTATGATCTGCTTGTGCCAATTTCCAGCGTGTCAACCCAAAGTGCTTTCAAACTACTTGCGGTAACAGATAGCAATGGTGAGGTCATCAAGATGAAAAGACGGGTTCCACTCGGCAGCACCCTCAAAACGCTCTACAAGGATGGAAAATCTGTTAGGTGTATTCAAGGCTTTGATATGAAAGCAGGTACGACACAGACAGTTTCTTTAGAAAATCTTCAGACACATTATCAACTTCAACCCGGTAGTTACACAGTAAAAGTTGCGATTGAATTAGAGGTATACCGTGAATCCATGGAAGATCAGATTCCAGAAGTGATTGAATTGCAACGTGAAATTCAGAAAATACAGAATAACACAAACCCACAGTTTACCCCAGAGGTAAAAAAGGACGCAATTAGTTACACGCAAGATCAAATTGATGTTATCAAAGAGAAACATAAGGATAAGCTGCAAAACATCTATCTGCCGCTCAAGTCACTACGGGGAAAGGCTTCGCTGGTTTCTAATAGTATTTCTTTAACCGTAGAATAAAGGTTTTGGTAAATTCTTAGTCTGCCTTCACTGCAAGGGACAACTGAATGACAGAATCTCTACTACCAACTATTCTCTCGGATGCCAGAGGTGTTCGTCCCTAATACCTAATTCTTCCAAAATTGGTGTAAGCAGTGAAAGTTCTTCCAACTGTTTTGTGTTATGCGCGTCGCTCCCGATGAGCAATTTTACATCCCGTTCCAAGCAAAGTTGATAGAATTCAATGAGATGGTGTTGATTATAACGTACCATCTTAGGACTGATCTCTATACCTAATCCGCGCTGAGAAGCAAGGTCCAGTTGATAAATTAACCGCTTCTGTTCAATATTACGCATCATTTCCTGTGCGAAAGCAGTAAGTTCATCAGTAGAAAACTGGAAAACATCTGGGGAGAGAAGAAATGGATGAA
The DNA here is from genome assembly GCA_028824685.1 of Candidatus Poribacteria bacterium. Lineage (GTDB taxonomy): Bacteria > Poribacteria > WGA-4E > WGA-4E > WGA-3G > MSPOR6. Next base: position 40,872 of record JAPPCZ010000025.1, read on the forward strand.
CAACTGCATCGGTAATGGGACAATCAATCGCTGCCTCAAACATATAGATTTCATGCAGTGCTACACGCCGTGGATCACGGAAACTCCGAGGCTGTGCCACACCGCGTAAATGATAGTGATTCGGAGCCATCAGGACATAATCAAAATATGATGCCAAACGAATATTAATTGAGGTAACCTGATATTCCAACATCTGTGACTCCACACCAAAATGCACTTCAATTGAGGGATCCGTCTTCTTTATTGCCTCTCGCGCTGCTTGAATCCTTTTTACCTTGGACTGATAACTGTAATCATGGTCAGTTATCCCAATTGCTTCAATATCACGTTCCTGCTGAATCTGAATAATTTTCTCTATACTGAACTCGTTGTCCGCACATCCGGAAAGTTGCGTATGAATATGGTAATCACAACTAAACATCTTCTGCTCCTTCAAACTTTATCATTCCTATGAAATTATGACAAAATTTTAGATGCATTGCAACAAAAAATTACAGAAGCGATAAACCCTAAACATAGATTTTCCAAGAACACTTCACTATTTAAGATAACGGAAATACGTGAGTTGCAATTTTTTTTGTTGCACATTTCACCTAATTTAAGATATACTTAATGGACAAAATGTACACATTATACCGCAAGACTAATAGAAATTTCGGTCCGAAAATAGGATAAAAAGATGCTTTTTAATTTTGCAAATGTTCTGATTTTCATAATTGTCGGTTGTCTATTTGTCATCCTAAATCTTACCATTTCTCGTCTTCTACATACAAAATTATTTTCAGGCGAAAAATACATGCCCTACGAATGTGGGGAAGACCCGATTGGTGATACACGAATTAAATTCAACACCCGTTTTTATGTCATCGCACTTATTTTTTTAATCTTTGACGTGGAAGTCGTGTTCCTTCTCCCTTGGGCGGTCGTCTTCCGAGATTTAGGACTCTTTGCTTTCTTGGAAATGCTTGTCTTTATCACTATCCTATTAGTCGGTCTTGCGTATGTGTGGGCAAAAGGCGATCTTGAATGGATACGTTCTACACAATTAGAGATACAATCCTTCCAGAGGGAGGAAAGTTATGATAATTGATGAGAAATTGGACAAAAATGTTATTGTTACTTCAGTTGATGCCGTTGCGAACTGGGCACGTTCCTCCGCGCTCTGGCCGATGACGTTTGGTCTCGCTTGCTGCGCAATAGAATTTATGGCAACGGCTGCTTCTAACTACGACTTGGACAGGTTCGGAGCTGGTGTCCCTCGTGCAACACCACGCCAATCTGATTTAATGGTGATCTCTGGCACAGTTACACTCAAAATGGCAACGCGTATTAAACGCCTTTATGAACAAATGCCAGAGCCGAAGTACGTTATCTCTATGGGTAGCTGCGCTACCAGCGGCGGCCCCTACTGGCAGCATGGATACCACGTTCTCAAGGGAGTCGATAGAATTATTCCTGTTGATGTTTATGTGCCCGGATGTCCGCCCCGACCAGAAGCTCTTATTGAAGGTCTGTTGAAATTGCAGGAAAAAATCAAAACCCAAACCGTCGCAAAACGTGCTAATGTTCCGTTCCTAAAGAGACTCTTTACCAAAACAGAATGGTACGAACATGAAAAAACTGAAGGTGCGGATGAAGCAGAAACATCTGAAGACGAAAGTGCTGAAAGCACCGAAAACACTGAATAAATAACACTGTCCATCTGGAGTAGATATTACGTGAACCCGGAAGAAATTTATAAAATCCTAACTGACAAGTTTGGTGAATCTGTGCTCGGTTTTGACACCGAACTTGCTGGAGATCCGAACATTCAAATCGCTCCAGCAGCTATCGCAGACGTGTGTCAATATCTTGTCGAAACTGACACGTTGGCGTTTGATTCGTTGATGTGTCTTAGTGGTGTTGATCTGGGTGCTAAGGAAGAAGAATTCTCTGTCGTCTATCATATCTATTCCATGCAACATCGGCATAGTGTGGTTTTAAGAGCATCCGTGCCGAAAACTGATGCACACCTTCCGAGCGTTTCACACATCTGGAAAACTGCAGATTGGCACGAGCGTGAAGCTTATGACCTTTACGGAATTCTTTTTGAGGGGCATACAGATCTCCGCCGTATCTTACTTCCCGACGACTGGGAAGGGTATCCCCTACGAAAAGATTACAAAGAACCTGATTTCTATCGTGGCATGCGCGTACCTTACTAAGAAATAAATGGAAATAAATAGATACGTCAATCCTTAAACCCGCACTATGGAAACTACACAACAAACAGAATCAAAAATTATTGAGTTAAAACCGTTTACCGACGAAATGGTCGTGAACATGGGACCTCAGCATCCGAGTACACACGGGGTGTTACGTCTGGAATTGAGACTGGATGGTGAGGTAGTGCGGGAAGCGATTCCACATATCGGTTATCTGCATCGTTGTTTTGAGAAACACTCAGAAAATCTCTCCTACCCCCAAATTATACCTTTCACTGATCGCATGGATTATGTGGCGGCAATGAACCAGAATTGGGGGTTTTGTCTTGCTGTTGAAAAACTGATGGCAGCAGATGAAACAAAAGATTTTGCAGTGCCGGAACGGGCTGAATATCTGCGTGTGCTTATCTGTGAATTAAATCGGATTGCGAGTCATCTGCTCTCTTTCGGTACTTATGGTATGGACATCGGGGCGTTCACTCCGTTTCTCTATGCGTTTCGAGATCGGGAAAGACTTCTTTTGCTATTTGAGAAGATCTGCGGTGCACGGCTTACCTATAACTATATTCGTATCGGTGGTGTGTCTGAAATTATCCCGATGGAACCTGGTTCTGTTGACGAGCAGAATTTTTTGGACGAAATTAAAGACTTTCTTGACTATTTTGAACCCAAAATTGACGAATATAACGACCTTTTAACATCAAACAGTATTTTCTCTGAGCGGACTATGAGTGTCGCAGTGATGTCGGCAGAGATGGCACTGAGTTACGGTGCTACTGGTCCAAATCTTCGCGGTTCAGGTGTTGATTGGGATTTGCGACGGGATGAACCGTATTCCATTTATGACCGATTTGATTTTGATGTCCCTGTGGCTAAGGATATTCCGGAGTTGGGTGCTGTTGTCGGTGACTGCTGGAGTCGGTATAAAGTGCGCATGGATGAAATGAAGGAATCCGTGCGAATAGTCCGACAAATTTTAGCGGAAGGTCTGCCGGATGGTCCTGTCATGGCAGATTTAAAGGCTGTGCGTCCACCAAAAGGAGAAATCTATTTCCGTAGTGAAGCCCCTCGCGGTGAACTCGGATTTTACATCGTCAGTGACGGTACTCCGAAGCCAGTACGCCTTAAGGGACGTTCCCCTTGTTTTAGTGCGTTGAGTGCGCTACAAGAACTGAGTCGCGGTTTGATGGTCGCAGATATCATTGCAATTATTGGCAGCATTGATATTGTGATGGGAGAAGTTGATAGGTAAATGTGCCAAACGGAGTAGACAAATGAGAGTCACAACTATGACACAAGCAAAGATCCTAATGGGAACTGGCACAGTGCTGGCTATTCTGGGAGTGTTAATATATTTTTTGACCAATTTTAATTCTAATGGGATGCTCTTAACTTTTGGAGCTGTATTACTTTATGAAGCGGTTGTTCGGTCTGAACCAGGACAGCAAATATTTCTAAACCGATCGACATTCTTACCTAAGAACAAATTTTTTCAATGGATATTCGCGTTTTCAATAGTTTTCCTAACTGTAAACTCGGTATTGGAAATTTGGAAATTTATGTTTGCAGGATAGCCTTTTATTAAAAGAAGGTATAGATTTATTTGTGGACAGTGTTAAGTATTCCGCATCGATTAGGAGATTAGATGCCAGAAATTTTTTCTGAAGGTTTCTTTCCCAATATAAATTTGCAAGACGAAACCAATTGGGCAACAGATTTCGTGCGAGATGTTATCATTCCACGATTGCCAGAAGCGGTCGCGGGACATTTCTCCTTGGAATTAGGCACGGTTCTCGTGATGTTGGTATGCGCGGGTATTTTCGTTGCTGTTGTGCCGTTACTTCCACTGTTTTTAGTGCTTGCTGAGCGGAAAGTCGCTGCACGTTTTCAGAACCGCACCGGTCCCATGCGTGTTGGCCCCTGGGGCACTTTGCAAACGTTAGCAGATGGCATAAAACTCATTTTCAAAGAGGACTATATCCCACCACAAGGCGATAAACTGCTTTTTCTGCTTGCTCCCTATATCATATTTGCATGTTCTTTTGCTGTATTCGCCGCCATTCCATTCGGGCAAAACATCTTGGTAAGTGACTTTAATATCGGCATCTTCTATATTATGGCGATCTCCTCTGTGATTGTGATGGGCGTAATTATGGCAGGGTGGTCCTCAAATAGCAAATGGTCGCTGTTAGGTTCTTTACGTTCTGCAGCACAGATTGTCAGTTATGAAATCCCGCTCGGTCTCTCTATTCTAACTGTTGTTATGTTGGTTGAAAGTTTAGGCATGCGGGACATCGTGAACAGTCAATCTGGCGGAATCTTCACTTGGCTCATTTTTCGGACACCATTTACCTTCATTGCATTCTTTATCTTCTTTATATCTTCTATTGCCGAAGTCAACCGAACACCATTTGATCTGCCCGAAGCCGAGTCTGAAATTGTTGCTGGATTCCATACTGAATATAGTGGGATGCGTTTCGCCCTCTTCTTTATTGCAGAATACGCAAATATGTTTGCGGTGAGTGCCATTGCCGTTACACTTTTCCTTGGTGGATATGAAGGTGTTTTGCCGGGTTACGATTTTCTTGGAGGCTTTCCCGGTTTTGTTATCAAGACTTTAGGACTCGTTTTTCTAATGATGTGGTTGAGATGGACGCTACCACGGTTACGTGTTGATCAACTTATGAATCTGTGCTGGAAATATTTTATTCCTATATCCTTCTTTAACATTTTAGGCACAGGAATATGGGGACTAATTTTTAAGAAAGATGATGTGTGGAGTATCGGAATCAGTTGTGTTATAATCTATGTTGGTTTAATTAGTGCGTATGCGGTTGCTGGAAGAAATCTTGCACGAAAACCTGAGCCACAACCGAGTTAGTTATCACCTATACTATAGGAGCGGCCTTTACACCCAAATTTGAATAGGTAGCAATAGTTTGTAGGTTGGGTAGAGCGTAAGCGAAACCCAACATGTAAGCACAAATAACTTAATTTTGTCGGGTTTCGTAAACTCTACCCGACCTACAATTACTACAGACATCAAAAGGAACGTTTGTTATGGACAAATACATACGAAACATATACAAAGGCGTTTATACCGTCCTTGTTGGAATGCGGGTCACGATTCGGCAGTTCTTTGAACCAAATGTCACTCATCAATATCCTTATGAACACGATTTTGAAAAGAAGCAGAACGTCCGGGAGATTCCAAAAGGTTATCGTGGACAACTCTACAATCGGATTGAAGATTGCATCGGGTGTAAAAAATGTGAGTTGATTTGTCCTGTAGATTGTATTATGATTACAGGCGACAAACTTCCTAAAGGTGAACAACTCTGGGATAGCATGAACGTTGTACACTTCAAGGACGGCCGGGAAGTTATCGGTATCATAGAAGGTGACGACAAAAAGATAATGTCAGAAGACTCAATGACAATTACAAATATCACTACTCGTTTAGGACCACAAGAAGTCATTGATCGTTTGGAGTCATCGGGGGATGAAAACCGAACTGAAACCTTTACCACAGACGAAGTGTCTCGTGTCGTTACGCGTAACCCCGTTGTTTTCTATCTTGACCAGTTTGATATTGATATGTCCCTCTGCATGTATTGCGGACTTTGCACAGAGGTCTGCCCGACACAATGCCTTGTTATGAAGGATTCACTTGAAGGGATTGAGTACTCAAGTTTTGACCGCACAGACCTAATTTTCCAGTTTGACAAGCAGGAGATGTACGACAAAGACGAAGCAGAAAACACAGAAGCTGCAGATTAGAAACTTCTCACATCTAAAGCCTCTGCAAGAATAGTTTTTATAAATGGATTTTACACTCAAAACATTTATTTTTTACGGTTTCGCACTTTTGACAATTGCCTCCGCACTTGCTGTGGTAACTGTCCGCAATATCGTGCATGCGGCTTTTGCACTGATGGTAACGTTGTTCGGCGTAGCAGGACTTTACGTGTTTCTACAAGCAGATTTTCTTGCAGCAACACAGGTGATTGTCTACGTAGGCGGAATTCTGGTGCTTATCCTTTTCGGTGTTATGATGACAAGCGGACGGTTAGAGATGCGTATCCACATTGAACGCGGTCAACTTCTATTGGGCGGCGGAATTTCTCTTGCACTGCTTATGCTGCTTTTGACTGTCATCGCGAATACACCCAAATGGGAAAATCTTACCGATGACGGAACGGCATTCGCGCCGACAACAAAACGTATTGGTGAACTGATTTTAAAAGAACATTTTTTGCTGCCGTTTGAAGTTGCCTCTGTGCTGCTATTAGTTGCTTTAATCGGTGCCGCGCTTATTTCTCGCAAGGAGGTCCGGGAGTAATCCCGCTGTGTCTTTAGGATAAAATGAGTCTACAACACTATTTGGTCATCAGTGCAATTCTATTTTCACTCGGTATTTTCGCAGTACTAACTCGGAAGAACGCTATCAGCATTCTCATGGGTATTGAACTTATACTCAATTCCTGTAACCTGAACTTCGTTGCGTTTTCGCGCTTTGTCACGCCTCCTGAAAATATTGATGGTCAGATAATCGCAATCTTTGGTATTGTGCTTGCTGCAGCAGAAGCAGCTGTATTTCTCGCAATTATTCTCGCTATTTACCGTGAATTCGGTAGCATACGTCCTGACGAAGTGGATACCTTAAAAGGTTAATAATTCTTATGCAGTTAAAAGTTCAATTTAATCAGTTGTCGTTGATTTTATCAGAAACCCGCTTGCAACAACGGCAGCAAGCGGCGCAGGAGGCCCATAGTTAAAAGATATGGTTGTTTCCTTAATTAGTATCATCTTACTTTGCCCGCTTGCAGCCTTTGCTATTTTTGCACTATTAGGCTTAGCAAAACGGAATTTCCCACGACAAGACTATCTTTCAACAGCAGCAATGCTCGTCGCGCTTGTCTGTTCTTTCCTCCTTTTATGGGAGGTAGTCCCCAAACCGGAACCGCATACTGTTGACTGGATTTCACTCGGTAAAATCACTTTCTCAATGGGATTTTATCTTGACAGCGTTACCGTGATTATGCTGATTGTTGTCACGCTGGTCAGTAGTCTTGTACATATCTTCTCAATTGGCTACATGCATGGCGATCCGAGGTATCCAAGGTTTTTTGCCTATCTTTCGCTTTTCTCATTTTCAATGCTGTTTTTGGTGGTCTCGGATAACCTACTCGGCATCTATATCGGTTGGGAACTTGTCGGTCTATGCTCCTATCTGCTAATCGGTTTCTGGTTCGAAAAGGACTCCGCTGCGAATGCGTGTAAGAAAGCATTCCTGACAACCCGTGTCGGTGATGTCGGTATGTTCATCGGCATGATGATGTTGTTTGCCAGATTTGACACACTCTCACTCTACGGAGACAATGGTATTTTTACGCGGATTACCAACCCTGAATACCTTACAGCAGATGCATCCGGTATCTTTTGGCTCTCTATTGCTGGTGTTCTCATTTTTTGTGGGGCTGTCGGCAAATCCGCACAAGTGCCGTTGCATACATGGCTGCCAGACGCAATGGAAGGTCCTACACCTGTCAGCGCATTAATTCACGCCGCAACGATGGTTGCCGCAGGAGTATACCTCACTGCGCGAATGTTCCCGATTTTGACACCCAGTTCGTCTCTGGTAATTGCTTATGTTGGTGGGATTACTGCACTTGTCGCTGCGACCATTGCTATTGTCCGATTTGATATAAAGCGGGTTTTGGCATACTCTACAGTTAGCCAATTAGGATATATGATGTTGGCAATTGGTGCTGGTAGTTATGTTGCAGGACTTTTTCATCTTACGACGCACGCATTTTTCAAAGCGCTGCTGTTTCTTGGTTCTGGAAGTGTTATTCATGCCTTCCATGCAATGCATGCCCATCATGATGAGGAACACGCAAACGGTGAGGAACATAAACACGATGACCACAGCTTAGTTCACGCACACGGTTCTGAAATCCCATCGGACCAGGATATGCGGAACATGGGCGGACTCCGTAGAAAAATGCCGTGGACCTTTGGCACTATGCTCGTCGCAACGCTGTCTATTTCCGGGGTGCCTTTCATCTTTTCAGGGTTCTGGAGCAAAGATAAAATTTTAGGCGGCGTGCTTGGACGAGCAATGGAATGGAACTCAGTGCATCATTATGTTCTATTCGGTATGGCGCTTCTGGCAGCGGGAATTACAGCGTTCTATATGTTCCGTTTGATCTTCATGACCTTCTTCGGAGAACCACGCAATCAAGAAATGCACGACATGGCACATGAATCCCCGTGGGTAATGGTAGTACCGCTTCTCGTTTTGGCAATACTCAGTTTTCCTGTCGTAAATAAATGGTGGTTCAACAAAGACAATATTATTCGGCCCGAACAACCCCATATTCATGCACCGCAACATGCGCAGCTCGGACCCGACACCAAAATAGACGGTGCGAATTTTGGTATAGCATTTTTCGGGATTTCCGAGACAGAAGCAGCTGAAGAAGAGGGTGAAAAAAACACAAAAAAGGCAGATGATGCATATTATATACACAAACTTGCACATAATATTGCAATGGTGCTGTCTATCGTTGTCGCAGGTGTAGGGATACTACTTTCTTGGTTGTTTTACCATAGACGAAGGTTCTCTGCTGAATCTGTTGCAACAACTTTCCGTCCGGCCTACAATCTATTTTGGAACAAATACTATTTTGACGAATTTTACGATGGTGTCTTAGTGGCACTGACAGTTTGGAAGTCTCGCCTTTTTGCCAAATTTGACCTTTCTGCCATTGATGGTATCGTCAACGGTGTTGCAACGATAACACGTCAAGTATTCGCTGCATTCATCGGCTTTTTTGATAATCGTGTCGTTGATGGCATTGTTAACAGAGTGGCAGAAGTCACGTGGGCCGCTGGCGGCAGAATCCGCAGAATACAAACAGGAGCAATACAAACATATCTCTTTGTCGTTCTTGGCGGGATAGTGTTGATAATTTTGATTTTCCGGGCATTGTAGTTGAAATACATAAAATACTGCCTGATGGGATAAGGAGGATTCCCACTAAATGCTATTATCTCTAATGATTTTTGTCCCATTGCTTGGGATGATCGTTGTTTTACTTCTACCGCGCGAGTCTGAAGAACTCATAAAACGCGTCACACTCCTTTTTACACTAATTCCGCTGGTACTCGCTGTTGTTTTATTTATATCTTACGATAGATCAACTGCTGGAACACAATATTTTGTTAGTGTTCCTTGGATTGAGACATTCAATATCAATTATCACATCGGTATTGATGGTTTAAGTGTAACCTTGATACTCCTCACTGCCCTTTTAGGACCAATCTGTGTACTTGCCTCTTGGCGCAATATTGAAAAAGGTATTAAGGCCTACATGGCGTTGTTCCTGTTGCTTGAAACAGGAATGTTGGGGTTTTTCGCTGCTTTAGACTTGTTCCTGTTCTTTGTTTTCTTTGAACTGACACTGCTACCGATGTATTTCTTAATCGGTGTGTGGGGCGGACCTCGCAGAGAATACGCTGCTATTAAATTCTTCCTTTATACACTATTCGGCAGTGTGTTGATGCTGGTGGCGATGATAGCAGTTTATCTCAACAGTGGGGTACCAGGTGAACGCACATTCGATATTCCCACACTTATCACATTGGCTGGCACAGAAGGGCATGCTCTCGCTGATCCAGGCTTCCAAATATGGGTATTCCTTGGTTTCTTTATCGGATTTGCTGTTAAGGTCCCGATTTTTCCCTTCCATACTTGGCTTCCTGATGCGCACGTTGAAGCACCGACAGCGATTAGTGTTATCCTTGCAGGTGTTCTCTTAAAAATGGGAACTTACGGTCTGGTGCGAATCAACATGGCGATGTTTCCAGAAGGTATAGACTTTTTCACTAATGGTGTAGGTTTCTGGGGTAACAGTCTTGCATTACTTGGTTTTATTAACATTGTTTATGGATCTTTCTGCGCGTTGGCACAAACCGATTTTAAGAAGTTAGTCGCGTATTCCAGTATCGGACACATGGGATTTGTTATTTTAGGGCTTGCCGCTCGAAATGAAACCGGTGTCACTGGGGCAATCCTCCAAATGTTCAACCACGGTGTCATCAGCGCAATGCTCTTTTTACTTGTCGGTGTTCTCTACGACCGGGCACATCATCGCGAAATTAACGGGTTTGGGGGTTTAGGAAACAGAATGCCTATCTATACAGGTATCACAACGCTTGCATTTATGGCATCTTTAGGATTGCCTGGTTTGAGTGGATTTGTTGGTGAAGCACTATCATTGCTCGGTGCTTTTGCCAAATTCCAAGTATTGACTATCCTATCTACAATCGGTATTGTGGTAGGCGCGGCATACTTCCTCTGGACACTCCAAAGAGTTTTCTTAGGACAGCTTAATCCTAAATACGAAGACCTCCCTGAAATCAACGGACGTGAAATATTGACTCTGGTTCCACTTGGAGTTCTTACTATTGTCCTCGGTATTTGGCCCCACTTCGCTATTGAAATGTTCAGCGAATCTGTTACGAAACTCACGGAAATTATGGGCACACTTCAGGCGAGTCTGTAGGAGGACAGTGTGGATTACTTAGAAAATATTGAAAGCCTTGCCTATTTCAGTCCAGAGATAGTCCTTGTCGTGTTCGCTGCTGCGGTGATTATCCTTGATCTGCTTGTAAAAAATCGGGAAAGTGAAAAGGTCGCATATCTTTCGCTTGTCGGCCTCGGATGTGCCTTAGTTGCCATCATCGTTACGCATTCCTCTCTGGGCACTGACGAATCCAAAAACCTTTTTTGGGGCATGATTCGGTTAGATGGATTCGCCGTATTTTTCAAAGTTCTTTTGCTGTTAGCAACCGCTGCAACCATTCTTTTCTCCCTCCGTTCCGAAGAACTTGATGCCAGATTAAAAGGCGAATATTACGCATTATTGTTAGCCGTTACCTTCGGCATGTTTCTTATGGCATCGTCAACTAATCTGTTGATGATATTCATTTCATTAGAAACGGTCAGCCTTACCTCTTACATTCTCGCTGGGTTTTTGACACACAGCCCGCGGTCAAGTGAAGCAGCGTTCAAATACATCACTTATGGTGCTGTGGCATCTGGAACGATGCTATTTGGATTGTCCTTGATTTATGGCATGACAGGTACAGGTGATCTCGCCGCAATCGGTCAGCAGCTTCCTATCGTGCTTGCTGAAGGTCAAGTAACCACACTCGGTATATTGATTGCAATAACCTTTATTCTCGCAGGTATAGGTTATAAAATTGCTTCTGTCCCCTTCCACATGTGGTCACCAGATGTCTACGAAGGCGCGCCTATTCCGATAACAGCGTTTTTATCTGTCGCTTCAAAAGCCGCGGGATTCGCGCTGTTCCTTAGGTTTTTCTTCTCAGGATTTGGCAATTCAGAAGTTATGCAATCTATTGATTTAGGTTTATTGTTAGCGATAGTTTCCGCACTCACAATGACAATTGGAAACCTCGCTGCCCTACCGCAGCGTAACGTCAAACGTCTATTGGCATATTCAAGTATTGCCCATGGCGGCTATCTATTGATGGGCGGTGTCCTGCTTGCCAATAGCGATCCTGATATTGTCAACAAGGGAATTAGTGCTATCATCTTTTATCTGGTCGTCTACTTCTTTATGAACTTAGGCGCTTTTTATGTTGTCGTCCTGATTGCCAATGAAGCAGGCAGTGAAATGATTGAAGGTTACCGAGGGCTATCCTCCCGCGCACCTTTAGTCGCAGGTGCGATGGCAATTTTCCTTGCCTCGCTGATAGGGATTCCGATTTTTGCCGGTTTCTTTGGAAAATGGGTGCTGTTTACAGCGGTTATTGAAGGAAATTTATATTGGCTTGCTTTTGTCGGGTTACTGAACAGTGTTGTATCCCTCTACTATTACGCTCGTATTCTTAAGGCAATGTATTTTGAATCTGCTGAAGATACAGAGAGCTTCTCCTTTTCTAAAGGCACTTTTGCCCTATTGAGTGTCTTTGTTGTCCCTACACTTCTCATCGGACTTCTGAATATTTTCTACTCCCTCTCAGAGAAGTTCACGCTTCAATAACAGCAAATAGATTGACAAGTGCCATCCATTAGGGTATACTTAACATTAAGGTCAATGCCCGGTCGTCTAATGGTAGGACGCATGGCTCTGGACCATGTAGTGAAGGTTCGAGTCCTTCCCGGGCAGTCATTTTGTGGTAAACTAACTACTTGAACACGGTCATATTGCAACCAGAAAGGAAACAAATGGAACGGGTAGAAACCTCACCTGAAGATTATATCGCGAGCCAAGAACCAGAAATTAAAACAGTTTTAGATGAACTTCACACGTTGATCAAAACAGCGTTACCCGACCAAGACTATTGCATGTGGGAAGGTGTTTTCTGGGGTGGCAGCGAACAGCAAATCATCGGCTACGGCAATTTTTCCTACGTGCGTTCTGATAAAAAGAAAGTCGAATGGTTTCTCGTTGGGTTAGCACGGCAGAAAAATTACTTCAGCGTGTATATTAATGCAGTTGAAGGAAAAAAGTATCTTGCTGAAATTTACAAATCCCGACTCGGCAAAGTCAAGACCGGAAAAAGTAGCGTCAGTTTTCAGAAGCTTGCAGATGTTAATCTTGATGTGTTACGTGAAATGATTGAACACGCAGGAAGACTAACAGTTGAAAGTGAATCGTAGACATCAAGCAGTAGAACAGCGCTGGTAAAGAAATCCAATATTGTAAGCCGCTATCGTCTAGGGGTCAGGACAGATGGTTCTCAGCCATCAAACCGGGGTTCGAATCCCCGTAGCGGTATTTTCATTTATAAGGGCGGGAGTAGACTACCTGCCCGTTGCCTTAACACGTCAATCCTTCTTAACTCGGACTCCTACACACTGGAGAATGCACACATGCACGATACCCCCAAACACACCAACCGCCTAATTCACGAGACAAGTCCTTATCTGCTCCAACATGCACACAACCCCGTTGATTGGTATCCGTGGGGTGAAGAAGCGTTAGAACTTGCCAAACGAGAACAGAAACCGATTCTTCTCAGCATCGGTTATTCTGCTTGTCATTGGTGCCACGTTATGGAACGCGAATCCTTTGAAAATGAGGAGATCGCTGCAGTCATGAATGAACTGTTCGTAAACATCAAGGTAGACAGAGAGGAACGCCCTGACTTAGATGAAATCTATATGAACGCTGTTCAAGTTATGACTCGGCAAGGTGGTTGGCCTATGACTGTTTTTCTCACACCCGATCTGAAACCTTTCTACGGCGGCACCTATTATCCGCCCGAAGATCGATATGGCAGACCAGGATTTCCAAAAGTGATGGGTGCCGTTGCGGAGGCATTCAACGAAAAAAACGCACAGGTACTGGAACAAGCAGATCAAATCACAACGCAGCTCAACCAGATGAGTAATCTGGTAGCTCCGCACGAGCAGGAACTGACTGAAGAACTCATGACAAAAGCCTTCCAACATTACCGTTCCCAATTTGACGCGCAATACGGTGGATTTGGTAATGCTCCGAAATTCCCACCAAGCATGGGATTACCTTTTCTCCTGCGATATTGGCAT
>JAPPCZ010000026.1 GCA_028824685.1 Candidatus Poribacteria bacterium
GTCTCAAAATACAGAAACCGCTACATTCAGGAGTCATCCAGTTGATTTAGGAGAAGAAATAGCCGTGTTCGGGTATCCACTAAGTAATGTACTATCCTACCGGGGCAACGGTACATCTGGAATTGTCAGCGGACTAATATCTACAATTGATGATCTCCAACCCGATAATCGCTTTCAACACACTGCACCAACCCAAAAAGGCAACAGTGGCGGACCAGTGCTGGATGCTGCTGGCAATGTGGTTGGGGTTGTCGTGAGTGCTCTTAATCCTTTTTTACGATGGAAGGGAGATCAGATCAGGATAGAGGATCGTCAGAACGTTAATTTCGCCATTAAATTCAACGTGATCAAAGAGTTCGTAGAAAAAAACAGCGTCACTGGTTATGCTGTGGCAGAAAATTTAAGCAGTCCTATCAACCTGAAGGAGATATACGTAAAGGCTGAAAAATTTACGGTACCAGTGTTATGTTTCGTAAACAAACCAGAGGTGGAACCTCTGCCGTTTGAGGAAATGGGTATTGACGGGCTGAATTAGTGAGAAATACAAGTTATAACAACTAATGTTGGATTTCACCTAATATCGTATCGGTTCGGGAAATTGACAAAACGAATTGAACACATCTCGCAAATTGCAAAACATGGAGGAAGCAATGGATACTATAATCCGTAAAAAGGTTATCTTGTGCTTAATAGATTGTGATTCTAAATCAGCAAACGAAATTGCCGCTGAGATTGGCGAATCGTTGACAACTATAGAGGAGCAACTTACAGAACTTGCCTCAGAAAATATTTGTAAAAAAATAAATCAAGATGAAATCAGTCAGTATATTGTGAAAAAAGATATTGAGACTTTCGCTCCATTAGTTAAAGAGTTTCTCTCAGAAAAAGGGAGAGATAAAGAACAGATAGAGCAGTTCATAACTTCTGAATATTACTTCACCAGAATTGATTTTGAGTTGGTCGATTATGTGCTCAAACGCTTTTATCTTGATTGGGATCAAACTAATGAGGGCAAAGAGGGCATCCGGAGGATACTCCTCGCATCCCCTTCAGCCTTGTCTTTCGCTTTGCATGGTGAAACCGAACCGTTTCGTGAATCGTGGGCACATCAGAATCGATTAAATCCTTCAGAGAAAGATCTGGAGCGGATTATTGGAATAACTAGCTCAGGATTTATGACCCCCTTATTAGAAATGCTTATTGATGATGTAGGAGGTTCCCTTTACAGTTCTCTCCATGATAAACTCCAAATTCGGATGATAAAGAGAAGCATCCAAGTGAGTTTAGCAACTCCTTATGAAAAGTATGTTGAGGCAATAGGAGGTGAGATTACTACTTTCGCGAGACTGGTGGCAGACTCAATGGAGGATCCACGCCCTGGTCAGTTGGTTTCGCTTGTAAATCCTATAGATTACTCTGATGACGGTTTAGCGCACCTTCATCTTGGGGAGTTCCAAGGTGCTCTTGATAGTTTTGATAAAGCACTTGACAAAGTGCAAGATCCAACTCAAAGAGCAATTGTCCTGAACAACAAGGGGTTGGCTTTCCTCAGGACCAGCCAATATCAGAAAGCAATTGAATGTTTTGAAGAAGGCATTGTGCTGGATTCGGAGGGTGAAATTTCCGAGTTACGTGAAAACAAACAGATAGCTCAGGAATATTTGGCTCGGGCAACTGATGCTGACAACTTAACCGACCCGACGCAAGTTCGTTTTGTTCAGGAACAGCCCATCCCTTTTGAAGAAACGCTCTTCTATGAATTTAAGGAAATCAGAGGCGGGAATCCAGTTGATTCAATTACAAATACTGCAGATGAATATGCCGTTGCCTTTCTCAATAGTGAAGGTGGACGTATTTTCTGGGGAATAAGGGATAGTGATAGAGTCACAGTAGGAGTACTCCTAGATGAACGACAGAGAGACGATGTGCGGCGGAAAGTATCAGAAAAACTTTGGGGTATACGTCCTCCGATTAGTGATGAAGATTGGCAACTTGAATTACATCAGATTTATGACTTACATGGGGAAACTATCAAGGATTTGTGGGTTGTTGAACTTGTAATCTCACCCCAACAGCAAAAAGAGGTCTTTTACACTAACAGTGGGGAACTCTTTGTCAAGACCCCAGGAGGTAAGCAGAAATTATTAGGGCCACAGGTAACAGAGTTTATCCTCAGTCGTTTTCAGAGTGATACAGAAACAGACTAAATTCGTTTAGGAATCATGTTGCTTCGTTTGCTTTGATATTGAGCATTTTGAGAGGAATTAGACTTTATCAACTCTCACATCAAATACCGTATGGACTTGGGAAATTAACAAAACCAAAGGCAGAATTTCATCATGACAAACACTGATAATGTCTCACCGGAATTACGGAAAATTGAGAAAGAAATAGACGACTATTACAAATCTAATCCTTTGCTCAAACTCCCATTTGCGACTGCCGCATGGTCTCTCTTAGCGTATGGTGAAGACTATATGTTAAAGGAGCAACTCAATAGAGTAGTCGGAACACAAGATCGCCATGCATTAGGTAGTGATTTCATTACTGAACTTGAGCATCCTGTCTCTTGGCTCCACCGTGATTGTGAACAGGGTGGGGAAATCTCTTTTGCTTATGACAGCGACGTTTACAAAGCATCTAAGGATTTATTTGAGTTAGGACAGAAATACGATCTGATTGTTTTTGCGTACACGTGTGCCACTGATGGGGTGCTTGAATTGGAACTTCAGGGGTCAACTATTCAACCAACGGGAGATTTTTTCGCAAGTATAGAATATGAAGCATATAATATCTTGGTTGACGCACATGAGCCCGAAGAAGCACAATTCGATCTGAATCGCGATGATTTTCCTGAAACAGCGATTCGCAATTCTATAAAGGTCCAAGGCGATAAATTTCGTTACAAATTGAACCCAAGAATGGTCGCTGATGTGAAAAAGTATTTGCAACCGTTATTTGATGGCATGTTTTTGCTGCCGAGTGAATGGAAATTTAGTTGTTATACGTTGGGAGATTTTCGGAAGGCTTTTGAGGCAATATGTGCCATAGCGCATATTCACTGGACAGCACACGGAAGTGCTGTTATAGAACAAGGAGTTACTCATAAAGGTTATCTTGATAATATCTACGTGCTAACCTATGGAGAACTGCTAAGGCGGGTGGTTAGATATTCCGGTTTATCAGACGCAAAGGTAAAAAGCATTCTTGATGATTTGACCTATGGAAATCGCGGTATTAGAAATCCCAGTCCTGCTTTACAACCTATGATTAAACTAAATTCAAAGCACTATGCAATTGTACCTAATATATGGATTTGTACATCGGCGGAGCGAAATTTCACTGCACTTTTAAATAGAATGCCAGATAATGAGAAGATTTACGCAAAATTAGTTGGTAAAAAAGAAAACCTTATGAAAGAACGTTTTACTACTGGTTTATGTGATAAAGACTTTAAATTCATTTCGGACAACATAACAAACCTAACCGATATTGACCTCGCCATTGTAAATCATTCCGAAAAAGCGTGTTTACTTTTAGAACTCAAATGGTTCATTGCGCCAACGACAGCACATGAACGTATTAATAAATCTAAAGAGATTAAAAAAGGGATTTGCCAGATTCTGAAACTGAAACAGGCTTTTATGGAAAACTACGGACCGTTGTTAGAAAAACTCAGCATTGACTCCAATTACAGGTTTGAAGGTGCTGTTGTCTCGGAGAATTGGATTGGATACGGCAATGTTCAGAATCCGGAAGTGCCTGTCATCCGAGCCAACCATCTCATAGAGAAGTTAAAGACAACAGACAGTCTACGAGCAACGATGGAATGGTTGAAAGACCGAGAGTATCTGCCTAAGGAAGGAGAACATTTTACGGTTCATAGACCTACTACAACAATCGGTAATTGGACCATAAAGTGGTACGAGATTAAATCGCTCACTGAAAATGCGTTTTTTCACTTGTGATACGGTTGCACTCGCCATTGATTTCTGCTAAATTGTATACAAAAGGAGTGCTAAACAGTCTATGAAAACTACAGACTCAAAAAACACAACTAACGAAAAACAGAAGCGACACCTCGTCTTTCCCACCTACGATGAAGGGGACATCCTTAACTTGGAAGCGATCATCCTCACCCCTCCGCCACGTCAATCTGGGACAATACGAGTTAAGTTAATATACGAGGAACCGAGTAGACCTATTCCCGTTGAAAATCCATGGGAAGAGTAAGTATTGGACTTCATCATCAACTACGACATCAAATATCGTATGGGCTTGGGGAATTGACGTAAGTTTTATATGTCAATTTTTTGATTTTCCACATTATATATGTTATCATACATAAATAGATTATCATATATAATGTAGCAGCGTTTGAAAAACCGAAGCGACCTTGCCTATAAGACGAGCTGTCCATCAGCAAAATTAACAAACGTTAACCGATGAAATTCGCATTTTATGAACAACTTGAAAACAAACCGAATCCATCAACTGCCGCAAAGCCAATCACACACTATGCTCGTGGTACTTTGAAAAGAGATAGACAAAAATTAAAATTGCCCAATTGTTCACGAAAATTCCAGAGACATAGAATTTAAAAACGTCATCAGCCCATGTTCTGACTGCATTTGCGCTGTTTACAAGGAACAAAAAAGTATCGTGAACAATTTCATGAACATTTGTGAACATTCTGGGAAAAAAACCATCGTCCACAGGATCTATCGGCCTCGCAAACCCACGCATTGATTGGGTTCACAACAGCGTATACTGCAAACACGAAAATTGAACACATCGCCAATGTTCATGAATGTTCATGAAAATCCGTGCCATGTTCACGAAATGTTCATAATTTACGTCCGAGAAACCCATTGTCCACGAAACCAGGAAAAATTAACAAATAGTTAATTTTTAGGACTTTATGCAGACAGGCGATCAAGGATTTCCTGACGACAAGTGAATGTCTACATTTGGATCTTTAATTATCAAACTCATGTTAGGATTAAGCCCTCCACCCGCCCATAAAATTTCATAGCAACCTTCACAGCATCCATCAGCAAAGATAGCTCTAAACCCAATCACTGTCCAGGTTTACAAATGATTTCACAACTTATCACTTTTTCGATTTTGCTATGAAAACTGTGAAACGCGCGCCACTTCATTTCTCGAATTTTTGTGCAATACGGTTGCACACATCCCACACTTCTGATAAAATAGTAAGCGAAGGGAGTTCTAAACAGTCTATGAAAACCACAGAATCAAAAAACACCACCAACGAAAAACCGAAAAAACGCCTCGCTTTCCCGGTCTATGATGAAGAGGATATTCTTGACTGGGATGCTATAGTCACGCCACCACCGCGTCCATCCGGCACAATACGGGTTAGGTTAATATACAAAGGACGCGGGAAACCAATGCCGGTTGAAAATTTTTGGGAAGAGGAATAGACATTAAAGTTCGTTTTAACTATATTTTTAAACGTCGTATAGGGTTAAGTGAAAAATCGTGAATTTGCTTGTAAAGGATTCGGTATGAGAGAACCCGAACAGGAACATAAGATAAAATCGTTAGTTTGGGTAGGTTCATCACACGAGGATTTGACAGAGTTCCCGCCTGAGGTTCAGCATGAAATGGGATACGCCCTTTATGTCGCACAAGAAGGAGATAAACACCCTAAAGCTAAACCACTAAAGGGGTTTTCTGGTGTTATGGAAATCCGCAGCAGTTATAGGACCAATACCTATAGAGCCGTATACACGACTAAAATCG
>JAPPCZ010000070.1 GCA_028824685.1 Candidatus Poribacteria bacterium
GTCGGGAATCGGAGTTCCCTCCTACAAAGAGAATCAACTGATAATGAACCAACAAATCTTATTTATGAGATACGCTCTACTTTAACTCAGGAATAAAGGTTACAATTTTTGAGAATGTCGCTTAATATATCAAAAAAATATCTATTAAGCAAACTTTCAAACCCATAGATAATATCTCACTTGAAAATCGGGGTTACAAACCCCTCCTACAAAGAGAACACGCTGCTAAGAACGGTTGCTTAATCATGGCGTAGTGCTTCTGTGGGGGCAAGACTTGCAGCCTTGTTTGCTGGATAAATTCCAAAAAATATGCCAATGAACGCAGAAACACAAAAAGCAACAACAGCTGCCTGAACAGATACAACGGCAGGCCAAGTTGCGTCTTTAATCATGAATTTTGAGATAACCCAACCTGAGCCGGTAGCAAGTGCACTACCGATAAAAATACCGATAAGTCCGCCACATACGCTTAAAACAATCGATTCAATCAAAAATTGTATGAGGATGTCGGTACGTCTTGCTCCGATAGATTTACGTAAACCGATTTCTCGGGTTCTCTCTGTTACAGAAACTAACATGATATTCATGATACCGATACCACCGACGAACAAAGCAATACTGGCAACAGCCCCAAGGAGTACTTGAACAATCCGACTGACATTGCCTACCTGCTTTATAATCTCCTTAGCGGTGAAAAAATCAAAGTATTTTTCATCACCATGCTGTTGTCTGAAGGCAACCTTGATCTCGGCAACAGCTTGTTCAACTTTTTCATAACTTTCAGCTTGCGCAAACAGCATTATCCAGCCTTTCCGTTTGCCGACAAAATGGGTGCCCATTGTAGAGATCGGTATAATCACTCGATTATCCCATCCCTCGCTTGCCATTTTATTTCCTTTTGCTTCCATGACTCCGACGACGGTAAAACGTTTCCTGGCTATTCTCAACTCACGCCCAATCGGATCTTGCATCTCAAAAAAGTCTTTGTGCACTTCAGAACCGATCACACAGATGGGGTCACCGCGTTCCATGTCGTACTCGGTAAAAAAACGACCTGTTTCAACGTACCAATTATTAACATCTTGAAAGAAAGGGGTAACACCATGCACTTGGAGTGATTGATTGACGTGTCTGTAGGATACACGGTGCACCATGCCGGATTGTGCAGCAGCAGTTTTAAGAGAAGGACAGTTTTCAAGAATGAAGGCGAGGTCTTGATACTCAATATATTCCGGATGCTTATTTTCGGTATACGAACCATCTGCTTTACGAATGTGTTCTTTCCGAAAGCAGACGATCATACCCGCACCACCGACCCGTTCCAATTCTATTAAAATGAGGTGTTCGGCACCACCACCAACGGAGACAACTGCAACAACAGCCGCAATGCCGATGATAATTCCAAGCGTTGTAAGCACCGAACGCAACTTGTTTCGTCTGAGTGCTGCTAAGCCAACACTGATGCCTTGTGTAATCTGCATAGGTTTCTAATGCTCAAAGGAAATTACTACTTCGTCAAGTGATAATTGAGGGCTTAAAATAGTCGGGAATCGGAGTTCCCTCCTACCTTATCTGTTCTTTTTGTAGGAGCGATTTCCGAATCGCAACCTACAAAATAGAACTTGACAAAGCACTATTGTGACCCAGGTTTCATGGATTCCCCGTGTAATAAAAAGGCACGGATGTCATATCTACCAGGTCGTTCAACGGGCAAATCACCGCTATCAATCATTAAATCAAGCGGATTAGCATGTGTCCGCAGCGGTAATTGGACCACTTCGTGCATACGCGCGGATTCATAGATCGCCATGATTATTTCAACAGCGGCACGACCGTGTTTCGCTTCCCCGCGGTGTTCCGCTCCACCATCAAGCCACTCAACTAATTCTTGTGCTTGTGCGACGTGCTGGTTTATCCCGTCGGAAGGACGTTCTTCCCAATCTGCGGACTTATTGTTGAGGAGGCGAACGCGTCCCTCTGTCACATCTGCGATGCCATCTGCCCCGTAGACAATACCGCCTTGATAGTTAGGTCTACCGATCTCTTGTAGTAACATACCGATGCACCCGTTTGAAAATCCGACAATTCCTGCACTCCGATCCTCAATCTGAATATCACGTTCATAACGTTCTGTTTTGCGTTCAACATTGCCAATCACCCATTGCGGAGCGGGATCACTAAGCACATATCGCATCATATCAAATAGGTGTGAACAGTCATTTAGCAGTCCTTGTCCACCGTGGCAGACAATTTGTCGCGGTTCACCGATAGCACCTTCAGCAATGAGATTACGTGCATCTGTCCATGCGGAATTAAATCGACGTTGATGACCGATTACAACCTTAACACTATTTCGGTTCGCAGCGATTAGCATCTCATCACATTCACCAAGATTAACGCCCATCGGTTTTTCGCAAAGAACCGCTTTAGGACTTCGGGCACACGCCGCAATTGTCATCGGTGCGTGAAGTTTGTGCCATGTTGCAACACTCACAATGTCAAGGTCTTCGTTATCCAACATCTCTCTCGGATCCAAATAACAGTTTTCCTTGGGTACATCATAGGTGTTTGCGAACTTGTCGAGGGCAGCTTGAACAGGATCGGCGAGAGCGACAATTTCTGTTTGTTCAACACCTTCATATCCACGCGCATGAGCATTAGCAATGCCACCACATCCGATAATTCCGACCCGATAATTTGATGCCATTTTCTTCTCCATAAGGATAGGCACGCTAAGAAGCGCGCCTATCGGATTATTACTAAATTGAAACTACTGATTCGCTTGGACAATTTCCGCTTGCGATTTACCGAAATAGGAGGCTACCTGAACAAGGTCAAGGATATTCACCTGACCATCCTTGTTCACATCGCCAGCGAGTCCTTCGCCAGATTCACCAAATTGGTTTGCAACTAACACTAAATCCTGGATATTCACTGTGCCGTCAGCATTGACATCCCATGGCACAGGTTCTATCGTAGTCTTGGTAGTGATTTCAGCCGTTTTGGTGCTATCGCCTTGCGAAGTAGCGGTCACTTTAATTTCATATTCACCCGGTTTCGTGAAGAAATCACCAGCTGCGGTAAATATAACCTCGACAGAAGCACCTGCGGCAAGTGCAATCTCCAACTCTCCCATTGCCAGTTCTTGATCAATAGATTCCTTAAATGAACCGAGAACGGAACCTTCAATCCCAAACGCAGCAGAAGAATCAAATACTATCGTATCATCTACATTACCGGTGTTTGTGACTATGAGGGTATAACTTACACCCGCAAGGATATCCATCGTTGCGCCTGTAAGTTCATCTTTACCTTGTAACATTACACCGTAGACCGGAGGAACGACGGTAATTGTAGTAGTTGTTGTGATTTCAGCCGTTTTGGTGCTATCGCCTTGCGAAGTAGCGGTCACTTTAATTTCATATTCACCCGGTTTCGTGAAGAAATCACCAGCTGCGGTAAATATAACCTCAGCAGAAGCACCTGCGGCAAGCACAATCTCCAACTGCGCCATTGGCACTTGATCATCAGATTGACTGAACGAACCGAGAACACTACCTTCAATCCCAACCTCTGCAGATGAGCCAAGCACTATCGTATCGTCTGTATTGCCGGTGTTTGTCACTATGAGCGTATAAGTGACACCTTCCACCGTATCCATCGTTGAACCTGTGAGTGCCCCTTCACCTACTAATGCAACACCGTAAACCGGCAGAATAGTTGTAGTCGTCGAAACCTCTGCAGTTTTGGTGCTATCGCCTTGGGAGGTCGCTGTAACTTTGATTTGGTATTCACCCGATTTTGTAAGGAGATCGCCCGTTGCCGTAAATATAACTTCAGTAGAAGCACCAGGAGCAAGCGTAACCTTCAACTGGCTGCTTGAAACGTCTTCATCTTTAGATTTTCTGAACGACCCGAGAACGCTCCCTCCAATGCCGACTTCTGCAGATGAACCAAGCATTATCGTGTCTTCTGTATTACCAGTATTTGTGACTTGCAGAGCATAACTGACACCTCCGCTTGCAAATTGGGTTTGCTTTATTAGGTTGTCCCCTACCAACGTAACACCGTAGACCGGTAGAATAGTCGTCGTTGTGGTGATTTCAGCCGTTTTTGTGCTATCCCCTTGAGAGGTAGCCGTAACCTTAACTTCATAATCCCCGGCAGTCGCAAGGGCATCAACGGAAACAGTCAATGTCACTTCAGCAGAAGCACCCGCTGCAAGCAATACAGAACTTTGACTTAAAGTTGCTGATGTCGTTTTAACTGATATTATACCTGTTGGTGCGAAAGGACCTTCATGACCCAAAACGGATGTTGCAGCATCTTCTGAGATTGCTAAATCTATCACATCATCTGTATTGCCAGTATTTGTAACATTGAGCGTATAACTGACACCTTCCGATGCATCCGCTGTTTCAGTTGTCAAATCGCCTACACCTGCCAACGTTACACCGTAAACCGGTAAAACAGTCGTCGTTGTTGTGATTTCAGCAGTTTTGGTGCTATCACCTTGCGAAGTCGCTGTAACTTTGATTTGGTATACACCCGATTTTGTAAGGAGATCACCTTTCGCTGTAAATATAACTTCAGTAGAAGCACCAGGAGCAAGCGTAACCTTCAACTGGCTGCTTGAAACGTCTTCATCTTTAGATTTTCTGAACGACCCGAGAACGCTCCCTCCAATGCCGACTTCTGCAGATGAACCAAGCACTATCGTATCTTCTGTATTGCCGATGTTTGTGACTTGTAGAGCATAACTAACACCCGCGTTCGCAAATTTAGTTTGCTTTGTTAGATTATTACCTGCCAACGTTACACCGTAAACCGGTAAAACAGTCGTAGTCGTTGAAACTTCAGCAGTTTTGGTGCTATCGCCTTGGGAGGCAGCCGTGACTTTAACCACATACTCGCCTGCCGTTGCTAAAGCAGCACTCGGAATTGTCAAAGTTACGCTCGTAGAAGCACCAGAAACAAGCGATACAGAGCTTTGACTTAAGATAGCGTCATCGTCTGAAGCGGCTAAATTGATCACATCATCTGTATTCCCATTATTTGTAACATTGAGTGTATAAGTGACACCTGCCGAGGCATCCGTTGTCTCGGTTGTCAGGCTGCCAATCCCTGTCAACGAAACGTCATAAACGGGTAGAATAGTCGTCGTTGTTGAGATTTCAGCGGTTTTTGTTTTATTACCTTGAGAAGTAGCTGTAACTTTCACCGCATATTCACCTGCTTTAGCGAGGGCGGTGCCAGAAATCCTTAATGTTACTGTACGTGAAGTACCCTGGTTAAGGGATACAGAAGTCGGACTTACTGTAGCAGTAGCATCACCTGACGTTGTTAGGCGAATCGTATCATTTGTGTTGCCACTGTTTGTTACGTGGAGCGTATAACTGACACCCGTGCTTGCATCTGTTGTTTCCCTTGTCAAGTTGCCAACTCCAGCCAACGTAACTCTGTAAACAGGAAGAATAGTGGTTGTCGTTGTAACCTCAGCAGTTTTTGTACTATCTCCTTGCGAAGTCGCTGTGACTTTAACTGCATAATCACCTGCAGTTGTTGAAGCAGTACCGCGAACCGTCAAAGTTACATTCGTTGAAGCACCCGCGGCAAGCGATATAGATGTTCGACTCAGTGTTGCATTCACACTGCCTGATGTTGACAAACGAATCACATCATCTGTATTACCACTGTTTGTTACCCGAAGCGTATAAGTAACACCTGTACTCGCGTCTGCTGTACTCTTAGTTAAACTGCCTACGCCTGCTAACGTAACACCGTAAACAGGTGGAACGTCTGATGTGGCTTTTTGGGTGTAGATATAGTCACCCGCAGTCCCAAAATCACCATTGGCGGCGTTCCCTGCAGCATAGAATGTAATTGGTCCTACGTTGTTAGATGGGGCAGTCCATTTGAATGTCCAACTATTTGCATTTCTTTTGCCTTGAGCAGTTCCAGTAGACGTATGTTGAATGTATTGTTTACTTTTTATTTCTTCTAATTGAGTATTGGCATCTGCAGTGGCAAAAGTACCAGCACGCGCACCGTTGCTATTCAATGCTGTCATCTCAAATCCCCATCGGCTTTGTCCTGAACGTGATAAATTAACAACAATGTCGTACACTTCACCCGGTAAATAGTTTTCAGGCACTGTCAACATCAATGAACCACCAGCGGCGTTAAGGACATTACCAGCATGGCACTGTGTGCAGTTGCCTTCACCAGGGGCTCCAGTTAATTCATCTGGGGGATTAAAAGAAAAAGCGAATACGCTGCCTGTAGCAAAAAGGAGCAGAAGCACTGCAGAAATAGAAAAAGTTGTTTTCATATAATTCAAAGAAGCCTCCTTCACATATACGCGAAAAAACGCCCCGCCGCCGACGCTAATCAGTATAGATTCGCGGTCGGAAAACCGGCAGTCGGGGCGTTTTTGTTATTGCGTTTTAGTTGCCAACTTACTTGAGAATGACCATTCTACGGGTAGCAGTGAAATTCGCTGTTTGGAGGACATAGAAATAGATACCACTCGAAACATGCTCACCTGCTTCATTTTTGCCATCCCAATAAGCCGCAGTCGAAGATGTCATATATGAACCTGTCGACTTGTGACCTAAGTTTAGCGTCCGAACCGTATGACCGGAAACATTATAAATCTGAACCGCTACGTTGGAATCGCGACTCAGTTGATAAGGTATCCAAGTTTCAGGGTTGAACGGATTCGGGAAGTTCTGACCGAGAATCGTTTCCTTCGGACGCACATCACCAACTCGCATCTGCACACTCAGATATGCATTGTTAATATCCGAAGTCTGGACTGTGCGCTCAAACGGACCGGATACAACAGTGCCATTTTCGTCAATGAGTGCAATCTCAACTTTATCACCAGCTTCAACGACATCTTTACGATTCAAGTCTGCCCAAACAGTAGAACCATATCCTTTGTCGTTATCAACTTTCTGAGTGGTGACAACGCCTGTGCGGAGGTTTTTAGCAACCACAGTGTAAGACGTTCCTAATTGGATGTCTTGCAAGTCGCTTGAAATGACAAACGCCCATGCACCTTTAGCAGTGGAAAGTTTCGGTGCAGCAGCGGCATCTTCTGAGGACATTTCCATTTCAGCTGCCATTTCCATTTTAGCTGGAGGATTTGCCCACGCTGTACCACTAAACGTCACCATTCCACCCATAGGTGTATTGACAATATATCCTTTTCCACCTTCAATGCCGAAATCATAGCCACCTTCAACACCAGCGACATATCCTACAAACTCTTGTGTCGATGCATCAAGTTTGATCACAACTGTTGCCTTTAGCATATCAGCAAGAGATTGCGCCGTGTAAGGTTCTGTTGGCATCAGTGGAACAGAGATCATGTTCAATCCTGCTGCAAGTGTGACATCATAGGTGGGAAGAGGTGGCGGCGGCACAACAGGTTCTGGATCCGGTTCTGGAACATAAACTTCTACCGTTAACATCGCTGTCGGTTCTGTCCAGCCAAACGCTTCACCGACTTGACCAACACCAAGGATACCCGCGTGCGGTGTGATTACACCACCTTCTGTGGGCACACGTGCGTTGCTATGTGGCGGATCCATTTCAGCATCTAAACCAACTGGGCCGGGAATATCGGAGGCACGCTCAGTGTTTTGTTCACTACCAGCGTCATAAGACCTTAATTCCCGTGTTATTGACATAGGCATACCGGCTTCGTCAAAGAGTGCTACGTCAGTAGCACCAATAAACGCGTCATTTGTTGAGACCAACATTGTTGCGAGAGAGAGCGCAGAGTTCATCGCATCAGCTGTTAGCACTACGGAAACAGAAGCACCGGGAACAACCAGACCTTCACCCATAGCAGTATTTGCTTTTGCGGCTGCTGCAAGTGCGGCGAGTCCTGAAGTATCTCCATTTTCAGCAAGCAGAACAAGTGCTTGACTGGCAGGTTGACCGACTTCATAGATTTTGACACCCGCAGTGTGCGTTGCAAAGATTGGTGGTGAGAATATCTGTCCACCCATACCTGGTTCACCTGTGGTGAGGTTAGTCAGGGTAATCTTGAACATTGTGCTTGCGGGACCAACGGGTTCATCCGTGGTAGTGTCATCCATGGTTGTATCATCCATGGTAGTGTCATCATCCGTGGTGGTGTCATCATCCGTGTCAGTATCGGTATCCGTGTCTGTGTCAGTATCCGTATCGGTGTCGGTATCCGTATCGGTGTCGGTATCCGTATCGGTGTCAGTATCCGTATCGGTGTCAGTATCCGTATCCGTGTCAGTGTCGGTATCCGTGTCAGTATCTGTATCCGTATCTGTGTCGGTATCCGTGTCTGTATCTTCTTCTGCAGTAGGAACAGTAACCGAACCATCTGCAGTTGTGACTTCTAACGTCGCAGCATTGGCATCAGAAATGAGCACACCTGACAAAGTGATAGAAGACGCTTTTACCTCAACTACCTGAAACGTTACGGTAGCAAGTGTGCCATCACCATCCGACGTTCCGCCAAGAGCAGTCGCTGCGAGTCGGACGCTACCATCTGCGGGCGTTTGATCTGGCACTGCAAAAGCACCTGCTGGCAAGTAGTCCGAGTTGGCACTGGAAACATAACTGAGTGCAGTTGTATCATAGTTCACGTCTACTTGGTAACCAGCAACACCAGCACCACCCGCGATATTAATATTCACGGTAAGTTGTTCCCCGACCGCAGGGGATTCTACTGTAGCGGGATCAACAGAAACGGTGGCCGCACCGTAACTCATCGCTGTCCATCCCAAACACATTACAACAGCCATTAAGGAAAAAAACAATTTCCTGTTAAAAAGCTGATTTTTCATAAAACACTCCTTACTTAAATTCATTTACTATATGTTGTGACGTTTACTCTACCTTTCGGTATAGGTTTAATTTTTCGTTTGAGGTGTGGGTTTATTGGAACCTAAGGGGCACCATTCGCATCAACGTGCCGCCACTATATGCACAAAGGCGAACCGCTCAAACGTAGTTATGCATTTAACAGATAAGTTTATACTAACGTAAAAACGTTGTCAAGTCAAATTGGATTTCAAATAGAACAATTTGGGTAAATTAGAACAATTTATTTTTAATTATACATAAATAACAGAATTAACGCAAATTAAAATAGGGTATTTAGTTTTCGGTTTTTTGGTGCATTCTGTTGCAAACGTTAATATTTATAGTCGCATTGTAGGTCGGGTAGAGCAATAGCGAAACCCGACACGTTCACTACAGTATAAACTTTCAGTAACGTTCATCAACTGGTAATTCACCAAACTACAACCTATCTCATAAATAGTTGGAGGGCTTTGAAAGCCCGATTTCAATATCCTGTAGGAGCGATCTCCGAATCGCGACAAAACCACTAATAGGAGGGAATCGGAGTTCCCTCCTACAAAGAGAAACAACTGATAATGAACCAACAAATCTTATTTATGAGATACGCTCTAAATAACGAGATACGCTCTAAATAACCCTGATTAAAAAGTTATTCTTATTGAGGCACGCGCGGAGCCAGCTGATTCCAAACATCACCTAATTCTGCAACAACTTTGTAAACGGGATAAAGTGCCTCCCACATCGCTTTGCGAGCAGCGGTAGCAGCTTGTTCATCACCTTCGGCAACAGCAGTCTTGAGTTGATGTCCCATCTCCTCTTGAACTGCCGCACACGTACGAGTCAATTCCGCAAGTCGCTGCGCCGCGTTTATTTGATGCGTAACCAGTTCCGACACCGATACCTCCGTATCCGGTTCCACATCATAAGCACTTGCAGGTGCAAAATTGTGTGGTAATCGTTCGCCATCTTCTGTTCGTGGCGTATGTGTCGGGTGGATATGCGGCGTAACAGACAGATACATCGTCATCGGTTCGTCGCCGAGCACACGTACCTTGTGCGGCTGGTCAGCTAAAGCGACACACATCTGTCCGGGTCCCAACTCCTCCGTTTCACCGTCAATTTCAAATTCAACGCGTCCTTCTAAAATCAGGAAGATTTCATGTCCAAGATCATGGCTATGCAGTTGAGCACGCTGTCCAGGTTCCATTCTTAAGAAACGTGAGCGAATCTGCGGCGTTACCAGAACGTTTCGGACATCTGTGCGGTAGTCGTAAACTGGAAATCCCATTACGTTCTCCGAATTGCTTTAACTTTAGATTTTTTAACTTTAGATTTAAAGTGTCTCATTTTTCCACAAAGATGTCAAGTTAAAAAGTAGAAACTCCAAGGTATTATGATGGTGAACAGATTAAAAAATTTGACTTATACCCTTAGATTGAGGTATAATATACCAGAAATTAAATTTATTCTAAGATGTTAATGCTATTTTTTCGCACCCATCATCATTCAATCCATTCCTGAGTAGGGCGGATTAGAATGGTGTGATGGTTATCCCATATATCATAGTGGACACAAAGCAAGGCGGTCTTGCTTGAACCCCAGTAAACTAACCGCTCTCCTCAATGCCGACTTTGTCGCGCGTTGAGATTAAGGTTATTTGTTTACGGGGTTTTTTGTTTATGGGACATCTTGTGAAAACGGATAGGGAATCCCTTCACATTTTATTAGGAGAAACGCCTATGGAAAAGTTTACCAAACCCGCTGGAACGAACGATTTTCTACCTGAACAGATGGTTCAGCGAAACTTTGTAGAAAATATTGTTCGTGAAACTTATGAAAGTTACGGATATGCGCAAATTCAGACGCCACTGTTTGAATCCTTTGCGCTGTTATCCGCACAATCCGGCGAAGAGATACGTCACAAAATGTTTACGTTTGTTGGTCCAGATCGGGTAGATTATGCCCTGAGACCTGAACTTACTGCACCTGTTTGTAGAATTATTGCGAATGGAGATTTACAACATATCTCTTATCCTTATAAACTTTACTACATCGGACAATGTGTGCGTCAGGAACCGAAAACCGATAATCCAGATGTCCGACGCGAATTCCGACAGGCAGGGGTAGAACTGATCGGTCCCGCATCGGCACTCGCAGATGCAGAGATTATTACAATTCCTGTACGAATTCTTGAGAAACTGAATATTTCACAAAAAAAATTAAAAATCGGTAATACTGGTGTTTTCCGCGAAATCTTCAAACAGATTGATCTCGATCCGAAGGATCACAGTGAAGTTATATTGGACATTGATCATCTTTCTCGGCTACGTGTGGAAAGCCAGCTTTTGGACTTGGCAACGCTTCGCGATGAACTGAATCAGCTGCGGCGTTTGCAAGGACCTGATTATCAAGGTGAACACAAAATTGATATTGCGACAATTCAAGAATTAACGGAGAATAACGCCTCTGTGTGGACAGAGAAACTACCAATGATTGCTGAAGAAACTTATAAAGCAAGATGGCATCAATATTTTAATATCTCGGAAGAGATCGCACAGCGTTGTATTGATATTTCAAAGATTAGTGGTGATAAGGAGTCTGTCATGGAAACATGGGAAACGTTACCAAACAATACCGCACAAGGAGTGCGCAACGAGATGCTGGCACTTTGCGAATGTTTGGAAAACTACGGTATTACTGACTTTGAAATTAATTTAGGTATTACGCGCGGATTCGATTTTTATACCGGGACGGTTTTTCAGATTGAATTACCTGATAAGAATTTGTCTATCTGCGGTGGTGGAAGATACGATAGGTTGATCGAAAACTTTGGTGGACCATCGGTTCCAGGGGCAGGGTTTGCATTCCAATTTGATGTGCTTATGGAGGCATTTTCTGAAACGCATAACGAACCTGTTCAATCAAAAAAGGATTATTTTATTGCGACAACATCCATCGATCTTATCCCTGAAGCGCAACGTCTCGCTGAAACATTAAGAAGTTCTGGCAAAACTGTGGAGATGGATTTGATGGAACACGACCTACAAGCACAACATAACTATGCTGCCGAAGCAAATTACGATTTTGTGATTAACTTAATCCCAGATCAACCGATGCAACGAATTGATTTGAAAACTAAAAACACAGAGGCAGTTACCCTCAAAGACCTTGATAAATGATTATAAATGGATACGGAAGACTACGCCATACCTTATAGAATTGAGGAAACTAATTATGCAAACAGGAAGGAATTTGAATCTACTTTTGCCGAAAGGCACAATACAGTCTGAAACGCTTGAAACGTTTCAGCGGGCAGGCTTCGAAATGAACGGTTACAAGTCTACTGACCGATCTTATCGTGCTACTTTTCAGAATGATAGCGAATTTCAGATAAAGATTTCACGTCCCCAAGAGATACCTGTTTATGTTGGGATGGATGATTTTTATGATTTAGGAATTACGGGACAAGATTGGGTGGAAGAAACCGACGCGAATGTTGAAGAAATTTTGCCATTGGACTATGGATTTGTTAGTATCGTTTTAGCGGTTCGAGAAGAACGGAAGGACATCAATACATTCACAGATCTGGTGAATCTTGCGGATAGAAACATTCGCATCTCTACAGAATATCTGAACATCGCGGAAAAATATATTCTTGAAAAGACAGAAAATCGCATTGCACCAGCTATCTTAACCCCGTGGAAACGACTGAACACACTTGGCACTTACCAGTCCCCTATAACCCTTATGCTTTCTTTTGGTGCAACAGAGGGGAAACCACCCGAAGAAGCCGATGCTATTATTGATAATTGCAGTTCAGCGCGCACGCTCAAGGCAAACCACCTTAAAATAATTGAAGTGCTGCGAGAATCTGAATCTACGTTGATCGCGAACCCGAAATCACTTAAGGATCCATGGAAACGCGAAAAAATTGATGAACTGAAGCAGACCTTAGAGAAGGGGTTGCGGAGGCGGAGAAGTCAAGCACTTCCCGGACACATTTAAGGAGCAGAACTTATGGCAACCTTTATTAAACCGCGTGTTCCCCGCGGCATGCGAGACATTTTACCTGAACAGATGATTCGTAGGCAATATGTTATAGATGTCATTCGTGACGTGTTTGAAGAATTTGGTTTTGAACCGTTACAAACCCCCGCGCTTGAATTATCTGAAGTGCTTACAGGTAAATATGGTCCGGATGCTGAAAAACTGATTTATCAAGCAGGGCATACGGGTGGTAAGGAAGATATTTCACTTCGCTACGACCTTTCTGTGCCGCTCTGCCGAGTCGTTGCGATGTATCCACAACTCCCGAAACCATTTAAACGGTATCAAATTGATCCTGTTTGGCGTGCAGAACGTCCACAAAAGGGTCGCTACCGTCAATTTTTTCAGTGTGATGCAGACACCGTTGGAAGTGATAGCATGTTGGCTGACGCTGAAAACGTTAGCCTCATCTATCAAGTATTGTCCCGCCTCGGTTTCAAACAATTTGAGATTAATATCAACGATAGAAAACTGATTACTGGGATCGGGCAGTTTGCAGGCGTTCCGACTACACAACTTGGTGGACTCTATCGTTCTATTGATAAATTGGATAAGATAGGATTGGAAGGTGTCACAGCAGAATTACGAGAAAATGAAATACAAGAAGATGTTATTGAAAAATTGCTTGCATTGTTACAGATTGAAGGTGATGCTACAACGGTACTTAATGACATGAATGAACAACTTGGTGATTTTGAGGTAGCTCGTGAAGGCATTGCTGAATTGAAAGAACTAATAGACTATCTCACCACGCTTGGCGTTCCTGAAAAATGTTATAAGGTGAACGTTGCTATGGTGCGCGGATTAGAATACTATACGGGACCGATTTATGAAACGGTTGTTGAAGAACCTAAAATCGGCAGCATTACTGGGGGTGGTAGATACGACGAACTTATCGGAAGTTTTAGCAAACAGAGTTTTCCTGCAACAGGGACAAGTTTTGGCATTGAACGTATTATTGATGTAATGGAAGAGTTTGATATGTTTCCGTCTACTGTCGGAAAAACGGTGACGCAGGTATTGATGACCGTTTTTGATGATGAGTTGATGAAAGAATCGCTAAAATTAGCAACACAATTGCGTCAAGGAGGTATCCGAACAGAGGTCTATTTCCGTCCGACTAAACTCAGCACGCAGTTGAAATATGCCGATGCTAAGGGCATTCCTTACGCTGTCATTTTGGGATCAGATGAGCTGGCCGAAGGGAACGCTGCTGTGCGCGATTTAGCAACCAGAGAACAAGAAAATGTTCCGTTGGATAAAGTTGTTGATCGAATTAAGCAGTGGATAGAAAAATGATGAAATTTTACAAACGTTCACGTATCCTTTGGAGTATTTTTATACTCGGTGTGATCGTTCAGGTGGTGCAACTGACAATTGTTGGGTGTAGCCACACTTCGCCCTACTACCATCCAGACATTCCTGCCAGTGAGAAGCAAGATATTGTAACGGAAAATACGCTTCACTACCGCATCTTACTTCTGGGTGACGGTGGACAACCGAAACCGAATGAACCCGTTCTAAAAACACTCCAAGCATGGGCACAAAAAATGCCTGAGAAAACCAGCATCGTTTTTTTAGGCGACAATATGTACCCCTACGGTATGACAGAAAAGAAGCGGCACGAGGCATCTACGAGACTCGATCCCCAAATAGAGGTTATTAAATCTACGCATGCACACGGTCTGTTTATTCCAGGTAACCACGATTGGGCAAGCGGGAAAGAAGGAGGGTATCGTGCGCTTCTTGCCCAAGAAAAATATATTAACGATGCGCTGTTCCACCCACCAAAATTCCTGCCGCAGAGCGGTTCTCCGGGGCCCGTGGTAGTAGAGTTTCCAGAATCAGCACCTGTTGTGCGAGTAATTGTACTTGATACGCAGTGGTGGTTGCATCAACACGAAAAACAACAAGAATCTCCAGAGATGGTTATAGCAGAACTCAAAGCCTCACTGGATACTGAATTGCCTATCATTGTTCTTGGACACCACCCATTGCAAAGTTACGGAGTACACGGTGGTTTCTACGACTGGAAAGCACATCTCTTTCCACTCAGAATTGCAAAAAAATGGCTTTGGATTCCAGTCCCAATCGTCGGTTCTCTCTATCCATTGGCGCGTTGGCATGTTGTAAGATCTGATCAGGACCTCAACGGTGCACGTAATAAAAATATGGTGGCACAACTCAATGCCGCTTTTTCGATTATAAAAAAGACACCTCTTTTAATATATGCTTCTGGACATGATCATTCTCTACAAGTTTTAAAAGGAGATGTTACGGATTACTTACTCGTGAGTGGACTTGCTTCCAGTGAAAAGGCAACAGAGGTTAGTCATGGGGATAATACACTGTTCGCGCACCAGCACACCGGATTTATGGCGATAGATTTTTTGGCAGATGGAAAAATACTTCTACGTATAGTTGAACCCGGCACTAAAGAAGTGTTGTTTCATCATTGGTTAAAAAGATAAAATAACGTAGACTCCATTCCGGATGTTTTGTAGACAGTGAGAAGTAGAAATTTTGATAAACCTTTTAATCAAAGGATAGTCTTAAATAGTAACTTTAATGATGTATTGTAGAATACAGGTTGAGGAATAGGTATGCTTACGCAAAAACAGAAGTTAGAATTCCATGAAAATGGATATATCACAGTCCCGGGTGTCGTGCCGAAGTTGATGGTAGATTCCGCCCGTAAAATGATTAACCATTCTATCGGTGCTGTAGGGATGCACGAAGGCGACTTGGAAAAGTTTCGGGCACAATCGTATTGCGACGAAATCCGAAACGCCCCGCAAATTGTGGATATTTTCCGAAAAACCCCTATCCATAACATTGCTGAATCGTTGTTAGGTGAAGGAAACGTGCAAGTTCCAGGTTCAGCACAGATAGCACTTAGATTTCCAATGCCGCTGGACCGTGATGCAAAAGAACCTGGCGGACATTTAGATGGGTTAGGTAGTGGAACAAACGGAATGGCAAAAGGTATTTATCGACGCGGTTTTACAGCATTAGCAGTTGTTTATCTTGCAGACGTGCCAGAACCGTATAGTGGCAACTTCACGGTATGGCCAAAATCGCATAGTTTCTTCGCTGATTATTTCAAAAAGGAAGGACATGAGATTTTAGCAAATGGAATGCCGCGTCCGGAACTTCCTGAAGGACCAACGCAGGTAGTTGGAAAGGCAGGAGATGTTGTTTTGACACATCATCAGGTCGTTCATTCTGCAGCACCAAATGCCTCTGCCGACATCCGTTACGCGGTGATTTTCCGTTTACGTCATGTTGATTGTGAGGAAAATGGTTACGATGGCTACACCGATATCTGGCGTGAATGGCCAGGTATACAAGCAGCGGTAGAAAACGGTAATGCCTAAAAGAAGTGAAATTAAGAACGGGTGATTCAATTGAATCACCCGTTTTGCTTTTTACTTTGTGTCCTTGATTTGTGCCCATGTAATGCTCAATTTGTCCACAGGTTCTACTGCAAAGGGATCTCCATTAGATTTATAGAGACTTTCTACCTCATCTTCAGAAAGTGAGCGGTGGAACATGAGAAACTCATCCATTAAGCCTTTGAATGTCCACGTGGGACTCGCGTTGCCATTAAATTCTGCGGCTTCAGAACCGATACCGATAAATCCGTACCTTTGTGCCTTTGGTCCGATCATATTAGTAGCAGTGGCAGCTTCAACATCCACTTTACCATCAACATATATCCGTTTCGTATCGCCATCAAAGGTTGCCACGACATGATGCCACTTGTCATCGCTAACTTTTATTTTCCCGTGCCAATCCTCTATAGGACAACAAAAATCAAAAGCGACAAAGTCTGTGTGAGCAATTGCAGCGTCTCCAGCTGCAAAACGGAAATAATCGCTCCGATCCCATGAGGCAATCATTCCTCTTTGAGTCGTCTTAATCCATACAGCGAGGGTCAGTTCCGGTATACCTTCGGTATAATTTAGATTTCGCACTGCAATATATTCGGTTGCCCCACCAGGAAATTCCATACATTCGTTCACTTTGCCATCATTCACAATCTTGAGGTTGTTGCCGTGGAGAAAACCGTCGTTCCCATTTCCGGACCCATCCAAGATATCTTCACCCTTAAGGGAGGCAGCATCAAAACTGTAATAGATGACCAACTCTTTATCGCTAATGCCCCGCGCGTGGGCAGTCAACATAGTTCCTGTTAGAATTAGTGTGATCGTCAAGAGTCGTAAAATAAAAAAGAATTTCATTTTAGGTCTCCTGCTAAATTATAGGCACCTTATATAGATGCGTTGGTAAGGTTCCTTAAGTTGATTTGAACAAACCTATCTCATGTGATACCTAATGGTATAAAAGTTCTACGACGATAATGATATACCTACTCAACGTGAGTTTGATAAATCCCTACATCTATATTCAATCTAATTATCAAACTCACGTTATTAGGTGGTAATTGCGTTAGTCTATTCCGTGCTTTTAATTTTTCCCCATGTAACGCTCAATTTATCCGCAGGTTCAACAGAAGTAAATGGATCCCCAGACGCATTAGCAAGATGTGTGACTTCATCTTCAGAAAGTGCGCGATGGAACATGAGGAACTCATCCATCAAGCCATTGAATGCCCAAGTTGGTCCCCTATTGGCATCAAAAGCCGCAGCCTCCGAACCAATTCCGATGAACCCGTAACGTGTGATCACCTTTCCGATCATTTTGTCGTTTGTATCTGTGGCCGCCTCCACATCCAATTCACCATCAACGTATATCCGTTTCATTTCAGCATCAAAGGTTGCCACAACATGATGCCAATCGTCATCAGCAACATCAGTTTCACCCCACCAATCCTTTATAGGACAACAGACATCAAAAGCAACAAAGGTGGTGGATGCGTTCCCTCCTACGTCATCACCTACAGCAAAACGGAAAAACTCACTACGATCCCACGAGGCAATCATGCCTCTTTGAGCCGTCTTAACCCATACTGCGAGCGTCAACTCTGGAAAGAGGTTGGCATAATGATGATTTCGCACCGAAATATAATTGGCTGCGCCACCTGGGAATTCCATACACCCGTTAACTTTGCCTTCTTCGACAACCTTAATATCCCCACGTATCACACCATCATTTCCATTTTCTGACTTATCCAAGACATCTCCTTCTTTAAGGCTATCTTCGTCAAAGCTATAATAAATGATAAGCTCATTTTCACTGATGCCCTGCGCTTGAACAGTTAGCACGGGGACTGTTAGTATAAGCGTTAAAGCCAAAAGTTTCAGAATTACAGTGGTTTTCATTTTACTCTCCTTAATTTATTAAACACCTTTATAGGTGCATTAATTGAAGTTGATTAAATTGATTTGAACAAAACCTATCTCATGTGAAATTTAATGGCATAAAAGTTCTACGCCAATAACAATATACCTCTTTAGGCGGTAATTTGGGTTATTCCTATTTCGTGCTTTTAATCCTTCCCCATGTAATGCTCAACTTGTCCACAGGTTCAACAGCAAACGGGTTCCCAGACGCTTTAGAAAGACGTTCAACTTCTTCCTCAGAAAGTGCGCGGTGGTACATTAGGAACTCATCCATCAAGCCATTGAATGCCCAGTTGGGGCCTACGCCCGCATTAAAAGCGGCGGCCTCCGAACCAATTCCGATAAATCCGTAACGTGTGATCGCTTTTCCAATCATTTTGTTGTTTGTATCTGTAACTGCTTCCACGTCCAATTCACCATCAACGTAAATCCGTTTCATTTCAGCATCAAAGGTTGCCACAACATGATGCCAATCGTCATCAGCGACATCTGTTTTGCTAAACCAATCCCTTATAGGACAACAAACATCAAAGGCAACAAAAGTTGTTGCTGCGTTTCCACCAACGTCATCGCCTACAGCAAAACGGAAGAATTCACTCCGATCCCACGAGGCAATCATCCCTCTTTGCGGTGTCTTTACCCATACTGCAAGCGTCAACTCTGGAAATAGGTTGGCATAATGGTGGTTTTGCACCGCGATATAATTGGCTGCACCCCCTGGAAACTCCATACATTCGTTAACTTTACCATCCACAATCTTAAGGTTGCCAAGTAGCACACCATGATTCTCATTTTCTGATCCATCCAAGATCTCTCCATCTTTGAGAGTGTCCTTGTCAAAACTATAATAGATGACGAGGTCTCTTGCACTGATCCCTTGCGCGTGACCAGTCAAAACTGGTACTGTGAGTATTAGTGTTAACGTCAAAAGTTTTAAAATAATAGTGGTTTTCATTTTACTCCTTTTATAAGCACGTAAATTAGTAGGTGATTAGGAATATCCACCCACACCTAACAACATCCGTTCCTCCATATCTGCCTCTTTGAGAAAGGCTTGGGTCAATCCATCTTCAGGTGGATCCTCTCCGTGTGGCGATCTCCGCAACCACGTTGGCGTATAACCAAGAATTAACATTCTCCGTTTTGAACGGAGTGTTGGCAACGCACGATGCCAGAGATTGCCGTGGATAAGTACTGCACCCCCAGCTTTCACCTGAAGTTCTACTTCGCCATCTATTGGTTGGTATGTGTTTGGCGTTGCTTTGTCTAACCAGTCGTGGGAACCTGGCACAACAACAACTGCACCCGTATCTTCGTTTAAATCGTCAAGATAAATAAGGCAATCAATACAGTGTGGTCTTGAAAACCATGGTGGTATCGGATTAGAAACAACACGCATGTGTTGATGCCAAGGTGTTTGATGCTGTCTGTCATCACCGGGATACGTGATTCGTGCGCTCAATCCGCGTAGCCGAACAAGCGGTCCCATCATCGCCCGCACAATTGACAAAATCGGTTGAAATTTTAGGAGTTCAAGAAATGCCTCGTCCTTATCCATCAGATGGCGCGGAATAAAACCCCACCCACGTTTTGAGGCGATTGCACTATCTCGTTTCTCCCATTCGCGTTCCTCCAATCGGTCAAGTGCGTCTTTCAGTTTCTGAAGTGCCTCTCCTTGAAAGAGTGCTTCACGAATGAGGTAACCGGTCTCAGCGAATGCCTGCAATTCTTCGGGAGTAGCATGCACTTCCACATCCCAGTGTTGTCCAGTTTCACCAGGGTTATGGACATTTAAGACTTCGTAATGAAGTGTGTGTTGTTCCATACTTGTCTCGCTATGTTCTGTTTTGGTGTAACGCGGCATGAAGATTCATATAGTACTACCATTGAAGATTCATATAGTACTACCATTTTAAAAAATCTCCTGGAAGACGCGAACCGGGATAGTTTCCATTTTCATCTCGATTAGCAATCGATTCAGGAATTTCGTCATCCCAATAATCAGGAACGGTGTTTGGTCGGCTGTGCCATGCTAAAATCAAGGTTCGTCGTGTATCCGTATGATTTTTGTGAGCGGCGTGTAAGAGACGCGCATCTGCTATTACTAATGAACCTGCTTTAGCATACACATCCACCTGATCTGGATGGTCACTGAACATGATAGGATCGTCTTCAGCAATGAATCGTGCCCCCTGTTCATGTGCAGGTACAAGTTGGTCGTGCAAATCAATACGTTTGAGATGTGTGCCGGGAATTACCTTTAAACATCCATTTTCCCGCGTAGTATCTGACAGGTAGTAATTGAGAAAAATGGTTTGGGGCCACGGGGAACAACTGAGCGGGTCATTCCAACGCATCCAATCCTGATGCCAATAGAGTGGAGGCCCTCCAGCTTCCTTTGTTAAGATGATGATCCCTCCGGAAGCGGCGAAATCTCCGAAACCGAGTTGCTCCAACGCGTCCCGTGACGGCTGCCACTCCAATAGCCTCTTAATATATGGATTGTCTTCTCCGCGTACATTCACGTGCTGCCCTTGATAAACCATCTCATCAGGTTCTTCGTGACCTGCGATGAGTCGTTCCGATTCATCGTGAAGTTCCTGCAAGAACTCCTCTGTCAATATATCGTCTACAATGCAGAAGCCGTCGCGTAGCATTTGATTTCGTTTTTCTAAGGCGACTTCAGGTGTCATCCAATTTGCTCCTTAAATTTGAAATTTAACCAAATTTTACACAAAATTACTTAAGTACTCAACAATTTTTTATTAGGTTTGTAAAGTTTTTGACATAATTCATTCTTTTTTGTAGAAAGGTTTTGTAAATCCAACTGAATAAGGTATCGGCGTTGAAAACACCTCCTACAAGAGGTATTAGGTTTCATTTGCTCATCCCAACTTATGATATTTCAAACCATTTATTGAACTCATGTTATACCATTTCTATATGACCATATTACATTATCCAGTAGGTCAGGTTGAGTTTACGAAACCTATAGGCGTCAATTTAAGAAAACGTTTGGCATTTCTTGAACATGGTTCAATACCCATTATTATTAAAACTGTCCCATATTTAGTCCCGTAGGGACGATATGTTTATAGAAAAACGGTGAACAACTCCTCTTTAGTCCCGTAGGGACGATATGTAGAAAATATGTCGTTGGGATACACATATCGTCCCTACGGGACTAAAGACATATATACATCTCATATCTATAAACATATCGTCCCTACCAAATCAACGCCAAATGCGCTTTTGGCATTTGGCGGGACTGAAGACACTGCCACAACGGATTTATCCGCTAAATTGATGTCTATGGGTTGAGTTTACGAAACCCGACATGCACGAGGTGATATGAATTACGTGTCGGGTTTCGCTATCGCTTCTACCCGACCTACAAATAATCATAGAAATCCGATTTGACGTTTTTCAATTAGAAATGGTATTATTAAGTTTTCAAAATGGCTTAATGTAAATTAAAGATGAAATTATTTGCTTAATGTGGTAATATATATTTTAAAGTATTGACGTAAATCTTTTTTAGGACACAAATAACATAAAAATATGGAGGAAGAAATATGCCCGGCTTTCCTGGTGGAGTGGAATTGATAATTATATTGGTAATCGTGTTACTCCTATTTGGATCAAAGAAGTTACCCGAGTTAGCGCGCGGACTTGGCAAAAGTATTACGAACTTTAAGTCCGGACTTAATGAAGAACAACAAAGTGAAACTGAAACTACAGCACAACAGGAAAAGGAAACACCACAGAAAGAGGAAGTTAGTTAAATTCTTACCTAACTATGAAAGATAAATTACCCGATTTTCTTCAGGGTGTCATAGAAGAATATCCTGAAGTTTGGAAAGCGTATCAGACATTAGGCGAAGCGTGCGGTACTGCCGGACCTCTTGAACCCAAAACGGTGCGACTTGTCAAACTGGCTTTGGCTATCGGTGCGAAGTCTGAAGGTGCAGTGCATTCACATACTCGCCGCGCACTCCGTGAAGGAATCACGCGAGAGGAGATACAACAAGTGGCACTACTGGCGGTAACTTCCATCGGTTGGTCTTCAAGTATGGCAGCTTTGTCTTGGATTCAGGATGTCGTAGATAAACAGACACAGTCCGATTGAGAATATTCGCATGGAAGTTGCTCATAGCCCCCAACACTTCATGTTTACAAAACTTGCTTGTGCAGTTTTAATCCTCACGACTGCTTTGTCGCTTATTCCGTCTATTAGTAAGACTGAAACAACAATGTCGGAAATGCAACAAGGAATGGAGTACGTCAAACTCCGACTCTACCCGCAGGCAGTTGATACCTTCAATTCAATCTTATCACGAAATCCGACAGATATAAGTGCAATTTTTCAATTAGCGAACGTCTACAAACTACAAGATGAATTGGAATTAGCGATAGAAACATTCAACAAGATTTTTATAATTGCTGACTCGAAAAATACACCTATAGATGATCGGGTATACGGATTTACTCACCTTGCTCTTTCGGAAATATACTGCAAACAGAGCAAATTGGATATTGCTGAGCAGCAGGCAATGGAAGCAGTTCAAAGATATCCTACGAATGCTGATATGTATTACCGTCTCGGTTATATCTACACACATCAAGCGAAATTTGACAAGGCATTGACAGCATTTAAGCGAACACTTACACTTAAACCTGATTTTGCCGAAGTCTATGAATGGCTCGGATTAATTGCGCTTATGCAACATAAACCGGAGGAAGCGATAACACACTATAAGGTCGCAATTAATAAAAAGCCTTATGTCCAGAGTGCCTATTATAATCTTGCTAAAGCTTACCGACTCATCGGGGATATGGAATCAGCAACGGAACAGCTGAAACTTTTCCAACAGATGAAAACCTACTACGACAAGACTTATGCAATTGAAGGGACTCTGGCAGAAGACCCATCAAACGCTGCACTTCGGCTAAAATTAGCGGAAATTCATGTGGCACATAAACATATATCAGCCGCAGTCGCTACTTACCAAGCATTGATTCGGTTGAATCCTGAGTTCATAGCAGGATATGACAAGTTGGGAAGGTTGTATATGGAACTGAATATGCCGCAGCGCGCAATACCGCTTTTCCATAAGGTAATCAAATTGAATCCTAATGCTGTAGAAGCACATGTCAGATTGGGATGGCTCTATACTACTCAAAAAGCGTTTGGTAATGCAGAAGCACATCTGCAAAAGGCTATAGAAAAAATGCCGAAACTTGCTTTGGCATATCACGGACTGGCTGAGATTTACATACAACAGGGACACATTGAAAAAGCGATTAACATCTACCAACACATCACACAAATTGAACCTGACGATAAAGACGCTTGGGTAGCGTTGCAAAACTTAGAACGTTTGAAAAAGGGGGAACAAACGAAGCGATAAATTTCTATAGGCTATCAGTTATTTTTATGCTAATGATTAACCATTTTCGCACTCCATATTTTTATCTCCTATTTATATTAGCACTCATCACTAATCTTGCAGGTTTTCAATTCTGCGTTCCCGCTTCAGCAGAACCAATTTTTGTTGACGTTACTGAGTCTGCGGGTATCATATTTGAACATACCGATGGTAGAAGCGGTAAAAGGCTTTTCAATGAATTTCTCGGTTCTGGTGGCGGTTTTTTCGATTATGATAATGATGGTGACCTGGATATTTATCTTGTGAACGGTGCGATTCAGACAAATAATCCCCAAGATAAAACATTACATAATGTCCTTTACCGAAACAACGGCAATGGCACTTTCACCGACGTAACCGAAAAAGTAGGTGTAGGCAGTACCGCTTACGGTACAGGTGCTACTGTCGGTGATTACGATAACGAT
This sequence comes from Candidatus Poribacteria bacterium, assembly GCA_028824685.1. Lineage (GTDB taxonomy): Bacteria > Poribacteria > WGA-4E > WGA-4E > WGA-3G > MSPOR6. The sequence continues at coordinate 24,064 of JAPPCZ010000070.1, forward strand.
GGTGACCTTGATCTTTACGTTACTAACTTCGGCAAAGATCAACTTTATCAAAATAATGGTGATGGGACATTTACGGATGTGACAAAGCAAGCAGGAGTGGGGAACCTAAACTGGGGAACGAGTTGTGCTTTTGCAGATGTTGATAACGACGGATATTTAGACCTCTATGTGGCGAACTACGCAGCATATAATCCGAAGGATGATAAACAGTGTAAGGAGCGAGGTGTCCATGTTTATTGTGGCCCTCATGCCTATCCTGCAGTTCATGACACGTTCTATAAAAACAGTGGAGACGGCACGTTCACCGATATTTCTATTACATCTCGTCCCTCTGACCTGATTTCTCAGCACGGATTAGGTGTGACATTTGGCGATTACGACGGTGATGGTGATGCTGATTTATATGTGGCGAACGATCAAGATCCGAACTTCCTATTCCAAAACGATGGAAAAGGCAAATTTTTAGAACTTGCATTAATTTCTGGTGTTTGCTACAATGATATGGGTAAAGAAGAAGCTGGAATGGGAACTGATTTTGGTGACTATGACAACGACGGGAAGTTTGACATTACTGTTAGCAATTACCAGACAGAGACAAATACCCTTTATCACAATCACGACAGCAATTTCTTTATTGACAACACGATAGCCTCGGGGATAGCCGAAGTAACACACGGCTACCTTGGATGGGGTATCAAGTTTTTTGATTATGACAATGATGGTTATCAAGATATCTTTGTAGCGAATGGGCACTTGATGGATAACATCTCCGTGCTTGAAAAGCACGTAACCTATCCACAAAGAAATCTACTGTTTAGGAATTTAGGTGATGGCACGTTCACCAACGTGATGCCTCAGAAAGATGGTTTGAGTTTGAAAAAGGTCAGTCGTGGTGCTGCTATCGGCGATTACGACAACGATGGTGATCTTGATATTCTCGTTACCAACTGCAATCAACGTCCAGACTTACTTCAAAATGCAGTTGGCAATCAGAACAATTGGGTGCAAGTTCAGGTTGTCGGACAGAAAAGCAACCGTTCTGGGATTGGGGCCAAAATAAAGGTTGTTACAGGCACACACGTTCAGTACCGAGAGGTGCAGAGTGGTGGGAGTTATCTCTCTTTCCACGATCTGCGTGTGCATTTTGGTGTTGGAAAAGCAAATCAGATTGATCTCCTTGAGATTCGGTGGCCTGCGGGACAAATTGAGAAAAAAACACAACTTCTTGTTAACCATAAATATTTGGCTGTTGAAGGTGAAAAAATTGTTTCAATCAATCAATAATTAAAAATGAGATATCTATCTATCCTATTCATTCTTATAGCACTTGTGGCCTCTTTTGCTCAGGCAGCAAATGAACCAGAGGATTCGCTCATTCTTTATATGTCTTTTGATACAGTTGATGGCAAAAACACAATTGACCATTCAAAGTATGAAAACCACGGTGAAATGATGGGCAATCCAGAACATGTTGATGGAAGATTCGGTAAAGCTCTAAAATTTAATGGAGTTTCTGAATTTGTTGAAATTCCTCACCATGAATCACTTACTGTAGATCAGGATGTTACGGTCATGGCTTGGATTCATACTGAGAGACATACAGGACCTGATAACGCACGATGGCAAGGTATTATAGCTAAAGGCAATAACCCTCGTTCTTATAGTTTATGGACTGATGCGGACAATAAATGTTTACACCTCAGTGTAGGTCCACCGCAAGGTGGTGGCAGTGTCTGCAAAGGTGAAGTCAAACTAAACGAATGGCAACATGTTGTGGCACAAGTGAATAATGGAACGCACCGTTATTGGATTAATGGACAGAAGGTCGGTGAATTCGGCAACAAACCGAACCCTCCTGGATTAGAGGATATATCACCTGTTGTTATTGGAACTGCGGGCGGAGGTAATCAACGATATTTCCTCGGTATGATTGACGAAGTTCGCATCTGGAACCGTGCTCTTTCTGAAGAAGAGATTAATAAACTAATGGAGAAAGGGCATTTTGAGTTTTTCGCTGTTGACCCTCAACACAAATTAACAACCACTTGGGGCAATCTGAAGATAAAATATTGATAAGACAGACGGATATTTGGGTTTGTCCAAACGTAGTTTCAACTGTGTTAGAAAGAGACACTTACAAACATATTTTATCTATATGAGGAAGAGAATATGAAATCTCTTTTGATAATGCTAACACTTTTGATGTTTGTAACCACTTTCGCGCATGCGGCAAATGAACCAGAGGATTCACTCATTCTTTATATGTCTTTTGATACAGTTGATGGCAAAAACACAATTGACCATTCACTGTATGAAAACCATGGCGAACTAAAAGGCGCACCAAAACTGGTTGATGGTAAGTTCGGTAAAGCACTTGAACTGAACGGGACAAGCGACTGGGTTGAAATCCCACATCATGAAACACTCACCGTTGACAAAGATGTTACGGTCATGGCTTGGATTCATACAGAACGCCATGAAGGTCCCAACAACCAAAGGTGGCAGGGGATTATTGCTAAGAGCAATAATCCGCGTTCTTACAGTCTTTATACTGAAATTCCAAGTAAGTGTATGGCTTTCAGTGTCAACAGTGGTACGAGTGTTTGCACCGGGGAAGTCAAATTGAATACGTGGCAACATGTTGTGGCACAAGTTGATGGTAACACACATCGCTATTGGCTGAACGGAAAAAAGGCAGGCGAATTTGGCGGTAGAAAACCTCCACCCGGCAAGGCTGATACAGCAAATGTCATGATTGGAAGAACACACGAAGGGCAACGCGAGTTTTTAGGGATGATGGATGAAGTTCGGGTTTGGAATCGCGCCCTTAGTGAAGAAGAAGTTATTGAACAGATGGGGAAGGGATATTTTGAGTTTTTCGCTGTTGATCCTAAGCTGAAATTAACTACCACTTGGGGTAATTTGAAGGCACAACAGCGATAAAATGGACGGTCAGATTTGATTCGTCCCAAAGGGTTTCTGTTGAATTTTGTAACAGATGTCTGCGGAAACTCTTTAAATCTATATAAGGAGGAAATAATGAAAACTCTATTTATAATGTTAACAATTATAACGTTTGTGGCTTCTTTTGCACAGGCGGCAGGACCAGAGGATTCGCTTATCCTTTACATGTCTTTTGATACAGTGGATGGGAAAAACACAATTGACCATTCAATGTATGAAAACCACGGCGAAATGGCTGGTAATCCTAAACATGTTAACGGTAAATTCGGTAAAGCGCTCGAACTGAACGGGACAAGTGACTGGGTGACTGTGCCACATCATGAAACGCTTACCGTTGATAAGGATTTCACCGTTATGGCTTGGATTAATACGGAAAGACATATGGGGCCGAATAACGCGCGTTGGCAGGGTATCGTCGCTAAGAGCAACAATCCGCGTTCTTACAGTTTCTACACTGAATCACCGAGTGAATGTATGCATCTCAGTGTTAACGGGGGAGGAAGCGTTTGCCAAGATGGAAAAGTCGCATTAAATGAGTGGCAGCATGTTGTCGCGCAGTCGGAGGGTGGAACGCACCGGTATTGGATTAACGGAAAAAACGTTGGTGAATACGGAGGGAAACCAAATCCACCCGGCAAAGCTGATACCGCAAATGTCTTTATCGGGAGAACACATGAAGGAAATCGCCAATTCTTAGGATTGATTGACGAGGTCCGCATCTGGAACCGTGCTCTCAGTGAAGAAGAGGTTATTGAACAGATGGAGAAAGGGCATATGGAACTCTTTCCTGTCGATCCACGTCAAAAATTGACAACAACGTGGGGAACCATAAAATCTGAAAAACGATAAATTCAATTTATAGTGATATTGTTTACAATATCACTATAAATCTCAACTTAGTACACATCGGATTTTCCGATGTTAATTGGAGGAATAATAACTATGAGGTTTTTGTTTGTTATATTAATTCTTACTGCATTTGTAACATCTTTCGCTTTCGCAGCAGAAGAATCGGATGATTCGCTTATCCTCTATTTCTCTTTTGATGAATTAGATGGCGATATGACAATTGACCATTCACAATACGAGAATGACGGGTCTATAAAAGGTGCCCCTCAATTGGTAGATGGTAAGTTTGGAAAAGCACTTAAATTTAACGGTACAGATGATTGGATTGAAGTGCCACACGACCCCATTCTTACCGTTGAAACGAGTGTAACCGTAATGGCATGGATTAATGCTGAAAGGCACATGGGACCCAATAATCAACGTTGGCAAGGCATTGTTGCAAAAGGTAACAGCCCCCGTTCCTATAGTTTCTACACTGAATCACCGAGTGAATGTTTACACTTGAGTGCTGGTGGTGGTAGTGTCTGCACCGGAAAGATTGCACTCAATGAGTGGCAGCATGTTGTTGGGCAGGTAGATGATGGCACACACCGTTATTGGCTCAATGGTGAAATGGTCGGCGAATTTGGTGGTAAAAATGCTTTACCTGGTGCTGCTGATACATCAGTTGTCTATGTGGGAACTACAGGTGAAGGTGCTAACCGAAGGTACCTCGGTCTGATTGACGAGGTTCGTATCTGGAATCGTGCGCTCAGTGAAGAAGAAGTTATGATGGAAATGAAAATCGGGCACATGCCTGGTACAGCCGTTGACCCGCGTGAAAAATTAGCTACAACGTGGAGTGCAATAAAATCCCATAGATAAAGGGATAGAAGTTATAATTCAAGTATTTCTTGTAGGTGGGCTCGGTTTGGGTTCACCTACATTCTTTCAATAGAAACATGAATTGAGTCGAAAGACAGCTCTCTTATAGATAGATAAAGGAGAATATAGACAACGTGAATGGAAGATTTATATCGTCTGCAGAAGTCGAAAGAGATCATTTAGATTGGGGAACGGTCGGATGGCTCAGTCGTCCAGAAACCACAGGCGCGAAAGATATAGTCGCAATGGAAGTTAGCCTCTCACCCGGATACGGGCATGATTTTCATAAACATCCCGACCAGGAAGAGGTTATTTACGTGATAGAAGGCAGCGTGGAACAGTGGCTTGAAGATAAGAAGCAAACGCTAAACGCAGGTGATTCTGTGTTCATCGCAGCGGATATTGTTCATGCATCTTTTAATGTTTCAGATCAACCTGCAAAGTTGTTTGTTACGTTAAGTCCGAGCAAAGGAGAAGAAGGATACCAACTCATTGATGTTTTTGACGAAGCACCGTGGAATACCCTTCGCTCATAATTGAAACTAATTAGGTTTCTCTCATATCCTCTCACTTTTTCTTGTTATTCTGTACCCAAACGGATATAATTTATTAAGCCTTTTGGAAGTTAGACAATATGCTGGAAACGCCGGTATCTGAAACACCATTACAACTCCGTCAGCGGATGCGCGAGTTCTACGAGACATCGGAAACCTATAAAGTTCTCTTAGCAGCACACGACGAGGCTTATCTACGACACTACGTAGAGTTAGTAATACGTTGTGCCCCGGCAGACGCTAAAATCCTGGACCTTGGGTGCGGGAACGGTATTTCGTCTCGGTTGCTAAATCAGGCGGATTATGATGTCGTTGGAACCGACATCTCGCCGCTTTTTCTAAAAGAAGCAAGGAATTGGGAAAATCAGAAACTACGATACCAAGTGTGCGACGTTTTGGAACTACCGTTTGATAATGATTCCTTTGATGTTCTCTGTTCAAACGAGTTGATAGAACATCTGCCTGACGTGGAGACAGCATTGAAGGAGATGATTCGGGTTGTCCGCAATGGTGGTAAAGTTGTGCTTTCCGGACCAAATCTCTGTTCGCCCTTAACACCATTCTTTGATTGGGTTCGTCTGATGTGCGGTAAACCGGGCAGACCTGTTTGGGGAGAAACAAAGCAGCAAGCATGGCAGCAGTTTAAGCGAAACTGTGGACTCTATATAAAAAAACGTTTTTTAACAAAAACACCACACTTTATCTATCGTGATCCGGATTTACAAGTAGATGCTATCGGTGGTGATGCCGACAGTGCGTATTACGCAAACCCGATTGATCTTGCACAATTTTTCAAAATTAATGGGTTCAGCATCGTCAAAAAAGCAGTCGGTTTTGGCATAAAGGGGAGAATTATTGCGAACATGTTTCCGTATTTGAGTCCCTACATTACTATGGTTGTCCAAAAATGAACATTCGTGCGAACGATTTTGTTTTAGAAATTGGAAGTGGACATAATCCCAATATACGCTCGGATGTTTTATGTGATAAATTCATAGATGATGACGAACAGCGCGGCGGTATGATTGTCACTGATCGTCCGATGATAGAAGCGGATGGACAGTTTTTACCCTTCGCAGACGGTGCATTTGACTATGTGATCTGTTTGCATGTTTTGGAACACGTTGAAGACCCTCATTTACTACTCTCCGAAATGATGCGTGTGTCATCCAGAGGTTATATTGAAACACCCTCCGAAATTGGAGAACGTATCTACGGATGGCATTACCACAACTGGATTGTTAACCGAATTGATGATCGTTTGGTGCTACAAAAGAATGAGAAGAGAGCCGAATTTGGTCAGCTTTTCCACACGTTGGCTGCAGGAGATAAGTACTGGAGAAAGTTTCATATTACGCACCACAATCTTTTCCTTGTCCAGTATGAATGGGAAGATAAGATTGATTACGAGATATTGGACCAGCCAGAGTCACCTCTGGACTTGAAATCTCCAAAAACTATTGAAGAACTTTTAACACATACTCATTCAAAGCATATCCACGATGAGTTTTTACTAACACTAAAAAGTGCAGTACCGCGTAGTATTGTTTCGCGTGCAAAATCTATTTTAGCAAAAAGCAGAAGCCGCCAAACCAAACCATTAAAGGAGATTCTCGTCTGTCCGCTGTGTAAAGGCGAGATTACATGGGAAGAACAAAATCTCTACTGTACATTTTGCGAGCAATCTTATCCGATTATTGATGGAATTCCGAGATTAACCGTAACACCATTTGCAGAATAATTACAATTGATTTGCAATTAACAATACACTTTGATCGGCGCGTTTGCAAAGCGCGTCTACCCAACTCTGAGATACCTATCTCAAAGCAATTGAATATACAATGAATACAAATACAAACAATATTGAAAATAGAAACATAATTATTATAGGTGGTGGCACTGCCGGCTTTGCCGCAGGTGTTTACACTTCTCGTGCAATGCTGGAACCAGTCCTAATTACGGGTGATGCGCTTGGCGGGCAACTTTCGTTAACACTTGACCTTGAGAACTACCCCGGGTTTTTCGGCAACGAAGCATCAGTCTTCATTCAAGGCATGCAGGAACAAGCGGAGCGGTTCGGCACTGAGGTTAAATTTGACACAGTAACAGCGGTTGATTTCGCGAAACACCCGTTTGTCGTCAATACTTATGAAAAAGAATATCACGCGAAATCTGTAATTATCTGCACTGGTGCATCACCACGCACACTTGACATTCCCGGTGAAGAAGGGTATGGTGGACGCGGTGTCTCTTACTGTGCAACGTGTGACGGATTTTTCTTTCAAGATCAACGCCTCATCGTTGTTGGCGGTGGGGATGCGGCATTGGAAGAAGGTATTTTCTTAACCAAATATGCTTCTGAGGTTTATGTTGTTCATCGCCGAGATCAACTTCGTGCAAGTCAGATTATGCAGGAACGCGCATTCAAAAACGATAAAATCAAGTTCATTTGGGACACCGTCGTTGAAGAAATTTGCGGAGATGATGAAAAAGTTACCGGTGCCAAACTCAAAAATGTCAAAACGAATGATACTGAACTTTTCCCGATTGACGGTGTGTTTATCTTTATAGGACATATTCCGAACACAGAACTGTTCACAGATGTCATAAATATGGACGAACAAGGATATATCATTGTGGACGAGATGCAACGCACTAACATAGATGGTGTTTTTGCCGCGGGTGATGTGCATGACCACGTATTCCGTCAAGCGATTACGGCGGCGGGTGCGGGCGCAGCGGCAGCTATTGCCTCAGAAAAATTCATCGCTGAATTAGAGAACCGCGCATATCCAGGGAATTGATCCACTGAATAGATGAACTGTAAAGAAGGTTGATATTCATCGGTAGATAAAAGTACAATATTGATATGATCTACGTAAGAGAGCAGCCCGATCCAGACTTTGCGTCACTGCCGCACGGTAGATACGATATTGTAACCAAAGATACGTTGCAGAAATTTCCTGAAGACATCTTGAAAACAGTCTTGGAACGTGCTGATTTTGAGTTTATAGAATTTGTGGATGGCGAATTCACGACCATTGAAATCCGCCGGATAGATAGTCTCATAAAGGTGCAACTCGGTAATGAATTGGTTTTGGTGCACATTGAGTTTCAGGTAGGCGACAGCACTAATCCTGAAATGGTGCGCCGTAATGTAGGTTATATCGGTAGATGTTACGAAAAATACGGTTTGCCAATCCTCTCTCACGTTATCTATCTTCGTCCTGATGCGGGTCGTAATGATCCAGGGGGTTATAAGCAAGACGTACCGAACCATCGGTTCATCGTTGAGTACAAAGTAATTCGCTTGATTCAACTTGATGGACAATCTGTTTTTGATGAACAAAATGCTGGACTTATGCCATTCGCGCCGCTGATGCAACCACCGGCTGGCATGGAGAAACTCCAATGGGCAATTCAATGTAACGAAAGAACAAAAACGCTTTCACTGCCCACAGATATTCGGAGCAATCTTCTCGTATCACAGTGGGTCATGAGTGGGCTAATTCATCCTCACCAAGCAATTGATGGTTTTCTATCGGAGGAAGTTATGCAAGAATCTTCAGTATATCAACATCTCGTAGAGACAGCGGAAGCAAGTTATCAACGAGAAGCAAGACAAGATGCAATCAGATATCTCTTTGCGGTACTTGAGTTTCGGTTTGATGGGTTTGCAGTTCAAGCCCTTAGACCCGTATTAGAAAACATCCAGGATCTTGAGCGACTTCAAGAACTGCATAACGAAGCTTTACATGTAGAAAACTTCGAGGCGTTCACCCACATTTTGAGCATGAACGGCAATGAGTAATAGATTAGAAAACTTTGGCCGCTGTTGAAGTAATGGTTCAATCGTTCTGTGCATCGATGAATTGGAGAACCGATCTTTTCCGGGAAATTAGTTTCACTGGACACAATAATTTATGCAAAATCACAAAAATCAACGTCTTGCCCTCGGCTTAGACTCAAGCACACAGAGTTTATCGGCAATCGTCATCAATATAGACACGGCAGAGAAGTGTTTTGAACACGCAATTGACTATCGTGCAGATGAGCGGACCAACTGCTTCGGTATTGGAGAGGACTATATTTTACCACCGAAGTCTGAAGGTGAAGCAGAACAACCTCCATTGATGTATCTTGCTTCACTCAATGCAATGTTTGCTGACATGCGCGAGGCAGGTGTTGCGTTAGAGAATATCGTTGCTATCAATACATCAGGGCAACAACACGGACATGTCTATTTGAACCGAAACGCTGCGATTATATTCTCCAACCTACAAAAACCAGAAGGTAGTAGATTAGATTTAAACACGCTTTTAGCAGGTGTCTTCTCGTATTCCAGTGCACCGATATGGATGACTGCCAATACCGTCGCGCAGACAAATCATGTGCGAGAAGCAGTCGGCGGAAAAGCACAGATGATTGAACGTTCTGGCTCGGATGCGCCACTACGGTTCACAGGCGGAGTGATCCGTCGCGTTGCTGAACAATCATCACGTGCCTATGAGGCGACAGAAAAAATCCAACTTATCAGCAGTTTTATCCCCGCAGTGCTGTCGGCAAATCCGTTAGTGCCGATTGATATTGGTAATGGATGCGGTATGTCGCTTATGAACTACCGGAATAAGGTGTGGGATGCTGAACTGATAGAAGCAACAGCGGATGGTTTGCCCGGAGGTTCGGAAGCATTGTTGGGTAAATTGCCAGAACTCGCTCCACCGGATTCCGTTGTGGGAAATATCGCTACATATTTTGTAGAAAGGCATGGGTTTTCTGAAGAATGTTCTATCATAGCAGGATCAGGTGATAACCCGCAGGCGAAAGTTCCAGTTGCAGGAGACCTTCTGAGTCTTGGCACCAGTTTCGTCAATATGGTATCAACTGATGGAGATACGCTTGATCCAGAAGGTTTTGCAAACGCTATGTATGATGGTATTGGACGGCCGTTTATGTTCGGGTGCCGCACCAATGGTGCTATGGTATGGGATGCAGTTAGAAATCACTATGGACTCGCGAAAGAGGAATATGAACCGGCGGAAGCAGCTTTGCAAGACGTTTCACCCGGACAACTCATGACATTTTGGCAACCAAGAGCGGAATCTTTTCCTGTTTCTGACGCCTTTGACTTTGTACGCTTAGCAGAATCGGAAACTCCAAATTTAGCGAAGGATTATACAGGTATAATTGAGACAAGTCTTGCAGCTGTTTATGTTTATTCTAAAGTCTTTACAAAACCATCGCAAGACCCTTTATATGTTACAGGGGGCGCGACCGGGAGTCCGCAAATTATGCGGCGCGTCGCAGGAATTTGGAACAGACCTGTCGTCCCCGTAGAAAAAGGTGGGGCTGCGCTCGGTGCTGCTGTTGCTGGTGTAAACGCATATTGTAGCCATGTAGGTGGGTCTTTTGACGTGGAGGCGTTTAGTGCTGCAGTCCTAAAACGCGGCGAACTTATTCGACCCAATCCGACTGATGTAGAAGCGTATCACGGGAAAGGAAACTATCTCCAACGATTCCGCCAGACCTATGAAGAAATTATGAAGGACGCTTTAGAATAAGCAAGCAGTCAGTTGAACGATGAATGAACTAACACACTTTGATGAAAAAGGCAACACCCGAATGGTTGATGTTGGGAAGAAACCTGAAACGTTACGCATAGCTATTGCCCAAGGACATGTGACGGCTCAGCCTGAAACACTTCGTCGCATCGCTGAACAACAGATGAAAAAGGGTAATGTTTTGGAAGTCGCCCGCCTTGCAGGTTACATGGCAGCAAAACGGACGAGTGAACTCATACCGCTGTGCCATCCTCTAAACCTTACCTCAATCCGTGTGGATGTGGCGATTATCGCAGAGAGGATAGAAATTGAAGCAGAGGTGCAAACTGTTGGACGGACAGGTGTAGAGATGGAAGCGCTCACTGCGGTGTCTGTCGCAGGTTTGACCGTTTACGATATGTGTAAAGCCGTTGACCGAGAAATGTGTATATCCGAAATAAGGTTAGTCAAGAAAACAGGTGGTACAAGTGGTGATTTCAATTTGTCAGGACTTACGGAATAATCTAAGTTTGTGTTATACTATTCTATTATGACTACATTTACAATTTAAGAAGCAATGGAACTTAGTTTCTGATTATTGTCAATTTTGTTATCAAGTTTCACGAATTTTACACAAACCAATCTTTTTAAAATCTTCTTGATAAGGAATTTAGAGGGTATCAACGAATCAATCTATATTTGTGGAGGAATTGCAATCAAAATTCAAAGTATTTGCACTATTACTCAATGTTTAAATCGGTTTATCTCTAAGCATGTTGATATTAAGAAAATCGTAGCGATAACGGTTGCCGTGTGGATTCTACATGGCATACCTATACACATTCATGCGGATTGGGATAAGTTTTGGGAAGATGTAAATGCTGAATGGGAACTTCTAAATCCGAATGAAAATAAGGATTTTACCTACTCGTTTAACTATCTTGTCATGGACTTCGGGGGATTATGGCGAGTCATGCATCTTGCTTATCTTGGCAAGCCTAACGACGAACACCTATTCATCGGTGCACGTGCTTTCATCATGATGAACGGAGAGATAGTTATTGATCAAGCAGTTAACTCGTTGGTTGGCAGAGACGGGGTTGTTAAAAATAAAATAGTTGGGATTACTGAACGCAAGCATATCCACCACCCTGACCCTGACAAACCCTTTTACGATCTGACCATATTAGCAATAAAAGATGTTGATATGGATGACTATGAGCCGATTGCAACCAGTGCTTATCCAGATGTGGATACAGGCCTGGAAATGTATTCCTTTATCGCTAACAATGAGAACGTACTTGATTTTCAAAACTATCCGCTTGGAAAACGCTTGTGTCAAGCGGGGCACTTTGATGCTGAGCGGCGGTTGGGTTTCAATTCTTGCTTGATCAGACCTACACCAGCAGTGATCGGGTCACCAATAGTTGACGCAAACACCAAGCGTTTAGTAGCAATGTATGTTGATCACGAACCGCTTGAGGATGATATTTTTAACCGCACTGCCATTTCCGTGCCAGTGAAACTGGGGGATTTGGGTATAGAGGGGTATGCAGTCAAGGCCGATGATAAGATAGCAACAACTTGGTCTAATATTAAAAAGAACGTTTTACATAAATAATGTATTTGTTAGAATTGCAAAAACAAGAACCTAATACTAAAACGCAATTTGCGTAAGCCCTATTTGTAACACAAAATTAACTTCACTCCATTGTTAGGCGTGCTTTGCAAGCGTGCCGAGACGTTGTAAAATTTATTATATGTTTTAATAACAGACACTATGCTAAAGCGGAGAAATAAAATGCGTCGAATTATCATAGCAATTCTTGCTGTTTTTCTATCGGTTTCCACAACAGTTTTTGCAACAGATTATGTCCTAATTCTTGGCGGTGTTGGCGGTGAGAAATCTTACTACGACCAATTTTGGAGCGCGACTTCTCGATTCCATCAATTGCTTACACAAGAGTACGGTTATCCTGCTGATCAGATTACCTTCCTCTTTGAGGATGAAGGCACGCTGCCAGGGCTCGTTACGGGTGAAGCAAAACGAGAACCAGTTTTAGAGGCATTTGCACAACTTGCTGAGAAGGTTCAACCATCAGACAGGTTTATCTTATTCATGCTTGGGCACGCAACGCGCAGCGCATCCGGCATAAAATTTAATTTATCAGGACGCGATATCAGCCAACAAGAATATACTGACAGTATTAACAGTATTCGCGCTGAACAACAGCTACTTGTTTTTGGGTTTCCATATAGTGCGGGGATAGTCCAAAAAATCAGCGAATCGGGACGCATAATTATTACATCAAGTTCTTCCCGTGAAGGTTACGCCTCTCAAGCCGGTTTCGGGGACCTCTTCGTTGATGTATTCTCTGAACCTTATGCGGATGCAAATGATGATGGGGCAATATCGCTTTTAGAAGCATTTATATGGATGCAAACTCGCGTTGACGAATGGTACACACAAGATGGTGCTATGCAAGCAGAGCATCCCCATCTTGATGATAACGGCGATGGTCGTGCCTCACGCAAGGATTTGGAAGCAAATGGTGAAGGCACACTCGCTGATAAAACATTTTTTGGAACACGGCGCACACCTCTGCCCCCAAAAGAGGAAAGTCCTGTAGAAAACCCAGAAGAAGAGCAAGATGAATCGGCAGTTGCTCAGACGCACGAAAATGGTCATGACCATAGCGAGGCCCCTCCAGAGGAAAAAGAACAAGCGGAAATGAAGGGAAAATCGTCATTACCGTATAATTTTATCAGCGAAGCAGACGAACAAGCCATCCAAGAGAACATTGAAAACGCGCCTACCGAACCAGATAATCCAGAGGAAAGTGCTGTTGTGCTATGGGAAGCAGAAGTACATGACCTTGATGAGGATGGCAGGCGTGTTTATTCTACACGACGAGTCGTCAAAATATTCAATGAAGATGGCCATCACTTCGGTGAAATTAGGATTCCTTATACACAAGATGCGGATGATGTTACTATTCATCATGCGCGAACGATTAAACCAGAAGGCACTCAGCTGGAATTGGAGGAACGTAAAATCGTCCGTGGAATTACGCCATCCAGATATACTGAAGCAGGATTGAACGTTGATACTCGCTTGATGTATTTTGAATTGCCGAAAGTGTCCGACGGTTGTATCATTGACTATGCCTATTCCACCAGAAATCCACGAGGTGCTATGAAGGGCGAATTTTGGCGACAGGTCTATTTTCAAGTTGATGTCCCTGTACAAAACTACCGTCTTACGACACATGTTCCGAAAAAAACACCACTTTTTTACCGAGTAAACGGCACTTCAATTGAACCGACTGTGACAGAAAACAACTATAGCCGCACCTATACATTTGAAGCAAAAGATGTACCTGCCTTACGCCACGAACCCTTGATGCCTGCTGTTTCGGATTTCGCTTATAATATTAGCATTTCCACAATTGGTTCATGGGATAAACTAATTGCTTGGTACGCAACATTAATTCGTGAACAGGATAGAATTACGAAGGAAATTGAAGAAAAAACGAAAGAGATACTCACCGGGGCATTGTCACGTCAGGAAAAAATAAAGAGACTCTATGAATTTGTTGCGACAACCATCAAGTACGCGGGAGATGAGCGCGGAATATGGGGTATCAAACCTTATCCCGCCGCTAAGGTATTGGAGGGTGAATGGGGAGATTGTAAGGGTAAATCAACGCTACTTTCAACGATGCTTCGTGTCGCTGGAATTGATTCATACCCTGTCCTCATTTCTGCTGGCAAGGCGAGTGGAATTGTCCCAGAAATTCCATCACTTGCATACTTTAACCACATGATCCTTGCAGTAGATGGGGGAAAAGGTAAAGACCTGATATGGCTGGATCCGACTGCACAAACGTGTGCTTTCGGTGATTTCCCTGTTAGTGATCAAAATCGGTGGACCTTGATTGTCAATACCGATGCGCCAACAAAGGACGGAATTGGAGTAGATACAGCAGGCACATCTATCCAAGCTCAAGAAAAACTGGATGGAGAGAAAGTGAAAAACCTCCTCTATGCTTTTCAAAAGAGTCCGGCACTCCCAGCAGACTCAAATGTGAGACATACAAAAACTCATGTTAAGGTCAAAAAGGATTTGAGCGTGGAAGTTACACATGAATTACGGGTCTCTGGAGATTTCAACGCAAGATTGCGAGCACGTCTTTTAGGTGTCGATTATCGCGAAGAACGAATCCAATTTCTACGCAGTACTTTGGAATTGGATGAACGGGCCAAAGTGGAGCATTTTAAAATCTCGGAAGCAAGACGGCTGGGACCTGAATTAAAGATTAACCTGACGTGGTCCTGTAAGGAGTACCTATACAAAATGGGCGACCAATTTATTTTGGAGCTGCCTGTTATTGAATATCCGTATGCCGAATTGTTGAGAGAAGAGGAACGCGATCATCCAGCTGTTTTGGGTAAAGCACTTACTTTTGAAGACCAAATCACCGTTGATGCGGAGACACCATTTGTTATAGAAGTGGTACCAGAGCCGCAAAAACTCCAAACAGATGTCGCTGAAATCCATTTGGATTACACGAAATCTGGACAGAAAGCAAAGATGAAACAAGCGATTCGTTTTCACGCACCCAAAGTGGAAGCCACTCAAATCTCAAATCTCACAAGTGTCGTTAGAATTGCCTCAAGCCGAAGCACAAAACGATTTATTTTAACTCAAAAACCTTAGAAGGCAACGCACTTTCCGTTTAAGCAGCCCCAGCGGGGCAAAATGTGTATAAATAAATCCTATATTTCTGTTATATAAGGTGTTCCAATAAGTCTAAGTTCACACAACAGAATCCCAAAAATTGTCCAAACTTAGTAAAACCTATATTTTACAACTTTATCTTCCATATAAGGAGTGAACAGATGCCAGCAACTGAAGAAGTCCAAGCTATTGAAGAGTTAATGAAAAGCCAAGAATCAATTGTAGAACAATTGAAAAAAGTGATTATCGGTCAGGAGGAAGTGATCAATCAGATGTTGATGGCACTCTTTGCCGGTGGGCATTGCCTTGTCGAAGGTGTGCCGGGATTAGCGAAAACGTTGATGATTAAAACGCTCGCTGAAATATTAAATCTCAAATTTAAACGAATTCAGTTCACACCGGACTTGATGCCTGCCGATATTATCGGCACTGATGTGCTTGAGGAGGATCGCACCACAGGGCAAAGAACCATCCGATTCATTCAGGGACCTATTTTTGCAAATATCCTTCTCGCTGATGAGATCAACCGAACCCCTCCGAAGACACAAGCCGCGCTTTTAGAGGCAATGCAGGAACATAACGTTACCGCTGGAGGAGAAGAATACAAACTAACAGAACCTTTCTTTGTGCTTGCCACACAGAACCCAATTGAGCAGGAAGGCACATATCCATTGCCAGAGGCGCAACTTGACCGGTTCATGTTTAAAATCGTTATAGACTATCCTGCAGAAGAAGAGGAAGTTAATATCATCTCCGCAACAACAGGAGCAGATGAACCTGAATTAGAAACGGCACTTTCCGGTGAAGCCATTGTATCATTGCACCAAATCGTTCGTAGGGTGCCTGCAGCGGATAACGTTGTACAATACGCCGTAAAATTGGCACGGGCAACTCGTCCTAAAGAAAAGGACGCTCCTGATTTTATTCAGCAATGGGTGCGATGGGGAGCAGGGCCCCGCGCAGGTCAGTATCTAATATTAGGTGCGAAATCAAGAGCTATCCTTAGAGGACGTTACAACGCTTCTTGCGAAGATGTAAAAGCAGTTGCTCCAGCAGTGCTACGGCACCGCGTTTTGACAAATTTTCACGCTGAGGCAGAAGGGGTTGATACTGATACAGTTGTCCAACGTCTTGTTGAAACAGTCCAAGAACCTGCGGCAAAAATGTAATTCTCTGCACTAAGGACGCGGTAAATTATCCCTATTCCATCTTTAGAGTGCAAAACCGTGAAAGTTTCGGTCATCATTCCCGTCTTGAACGAAGAAGGTGCTATTGCAAATGTCATCAACGATATTCCGAAATCGTTAGTTCAAGAAATTATCGTTGTAGACAACGGATGCACTGATAGAACCGCAGAAATTGCCCTGAAACACGGCGCAAAAATTGTAACCGAACCGCAAAGAGGTTACGGAAGCGCATGTCTTGCAGGAATCGCTGCTATTCAAGCAGCAGACATCGTTGTGTTTTTAGATGGTGATTATAGCGATGATCCAACAGAGATGCCATCGCTTGTGCAACCGATCCAAGATGGACTCGCGGAGTTTGTTATCGGCACACGCATACCGAGTGAAAAGGGAGCATTGCTGCCACAGGCACAGTTCGGGAACAAACTTGCAACTTTCTTAATGCGAATCTTTTTCGGTGTCCGATATACCGATTTAGGACCCTTTCGTGCTATCCGTTACGAACAACTCCAAGCCTTAGACATGCAGGATAAAAACTTTGGTTGGACAATAGAAATGCAACTCAAAGCCGCAAAAATGGGTATGAATGTCCGTGAGGTGCCAGTTAGTTATCGCAAACGTATCGGCACATCAAAAATTAGTGGGACTTTTTTAGGTAGTCTCAAAGCTGGAGTCAAGATATTGGCAACACTCTTCCGATATAGAATTCTACGCTGATTATTTACTGATATGATCTTTCTATTGTAGTAATACCATTTCTAAATGAAGGTTCATCATTAACAAAACATGCGTTTGTAGTCGCGCAATTCATTGCGCCTCTTATATTCTTCACCTGAGTGTGCGATTCAAATCTCATAATGAAATGAAATTTTTTAGAAATGGTATAAGACATGAAAAATTTCGTCACAGAACTTTTCTGGTGTGTCAAACAGATTCATATTTTCCGCGACCTTTCCGAAGAAGACGCGCGTGCGTTAACGCAGATAATCAAATTCAAAGACCTAAAACACGAGGAGCGAATTTGCGAAGAAGGCGTTTATTTAATTAAAGAAGGGCGCGTTAAAATTTCTGAAAATTTGCCAGACACTGATTCTGAGAAGATTGAAAAGCGCGCTAAGAATTCAGGATCCAGTGGAAACCAGGATGACATTCCGGGAACAAAAGAGGTACTGGAACAGGGTGAGATATTTGGGGTAATCCCTGAAAATGCTGAGAGTTTGGATGAAAATGAATCCACTTTCGCGGAAACTTTGACAGAGGTTCATCTCGGCATTTTAACAATTCGTGATTTTTCGTTTTTTCTGAAACGGAAACCGCATTTAACACTACCATTGCAGCGTAGAAGACAGGTAGGTTTCTCTAATGTGTTAGAAACATCTAACAAACCATTTTTCATTAGATACAGAAATAAAAAACAGGAATGGCAATTCGGTTCACACAACATCTTGAATAAAAACGCAGCACCAGATTGTAAACGGACCAACACGTTTGGAAATATTATGTTTCGAAGCACATCTTCCCGCCTTGCACTATTATTGCGGAATCTTGCTTTAACTCCAGATAAAAATGGTGTTATGTGTGTGCCGCGCCTATCAACCAAACGTATGTCAAAATTAATTGGAAGTTCAACGGAAACAACTGAAACACTCTTGAAGACATTTAAACAACATAATATAATTAAAACACGGCGAGGACAGATTCTGATTTTGAATGCGTGGCAGTTAAAGAAAATTGCGGACGCGCGAATGAAAACATTATCGGCACTCCAAATTCCTGTTCCTACTTCAGATGACGATATTGATTTGGCAATGCTTATGAGTCCTCGGGATGAGAACAACAGTCAAAACAGTTCCACTGTATCTTCCGCGTAAAGTTTTTTATGTCACTTACACAATAGTAGAAATTGGTTATTTAAATTTATGAAAAACAAAAATCCGTATCTTAATATTGACCAGCAAATGGTCGGTGATATTTACACAAGCAGCGAAGTCATGGACAATCTGACCGTTTTATGTGATGACTTTGGGTCCCGTTTTGCAGGAACCCCTGAAGAATATAAGGCTGCTACTTTTATCTCTGAAACATTTACTCGTTATGGACTTAAAAACGTTAGGTTAGAGGAATACCCCTACGCAGGTTGGACACGCGGTGCAGCTACGCTTACAATTACTGAACCAATTGAACGGACTTTACATTGCATCTCGCTCCCTTACTGTCCAGCAAATGATATTACTGGGGAACTGGTTTCTGTCGGACATGGAAGTCCTCCAGAATACGACGAACTTGGTGAAACAGCCAGCGGCAAACTTGTGATGGCGAAAAGCTCATCACCGAGAGACCTTGGAAGGTGGGTACATCGGAAGGAAAAATATGAGCGTGCAGTCCTTGGTGGTGCAAGTGCTTTCATTTTTGTGAGTGAACATCCTGGTGTTGGACCAGAAACCGGCAGCCTTCAAAATAACAGACCCGCACCTATCCCCGGTATATCTGTTTGTAAAGAAGATGGCGATTTCTTAACGCGATGTATTGATCGCTACGGAAAGGTAAAAATGCACCTGCAAACGACAGATATTAACGAGCCTCGCACTTCATGGAACGTCGTTGCTGACCTACCAGGGAAAGAAATTCCTGAAGAGATGATTGTTCTGGGATGCCACTACGATGGACATGACATTTCACAAGGGGCGCATGATCCCGCTTCAGGCATGGTATCCGTTATAGAAGTTGCGCGCGTCTTAGCCACCTACACAGCAGATATGCTAAAGCGGACTATCCGATTCATCGCCTTTGGAACGGAGGAAATTGGACTTACAGGTGCATTTCGTTATGTTGAAGCACATGCAAATGAGTTGGATAACGTCCGATTTATGTTGAATATGGATGCAGCCGGTGGTACAAGTCGGAAAGGAATTGTTTTACATCAATGGGACACGTTAGGACCTTTCTTTAAAACGGCACAACAGCAGATGCATGCGGATATGCCTGTTGGACAGAAGGTGCATTCCTATTCTGACCATTTTCCGTTTTTCCTTGAAGGTGTACCATCATGTCACATGGGGGATCCTACTTCTGCTCCGTCTGGACGCGGGTTTGGACACACGGCTTATGACACACTGGAAAAAGTGGAGTTGGAAAACCTGCGACGTGCCAGTTCAGTCGGAGCAAGGGTGGCACTTAGATGTGCAAACGCGGAGAAATTTCCTGCAAAACGCCGTCCTCAAGAAGATGTGCAGAAAATCGTAGACACAGACCCAGGGTTGGAAGGGTATCGCATCTCCCTGAAATTGAAAGCATAGATGATAAGGAATATTTGTCATTGTGACAAAACGAAAAAAGAAAAACAATTTCAACAATAAAATCCTTACACACACCGTAAGGATTCTGCCCAAAAAAATCTCGGTGTTTTGTAAGTACACACGGATAGCAGTGCTGCTATTTGGGGTGATTCTTTCACTGTTTATTTTGTCATTTCAAGCAGATGTTCACGCTGAACAGGACTTACAACACGCCATAACACAATCAAGACGGACAGCGATCGTAACAGCAGTTGAACATGCGAGTCCCGCAGTTGTGAATATCAGTGCTACGCGAAACGTTACGCGACCAACTCTTTTTGATGAATTTTACGAACGATTTTATGGATTTGAGCCTCCTATTCGCAAACATACGCTACGTGAAGTCGGTTCAGGCGTAATTATTAGCAAAGACGGTTATATCCTTACCAATCACCACGTCATTGAGGATGCCGAAAAGATCAGGGTTGCTATCGCTGACGGACGAGAATTTGATGCACATATACTTGGCTTCGATTTTTTCTCGGACCTCGCACTTTTAAAAGTTAATACGAAAGAGGATCTACCAGAAATAAAATGGGGCGACTCTGGTGATTTACTAATTGGTGAATGGGCACTCGCGATAGGAAATCCTTTCGGACTTTCAATCGGTAATGCTCAACCTACGGTAACAGTTGGTATTGTCAGCGCAACGCAACGTTCTCTGGCAGTAGACAACCGTTTTTATGAAGCACTAATTCAGACAGATGCGTCT
The DNA here is from genome assembly GCA_028824685.1 of Candidatus Poribacteria bacterium. Taxonomy (GTDB): domain Bacteria; phylum Poribacteria; class WGA-4E; order WGA-4E; family WGA-3G; genus MSPOR6. Next base: position 44,807 of record JAPPCZ010000070.1, read on the forward strand.
GTTAACCCTGGGAATAGTGGTGGTGCTTTGGTAAATGTACATGGCGAACTTATCGGTATAAACACCGTCATCCGTTCAACGAGCGGTGGTTCACAAGGGGTCGGATTTGCTATTCCTGCAAATAAAGCAAGAAAGGTAATAGAGAAGATTACCGAACACGGATGCATTGTTCCGCCTTATCTTGGTGTGGAGATACAGTCTATAACCGGAGAAATGGCTGAAAAAATTTTGGGGAAGGAAGTTTCACAAAAATCCATTTTTTCTCGCGGGGTTTTAGTATCAGAGCTGGAAAAACAGAGTCCTATTGCCGCTGCCGGTATTAAACGGGGCGACATCATCTCGGTCGTCTCTGGCCGTCGAATTAAGGATGAAAACGATTTTAAGGCTATTGTCCGTTTGCTCCCACTCAACCAAAACATCCAGTGTGAATTCATACGTCGTGGCAAAAAAAGAGAGGCGAACTTCAAACTAAAGACACTGGAATGGGAATATGCACCACAAAGATGGGGACTCACACTCACGCAGCCCGACAAGAAGAGGGCGAAAAAATATAAACACCGTGGTGTTGTTATCTCACACATTGAAAGAGGAAATGAATTAGCAGAAGTTCTCAAGAAAGGGGACAACATCTACCGAATAGATGAAATTGAAATTCATACCCTTGAGATTTTTAAAATTGTAGATAAACAGATTCATGCCCCAAGTAAAATTCCACTCTACTTTGAAAGAAATGGTGAGCAGAAGTCTATTCTTATCACTTTTGAGAGGAACAATCGCTGGAGATAGGTGTTTTAAGGGTGATAAAACGAACAAAGTCAGACCTTTGTTCAGTGGAATAATAAGGTACAAGATAGAACCTTAAACATCTGAATGAGATACGAATTCCATCAAGTTATGACAATGGAGAATGAAAATGAAATTGCAGTTACCCACAATCATTATTGTTTGTCTGTCCATTGTGTTGATTCTTTCCATACATTTCTTGGGAGGAAACACTCAATCTATTAAAGAGGCTAACGAGGAAAGCAGTGATTTTCAAGCAGTTCGGATTGATGCTGAGAACGCATATAACGCACAAGATTTCACGCAAGCGATAGATCTATATGGACAGGCATTAGACTTACGTCCTGAAAACGCAGAGGTGTATAACGACCTCGGATCTGTTCACTACGATCTCGGGCTGAAATATGCCGGACCAGATTGGCCCTCATTACCAGTAAAATATTTGGACGAATCGGTTGAAGATGCACTTGCAGTACTTGACCGTGCTATTCAAATAACAGAGTCGGGCTATCTCGTTTTGAAAACCAGTTCGACTGAAATAGCAAAAGCAATTGAAAAAAAAGCAAAGGAAAAAGGGGCTGCTGTTTTTCCTTATTTCGGAAACACACAAACTACGCTTAATATTCTTGTTGGATCTACAAAAGACCATCTATTAGAGGCGCGTTGGTCGTATCGTAAGGCTTTAGAGTTAAAATCTACCTATGCTCCTGCATATCGCAATCTCGGTTCGTTTTATATGAAAATAGGTATTATGGATAAGGCTATCAATTATTTGCGAGAAGCATACAGACGTGAACCGAGTGATGAAATACTCGGGGAATATCTGCAACAATTCCGCGGCCAATATTAGAAACTGTCTCTCATAGCTACTTTATTATATCCCAAGCTGTTACCTACAAGATTTTAGGTAGACAAACGCCATTTTTAATAGATAATAATTCATTATTCGCTAAATATCGTAGCGCAAACTTTCAGTTTGCGTATTCACAGACACAATCTAAAAGTTTGTGCTACATAGGTGGCAACTTAGTCGTCTGCCCATTCTGAAATTGCGAGTCGTGTCAGTAGTTGGGAATCAGAGTTCCCTCCTACAAAGAGGAATTTTTGAGTAGGAGCGATCTCCGAATCGCGACCTTTACTCATAACACTTCGCGGGGTTCGTGCTATAGATTTACAAGATATTAATTATGGAAAGCCTAACGCAAAAACGTTGTGCTAACTGTGGTTTTATGATTTCAACAGCCAAGTTTTGTGGTGAATGTGGTCGCCCACTTGATGAAACAGACACACCGCTTAGCACAACTCCTATCAGCAAGGCAGAAAGACGACAACTGACAGTTTTGTTCTGTGATGTTATAGATTCAACTGCATTGACAGAACAACTGGACCCAGAAGATTTACGGCAAGTATTGGACGCATATCGGGCGTCTGTTGCAGAAGTCGTTTTAGAATATGATGGACACATCGCACGTTACTTTGGTGATGGTATCTTAGTGTACTTCGGGTACCCAATTGCACATGAAGATGCAACACGCCGCGCTGTCCAGGCAGGTATAGATATTGTCGCTGGATTAGAAAATCTGAATACTCGCTTGATAGAGACATTTGGTATCCAAATACAACTTCGTCTAAGTATTGACACTGGCTTAGTAGTTGTGTGGGAAGTTGGGATGCCTGTCGGAAAGCCAAGTGAGCATATCTCTTCTTTGGAACGTTACCATGGTGATGCGATAGACATTGTTGGAAAAACTCCGAATATAGCTGCCCGTATGCAACAAGTTGCCCCTCCAAACGGCATCGTTGTTGGCGGCACCACGCTCAGATTGATTGAAGGCTTTTTTACATATCAAGACTTCGGTACATTAGAATTGAAAGGGATTTCGCAACCTGTTCCGATTTATCAGATACTCGACGAGCATCCGGATAGTGCACTCCCAGATTTCAGACGCGAACAAGCAAAACTTCCGTTACAAAGCAATGTGACTCCTTTAATTGGAAGAAATCGACAAGTTGCAACCTTAAAGGCACGGTGGAAACTCGCAACAACATCATCGGGACAGGTTGTGTTGATTGAAGGCGAAGCAGGCATTGGAAAATCTCGTATTGTTGCTGTTATTGCTGATCAGGTAGCAGAGGCTGAAGCGCAAATCTTAGAGTGCCGTGGTTCACCGTATTCGCAAAATAGTCCGCTCTATCCAATTTTGTCAATATTACGACAACAACTCTTACAGTTTGGAGAAATGGATACTGGTAACACGCGATTGAAAAAACTGGAACAATTCCTAAATACCCATGAATTTTCGTTAAATTTGCTCCCTCTCTTAGCTGAACTATTAGAAATAGAGGCGGATTACCAAATCTTAGAATTAAAGCCAGCACAACGAAGACGCCGCACTTTACAAGCACTCGCGCAGATTTTCCTAAAAACTGCCGAGCAAAAATCTCTCCTATTAATTGCTGAAGACCTACATTGGGCTGATCCTTCTACATTGGAATTCCTGCATCTTTTAACTTCTCGAATAGAAACCGCGCCTATTCTTGCAATTTTGACATCGCGCTCCGAAATGGAAGTTAGCCAAGATAGCACACAAGCAGAAGCCAGAGCAAAGTTGAAAACGCTTACTGAATTAGCGTGGGTAACCCAAATATCGTTGAAACGTTTAAACAGAAGACAAGTCTCGCAGATGATTACGGAAGTAGCGGGGGAGCAAGCGATACCTACGGATATATCTAAACAAATTGCATCAAAAACAGAAGGTGTGCCGCTGTTTGTAGAAGAATTAACACGGATGGCACTTGAAGCCAACTTGCAAAATATGGATGTTTCAACAGAGATACCTGCAACATTGCAAGCATCACTGACAGCACGGCTTGACCGACTTGGTTCACGGAAAGAACTCGTTCAACTCGGAGCAACACTTGGTAGAGAGTGGACAGCAGAACTTCTATATAAGGTCATCGTGAGCATGATTGAAGAACCTGAATCGGGTGAGTTTCTCGCCCATCCTAACCAGTTCACATCATTACGTCCATTTCCTGAACAAGAGAATAATATTACATGGCTTGAAAAAGAATTACAACAACTGGTTGAAACAGAAATTTTGAGGTGTCGGCAAACCCATGAAAATAAACAAATTTACACTTTCAAGCATCCGTTGATCCGTGAAACCGCATATCAAGCTTTACTTAAAAGCACAAGACATGCGTACCACCGACGTATTGCGACTGTGTTACGGCAAGCCTTTGAGGATGTCGTGCGGGCACAGCCGGAGTTGGTGGCATATCATTACACGGAGGGCGAACTACCTGAACGGGCAATTGAATATTGGCAACAAGCAGGGCAACGCGCAGTAGAACGCTCCGCAAATGTTGAGGGTGTCCGGCATTTGACACAAGGGTTAACGCTGTTGCAGACATTGCCAGAGACACCTGCACGCGCAGCACGCGAATTGGTAATTCAAACAACTTTGGGCCCCGCACTTATTGCAACGAGAGGTTATGCAGCACTTGAAGTGGAAGAAACATATACGCGCGCAAAAGCACTGTTGGAAACCATGCCTAATAATGAACGCATGCCGCTCCGATTCCCGATTTTGTTTGGATTATGGCTTTCCTATTTGGTACGGGCAAAGTTACAAACCGCGCGAGAACTTGGAGAACAGTGCCTTGTGATGGCACAACAACAAGAGAACGCAGTGTTGGAAGTGGAGGCACATCGGGCATTAGGCGCAACGCTTTACTACCTCGGCGAATTAAAGATGGCGCATGCTCACGTTGAAGCAGGGATTGCATGCTATGACCCGCATCAGCACCCAGTGCATGCGTTTTTTCACTATCTTGCTGATCCAGGGATGACCTTGCGTTCTTACGCCGCCCCCTTATTGTGGTGTTTAGGATATCCCGAACAAGCTGTAGTGAAACTACAGGCGGCACAACGGATGGGTGAAGAACGACCACATCCATTCAGTCAGGTGGTCTCCCTTCATTTTGGAGCATTGTTGTACCAGCAACGCCGAGACGTAGAGAAAGTCAATACGTATGCTACGGAACTGGTAGCGATTTGCAAAGAGCACGGTTTTTCCGTGTGGGAACCGACGGGTAAAATAATGAAAGGTTGGGCATTTCAACAGAATTCTAATGGCACACACGAAGAGGGAATCGCCTTAATTCAAGAAGGAATTGCCGAATGGGAATCTAACCGCTCACGTGTCCTACGTCCTGTTTATTTGGGAATGTTGGCACATGCTTGTGGACAGGCAGGTAAAATTCAAGATGGACTTCAGGCAGTAGAAAAAGCATTGGCTGCTGGCACTGAAAGTGGTGAACGCACTAATGAAGCGGAACTCTACCGTCTCAAAGGTGAACTTTTGTTAAAATCGGAGGAGATAGTTTCAACAACTACCGCAAATACATCTGTAAAAACAATTGAGAAAAACAGTTGTGCGTCTGAGCGTGAAGCTGAAAAATGTTTTCAAAAAGCACTGACTATTGCACAGCACCAAGAAGCAAAATTGTGGGAACTCCGAACTGCTGTCAGTTTAAGCAAACTCATGATAACACAGAACCGACATGATGCTGCATACGCTCTGCTTAAACCGATCTATGAATGGTTCACAGAAGGATTTGAAACAGTTGATCTGGTAGAGGCACGTGACATGTTGAAATTTTTGAGTGAGGGTAAAACGTTATGAGACTTGGTGTTGTTGGCATGTGCAGCGATTTCCGAACGCTGAATCAGGAAGAGATAGAAGCAATTCAGGAATTGAAGTTCACTGGGGTAAGTTACCATTTCGCTAGTTCAAATATTCCGCTCGTTTCTCCAGATGAAATTACGCGATGTCGTCATTTGCTTGACAAAGCACAACTCGATTTGGTACAATTTGGTATTACTTATGGGGAGTGTCTATTTGATCCGAATCTCTCAGTCCGAGAAGCAGCAATTGAGGCGGTAAATTGTGGAATGCCAGTGGCAAAAGAACTTGGCGCGTTTCACTATCTTTTCCGACCAGGTAGTCTAAATCCGGATGGTGCATGGACATCTCACCGGGATAACCATCTGCCTGAATCGATGGAACGCCTAATTGAAACGCTAAAACCTATCGCAGAAAATGCTGAACGGGAAGCGTTGACACTCGTCATGGAAACACACGCGGTATCTATTATGGACTCACCTGAAACATGTAGAGAGGTCGTTGAGAGAGTCGGTTCCGACAGACTTCGTATCGTCATGGATTTTGTAAATCATTTCCAAACGCTTCGTCAGGTCTATGAAAGCGAAGCGAGACTCAACCATATTTTTGATGTCATGGGACCGGTTGCGCCTATGGCACACATTAAGGACATTCGTGTTGAAAATGGGTTAGTTTTACATCTCAATGAAGAAGTGCCTGGTGAAGGGGAATTAGAATTAGGTGTAGCGTTAAAGCGTTTTGACGGACTCTATCCAGATGGCTACGGATTGATAGAACATCTGCCTTTAGAAAAAATTCCACTCGCGAACGCAAATGTACGCAAAATGGCAACTGAAAATGGGGTTAATATTTATTAATCGGAGGATTCGCATCATGTTAAAGAAAAGACAAATAATACTGCTAATTCTCGTTTTAGGGATGGTCTTTTTAACTTATGCCGCGATAGCACAGGAAGAAAATACCGGAGGCGATATACAGAGTAGTGTCAGCAGTATTTGGGACAAAGTAAAATGGCCAATTATTGCTGCCGTTTCAATGTTTATTTTCCAAGGTATCCTTTATATAATAAGTTTGTTTAAGAAAGACAGACTCCTGAAAACGCTTCTGAATAAGTATGTGATCTTTCATATGAAGGATGGACGCCGCTACCAAGGCACCATGCGTTTAGATACCAGAGGGGCAGAAATTGTCTCCGAAGAATCCAGACAACGCGGGCAAGCCCCAAGCTATATTTTTAGCAAGGATCAATTGCAGAATGAAATTGGTTCATACATCCGTTATTTAGATACGATGAATGATCGAGAAAAGCAGGAACGGAAATGGGAACTTGAGCGATTGAAGAATCCTCCGCTATCGCACAGAATGGTCCGAAAAACCAGAAATATGTTTATTGAACTTAATGCAGCGGCAAAAAATGCTATCAGCATGGTATGGGGTAGCATCAAACAAGCAGCAAGCCCTCTACAGGCACAGTTGAATCGGATGAATACAGCAGCTCAAGAATTTGGAGGAGAAGTCACATCATTAGACGATCAATTTACAGAATTCAAAAAAGAATCAGAGCAATTCTTGCAAGAGGAAAGCTATGAGAGGATTATTGAACGCCTCGTGGGCACACGTGTCAAAATCCGGATAGCGGGTGTAGAGCATGCCAACGGTGAATATATGGCGCTTTTCAAAGATTACAACGGGAAGCACATGACATTCATGAATGTGAGAGATAAAGATAATAACGGTTACAGAGACCATTGGGGCTACGATCACGAATATAAACACGATATCAACAACTTTAACCGCCGTGATGACCGAGGACTTAGGTGTCGAATGATAGAGGACAAGGAAGGTAGGTACTTTTTAGTCTTTGAAAACAATACCTCTTATACGATACAAGTTGGTAAAGTTCGGTTGTTTGATCCAGGTGGATGGGAAAGAAACCTTGAATTTAAATGGCATGTTGAAGGGCTCAGCGTTAGAAGACTGCGTCTTAACCCGGTAGCACAACATAATGTCGGTCCGTTTGAACGCGTCAGAACACTGGAACACCGAACACCGAGGCAATTTAAAAAGATAGGACTCGATTTTCGATCTTTTCGAGACGCGGATGTTATCTTTCCTCGCTCCGTTTGCACTATTATTGAAAGTGCTGAAAAACAACAACAGGAATTATTCAGTATATCTGCATTGACAGATGCGATTCTTGACCGAAGTGAATCTGAGGAAATTGCTATTCAGGATACGGAAGGTAAAGCAATTCACGGTATGAACCTTGTTCATGGCTACGTCACTAATGTGAATGAAGAACGAATTGACCTGAAATCAATTGATTCAAGTTACAGTCGACGGTGGGAGGTAGAAAGTGCTTATACGCATTTTGACAATACCTTGCGCCATCGAGTTCCTGTGCATCGCAAGTTAATTCCGTATTTCGCGAACCGCCTTGTTACACAAAACGCACTTGTTGAACAATTAAGAGAGAACAAACTACAGCAAGAGACATTTTCTCAATTAGCGTATCCTAAACTCATCAAAAGACAGTTCCGAATTCCATTGATGAAGTTGTTGCCTTCAAATAATGGATTGCGTCTACCTCTTAAAGTGATGGCATTCACAAGCAATGGCGCTAATGAAGAATTCCGTGTCCTTGAGCGTTTTGAATACGTTCACGAACATCACATGCTTTATGAATCTGTTGGCAATCTGCGGAATGAGCGTCTTGCCAAAATGGATATATTATGGATAGGCGCTGGCGAAATTTACAAGGGCGGCTACCGTCTTAATATAGACGCGGAACACCGAATCAAAAATTTTGTCAGCCAAGGTGGGGTCGTCATCGTTTCAGGGCAAGATGTCAAAACGAACTCCAGACAGAGACGCGGTGCAGGATGGATTCCAGAACCGCTGACGGGTGTAGAATATGATGAAACAGATGAACTCTTACCAACCGCTCAAGGGAGAAGGAGTCGTGTTTTTCATACCCCAAACATGCTTAACACCACGCCAGATACCAAAGAGATTCCCTTAGTTAAGCTTGACGATATGTGGGTAGACCCACTTGGTAAGTGGAATTCACTCGCGAAGTCTACTGAGCAGGATGCTTCAGCATTACTCACGCTTCCGTTTCAGAAAGGGTTATATATTGTCACAAGTCTGAAGAACGATACAGAGAGGGATGTGGAGATAAATAATAAGTTGATGGAGAATCTACTTCATTTCTCTGTTAAGTGGATAGATAACCAGAAGTGGAAACAACGTTTCTTGCCTCGATAATTTCATCAAAATGTAATAGGCGTTATTGGTTAGTGAATCTATTTAGCCAATAACGCCTATTGATTTTAATTCTTTTTCTTTTTACCTGCTTGTCCATTTCCGTTTTCTGCATCCTTTAGTGCTTTCCC
>JAPPCZ010000054.1 GCA_028824685.1 Candidatus Poribacteria bacterium
TTTTCTTTTTACCTGCTTGTCCATTTCCGTTTTCTGCATCCTTTAGTGCTTTCCCGAAATCTTCTACGGCTTTCACGAGTACGTCAAACTGCTCTGAAAGGGTAGGTTCTTTTTCTGCGTCTGTCGGCGTTTCATCAGCTTGGGATTCTTCAATCTGCAGTCCTACCTCAATTGCTTTTCTCACTGATTTGGAAAAGTTAGGATCGTACGCAATGTTGTCATTTGCCGCAGTAACTATGTTCACAAGAGTTGGTCGTTTTGGACGTTCAGCTTCCTTCTTTTCAGTATCTTCAGCAGTATCCGGTTTTTGATAAATTGATTCAACATATATTATACCTTCCTCAAGTGGAATAAAATACAAACTTCCACGTATAACAATATTGCTTGTTTGCAATTTCAAAAATTCTTCGGATAGTCTACTGGTGATCAGGTCTTCTACATGCTTTGGGCCTTTGATTTCAGGCGTGTTGTTAAATGTATATACAATACGTTCCCCATAATGAGGATCATCGCATCGCACGACTAACCATGCTTTCATATCCAATTCTTTCCGATATGGTGTAAATGGAATCATGTTGACAAATTCAAGGTTATCTTCTCCTGGCAGTCTGATCATAGCATAATACGGCATCATCTCTTGATCATCCTTCCATTTAGTACCATCCTTTGTTTTTTTACTAACACCGTATACTTCTTGTGGAATCTTCAACTGGAGCCCTTTTAGGAGAAAATCTGAAGCATCCGTTACATGATAATCCTTGTACACATTTGCTTGAATTCGCGTTAGATAATCTGGAAATCGCAGATGTGATCGTAATCCTGGCGGCATTTCATCAAATCCTTTAAATAAGTTCGGAAAAGTTTTTTGGTAGGTATCCATAAGTGCTTCATTGTGCTTAACCGCATAGAAATTGACTTCACCAGTGTAAGCATTGACAATTGCTACACCAGAATTACGTATGTAATTGAACTTTTGATAACGCACTTCAGCGTCCTGAAAGCTAACTGGCACCTCGGATGTGTCATCTTCATAAAATTGTGCGTTGGGGTACCACTTACTTGTAATATAAAAATCTACGATCCACCAGAGTTGTCCATTGTCAATGACAATATAGGGATCAGGATCGTATTCCAGAAACGGAGCAATGTGCGAAATACGGTCAGATATAATCCTTTGACCACGCCGTGTTCCAACTTTACGCCAGAACATAATACGGCTTTCCGAATGAAGAACAGAACGCTTGTTGTAAAGCATTTGGAAGTCCAAGAAACGAATAGAAAAACATAGCCTACGGAACCACCCAGTTAACTTAACACCCCCAGGTCCGTCATAATGATACCCCTCGTCTTCATCTGTTTCAGTTGGAGAATCTTCTCCCGCCTCATTCGTAGAAGTTAGAGTTACCTCGGTTTCAAAATCATACTCGCTTACTGTTGTGTTTACGATAACATAGTCGTCTGTCATCTCGCCATAATAGATTCGGGGTTGAGCCATATTTAATTCCGGGTAGACAGAAATTGCTTCATTTTTTAATTTTTTTGAGTTTAGTTTAACTTCTGTCCAAAAGATAGGAGATTTTTTTTCGTCTACTGCATTGGCTGGAACAACATAAACGCCATAACCGTGGGTGAATTTTAGTTTTCTGTTCCACCAGTTGCCACTCGAACCTTGAACCTGAAGATCAGGTTGAATCTCACGTGCTGCAATTAAGACTTGTCTGTACTGTTCTTTAGGATTGGATTCTCCAATACTGCCCTCATCAGTTTCCTCTGATGAGATCGTAATTTTATATCGGTCAATATCAGTATATGGATGATAATTATGATGTCTTACATTATGTTCTGCCCGAAGAATATCATAGAGCACGCGCCGATCCCAAAGTTGAACATTTTCCAATACCTCCCTATTCTTCTCATTATCCACTAACTCTAATGTCGCAGAACTAGCTTCGTAATCCCTTCGGATAATTTTGTTTAAATCAAAGGCATCTCGTGTAGATTCAATATGTGTTTGTAGATATTCTTTTTCTGGCGTGAGAAAATCTGTTTGCACATTCACATAGTGTGTTACACGCGGGTAAACATGTATAAGGAAAACATATCCTACACACCAAGCAGCTATCGCAGCATACCATAAGACACGTTTTCTCCAGAATAAATTAATTGTTATTAGGGTCGCTATTCCAATAAGAATTGCAATATAAATAAGTGTTGAACCTGCAAGTTGTGCATCCATATAGAACAATCCATGCATTTTATTAAGGGAAGGTGTGGCAGATTTTGTATATACCTTACTCCACAGATTTACATAACTTCCCCAAATACCGGATGCCAGTAACATAAGCCACAAAATAGAACCGTGGAAAACGATATTTCTTTTAACATATCCCATAGAACGCGCGTCACGACGATAGTAGAAATTATAGAGTAAACCCACAATGCCACAAGTTACCCATAGAAGAATTTGTACCCAGCGGCTGACTGCTTTATGCATTGGGAAGGAAAAGAGATAAAAATTTGTGTCTTTACCAAAAAAGAGAGTTTCCGGTATGGCATCCTGGTTAATAGCGGTATCAGTTATTTCAGTATCTGGTTTTTCAGTATCGGTTTTTTCGGCATCCAGTATTTCAGTATCAGCATTTTCGGAATTGGCAAGAACAACTTTTTCCTTTGTGGGTTGCCCCAAATAGAGAATATAATCATCATGAAGTGACATCATTGGGATAGCAAAGAGTATTGCAAGGAGAATTGTGCAGATAAAGAAGGTGCGATGAAAGGAGACCGTCCGTTGGTGTGTCCAGCGGGAAAATTCTCGCGGCTCCGGACAGAGCCGTTTCGCTATCACAGCGTTTAAATTCATAAACGCCAACGCAACGACGAAAAATGTGAAGAAGAGTCCCCACCGTATTTTTATGATTTTCCAAAAGACGTTAGCGTAACCAGCGTTTTCAAAAAACCAGAGATGCTCCGTATAAAGATAGGAAAATGGTGACATACTGCTAAGCAAGGCAACACCACCTATCCCCCAAAGCAGGTATGCCTGAACTTTCAACGAAAGTTTCCGATACCAAATCCCTCGCCGGAACCGAAAGATACCCCATACCAACGTGATCGTGACAAGAATAACATTGAAAATTAGCCATGCGATTGCAAGATCGGGAGTCATAAGAAAAACCTCTCTTGGTTTTTGTATGAGAGTAGTCTCAAGCACATGAAGCAAGCGGACATCTTTTGTCTAAATACCTACAACCACTTGCACACATTATTGTGCTGCGAAACGCTTTAATATAGAATACCATCATTTTTTAGCCAATGTCAAGGCAATCATCACTGAATACATGTTTTCCGGCATAGCAGTAAATATTTCTGAAAATTTTGTTTTTCATTTTTTACATTTTTGCTATAATGTGATAGTTGCAAGATGGACTTGCAAGTTACGACTTATACTCACCCATAATAAGCAAGGAGGCTTGTTATGTTTGGAAGAAAAAAGAAAACGGCAATGATTCCGACAATTAGTTCTGGGGTCTCAGGCCCCCTCGGCGTGTTGCATCTTCCTCGGTTTTGGTCAAAAGTTCTGATGGATGCCAAGGGGGTCCTCCATGAAGATTATCCTGCATGTGGAGCAGGGTACGATCAGATGGTGTTAGACGGGCTTGGGCTTGATAAAGACGCTACACTGGCATATATCCAAGACAATTCACCCAGCTATCCGCAATTTGAAGCGTGGGTTTTGGAGCAGAGCGGCGGTAGCCTTGATGCTGACGCTGTTGCTGAGTTGAACGCCGCAATTGAGGGGTACCATCACGATGACGATACCCGTCAAAGCATTCTTGGTGCAAGCGGTATTGAAGATGATGGTAGTATTTTAGATGCCGTTAATCTAAATAACCTTGATGATTGGTATGAATTTCATGCAAGTTTAGATTAAATGTTTAGACATCTCCATGTAGGCACGAACAAGGCACCTACATGGAGATGTCTGTTTTCGTAGTCCCTGTTTGTCTCTGTCATTAGGCCGCTTATCGTGTTAACAACAGTCCGTTGACGAACAATTGTTGCAATTTTCCGCTTCTGTTGTCAGTTCGATGTAGGCACGAACAAGGCACCTACATGGAGATATCTGTTTTCGTAGTCCCTGTTTGTCTCTGTCATTAGGCCGCTTATCGTGTTAACAACAGTCCGTTGACGAACAATTGTTGCAATTTTCCGCTTCTGTTGTCAGTTCGATTGCCTTACCCGTTTCAGAGGATTCGAGACCTGCAAGCAGGATTTCAGTAACATGCCGCGCCGTGTAGACATTGGAGAGAGGTGGTTGCGTCCCTTCGCGAATATGTTCGGCAAAATGTGCATGCATTCCACTCGGTGCAACATCGCCACAGTCAATTGCTTTGGTGTCAACCGGGGCATGTTCTCGGGTATAAGAGGTAGGTGTCCATTGCGTAAGCGCAGCACCGTCTTTGCCGGGCATCGTGAACTTGCCGGCAGTACCGTGTATACTTGATTCACCAGTTCGTGCAGGATCGCACCAACTGGTTTCTGCTGTGACAATACCACCCGATTGCATTTCAAGTACAAGCGTTGCAACATCTTCTAATTCTGTTGGCTTGTCGAAAGTGGAAACGAAACCTGTTACGCGTTTAAAAGTGCCGAGCATAGCAACGAGTCCAGAAACAGCGTAAACACCCATATCAAAGAGCGCACCGACACTCGCTTGTTTGGCATCGAAAAACCACAAATCGTCTCCAGATTCACCGAAAATATCACGGATTTCAGCATAGTATATTTCAGGACCGCCATGGCTACTCCGCATTCTTGCACCTGACACACGCCCGATGGCATTTTCTTCGATGAGTTGACGAACTTTATAGATACCCGCACTGAAATGTGGGAGACACATGACCGTTTTACCACTCGCTTCAGCAGCATCAACAAACTGATTCGCTTCATCCATATCGCCGCAGAGCGGTTTTTGCATCAACACATGTTTGCCTGCTTCCAACGCTTTAACGCCCCACGAAACATGTAAGGGATGCGGCGTGCCGACGAGGATAGCGTCAAGCGTATCGTCTGCTATAATTGCATCATAATCCTGTGTCCAACGTGGAATATCAAATTCTTGACACTGATGTTTAAGGCGGTGTTCACGTCTACCGCCAATAACAACGATTTCAAAATCGTCTCCATTTTTCAAATCAGGTAGATGCATCCGGCAGACAATGCCACCAGCACCAATAACACCGAGTTTAAATTTATCCATAGTTCTAATAATTCCTTCTAAATGAAACAGTTACGAAATAAATCACTTAAACACTTTTTAAGACAGTCAGGTCCTCCAACAGTCGAACTCGTTTTTGTTCTACAAGACGTTGAAGACCCAGTTAATGTCGGGGCAACCTTCAGGATTGCCGATGCATGCGGCATTCACGAGATTGTGTTAGCAGGTATTAGTGCACATCCACCCCACCCGACTATCGCAGGTATTGGGCGAGGCACACATCGCCGAGTTCCATGGCACACAACCAAATATGCTGCAGATGCTATTAAAAAATATAAAGAAGATGGTTATCTCGCGTGTGCCTTAGAAGTTGCCTCGGATGCAGTGCCTTATCATACAGTTGAATATCCTGAGAAAGTATGCCTGATTGTTGGAAATGAATACCGTGGCATTTCCCGACGCACATTTGAGGTTTGCGATATGGCAATTTTCCTACCGATGTATGGTAAAGTCGGTTCCTTGAATGTGCACGTCGCACTCGCAGTTGCTACATACCATATTCTACATAAATGATGCTTACACATTATCAATTTTATGTCAACTATTTGGCGTAAGTCCTGAGTAAAACAGCATAGATATTTTACTTTACTGCTTCAGAATCTATTTTTCATAGGATTTAGCACATCCAAAGGACTCCAAACGCCCTTTTTTTCTTCTATTTTCTTCATCAAATGTCTATATGCAGTGATAGCTTCATTCTCATCCACATATCTTGCTATGTTTACTCTTCTAATTTTTTCATTCTGTATTGGAACTAATGCCGCAAGTGTAAAATGATCACCGTCAGGAATAACAAGTATTTGCACACACATATCAACATTAATTGCAGAGACAATTGCATTATATTTTGTATCGTCTAAATCTGTTATAAACATTCTCAATTCTCTCCTAAAAAACTTCAGTCCGTATGTTAGATTAAGGATACGTGAAACCAACAAATTTCCAAAGAGGTGTAACGAATCGCACGACTATGAATACAACGAATCCAAAATAAAATGTACTGCTACTTTAGATTTTACAATAATCGTAAATCAAGAATTGATTCGTTCCTTCTTAGCCGTCAATAGGCGTTAATACAACGTTGCGATACGCAACAGGACCGTGATCACCTTGTAACAACAGAGGACCAGTAGCCGCTTCATCTGGTAACATCGCACCGCGTGTGACTCCTGCCATTTCAACATTTTCATGGATTATTTGCCCATTCCACACAACTTTGACGAAAGTAGCATTGGCAGTTTTATTATTGTTTGCATCGAATCTTGGGGCGCGGAAGGTTATGTAATAAGTTTGCCATTCACCCGGGGGTTTGCTTGCATTGACACGTGGTGGAACGCCATCAACAGGTTTATTGTCAATCCAACGACAATAAACGCCTCCACATGTCCCATAGTGCAGTTCCGTTGCGCCCCAACTATCCAATATCTGAATCTCATACCTACCCATTACGTAAACACCTGAGTTTGAACCTTCCGACACCATAAATTCAACGTGCAGTTCACAATCACCGTGTTCATATTCTGTATAGAGATCGGCTGTTCGTCCTGTGGGACCGTTGTAGAAAATGCCTTCGCCGTGTGTTGCTGCTAACAACTTATTGTCGTCTGGATTGAGTGCGACATTACCGATTGCAGACCATGCATGTTCCGTAGCACCGCCTCTCGCATGCCAATCCTCCAGATCCTTACCATTAAAGAGAGCAATTTGGGACATAAAATATCTCCTATGTAAATGTGTTAGATACTTTAAAGTATTTACCTAAAATTTATCATTGACAAATTTTGAAATATAACATATCTTATAAAGAATAATCAGTAGTTTTAATTTTACCTTGAATATCAAGAAACTGAAGCAAAACAATTATATTTCAGACAATTAAAGTAAAGTTTATGAAACAAGCATTTCTATTTCTATTTTTATCCCTATTGATGGGATCGCTCGTTGTTTTCAAAATTGCCTCACTTCAAGCAGATACTGCGGATACTGCAGGCGCACAAGAAAGCACTTCAGAGACTATAAAAACACCTTTTGCCGAAGGATGCAACAAATGTCACGGAGACGAAGCCTCTTACAAAGAATGGACTCAAGCGGGGCATTCACATGCCCTTGTCAATCTCCTTGAAGGACCGTATGAGGTACAGACCTCTTGTCTGAGTTGCCACTCTTCTGGGTATACCACGTTTGCCGAGCAAGGCATTCCAGGACACCCGTATAACGAAAAGACAGCAGTCAATGCAGTTGCTTGTTCTTCCTGCCATTCCCATGCCAGTAAAGAGGAACATCTGTTGGTAATGCCTGCAAAAAAATTATGTGTCACCTGCCACAAAATGGACTGTGGATGTGCTGGTGCTGGTATCGTTCACCAATCGCAAGCAGAGATGTTTTTAGGGCGTGAAGGCGCAGGCGTTAAACGGATGCCATCGCCGCACGTGCGCGCCATGAAAAAACGTTGTGTTCACTGCCACATGGCAAAAAATGACCCCAAAAAAGACGACAAAGAACCTGTCGTAAAACATGGTGGCCATACCTTCAAGGCGGACTTTTCAACTTGTAGTAGTGCAGGATGCCATGATAGTGCTGATAATGATATGGCGGTAAAACTCCCCCTATATCGTGCTGAAATTGAGGCAAAGATGAAGGAAGTCAAAACAATGCTGGACAACGCAGCAGACAAAACCTCACAAGCCTATAAAGATGCAAAGTTAAACTATGACATGGTGAAAGGAGACAGCGGCTATGGGCTACATAATATCCCTTATGCCCGTGCTTTGTTAGAGCATAGTCTCTCTCTAAAACCGCAGTTAAATCCTGCTGAAAACCAGTAGATGTTATTGACAATGATTTAGCAAACGTGGCTTTAACTGGCACCGTTTGTTGCCGATTTCAACGGAACATCTTGATCTTGCGGAATATAATAGCTTAACGGGTCGCTGACAACACCGAGCAGTTGCTTCTGAATCGGATTACATTTGGCAACCAATTCATCCGGCATTTGTATATAATCCATCGGTTTGACCCAACGGTAGGCATATCCCATAAAGATCGTTTTACGTGGAAAACCTGCCCAATTTTTTCCGATGCCGTGATACGTCCGTTGTTCAAAGAGGAACGCATCACCAGCATTGACGTTCATGGAAATCGCACCACGTGCCCCACCTGTTTCAGGATCACGGGCGGGCATACCTTTTAATCGGTTGCTTCCCGGTACTAATACTGTTGCACCTGAGGCAGGGTCAGACTGGTCACTGATAGCATACGCTATCTTGAGCAGAATGCGTGGGTGCGGTTCCTGCATCTCGCGATATGACGTTCCACCATCACGATGAAGTCCAATCTTGGGCTTGGCATCGTCGGGTGGCTCCTCTTTTGAAGGGAGCACAATCAAGTGTGACGTAATCATCTGTATGTTCCAATTCAAAACGCCACAAGCATAAGGGAAAGTTTTGTGCCAGTCGAGAAGTTGGAGAAATGCCTCATGATGCGTAATGCAATTACGTAGATTGAGTTTACCATCTGGATCCAGATTTTCCGCTGCTGATTCCTTCTCGAAAACTTCATCAACGGCAGCGTCAATTTCCGCCACGACATCTGGTGGCAAGGCATTTTTAATTAAGAGATAGCCGTTATCATCAACAAACTGTTTTTGCTCAGACGTAAGGACTACCGCCTCAGACAAATCGTTTATCGTATCCATTTTTTCATCCTTTTTAGACATGTCTAAATTCAATTTATGTATCCTATTTGGGACGCTTGATCATCCTATAGTTTTAAAGTATACAAGGATTTACTGAAAATCTCAAGTAAATTTTAGGCACTCTCAGCACGCTGCAGCTTAAGGCTACAAAGCGGAAAGTTCTGAATCAATTTTGAGACCCACAACTTCACAGCAATTAGGACACGGACAAGAAACTACGCATCGTGAACTAACAACACAAACACGACCACATTTCGGTGCTACATGGCGTGCTATCTTAATCGGCACCGGACTTACTATACCCAACGTCTATTGGATTTTAGATTCAGCGGGACAAGGGTATCCAACCACGATTTCGCTCTACTTTAATGTCATCTTTTGCATCTTTGTCATTACAGGTGCGAATTTGGCATTGAAACAGGTTTTGCCACAAGTAGCCTTCCAACAAGGCGAATTATTGACGATCTATGTCATGCTCGCGATTGCCTCCTCCTTGGCAGGACACGATGTTCTCCGCGTCTTAATCCCGATGATCCCCTACGCTTTTTGGTATGCTACGCCTGAAAACGATTGGGCACATCTATTCCATCGCCATATTCCCGATTGGATAGCAGTCAAAGATAAGACTTTTTTAACGGAGTATTACCGAGGTGAAACGAGTTTATATCAATGGGAAATCATTGAAGGATGGATAACTACCACCCTAACGTGGGGTGGTTTTTTGTGTGCCCTCGTGTTCGTCATGGTTTTCATCAATACGCTCGTTCGCAAGCAGTGGACAGAACACGAAAAACTGAGTTACCCGATTATTCAACTACCACTTGAATTAACGAATGTCGGCAAGACGAACCTGCTAACAAACAAGATGATGTGGCTTGGATTTGGGATTGCGGGTGCGATTGATATTCTCAACGGGTTACACTATCTCTTTCCAAATGTGCCAAGTCTCGGCGGTCGTCTCTACGATTTACGTCCATTTTTTACCCAAAAACCGTGGAGTGCGATCGGATGGACACCTATTGCTGTGTTTCCGTTTGCTGTAGGGATGGCGTTCTTTATTCCATTGGATCTGTCGTTTTCGTGCTGGTTCTTTTATCTATTTTGGAAGGCGGAACGGATTTTCGGAGATGCGTTAGGCATCAGAGGCATGCCGAATTTTCCGTTTACTGATGAGCAATCGTTTGGTGCGTATATCGGCTTATTTGTTATTGCTGTTGTTGCCACGCGAAAACACCTGGCACAAGTAGCACGCAAAATCTTTAGACCGCGGGAAGGAAACGATTCTGATGAACCGATGTCATATCTCGGTATGGTCCTTTGTCTTATCGGTAGTCTGATGTTTATCGCTATCTTTTGTAACGCTGCTGGAATGTCAGTGTGGGCAATTGTGGTTTTCTTCGGCATTTACTACGCAATTTCCACCGCTGTGACTCGTATGCGTGCCGAACTCGGTTCACCTGTACACGATTTGCATTTCATCGGACCGGATGAGATGATGCCTCGTATCTTTGGAACGCGTCTGCTTGGACCACGAAACCTAACAATGCTCGCCTACCTCTTCTCTTTCAATCGTGCCTACCGTGGGCATCCGATGCCGCATATCTTGGAAGGCTTTAAACTTGCCGAAAGAACCCGAATCTCTAATCGCAGACTCCTCATCGCAATGTGTGTCGCAATTGTTATCGGCACATTCGCATCATTTTGGGCATTTTACCATATCTCATACATTGAAGGCGCACGCAATTGGTTTGCGGGGAGACCGTTTAACCGACTACAGAGTTGGCTCACTTCACCCAGAGCACCCGACATCCCGGCAATAGTCGCAATGTTTGTTGGATTTCTGATTACGGGGTTCTTGATGATTATGCGGATACGATTGTTTTGGTGGCCCTTTCACCCCGCGGGGTTTGCTATTTCAAGTAGTTGGTCAATGAATGTGTTTTGGTTTTCTATCTTTGTTAGTTCCGTTATCAAGTGGATTATTCTGAAGCAAGGTGGGATCAACCTGCACCGCAAACTTATTCCGTTTTTCCTCGGTTTGATTCTGGGAGAGTTTATTGTAGGAGGTGTGTGGAGTCTTATCGGGATTACGTTGAATACACCGATGTATCGGTTTCTGTTTTAAATGAACTCAGTGTTGATTTATATATTTCATTGTAAGAGAAAACGTTTTGTAGTCGCGCAATTCACTCCGTCTTTTACACTCTGTGAATCGACAAATGCACGTATGCATTTGTCGGTAGCGATCTTCTGAATCACTACACCTCCCTAATCTGTGTAATCAGTGAAATCCGCAATTCAGACAATTGACAAGAACTTTACACACTCCACCTCCTCCCCCAAAATTTGACAATTCACCTATTTTATGTTATAATAAATAGATTGAGAAACCCAAATTTGATTGGAGAAATATCTTGCCGACTCCTGAGAGTCAACGCACTAATACCGCGAATAAAAAGATTAGCATAGCACCTTCAGTGATGTGCGCTGATCTCTGTAATTTGGAGACAGATATTCGGGAATTAGAAAAATCAGGAATCAACCTGCTACATTTTGACTTGATGGATGCACACTTTGTGCCAAACATGCCGATTGGGTTGGCACTCATTGAACAATTACGGCAAAAAACAGATTGCGCCTTTGACATCCACTTGATGGTGGAAAATAACGATTTTTTTGTGGAAGCAGTCGCAAAAATTGGTGTTCAACAAATCGCTGTTCATGCAGAATCTGCTACACATCTGGATAGAACTTTATCGGTAATTCAAGGACATGGTATAAAAGCGGGTGTCGCTTTGAACCCAGCGACCCCGCTTTCCGCGATAGCGTATGTTCTTGACAGACTTGACTTCGTGCTGATTATGACTGTGAATCCGGGATTTGCTGGTCAAAAATTAGTGCCAGCAACCCTACAGAAAATTTCGGATTGTCGATCTTTTTTGAACGAACGCGGTGTTAACCTCCCGATTGAAGTTGATGGGAATGTCAGTTTTGAAAATATCCCGAGAATGGTCGCAGCAGGGGCAGATATCTTAGTCGGTGGATCCAGTAGCGTTTTTCACAAATCAGGTTCTCGCATAGAAAATCTTCAGCAGATCCATCAGGCTATTTCGCTTGGACTTGCCAAAAGAGGAATGTGATGCAAGATGGCTTGATGGACGCGCTTGTGCTACACGGCATTGGAGATTTGCGCCTATCACAGATGCCTATTCCAGACGTCGCTGAGGGACAAGTCCGTGTCCGTATCGGTTTCTGTGGTGTTTGTGGTTCCGATATTCCAAGGATTTTCTCTAAAGGCACTTACAGTTTTCCCACAGTCTGTGGACACGAATTTGCTGGAACTATAGACTTATGCGGTCCGGGCGTTGAAGGTTTTGAACAAGGAGATAATGTAGTCGTTTTCCCACTAATTTGGTGTGGCAAGTGCGAAGCGTGTGAGAACGGAAAGTATGTTCAATGCAGCGACTACGACTATCTCGGTTCACGAAGTGATGGGGCTTTTGCCGAATTTGTCGTTGCCCCAAAAGAGAATCTTATCCGTGTGCCGTACAGCGTAGCTTTGCAAGAGGCAGCTCTGACAGAACCAGCCGCGGTGGCACTCCACGCACTTCGGAGAGTTCAAGATTCGCTTGTTGGCAAAGTAGTTGCTATCTTTGGCGCAGGTCCGATTGGTCTAATAGTAGCACAGTGGGCAAGAATTATGGGCGCAACGAAGGTGCTGCTATTTGATATTGTCGCGGAAAAACTTGAATTAGCACAACGTCTCGGTTTTGAAGATGTCTTTAACAGCACTATAGAAGGCCCCGTTGAGGTGGTAAACGCACAGACTGCAGGAAAAGGAGCACATGTCTGTATTGAAGCAGCAGGTGTTCCACAAACATATCTTTATGCGTTAGGGAGTGTCAGACGTGGTGGTAATGTCGTTTTGCTTGGAAACCCCGCTGCTGATGTGACCTTGCCTGCATCGCTTATTTCACAATTGATGCGGCGTGAGGTAAGTCTATTAGGAACATGGAATTCTGATTACAGTGTATCTGGTAACAATGATGATTGGCGGACAGTGTTACAAGCGATGGCTTCTGGAAAGTTAGACCTCTCTCCACTGATTACACACAAGGTATCGTTAACAGATAGCACCGAAGTACTGCACATGATGAAGGACAAAAGTCAATTTTACGCGAAAGTTCTTATCCATCCATCGTAAACTTCTTGTAGGGCTTGCGTTCTACAGGTAACAAGAGGAAATATGAAAGCGGCTATACTTGAAAGCCTTGAAAACTTAAATGTTCATGATGTTCCAGAACCAGAAATTGATAACGACTCTGCATTGATGCGGGTTGAATCCGTCAGTATATGTGGTTCCGATGTCCGCATTTTCCATCACGGCAACCCTCGTGTCAAACCACCAACGATTATCGGTCATGAAAATTCTGGCGTAATAGTCAAAGTCGGTAAAAACGTAACTCGTGTGAAGGAAGGTGATCGCGTCTCCATTGGTGCGGATGTGCCGTGTGGACAATGTCACTGGTGTAGGGACGGGCTTGGAAACAACTGTGATATTAATTACGCTATTGGTTACCAAATTCCCGGTGCATTTGCACAATATATGAAACTTCCCCGTCTTGTTTTGGAAGAAGGACCGGTTACCACATTTGATACCACCCTCAGTTTTGATGAAGCTGCCCTCGCTGAACCCCTCGCCTGTGCTATCAATGGACTTGAATTAGTAAATATGTCTCTCGGTAAGACCGTCGTCATCATCGGTTTGGGACCGATCGGATGTATGATGATTGACCTTGCCCGTGTTATGGGAGCAACAAAGGTTATCGGGGTTCAACGCAGCAAACTGCGGATGGAGATAGCAAAATTCTATGAAGCGGATGTCTACATCGCCTCTGAAGAGGAGGATGTAGTGGAACGCTGCCGAGAAGAAACGGATGGAGAGGGACCAGATATCGTTATTACAACTTGTGCCTCTGTTGAAGCGCATGAACAAGGTGTTGAAATGGTCGCGCACCGCGGTTATGTTAACCTGTTCGGTGGATTGCCAAAAACAATGCGTCCGATGAGTGTCCTTTCAAATACGATCCACTATAAAGAGTGTTTTGTTACAGGTTCTCACGGATGTGTGCCTCGCCATCACGAATTAGCGGTTCGTCTCCTTGAAAAGGGTTTAGTCCGCGTGCAACCGCTTATTACCCATCATTTTCCACTTGTTGAAATTGATAAGGCTTTTGAAGCAATGGAATCCCGAAAGGGTATGAAGATTATGCTTCATCCCAATACTGAATTTCCGTAAGACGAGACAACACAAAGTTTAAAGTAAATACGTTATGAGTGATTTTTCTAAGTTTATTCGAGAGATACCAAATTTCCCGAAACCGGGTGTTTCATATAAAGATATTACACCCCTTTTAGGAAACGGTTTAGTCTTTAATGCCGCGATCGACGTATTCGCTAACCGTTTTAAATCTGAAGTGATTGACGTAATTGTAGGGATTGATGCGCGAGGTTTCATTTTGGCTGCAGCGCTTGCACATCGCCTCGGTATCGGTTTTGTGCCTATCCGTAAAAGTGGGAAATTACCTTATGATTGCTATGAAATCACCTACGACCTTGAATACGGCACGGATACGCTGGCTATCCATCAAGATGCTTTCCCAAGGGGGAGCCGCGTTCTTATATGTGATGACGTTTTGGCTACCGGCGGCACTCTGGCAGCATCGGTCGAACTTGTAAAACAACTTGGTGGGAATACGATAGGCATCGCCCTTTTATTGGAACTTACAGAATTTGAGGGGCGAAAAAAAGTAGCGGACCGACCAGTCTTTTCTCTCGTTGAATTTTAGCCAATATTTTGTTATATTTTAACAAATAGGATAACAATTGAACCTTGAACGAGGTTCTAACGGTAAACGCGCCTGTAGCTCAGGGGATAGAGCAGAGGCTTCCTAAGCCTCGTGTCGGGGGTTCGATTCCTCCCAGGCGCACCAATAAATTATACCTCAATAGATTCACAGGATGGTAGACTTACAAAAACAAATTTGAGTCCTACATTGATAGAAGGATTGTAGATGAAAGATTTGCCATGTTTGGATAGTAAATCCTTATCCTATAGTTCAGCATTCATCAAGTTTTCTGAACATAACATACATTAAGATAATTTTCTTATCTACCATCCGCAAATATAGTTTGAGAAAATAGGAGCATTTGATGTACAGATTTAATATCTGGAAAATCGTTTTAATCTTTGGTGTTTTACTGTTATCAGTTTTATACCTTATCCCTACACCGGATAGGTTTTACCTTCCTTTGTATGGAAACCTATCACTGAATTTGCAAGAGGTACTACCTCCCTTTGAAGTCACCGATGACAATGCTTTCAAAGTTGACTTAGCAGAAGTAAAATTACCAGAGGGAACAACCTTCCAAGAAGCAACCGATGAACTTCAGGAAGTCTTCAAAATCCAATTAGAAAAACTCGAATTTGAGGAAGCGGTTGACTATCAGTTCGACACCACTGAAGCAAAAGAATTCTTTGTCAGACTTATCTCTGACAAGGCAAAAGAAAACCCAACGGCTACCTTGGAAAGTTTACATCTATTCGGCAGTCTTCCAACTACGTTGCGGAGGATAATACCTAACAACCGATTAAAACTTGGTTTAGATTTGAAAGGTGGTGTACACCTTGTCCTGGAAGTGGATCTGGAAAAGTCTAAAAGAGAATTGTTAAAAGCACATTCATACTCTATTCCCGAAACGCTTACAGCAGAGAAGGTTTTGTGCCGGCAAGCAGAGCAGATAAACGGCGAAGATGCACTAAACGTCCTTGTTGAAATCCCTTCCCGATTCAGAACCGATCCAGAAGAAAAGAAAAAATATCTGGAAAAAACTGTCGGTCTCTTAAACGATATTGATTTTTTTGAGGATGCGGAAGTCATTGCTGAAAAAGAGGCACAATCCAGTTATCGACTCCATTTAAGTGACAAGGGAATGCAAGAATACAGCGATCAAGCAATCGAACAGGTATTGATCGTCCTACGAAATCGAGTAGATGCTTTTGGCGTGGCTGAACCTTCTATTCGTCAGGAAGCAAATCGCCCACGAATTATCATTGAATTGCCAGGTGCTAAGGATTCTTCGGGACCGTTACGCATCGTGCAGACGATGGGTAGATTAGAATTTAAGATGGTGAAGAAGTCTCCATCGGGCGGCAGCTTATGGTCCGGTTCAGCAGACACACCCCCTCCAGACAATCTGCCCGAGAACACTGAAATTCGGTATCACCATGAAACAGGGGACTGGTTTGTTTTGGAAAGTCCCGTGCTTCTAACAGGTCAAAACATTGATACTGCCAGACCTGGGGCAGGAAGAACAAGTTTTGACATCGCTGTCCACATGACTTTTGACCGGGAAGGTAGCAGCAAATTTTCTAAAATCACTGGTGACCATATCGGAGAACATTTAGCAATCCTCCTTGATGATAAGGTACAGTCTTACCCAGTTATCAATACGCAGATTAGTGGTAATGCCGTTATTGAAGGGAGTTTCAGTTTTCCAGAGGCAGAATATCTCTCAAATATACTTAAAGCGGGTGCGTTTCCGGTAGGTGTTCAAGTCGG
Source organism: Candidatus Poribacteria bacterium (assembly GCA_028824685.1). GTDB lineage: Bacteria > Poribacteria > WGA-4E > WGA-4E > WGA-3G > MSPOR6. The sequence goes on from JAPPCZ010000054.1 coordinate 16,595, forward strand.
AGAAGAACGGACTGTCGGTCCCACGCTCGGTAAAGAGGCTATTGACAATGGGATTAAAGCCGCCATTATTGGCTTGGGAGTTGTCTTGATCTTCATGGTAATTTACTACCGAATGTCTGGGTTAATTGCTATTGTCGCACTCGTTTTTAATATGATAATTATTCTCGGTGCCTTGGCAGGTTTTGGCGCGGCATTAACACTCCCAGGTATTGCTGGACTTGTGCTTACTATTGGTATGGCTGTAGATGCAAATGTGCTTATATTTGAGCGAATTCGCGAGGAATTGCGAACAGGAAAAGCTGTTTGGGATGCTATCACAAGCGGTTATAAACGCGCATTTATAACAATTTTGGATGCGAATCTTACAACGTTCTTTACCGCACTTGTTCTCTACCATTTCGGAACCGGACCAATCAAAGGGTTTGCGGTTACACTCGGTATCGGAATTCTGGCGAGTATGTTCACAGCAATTGTCGTCACACGAGAAATATACGGGTTGGCAATCGGAAATCGAAATGTGGAAAAATTAAGCATCTAATTTGATGGAAGGATATAGAAAATTGCAGTTACTAAGTAATACAAAATTTGATTTTATTAATAAACACCGCACAGGGTTTTTGTTTTCTGCTGTGTTAATAACTATCGGCATTGCATTCCTTATAGTTCATGGTGGACCGAATTTTGGGATTGACTTCCGAGGAGGGGTTAAGGTTGAAGCGATATTCAACAGGGCGGTAACAGAAGCTGAATTGAAAACCAAGTTAACTGAAATAGGCTACGCAGATGCTAAAATACAGCTTGAGCCAGACGAAAACAAGGCTTTCATCTCTATGGGACACCGCCCCGAATTTCAGGAACAATCGATTGAGATACCCATTATGGCTGATCCTGGAGATGCAACAGCAACGAGTGTTCAGGTGAGCAGTACCGCTGAAAAGGTGCATCTTTTGAAGCCTGATGATACTATTGAATTAGTGGATGGTGATACACGGCTGCGCACTGAGATCAGCGCATCGGAAACAGTTGCTGAAGGAACGGCAATTCAATTGACTTTCGCACAAGAATTCGGTATAGATTTGACGGAGAACGCTACCATTCAGATACAAGCAAGCGTTGGAAATATCCTTACAGAGGCACTTCTTGAAGGTGGCGATGGTTGGCAAGCTGGGTCAGAAGGTGTAAATGTTACGGAAGTTGGACCCAGTGTTGGTCGCGACCTCAAATGGTCGGCACTCTGGTCTGTTCTGTCATCAATTGCGATTTTACTGCTTTATATCTCTTGGCGATTTGAATTCCGTTTTGCCATCGGTGCAATTGCAGCACTTGTTCATGATGTGCTTATTACTTTAGGTCTTTTCGCTGTTCTGGCAAAAGAAATTAACTTACCTACCGTCGCTGCGTTCCTCACAATTATCGGATATTCGCTCAACGATACAATCGTTGTGTTTGACCGAATCCGAGAAAACGGACAATCTTTGAAAGGTGTTGATTATGTTGAAGTGTTAAACCGAAGTATCAATCAATCACTGAGTCGAACCGTCATTACCTCTATCACAACCCTGTTTGTGGTGGTTGTCATCTTCGTGCTCTCCAGTCCGGGTGAAGAAATTAACACATTTGCATTAGCACTCATCGTCGGTGTGTTAATAGGTACGTATTCTTCAGTCTTTATCGCTAGTCCGATTCTGCATATATGGCAGCGAAGAGAACAAAAAGCGGGAGCATAAATTCGTGAAAATATTGATTTTTAACTCTTACACAACAGGGCAGAAACATAAACTTGATAACCCGCTTAGTGCCGAAGATTGCAGTTCAGCTAACCGTCTCAAGTCAAGAATCAAAGAATTGTGCGGTTTCAATGAAGAAGGTTGGCACGATAAAAGTAGAGACTACCGTTTACCTGCTGAAGAGATGTTTACGGGACCTTTGTATGTTCAATTAAGGGAAGGCTTAAAACAGATCCGGGAACACGAACAATACGGCAAAACAACCATTGATTTATATTTTCCATGGTATCATTGCCGAGTTGATGGGAAACTGGGTCCGGTAGGGGAAAAAGATATTATTGTGCCTTTTGACACTGCCCCTTTGCACGAACTTGAGGTATTAGAATTTGGTGAGAACGGTGTTCCTGAACAAACGGTAGATTTACTTGAGCGTTACGACCTCGTTTTTTCGCTATTGAGACAAGACGATATTGAGTCATTGCAACGCGTTTTTGAGGTAGAACGTGCGACAACCCTAATTTTTCTGCTCCCAAAAAGTCAGAGAAAGGCGGTGAATGAGGATTTACCGAATGTCCACGTTGTAGAAACTGGCAGTGCTTTACAGAAAAGCCTCCGTACCACAAATTGGGCACTAAAAGGCGTTGTGATGAGAAGATTGTGTGAAGCCTCATGTAGTCAAGGTTTTCAGGTGTTTGAAAAGGTGAAGGATAACCCTCAATCGATTCTTGACATTATCCAATAAGATATAGCAAATTAAAAATAAATATTTCTTTCAGTTAATGCGTTTGTCGTCGCGCAATTTATTGCGCCTCGGACATTCTCTCCTTAATGTGCAATCCAAATCTCATAATGAAATCTTATTTTTAGAAATGATATAAGAAAGGCTATTAACCTATGACAATAAGAAAAATATTTTGTAAATCATTGTGGATCCAGTTGTTGTTTTTATCCTTTGTGGGCTTGTTTGTCTATAATACTTTTGCGTATGCAGAAAATGAAGAAGACTGGATGCCTGATCCGGCACTTCGAGAAGCTATCCGAGAAAAACTTAGAATTCCAGCAGATAACCCGTTGACCCTGGCGTATGTTCAACTACACTTAACAAATCTTATTGCAACAGATAAAGGGATTGTCGATCTTACAGGCTTAGAGCATGCGACCGATTTACAGGTGCTTGCTCTGCGAAGGAACAAGATCCACGATATATCGCCTTTGTCGGGTCTAATAGGACTTGTTTATTTGACTTTAGGTGAAAATCAGATTACAGACGTATCTCCGCTTTCGGGGTTAGTCAACCTTGAAGTGCTGGAATTAGAGGTTAACCAAATCACAGATGTTTCGCCCCTTGCGGGTTTAGTAAACCTAAAAAAATTGAATATAAGTAATAATCCGATTGCAGACATATTGCCTCTTATGGGGTTAGAAAACCTCGAGGATCTCAGAATAAGGAATCTTGATGGGGATGTTTTTTCCACAATTCCGATACCGAAGTTAATACAATTCGGATACGATGAAACTTGCGATTTAGAGGGCGTTCCTATTTTGGAGCGGGTTAAGAATCGGGACTATCCTTCCGTATTCTCGGCATGGGGTAATATCATCAACTTGTCCAACCTCTCTTGGAGAGAAAAACTCGCATATCATGATTTATTTTTCAGCGGCTTACCTTTTAATTCGATGAAGTGGGTGCCAAGCCCTGAAGGGTTAAAAACCTTTGTACATGTTGAATCCGCAAAAGGTGAATGGGAGGAGAGGCTTTCTCTGAATCCAAACATGCTTACCATTATTGCGATGAACTATCAGGCAGCGGACCCGGGTGAGTATCCAGACGATTGGCCCTATTGGGTGAGAGATGAATCGGGAGAAAGAATTATCGTTGATGGGGATTCAATTCTTATTGACTTCACACATCCAGAAATACAAGACCTTGAAGTCAAACGAGCGATTGCGTTTGCGAAATGCGGACTCTTTGACGGCATAATGCTTGATTGGTGGAGAAATGAATGGAGCAGGAGTGGGAACGCTTCCTACTATACTTATGATGTCCACGAAGCGGCGATTACAATGCTGCGGCGGATCCGTGAGGGCGTAGATAGCGTCAGAGATGACTTTCTTATCATTGCTAACACGAATAAGACTAAGGTTCCGCGTTCAGCACCCTATTTAAATGGGACATTTATGGAAACGATAGCTGGCTATGACCATCAGGGACTTACCGAAATTGAGAGCACGCTTCTTTGGGCTGAAAAGAATCTCCAAGAACCGCTAATAAACTGTTTGCAAGGATGGGGAATAAAAAATGAACCACTTGACAGTCCAAAGAATCAACAACGGATGCGCTTATTTACGACAATGAGTTTAGCCTTCTCGGATGGCTATGTTCTATTTTCAGATACCTACCTTAACTTTCATAATCACTACTGGTACGACTTCTGGGATGCCGATCTGGGGCAACCTCTCGGCGGCAATGAAACGAAAGGCCAGCTTTACGAGAACCAAGAAGGCTTATTCATCCGTGAGTTCACCAACGGCTGGGCGGTCTATAACCGCAGTGGTAAGGAACAAGAAATTAGTCTCCCGATACAAACTACAGGCGTTGAAAGTGGTCTCACCAGTTTCAAACACATCGTCCCTGATTTAGATGGAGAGATGTTCCTGAAAACTGGGGTAACTGCGGATGTCAATGGCGATGGCATTGTTAACATACAAGATTTGGTGATTGTTGCGAATGCTTTGGGCAAAGCGGAACCTGATCTGAACGGTGATGGTGTTGTAAATATTCAGGACTTAGTGATAGTTGCGAATGCGTTTTGAGTGCAAAGTTTGTTCATAAGTAATCAAAGTTTCGGTTCATAGAAGTCACGTGATAGAAATTTTGCTGTAGCAACTTGCGGTCATAATTAGACAAAACCTACCTCAAGAGAGACGAAAATGAATCTTCCAACACCCCTTACCGATCCGAATGCATTCCCCATTATCGGTGAATCCGAGCAGATGCAGGAAGTCTGGCATCAAGTCGCGCAGGTTGCGCCAACAAATGCGACTGTCCTCATCACAGGTGAAACAGGTGTTGGAAAAGAAGTTGTAGCGCAAACTATCCATGAAAATAGTTCTCGTAAAAACCGACTCTTCAAGGCAGTCAACTGCGGCGTGCTTTACCAAGACCTTCTGCAAAGCGAACTCTTTGGACATGAAAAAGGGGCTTTCACAGGTGCTACCAGCCAACGGCGCGGTGTGTTTGAACTCGCAGATGGTGGCACACTCTTCCTTGATGAGATAGGCGAAATGTCTGCCGAAGTACAAGTAAAATTTTTGCGCGTGTTAGAAACACAAGAATTTACACGACTCGGTGGCGAGAAAAACGTAAAAGTAGATGTCCGAGTCATCGCCGCAACAAATGTTGACCTTGAAACATCGGTTAAGAAAAAAGATTTTAGGCAAGACCTCTACTACCGACTGAATCTCTTCCGTATCCAGATTCCACCTCTACGTGACAGACGCGAAGACATTCAACCTTTTGTAGATGCGTTCATCTCTGAATTAAGCACAAAACATAATAAAAGCATTGTCGGCATAAAGCCTGATGCACTCAACTATCTCGAAAATGCAGACTGGCCCGGTAATATCCGCCAACTCAAAAATGCCGTTGAGACTGCTATCATTGTTGCCACGTCCGAGGAACTTGAACGAAAAGATTTCCCCACAGATTCAGAATTTGGACATCCCAAATTTCCCGTTCAAATTATTGATGAACCGGGAACATCAATACAAGTTGTGAATCCAGACCCCGGAACGATAGCAACAGAAAATGTAACCATTTATAAGACTATCCTTGGACTTATCCTCTCAGCAGTTCGTCTGCTTGAACCGACAGCCGCTTATAATGACGAGATACCACCCCTAATTCCCGATGATGACACAAGTTGGCTACAGATAACAGATACTGAGGACCCTGCAGCAGTCCTACGAAAAACGCTTGAGGTGCTTTCTACCATTGCAACGGCACTTGAGCAACGCACTGACGAAGGACTTATACCGTTGCCTATTATTCCTAATAACGAACGTTCTAATGTGATACACGGAACAAATCAAGATGAGGAAGATGCTATCGGCAAGGTCGGCATGACGATGACGCAAATTGAAAAGGAAGCTATCCATAAAACACTTGCAGAAACAGGTGGGAATAAGACAGAAGCAGCAAAAATTTTGGATATCGGCGTGCGAACACTACACCGAAAATTAGACGCGTATAAACAGAAAGATGGCGAGACACAAGATACACTGAATCAGGAATAGCGGCGTAATGTTCTAACATCACACAAATAGGTCCCGCACTTGACATTGAAATCCTTCAATCACATCACCACCGTCAAGGATATCATTGCCACGCAGAACGGTAATATCTTCAGGGGATCGATACACTTCTACAATTTCGCGACGAGGATTCACAACCCACACCATCTCACAACCTGCAATTAACCATTCATCCACTTTTTCGTCAACCTCAGTGTCCGCGTCGCTTGGATAGATAACTTCAACAGCAAGATCAGGAGCACCTTCCCAATAACCTTTTGGAATACCTTGTTCATCAATTGCAGCTTGGCAAACAAATGCAGCGTCGGGGGCACGCACGGTATCGGGGTTTTGAGAAATCTTAAATCCTGTTCCAGCACTGCAAACATAACCTAATTGATGCTTTTTAATGTGTTTGTTAAGATTGCTACCGATTTTAGACGAAAGGATACCATGCTCAAATCCTGCCAGTGGCATTCTACGTATTACTCCTTTCACTAATTCATACCGATAACCGTCATCAGCTTGTTTCCATAGGTCTTCAGCAGTCAGAAGTGTCCGTTGCGCGGATGGTAATTCCGATTTGGCTTGATTATGTTCTTTATCTTTCATTTTATTCCCTCGTTTAATCTGATGGGAGTTCAACAATTTCAAGAACTCTTTGAAGTCGAGCGGTAGTTGGATCGTAGCCATAGTTGATCTGCCGCATCAATTCAAGTGCTTCCAAACGTTCCTGTGGTGTTTTGGAACGCCAATATTCCTTGTCTCCAGATTTTTCAAAAAGTGTTGTGACAGAAAATGCGGTCTTGTCCATTTTATAGGGATTTCGCTCCGGTAGATTTGAAGTATCTTTTGCTTTCATCGTAGTGTATTATACCTCTTATGGTAGATTTTAGAATTAATTAGACATTACGCGTTTGTAGGAGTGAACTCCGATTCCCGACTACGAGTGACTTTGGTCGCGATTCGGAGATCGCTCCTACAGGTGAGGTGTATAATTATTTCAATAATTCACCATATATTCGAAACTATATCACTGAAGCGCAACAAACGTTCAGTGAAAAATCAGTTTGTCTCTGGCGGTTCTACCTTTTCCAATAACTGTGAGATAATATCTAAACTGCTAATCCCATCCGCTTCAGCATTAAAGTTGGTCAAGATTCGGTGTCGTAAGACCGGTTTTGCCACTGCTCTGACATCCTCATAACTCACATGATAACGTCCGTGCATAATAGAGCGTGCCTTTGCTCCCAAGACAAGATATTGCGATGCGCGTGGTCCTGCGCCCCAATTCACCCAATTCTTAATAAAATCAGGAGCGTCAGGATGTGTCGGGCGCGTGTTAAGACTCAATTCAACCGCATAATCCACCATCGCCTCAGCAATTGGCACTTTCCGCACAATCTGTTGTAATCTTAACACCTCCTCACCTGTGATAACCGGTTCTATATTGGGTTCATAGGCAGAGGTCGTTGTCATAACAATCTCTTTTTCCTCAGATTTCTCTGGGTAATCGATGTAGATATTGAACATAAAGCGGTCAAGTTGTGCTTCAGGCAGTGGATAGGTGCCTTCCTGCTCAATCGGGTTTTGTGTGGCTAACACGAAAAAGGGAAGTTCCAGTGCATAAGTATTACCACCTGCTGTCACCTTATATTCCTGCATCGCTTGTAAGAGTGCCGCTTGTGTTTTCGGTGGTGTGCGGTTAATTTCATCTGCAAGCACGATATTAGCAAAAACCGGTCCCTTAATAAAACGAAAAGCACGTTTACCGGTATTTACTTCTTCTTCAATAATATCCGTCCCAATAATGTCCGAAGGCATCAGGTCTGGTGTGAATTGAATACGGTTGAAAGGAAGTTCAAGAATTTGTGCAAAGGTGCTGATAAGCAACGTCTTCGCTAACCCCGGCACTCCTACAAGGAGGCAGTGTCCTTGTGAAAAGAGAGCGATGAGAAGTTGATCAATCACATCGCTTTGCCCGACAATTCGTTTTTTCAACTCGGCCAAAATTTTTTCACGAGCGGTTTTTAAAAACTCAGCAGCTTCCAAATCAGTTTCAATATGTGCAGTTTCCATGAATTTTCCTTCTATAGTAGTATATTGGAGATTTCTCTTTTATGTGGGATTGTAATAGAAAACGGCACACAAAGTGTACCGAATAATTAGTTGGTAGCGGTGAAGGCTGTAATCCATTCAATTATTCTGCCCGCCATACTTGAAGCCCATCAAAATCGAAGTTGAAGTCAATGATCCGAGTCCCTGCTTCTTCAAGTTTCTGCCGAACATTATGTTCTCGTGTTGGCTGACAGTAGAAGAGGAGACAACCACCACCTCCAGCACCACACGCTTTTCCGCCGATAGCTCCATGTTCATTTGCTATATTAAATAGCTTTTCTATCTGTTCATTTGTTACAGATGAGTGTAGTTTTTTTTGATTCTCCCAATTTTCAGTTAAAAGTTCACCGAAATCTGTTAAACGTCCTCGAATTAGCGCAGTTTTTGTGGCTTCTGCAATTGATTTTAAGTTTTCTAAAGCTTTCCTAACACCCGGTTCCCCGCTTTTATACGCGTGTGTAACGTTCTGATGAATATTGCCAGAAAGTCGAGGTTTTCCTGTATAACAGATCACAAGATTCTTTTCTAACTCATAACGGATGTGCGGCGGCAGTCTCAAAGGTGATGTTTTTACCTCTTCTCCCTGAAATTCCATAAAACTGATACCACCGACAGCACTTGCATAATGGTCCTGCTTGCCACCAAGGATACCAAGTTCATGGCGTTCAATACCGCTGGCGAATTCTGCATATTGATACGGAAGATACGTTACATCTTTAAGTGCTCCGAGCACGCCGATTAATGTGACTCCCATAGCTGCTGAAGTGCCAAGACCACATCCTGGAGGTGCGTTTGACTGTGTAATTAGATCGAAACTGCCGATTTGGATTGACATCTGACGGACAGCTGCTTTTACGAGATCGATATTCCCATCATATTCAAGTTGCCGCACATCTTCAGCTTCAACAAACGTATCAAAATCAGCAGAATAAATGCGAATCCTTTTGTCCAAGACTCGTTGTAATTCAACGGAATCGGGGAACTGCGTTTGGCTATCACAAACAAGTGTTGCATACGCGTAACGATTAATCGCTCCGTTGACAACAAACCCTTTGGATTCTTCTGTGAAAAGAGCAACATCGCTCCAACCACCAGCAAAATCAATGCGGACAGGTGCTCTGCTCCTGATTAACATCTCGGTTCTCCTGAAATTGACTCTTTACCATCCACATGTTCCGACTCCAAGACATTATACCATTTCTAAATAATGATAGGACATTATTTCATAAATCGGTTTTAAGAATGCAACACCCTCTTCTGTAGGAGCGACCTCCTGGTCGCTCCTACAAAGAAACTCAAAAATCGGAATGATACTTTGTCAATTAGAAACGGTATTACTTAACACTCATTACAGAAAAATGGAGTCGCATACCACCTATAATGATAGCATAGTGTTAGACAATTTTCAATTAATTTTTCTGGTGAATTCAAGGATTTAAAAACCGGAGGAATTCTATTGCGGACGAATAAAACAAGAGGTTTGTGAAGTGATTATATTAGACAAACAAAGAAAAAGTCGTAAAATACATCATTCAAAGTGAGATGTATTCCACGACTTTTTCTAATGTTGAGTTACTGCGTTTAGGAGACAGCGTCTCTGAGTTTCTTACCAGCTTTGAATGCAGGAACCTTTTTCTTTGGAATCTTAATCGGATCGCCGGTTTGTGGGTTGCGCCCCTCTCGGGCAGCGCGGGTTCTAACTTCAAACGTTCCAAAACCGATGAGTCCAATTGAATTGCCTTTTTTCAGGGAATCTTGAACGGTCTTTGTGAACGCCTCAACGGCGGCAGCTGCATCTTTTTTCGTGAGACCTGTTTCTTTTACGACGCTATTGATGATGTCGTCCTTCATTAATTTCTTCGCCATGATTCAACTTCCTTTTAAAAAATAAAATTTATTCAGCCAACAAAACTCACACTCCAGATTTGGAATCAAATGAATGAGGAGTTTACGCGTCGGACTGAAAGTTAAATTTGATAGAAACTAATCACTATACGGTTAACTGAACACACATATATATATATATGTCAAGAAAAACTTAACGTAATATAGATTCTACATTAGTATGATACTACATAATTCAAGCGTTGTCAAGGCAAACCTGAATTTTTCCAAACCGTTAACTTTCAGAATTCAGCGTTCAAAAACGTCAGAATCCTATTTATCTATTGCTATAAACGTTAGTTTTGTAAAAATGGTTACTATTGATTCATCTTTAACGTAGTGTACATCTATAAAATAGCAATTAATATGTTGAAATTTTTATCCTAAATATCAATATTTTACTGACAATTACAAAACCTATATCCGATTTAAAACAAGTTTGCTTAAGTCCCGAATTTGTGGTAACATAATATAATAAAAGGTTTACTTTGAGGTAAAAATAAAATGAATGAAAGTTATCGTGTTGCAATTGTCGGTGCAACAGGGGCAGTTGGTAACACTATGTTAGAACTTTTAGAGGAACGTTCCTTTCCTGTTGGTAGTTTGAAGTTGTTGGCCTCACACAGGTCCGCAGGTGAAATCTTGACATTCAAAGGCGCACACATCGTCATTGAAGAGTTGACGCACGATTCATTTGAAGATGTAGACCTTGTTTTTTCATCCGCAGGCGCGTCTGTCAGCCGTGAATTCATCCCAACTGCAATAAAAAAGGGTGCTTTAGTTATTGACAACACAAGTGCTTTTCGGATGGACGATGATACCCCGTTAGTTGTACCAGAAGTTAATATGAATGCCGCTTTAGAACACAACGGTCTCATAGCGAATCCGAACTGCTCAACTATTCAGATGATGGTAGCACTCAAACCAATTTACGACGCTGTCGGGATCAAACGAATCGTTGTTTCCACTTACCAGAGCGTTTCCGGTAAAAGTGGACGAGCAGTGAACGAGTTGATTCTACAAACAACCGAGGCGTTAGAAGGTAAACCTATTACCCTTGACCGATTCCCCCATCAAATGGCGTTTAATGTTGCCTTCGATTGGCCCTTTACAGACTCAGGTGATAACGAAGAGGAACTAAAAATGGTCAACGAAACCCATAAAATTCTTTCCGATGATTCTATTGGGGTTTCAGCAACAACTGTTCGTGTACCTGTGTTCTTCGCACACTCTGAATCCATTAACGTTGAAACACACGAGAAACTTACCCAAGTTGAAGCGCGCAAATGTCTCGCTGACGCGCCAGGTGTCCAGTTAATTGATGAACCGGATAATTATAAGTATCCGATGGCTATAGATGTGGCAGGAAAAGATGATGTATATGTCGGACGTATCCGTGAAGATTCATCAATCCAAAACGGCTTGAATTTGTGGGTTGTTGCTGACAATTTACGTAAAGGTGCCGCGTTGAATGCAATTCAAATTGCAGAAGAACTCTTGCTGTAGATAGGACTTCTTGTCGGTACCCACAACAGAAGATGGAACTAAGCAGAGAAACCATCCCCCAATATCTACGCCAACGTCAGGTTGAGATAGGTTTTTTTGATCCGGATACTGATTTGCATTTTGAGGAAATCGGAGACGGGAATCTCAACTTTGTCTATCGTGTTTTTAATACTGAACAACCAGAACGTTCGCTCGTCTTGAAGCAGGCACCTCCTTATATTAAAATATTGGGACCTGACTATCCGTTGTCGCCTGATCGCTTGACTTTCGAATCCCTATCACTTGGAATCTATAATCAGTTTGAGAGTGAGGCAGTCCCAACACAGTACTATTTTGACAGTAATGCAGCAGTAATAGTGATGGAGGATCTTCGCGGATACCGCCTATTGCGAGATAACCTCATTGCTGGACAGGTCAATCAGAAAATCCCTGAATTGATTGGGCAGTTTATGGGGAGTGTGCATAGCCAAACTTATGCCAAAAACCTTGACAGTGCTGCAGCAGATAAGTACCGAGAAGACTTTGCGAACACCGTCATGCAATCAATAACCGCAGACTACGTTTTTACACTGCCTTTTATTGAACACGAAACAAATTTCTGGACAAAAGGGTTGGAATCTGAAGTTTTACGATTGAAAACAGATGACACTTTCTTGCAACAAGCGCAAAATCTAAAAACGATTTTTCTTACTGCACAGCAAGGTCTAACACATGGCGACCTTCACACCGGAAGTATTATGGTAAAAAGCAATTCTGCCAAAGTCATTGATTCCGAATTTGCTTTCTACGGTCCCGTTGGATTTGACATTGGATTATATTGGGCAAACTATTTTTTATCCTATTTTTCACACACGGATAATTCCGATGTTCAGTCAGAACTTAAAACTGCGATTGTTCAAACTTGGGACGCTTACACAACAGAATTTCAGATGGCTGATGAGGTGCAGAAAGTTCGGACTTTACAGCAGATTTTTTACGAATCTGTTGGGTTTGCAGGAATGGAAATGTTACGACGTATCATCGGGGCAGCACATGTCAAGGACATTGAAAGAATTGAAGATGTGCAACGAAAATTGCGGATAGAAACCGCTATACTTGAATTCGGTAGCACGCTTGTTAAACAACACCAAAATATCTCTACTATTGATGAGTTAATAGAATTATTGTAGGATGGCATTCTTTTATGGCAAATAAGCCCATTTACCTAAAATGATGCCTCAGGAGACTATGAGAGACTATTACGAAATACTTGGCGTTAATCGGAACGCCTCTGCAGAAGAAATCAAAAAGGCATATCGCAAATTAGCAGTTAAATACCATCCCGATAAAAATCCTGGTGACAAAGCTGCTGAGGAAAAATTCAAAGAAGCGTCTAATGCCTATTCAGTGCTATCTGATCCTGAAAAGCGACGAGTCTATGATACGCGTGGGCATGCCGGGGTTCACGGTATGGGGTTTGAAGGTTACACTAATATGGACGACATCTTCGCGAATCTCAATCTGAACGACATTTTTGGGCGGGCAGGCTACGGTGGTGGATTCGGTGATGCTTTCGGGGATGTGTTTGGTCCACAACGACGAACAACCCGTACCTACCGTGGTCGTGACCACAGGATAAACCTTCCTATTTCTTTTGCTGATGCTGTACTTGGAACACAAAAAGAGGTTAGCGTCCAAGGAAAAGGCATAACTCTTAAAATTCCTCCCGGTATTAAAGATGGTCAAACATTACGGGTTCGTGGACATGGAGAATCTATCGGTGCGGGAACATCGGGAGACCTATTGGTCAAAATCTCAGTACAACCGCATCCTACCATAACACGTGACGGACTTGACTTGGTGACGGATGCGAAAGTACCGATGACAACCGCAGCGTTAGGCGGCACTGTCCGAGTGCAAACCTTATCGGGAAACGTGGAGCTTAAAATCCCAGCAGGTGCACAACCCGGACAACAGTTACGCTTGCGTGGGCAAGGAATAGTAGACCCATCTGGACGAAACGGCGATTTGCGAGTGCGCATTGTTGTGGAAATCCCTAAATCACTGTCCCGCAAACAGAAGGATTTATTGAAACAACTCGCAAAGACGTTATGAAAAGTGAACTTTCTGAACCTGATGAAACCACCAGAGGAGATGGATTCTGACCAGTGGTTACGAGAATGTGTTGAGGTCGCGCAAACTATCCCAATAGACGAGATAAATAAATCAGACTATCTTGCCTCCATGGCTATTTTGAGTGACGTGGTATTTGATTTTCAAGACATTCGTAGAATTATATCAGAGGAAACCATGCACGAATCATCTGTTATCCAATACTTTGAAAGAAAATTTGCTATTGAATTGCTTTTTGATGTATTAGAGGTGCGCTTTCAACCTGACAACGTGCAAACGTTGAAACCTATAATCGAAAGCATTGAGGAATTGCAAATGATCAAGCAATTACATCACGAGGCACTTCAAGTATCAAACCTTGATGAATTCAGGCGAATCTTGGCATCATAAGGGAATTCAGCCTTATATCACAGAAGGTTTACTATAACAACCCACAAAGACACTATCAAACAAAGTATAGTTAATGCACTTAATTCTGCCTCATAAAATGTAAGGAGAACTAATGATTTCACTATCACAACGAAGTCAAAACGTAACACCATCATCAACCTTAGCCATCACAGCAAAAATAAACGCAATGATTGCAGATGGCGTAGATGTCGTCAAATTCGGAGCAGGCGAACCCGATTTTGATACACCCGACTATATCAAAGCCGCCGCAATCACTGCCCTTGATGCAGGCTTTACCAAATACACACCCGTCCCCGGTATTCCCGAACTGCGAGAAGCAATCGTGGATAAATTCAAGAATGACAACGGCCTGGATTATACAACATCCCAAGTCATCGTTTCGTGCGGAGCAAAACATACCCTCTACAACATCATGCAAGCAATCTGTGATCCAGACGATGAAGTTATCTTTGCTGCGCCCTATTGGGTGAGTTATCCACAACAAATTAAGTTGGCAGGTGCTACCCCGCGCGTCATTGAAACCACTGCCGAACAGAACTTCTGCATGCAACCCGATCAGGTGGAAGCAGCAATAACATCAAAAACAAAAGCAATTCTCATCAATAGTCCGAGCAATCCCACCGGTACTACTTATGATCTGGAAACCCTCAAGCAGATAACAGCACTTGCAGTCGAAAATCAGGTCTACCTCATCTCCGATGAAATCTATGAAGCACTGCTATACGACGGTGCAACACATCAAAGTCCTGCGTCATTCAACGAAGAGACGAAAGCAATTACTTTTGTTGTCAATGGGGTATCCAAAGCCTATTCTATGACAGGCTGGCGTATCGGATATACCGCAGGCCCAGAGGACGCGATTTCAGCAATGTCCCGCATTCAGTCACACAGCACTTCAAATCCGACCTCCATTGCGCAGAAAGCCGCTGTCGCAGCACTCAACGAACCGCAAGATGCCGTTGAAGAGATGTGTAAAGCATTTGAAGAACGTCGCGATGTTATCTGTCAACGTTTTGATGAGATTGATGGTGTCAGTTATGTCAAACCACAAGGTGCGTTCTATATCTTCCCCGATTTCTCTGAACACTACGGCAGAACACTTGATGGTAAAAAGATTGAAGGGTCAATGGATATAACCGATTATTTACTCGGTTCAGCGGGTGTTGGCGTGGTGCCAGGAGACGGATTCGGTGCGGATAACAATTTGCGGCTCTCCTTCGCTACCTCTTTGACAGAGATAAATCGTGGATTAGATCGGATCAAAAAAGCGTTGGAATAAAGTTATCCTTTCTTGTGGAAAAGCTTTGTAAGTCCGATTACTGTCTGAATCACGGATTATGCCGATTACGCCAAATCAACGCCAAATGCGCGCATGGCATTTGGCGGATTTTAAGAATATCACCGTTCGTAGCCGCACAATTCATTGCCAAATTACCCAAATGCCTCTATGAACATAAAATAAAGGAGATACTATCGTGACACAACCTAATCTTGTCTTCGTTATCACCGACGACCAGGGCTACGGCGATTTGGGATGCACCGGAAACCCGGTCATCAATACCCCGAATTTAGATGCACTTGCAGGAGAGAGTGTCCAACTACGGAACCTGCATGTCGGTCCTACCTGTTCCCCAACGCGCGCAGGCATCATGACCGGACGCTACTGCAACTCAACAGGTGTGTGGCATACCATCGGGGGCAGATCACTTCTCCGCAGCGACGAGGTCACGATGGCAGATATCTTCAGACGCAACGGCTATAAAACTGGCATGTTCGGCAAATGGCATCTTGGCGATAACTATCCGTTCCGTCCGCACGACCGTGGCTTTGAAGAAGCACTCTACCACGGAGGAGGTGGTATCAGTCAAACTCCCGATTATTGGGGTAACGACTATTTTGATGATACCTATTTTAGCAACGGTTCTGAACAACCCTTTGAAGGTTATTGCACGGATGTTTGGTTTCAAGAAGGGATGAAGTTTATTGAAAGGAATCAGAACCGTCCATTTTTCTGCTATATCCCGACCAATGCTCCACACGGTCCCTTCCGTGTCCCTGATGCCTATAGTGAGGTATACCGTCGAAAAGGTGAGCCAGAATCACGCGCATGTTTTTACGGCATGATTACCAACATAGACGACAACATGGCACGACTCCGACACCACCTCAAAGTATTAGGTCTTGAGGAAAACACCATCCTAATCTTCATGACTGATAACGGCTCTGCAAATGGCTGCGACTTAGATGGACAGCAGTTTGTCAAATCAGGATACAATGCTGGGATGCGTGGTAAGAAAGGATCGCCTTATGAAGGTGGACATCGTGTCCCGCTCTTTATGCACTGGCCCAACGGAGGTTTCTCACAAAAGAAAGAGGTAGATGAACTCACGGCAAACATTGACCTACTACCAACGCTAATTGACCTCTGCGATTTAGAAGTGTCCGAGACCTCCCGTTTTCACGGCACCAGCATTACACCGTTATTGCAAGATGAATCGGTGGAATGGGAAGATCGCGTAGTTGTTACAGATTCACAACGTATTGAAAATCCGATTAAGTGGAGACAGAGTGCCACAATGTCACAAAGATGGCGACTCATCAATGGCACAGAACTTTACGACATCCAAGCAGACCCCGAACAACGTGAGGACATCGCTGCTGACCATCCTGAAGTTGTAGCGGAACTACGCGAGCATTATGAGACGTGGTGGACATTGGTTTCAGAACGGTTTGATGAAGAGTGTCCAATTGTCGTTGGCACTCAAAACGAGCAACTTGCATGTATAACGACACATGATTGGCACGGTAGTGGAAATGCTTGGAATCAAGGGTCTATACGCAACGGGATGGAATGCAACGGGTATTGGGCAATTGAGATTCCTGAAGATGGTAAGTATAGTTTTGAGTTGCGCCGCTGGCCCCGTGAGGAAAACAGAGCCATCACAGAAGGAATTCCCGGTGAGAAAATTGACCTTTACAACGGTGGACGCGCATTAGATTTGAAAACAGCACAAATCCGTATTGGTGAACAGTCAGCAACGCAGGCTATCGATTCTGATGCAGTCGGCGTAACCTTTACGTTCAATCTCAAAGCAGGGCAAACACGCCTTCACACGCAGTTCGCTGATGAAACAGAAGAATTGACGCTCGGTGCCTATTATGTCTATGTAAAACAGGTGATTTAAGATATAAGTTCCGCTAAACTTCATGGGACAGCACCTAATGTCCTATAATTCCTCTCTTTCAACTTCGCCTGCACAAAATTGTGCAGGCATCTCCTCCTACTTGTTCCTTTTCGGGCAATTCAAACCTTGATATACTAAGTTTATCAATATATTTAGCGTATTGACACTGGCACAGAAATTGCTCAATACGGTTAATAGCAAATTATAAAATCTATAATTCTACTTATACCATTTCTAAAAATAGTTTCTCATTAGCAAAAAACGTGTTAGTAGTCGCGCAATTCATGGCGCTTCTTACATTTTCTTTTAAAAGAGAAAACAATTCATAGACTTGGTATTATAAAGGTAGGCGCGTTTTGTAAACGCGCTGATTAAAATCATCCATTATAAATCTACTTTAGTTTAGGTCTATCCACAACCAAAGGAGTTACCTGATGAAAGTATTAAACCTTCTGACAGTCACCATGAACATTTTACTGGCAGGTTGCGCAACATACATTCCTATAGAAAACAAATACAAATTGGAAAATGCCCCATCAGTGCGACGAGGCATGGATGTGTATAAAGGACGACACATTTCAGAAGTAATCCAAAGATGGGGACAACCTCATAAGATCGTTGAGCAAAGTTCAGGTGGGGAGATTTATACTTGGAAGTTTAACGCACCTATTACAACCTTTCCCGATGGACGCCTGCGTGGAAGAAAAGGCACGATACAACCGATCATAAACCTTTATACACATCAAGACGGCATAGTATATCACTGGACTTCAGATGTAGGAACACGAGTAGTAAGACCTCGGTAATGAATGATACCTCATAACAAACAAGGTTCACTAAATCATCACCAAGGCTATACGCTACGATAAGTTTTACCGATGCTTCAGTTTACCCCATAGCACAGGGAGTTTATCCGAAGGTTCTACCGCAAGAGCAGTCTGGTGAATACCGTCATTCATTATATTCTGAATCTCTTCTTTAGATAAGGCATCGTTGAAGAGACCGACTTCATCCATTATACATGCCGATAGAAAACCAGTTCCTCTATCAGTCGCAAGCCATGCGGTCTGATCTTGATCTTGGAGTTGAAACTTCGGCACTGCTTGTGAGATTTTTTCTTCACCATCTACGTAGATTTTCGCCGTGTTGCCATCATAGACGTTAGCAACATGATACCATGTTCCCGCTTTGACGCTAACACCACTGCCAATGTTCCAATTATTAGTCCAACTTCGGAGAAAATTACTACCATCTTTGTATGGGACATAGCGATTACCGCTCTGATCCCATATAGAGAAATAGTTCTGCTGTCCACCAACATTGGTAAACTGAAGCCACAAAATAAAACTCATTTTATCCAGAATGGTTCCTTTTCCTATAGGAATAGTGACAGTTCCACCCTTCTTAATACTTAGTGCCCCGTTAACTTTCCCATCAACCCAATTGGATTGTGCAGCGGTGCCTTTCTTCTCATTTCCAGACGCATCTTTAACGTCATCACCCTTACCTTCGTCAAGTAACCATATCCCGACAATCTTCTCAGGATCAATCTGTGCATCGCTAACACAAATAAACACGCCTAATGTTAGCATCGCACAAAGGAATGTAATAACCTTAATATACATGTCTTACTCCTTGTTTGAAAATAGTGGTTTAATTATATGTTGTTTTTGCAGTTTAAGCAAATTAATCGGATGTCAATTTGCTTTTAATGTGTATTCTGCATATAATAGCAATGCAATGACAGGAAAAATTTAGAAAATACGGAATTATATCAAAGGAGAATAAGATGTATAAATGTGCAATTTTAGGGTGTCGAGGACGCGCACGTGCCCATGCCCGAGCGTATGATAATGTTAAAGGCGGGAAACTCTCCGCTATCTGTGATATGAAGGAAGACTTACTGAACGAATTCGGTGACGAATTTGATATAGATACCCGCTATACTGACCTTGATGAAATGCTCTCAAAAGAAAAACCCGATCTGTTACATATCGTGACTGCCCCAGTGATGCGCGGCACCAATGAACGGATTCGGTACCCGCTGCTGAATCAAGCATCCGAGCATGGTGTGCCTGCAGTGGTTATTGAAAAACCTATCGCTGTTGAGAGCGAAGATTGGCGGCAAATCTATGAACTCTCCAAACGCACCAAAACAAAAATTGCTATCAATACACAACTTAACTTTCATCCCAAAAACCTTGAACTAAAACGGGATGTTGCAGAAGGCAAAATAGGTGCGATCAAATTTATTGAGGCAAGCGCACGTAATCCACCTGTAGACCAAGCACCACACGTACTGCAGTTAGTCTCCTCCTATATTGACAATTCTCAACCGGTGAAAGTAATGGGACAGATCGCAGGTGCTGGTAATTTGGATGGAGCACAACCTTCACCCGCGAACGCTACAGGATTAGTTACCTACGAAAACGGTGTGCAAGCTTCAGTAGCCTTCGGACCGGAGATGGCGCCACGTGTGAGCGAAGGAACCGGGAATAATCAACACAAACGCGTCTGTGTTTTTGGTGAAAAAGGGTTTGTCCACTGGCGTTTCAGTAGTTGGGAGCGTTACACGCCAGCAGGTGGTTATGAAGGTGGTAGTCTCGGTTACGGTGGCGAAAATGCAGTTTCACAAACCAATTTGACTGAGGCAATGTTTGAATGGCTTGACGATGACAACAAGGTTCACCCGACAAATCTACCACAATCCCTTGCGGAATTCAATCTACTCCTCGGTATCTATTACAGTGGTTTGACTAACACCGTTATTGAATTGCCTTTTGATCCACCAGATGGGTTAATGGATATGTTCAGAGAACAGCTTAAATAGTAGTAGGCACACTCCACTGCGGTGCTACTCAAAGGTGTAGAATGAGTAGACATCCACGTTTAGGCGCGCTCTGTAAGCACTCTTGAAAGAAGGACTATCCCATGAATAACATCATCTACATGGATAACCATGCAACAACACCGATTGCCCCCGAAGTGTTAGATGCGATGCTACCGTATCTAACGACACATTTTGGCAATGCCGCCAGCACACATCCATTCGGCATCACTGCCAAAGAAGCAGTGGACAAAGCGCGGCATCAAGTTGCAAACCTACTGGGTTGCACCCCAGAAGAGATAATCTTCACAAGTGGGGCAACAGAATCGGACAACCTCGCTATCAAAGGTGCTGCCTATGCCTATAAAGATAAAGGCAACCACATCATCACCAGCACTGCCGAACATCACGCTGTCCTTGATACATGTCACGCTTTAGACGTAGAGGGGTTTGAAACCACATATCTGCCTGTAGACAAATATGGAATGGTGAGTCCTGACGACGTAGAAGCTGCCATCACACCGAAAACCATTCTTATGAGTTTCATGTACGCCAATAATGAAGTAGGCACTATCAATCCGATTCGTGAAATAGCTAACATTGCTTCAAAGCACGGTGTGCTGTTTCATTCAGATGCGGTGCAGGGCATCGGCAAACTGAAATCGAATATGGATGTGTTAGGACTTGATATGGCATCAATTACTGCACATAAGATTTATGGTCCAAAAGGTATCGGTGCGCTCTATATTCGGGATGAGAAACGTCTGGAATCTCTTTTTTACGGTGGTGGTCAGGAGGCGGGTATCCGTCCGGGGACACTGAATGTGGCAGGAATTGTCGGTTTAGGCGCAGCGTGCGAAACGTGCCAAACTGAAATGGAGAAAAAAACAGAGGAAAAAGTAGTTGGTCCTTTGCGTGATGCTCTGCACCAGAAATTAGCATCGCAGTTAACGGATATCCATCTCAATGGTCATCCAGAAAAACGTTTACTGGGAAACTTAAATCTCTGTTTTTCAGGAGCACAAAGTAATGCATTGTTGATGGGACTCAAGAGTGTTGCGGTATCAACAGGTTCAGCATGTGATTCCGAATCTGTTACGCCATCACACGTTTTAGTTGCAATGGGAATTCCAAATGATTTAGCGTTGACCACTGTCCGTTTCGGTTTAGGGCGTTATAACACAGCGGAAGAGGTTGACATGGTAGCAGAGGAGGTCATCAAAACGGTTAATCGTCTACGTGCCTTAGCACCCGAATAGCAAGGCGTAATACTATGTTGCAGTTTCTCTCGTTTAACGCTTATTTTATAGGAGCGACCTCCCGGTTGCGACTTTCCAACTAAAAATGTGCAAAAACTGAAAACTCTGCAGTCTTATTCTAAGTCCAGATTCATAATCGCAATTCCTTGCTCACCAGCCACAGAATAAAGAAGCCATGTTTCTTCGCCTTCACAGTAGATATCTGGGTCGCGAAGTTGGTGAACTCGCTCCCGATCAAGTCCATTCGTTGAAGGCACAATCGGTATATCCACACCCTCAAAATCGTATTTTGGCGCGATAACCTCTATCGGTGGCGATGCCTGCCAATCGTCCCAACCTTCCGTAAGCTCCACTGTGCTTTTTAAAATCCGTTCTGGCGTTCCACCATAAAGTGAATAATAAACAGTCAGTGTATCATCTACAAGGTGATTCGCAGTGTGGCGCGGGGTACCATCTCTACCTTTACCCGGTTCCCCTGGAAAGAGCGGAGCGTCACGTCTTTCAAACACAGTCGTCCATTCAGGTGTTTTACCCCGGTTCAGCATGTTATGATTTGTTGCGTAAGGAAGACCTTTCCACCAAAAGACACGAAAATAGGGTCCCTGCTGTTTTTCTAACGTTTCTGACGCTGTATAATAGATGCCGTCGGAGGAGGTTGCCCAACAAGTTGCTTGTCCACCACGATAATTACCGTGAAAATACATAATGAAACGTTTGTTATCCTCGTCTATATGGACATCTGGCGATGCAATATGATCACATCCCTTAAAGACTGTGTTATCGCGATGCAGTGTGCCATAACGGTAAACAGTATAAGGGCCCTCAATCTCATCAGCAAACGCTAAGCGGATATAGGCACCGCGATGGTGTGCAAAATAGAGATAATATTTACCCAGCGGGTTTTCAACCCACTCTGGCACGCGAACAAGCGACGGACCATTAATATTGGAGAATCCATGCTCTCTATCAATATCGGGCATATCTGGATGAATAAGCAGTGTGCGTTCCATAAATTCCTCTTTATAATACAATAATTTCCTAATCGTGTGCTTGAAAACGGTAAACCTCTTGTGCCTCTTCAGACATGTGTGTCCATATATCTTCTGGGACCTTTGCGTTGAATATATTTGGTGCATCGGGGGCATGGTGAAACCTTCGGAAATAGACGAGGGCGAGCATGGGGCGCCGAGTTTGCGTCCGATTTGGCATTGCACGATGCCAGCACCGCATATCACGCACTACAACAGAACCCGCAGGCATTACTAATTGGAAAGAAGGCATTTGTGCAGCGCGAGCCTCATCACAGACGTTGTAAGGCGTATTGCGGACTGCCTCATCATCAATAATCAGATGTGATCCAGGCCAAACCTCTGTCGCACCGTTTTCCACCGTAAAATCTACAAGTGGGATATTCACTACGATTGTTGAAACAGGCAGCGCGAACGGCAATTCGGGAAAGAGTTGTCCAGAATCTCGATGAATCCATTGTATCTCGTTGCCAGGGGTGGTTGCGTTGCATCCATAAGGCAAATACGCAAAAATCTTCTCTCCCATCGCAGCCTTCATTATCGGCATTGCAAAGGAATTGTCAATAATACGCGGATCCATAAATGGCATCTTTAACATCGGGTTTGGGCCGTTATGGTCATCCTCTTCCGTATCAAGCACTGTTTGCATCGCAGTGTTGACTTCTTCAATCCAATCGCGTGGAAGAACGCTCTCAATGACAACTAACCCTGTCTCACGTAAGAGGCGCGTCGCAGCATCAATAGTCTCTGGTGTTGGTTTGTTTTCAGCGCGTTCCTCCGGCGAGGGTTCTAATTTGGGAATGTTAATTGTCGTTCCGGCACTCATCTGCTAAACCTGCCTTTCTGATTGATTTTGCGGTAATTTCAACGCTTCGCGAATCGCTTGCCGAACCTGATTGCAGATTTTGGCTGCATGTTCAGCATTTTCAGCTGTTGCGGACTTTCCGGGATAGCGAAAATCTACAGCATGTTTGGAAAGTGTTGAAAAATCAGTATGCCAAGAATTCCAATTTGGGATAATTGGTACAATCAAATTCAGTAATTCTTCTAACCTGTGAGTTCTGGGAGCAAGTATATCTGCTTCTTGCAGCCACGCCTTTAAATACTTCTCTATACACTGTTGCGCGTGGAAGCAAATAACATCCTTGCTCGATATCGGACTCTGCTGAAGCAACTGGACAGTAGTATAATCACCTTCAGCCTTTTCTATCCATTCCAGTGTCAAAGGATTCATATCACATTTTTCCTTTTTCAGAGGCATTTCTAAAAAATTAAGATGTCCATAAAGCACTTCACCTTTCTCGGTGATCTCGCGCAAAAACCAGTCGTTATGTGAAATACGATAGGCGATCTCTTGCGGTGAACGCACCAACAAATCCATACTGAAACGGCTCGGGATACGCTGCCAAATCTCTGCTGCTTGACGACTCGTTTCCGATTCAGGAATGTCCATCACTACCAGCAAATCGACATCTGAGTCTTCTGTGGGTGTCCCATAAGCATAGGAGCCAAACAGAATAACCTGTAGCGGTGCAAATTCACGGACGATGTCATCACAGGTGGCTTGAATGTCTTTTTGCGTAACCATGGCTAATATCTCCTTTTGAGAGTATAGCATGGAACGTGACGGATGTCAATGTCAGGGTTATTTATAGTGAACTTTAGAATTAACAGAACATTTGAGTTGTGAATCAACGCTGAATGCGCTTGGCGGAATGCGCGTTTGGCATTCCGCATGATTCAGCGGGTTGAGTTTGCGAAACCTGACATGATCGCACTGTCACACTGAGATTGTAGGCGGGTTTCGCTCTACTCGCCTACAATGCAACTTAAATCATACCGTACGGTATGATTTTTCATACCAAGGTATATTTTTGAAATTCGCTCTAAACCCAGTGTATGATTGGGTTTAGAATGGTTTTATCGTAGTTGCACTTTTTTGCAATTTATGACTTTTTCAACTTTCAGGATATTTTCAATATTATGGCTAAATTGGTACAATTTTGAGCAACATTCTCTCGTTTATGTTTTGCTTTAGATTTGTGTACTGGCTGTATTTGTGTTTGGGACGTGGTCGTGTTTTTCATATTGATATTATACCTGGTTATAGGTGATGGTCGGAAGTTTTTGTGGTGTTCGGAACAATAGATATCCAATATATTGACAATAAGTTTGTAGAAAAAGTCGGGTTGATACGTTTTTTGCATTTTGGATAAGTGTGCATTTTGTTGGCAGCCTGGTGGTTGACTCTATTTTTTGAAGTCTTGGTAAAGAAAGAACTCATTGGAGAATTGAATGACTCTGTATCATTCGCTATAGAAATTTATTGACACTTTATTCCTAAAGATGTTATAATTCACATAATCTTACAAATCCAAACAGTGAGGCTGCATGATGTCCAACATCAGATTGTGCGTCATTAGGTTTCTCCTTCTCCACATCCTCTTTTTTTCTTTCGCTCATTTTCTTACGGTTTATGCGCAAGAAAATCAAGAGCCGATAGAACTTGATAAAATTGTCGTAACACCTGGCCGCTTTATGATTTATGATGGCACGATCCCACAACTTTCGCTATCAAAGGAGGAGATAGAACGGTTTCCTTTGATAGACAACGACATCATGCGTTCAGGGCATATTTTACCGGGAGTCATTGCAAGTGATTATAGCGCTCGCTTCAGCGTCCGAGGTGGAGAAAAGGATGGTGTTTCAGTTAGATTAGATGGAATGGAACTTTATAATCCATATCATTTACAAGATTTCGGTGGTGCAGTTTCGTTAGTTGGACTCGGTTTAATCCAACGTGCTGATCTGTTGATGGGCGGATTTCCAGCAGAATATGGTCAAAAGATGTCAGGCGTGTTTGATATGACAACCAAGGCACCGAATACCGAAAAGGTCTCAGCAAATTTTGGGATAGACCTCATCAACGCAACTGCTATGGTGGAAGGGCCTCTAACTGAAAAAGGTGGATGGATGCTGTCAGCACGGCGAGGGTACGTTGACCTAATCCTGGCACTCATAGATCTTGATGAAGAATATAAACCGCAATATGCTGATATCCACGGAAAACTGATATATCAGGTAACAGAGGCAGATACACTTTCCCTTAACGGATTGTACGGTTGGGATAAGAATCTGATACGTGTTGACGATATAGATAACAACTTGGATTCCCTATATGACAATTCGACCGTCTGGCTAAAATGGCGACGGACGTTCGACACTTCGTATTGGACAGATGTCTTTGTTTTTGGAGGCACATCAAGTCAAGAAAGAACAACACGAAAAGTGGATTTTGACAATCGTGACTTCCGATTTTTTGGCACAAAAGCAGAATTCACAGTAAACGCATTAGAAAAACATACGTTTCGTACTGGTGTTGAGTGGCGTTGGTCGACTGCACAATATGATTACAACGTTCAAGAACGACAGGCAGGCATAAACAGATACAAACCAATTCGCACAAATATTGACGACAGCGGGAGTGACATCAAATTATTCCTGCAAGATGAGTGGCAGATTCATCCGAAACTTGCTCTTAATGTAGGTGGTCGTTATATTGTGCAGAACTATCGGAATGCAGATGTTCAAAACTATGAAATTGGTCCCCGTGTGGCGATCGCGGTGAGTCCGAAGAAAAACTTAGTATTCCGAGGCGCATGGGGAATCTATCATCAACCTGTCGATTTGATGTCAGTCCCCGTTGAAGACGACATAAAGACTGTCGGGCGTGCCGAACAAGCAATGCACTATATTCTTGGTTGTGAATATAGTCGTGGCAACAATTTCCTGATTCGCCTTGAGGGTTATTACAAGAAATTTGACAATCTTGTGGGTAGACTCAGAGAATTCGGACGACAAATGCAGATTTTTACAGCCCCTGAATCTGCTGATGCGAAGGGATTTGACATTTTCGCGACACAGGCAGTTTCACCACGTTTGACTTGGGGACTCGGTTATGCTTACGGCATTGCAAAAGAAATATCAGGAAATACAACAATCTTTCGGCAGTATGATCGACGGCATTCTCTCTTTCTAAGTAGTAGCCATCAGATTTCATCAGCGTGGCATCTGTATCTCAGTTGGCGTTTTCACACTGGTGATCCGAGAACGCCTTTGACTCACGAAGAAGTCGCATTACCAGATGGGAGCATCGGTTGTAACCGACAGTTTGGCGAAACACATTCGGAGCGATTGCCTGCATTCCATAGTCTCGATTTTCGGATTACAAAACGAAACCCTTACAAGCGTTGGAATCTCACATGGTATTTCCAGATTTTAAACCTATATAATCATACCAATGTTGACCAGTATGCGTTCAGTGAAGTGCGAGATGAAGAAACAGGTACTATTATCGGTTGCGCTATTGATGAAGAACCCCAGTTACCTATTATTCCTACATTAGGCATGACGATTACATTTTAGTCTGCATATCTTACTTTTGAACAAAGAGCGAAAAATGTTTAAGCGTATCAAGAACTTGTTATATAAAATTTGGGATTTCGTCAGAACCTCACGAGACGATTTTATACCACGGGTCGCACCAAGTGTAGAAGAGGCAATCTTACCTTATGATCCCGAAGATTATGTTATCCTACCAAATGATCTTAAACAGATGCTGGATGCTGGTAGGGATTTTGTCTTACTTGATGTCAGGGAAACATGGGAATATCAACTCGTTCATATTGATGGCGCAGTGTCCATCCCACTCGGTGAACTGCCAAGACGGATTCGCGAACTTTCTCCTGTAGATGAAATCGTGGTTTACTGTCATCATGGGATGCGGAGTCTTGATGCCGCATATCTTCTACAACAACTTGGATTTAAATCGGTACTAAGCGTTGCTGGTGGGATTGATAGGTGGGCAAATGAGGTTGACCATGAACTTCAACGTTACTAATTTTTCCCAGAGTCCGCGTAAGCCCTGAAACCGCCACTATTCACCTTCTCTAAAATCTTGACTTTGCAATCCATAACTCTGCATACGATGCTGAAGTTGACGGCGAGAGATGCCCAACAATTCTGCCGCCTTCGTTTGTGTGCCGTTTGTTTTAGCCAAAGCCGCACACACATACTCCTTGATAATCTCATCTAATGCTACGCCACTCTCAGGGATGTCAATCTCAAAATCTGTAGATGGTAGTGAGGTATCCAAAATTTCAGGCGGTAACTCGTCTAAGTCAATGGAAGCGTTTTCAGACAAAACATAGATACGATGCAGATAATTTTCCAATTGGCGCACGTTCCCGGGCCAATCATAACGGCAAAGAGCAGACATGGCACGCTGTGAAACCTGTTTCGGTTCTGCATCCACGTATTCATCGCTAAACTTTTGAATTAAGTAATTCACGAGTATTGGAATGTCCTCAACGCGTTCACGAAGCGGTGGAAGATGGAGTGGAATGACGTTCAAGCGGAAGTAGAGATCAGAACGAAAAGCACCATCTTTCACAGCTTCGACCAGATTTTTATTCGTTGCGGCAATAACACATACATCAACTTTTATATTCTCACTACCGCCGATCCGCCGTATCTCATGTTTTTCTAATACATGTAAAAGTGTGCTTTGCGTCTGGACAGAAATATCCCCAATTTCATCAAGAAAGAGGGTGCCGGTATCAGCAACTTCAAAAATACCTTTCTTTTGTTGGATTGCGTCTGTGAATGCACCTTTTTCATGACCAAACAGTTCGCTTTCAATTAAGGTTTCTGCGATGGCACCACAATTTATTGAGACGAAAGGTTTATCTTTGCGATTTCCATATTCGTGTAGCGCACGCGCAACAAGACTTTTACCACTACCCGTTTCACCTGTGATGAGAACCTGCTTAACCCCTCGGTGAATGACTCTCGCCATGTTTTTGAAGAGTTGTTGCATTTTTTCACTTTCACCCACGATATAATCAACTTCAATATCAGGAGACGTGTCGTCCGAATCAGGTTCACCTTCAGTTAAAGCCCCGCGAGTTTGTAATGCCCTACCTACCTCTCGCTTAAGCACATCAATCTGAATCGGTTTTTCAAGGTAATAGAATGCTCCCTCATGCGCGACAAGGTTAACGGCATCATTGAGTTCAGCGAATGCAGTTATAATCAACACCGGCAATCCAGGATCAATCTTTTTTATCTCTCGGAGTAGGTCCCGCCCATCAAACCGAGAAGACATCCACATATCGCTAATCACGATGTCAAACATCTGTTCTTTAATTTTTTCAAGTGCTGATTTGCTATCTTCAACCGTTTCTACATCGTATCCTTCGCGTTGCAAGATACGTTGTAGAATAGTAAGTTGTGCTTTGTCGTCGTCTACAATCAAAATTGATGGCATTTCTAATATCTCCATTAAAGGGAATCTTTGCAAACTACACTTTCTGGAAGTCCTCATTTTCTTCTAACTTCAAACTGCTAATCTCTTGTGGCTTTTTAACAGGAAAAGTAATTTTAAAAGCCGTTCCCATACCAATTTTGCTTCTCACTTCAACCTTGCCTTGATGTGCAGTGATAACTTGGTGTGAAACCGCAAGCCCCAGACCGGCACCACCATCCGCTTCTTTTGTTGTGAAATAGGCATCGTAAATCCGTTCCTGATTTTCCTCTGGAATGCCAATTCCGGTATCTCGAATTTCAAGCACAACGTAAAAAACACCGCCCATCTCTTCTAAGGTTGTCGTCAGATAAATACTTCCACCTTTCGGCATTGCCTGTATGCTATTTTGCACAAAATTGAAAATTGTTTGACGCGTTAGCATCTCATCTAACTGCATATCTGGGAGTTCTGGATCAAAATCCCGAATGATTTGAACTTCTGCTTCTTCTGTAACAAGTACAAATTCAGATAAAACAGAATCCAAGAGGACATTCAAATTTACCGTTGTTAACTTAAGCTTCTGTGGTCGGTTGAGTGTTAGAAATTGTTCTGAAGTCTGTTTTAAGTCCTGAATTTTCTCGTCTACAATATCTAAAAATTCTTTGGCTTCTTCAATGTCTTCAGGACTGATTTTGGGTTGAGAGAAGACCGATTTTAAATGTTGTGCTGTCATTCCGATTGAATTGAGAGGGTTACGGATTTCGTGTGCAACTCCAGCAGCAAATTGTCCAAGTGCAGCTATCTTTCTTGAATGTGATGTTTTCAGTTGAATAAACATCCGAACCAAATTACGGGTAGCTTTGCTGATTTCATCTGAGCCATAAGTCCGATGTAAGTAGGATGAGAAGTTACCCGTTTCAGCATTCTGAATAATTTCGGTCATCCGCGCAAGTGGTTTTATAATTAAGTGGTTCGTCATCAAGTCTATAAGAACAACAAGGAACACACCGACGATGATGATAAAAATTGCATGCGTTAAAAGTGATGAACGGATAGATTTCGCAATATACGGCACATCAAATAACACTCGGATATAACCACTGTTAGCATGCGCCGTGTGAATCCAGAAATTATTTTCCTCCAACCACAAATTATATACGTGCCCTGTTTCTATATCTGTGATTTGCCATCGGTTATTTTTTTCATCTACTGCCACTGTGGCATCTGGAGACAGATTGATATTATTAGATACAAACATCCGATACAAATCAAAATGAAATTTTCCCTGGTTAAGAAGTGTTAGATAAATGAACTCAGGTCCAACCTCCTCAATTAAAACTTGTGTGTCCGGTGACAAACCAAATTTTTCGCGGACACGCTTTTCCCGCGCCTCAAGTGTCTCAGGTGGAATTTGGTCAACGTTTTCGATTGTTTGAGATTCCAACTTCTTTGGTGAAATTGTATACTTAACAATGACAGATGTTGCGTCTTGCCCCTCCATCGTATCAATTTTTGCCCCGTATGTTTTAATCTGATGAATGTCGTCTTCCCCTAAGGAAAAAACACTTGTCTCGTCTTGTGCAAGTAAACTCGAACGCACACGCGTATTCTCTAAAGTAACTTGGACATTCAGAACATCCTGCATATCAGGAGTTTGTTTAAGTCTAAGAAGCAGCTGATCAATTTTTTCGGCATTAAATGCTTGTGATGTTGTGAGTTCTGTAACAACAGCGTTAAGGATAGTGTTCTCTACGATCCTTTTTATTGTAGCACCCCGTTCCGCACCTAAGGCGTGAAGTCCACTCATCTCTCTACGCATCCTAACACTGTCCAAAAAATAGAAAGCGACGAGCACAGCAATAACCGTTAAATTTATGATTAACGAATACTTCCACTGCAGACGCATCGCTACACCTCATTTGCATCACGACTTAACCTTTGAATTGCATCGCACCAACCAGCGAGTTTTTCATTTCGTTGCAGAACGTCTATCCGAGGGAAAAAGATACGGTCTATTTTTCGGTAGTTCTCAAGTTCATCAATATTCTTCCAAACACCAGCAGTAATTCCTGCCAGATAAGCAGCACCGAGTCCAGTCGTTTCAATCCGTTCAGGACGTTCCACATCTATACCCAAAATATCTGCTTGAAACTGCATCAAGAAATTATTAGCGACTGCTCCACCATCAACGCGCAACCGTTGCAGCGGAGTATCTGCATCCGCCACCATCGCACTGACCACATCTGCTGATTGATAGGCAATCGATTCCAATGTGGCTCGGACAATATGTTCGCGAGTTGTGCCTCGCGTTAATCCAAACATAGCACCCCTCACTTCAGCATTCCAATAGGGTGCACCAAGGCCGGTGAATGCTGGTACAACGATGACACCTTCTGAATCATCTACACGGTTGGCAATAACCTCTGTCTCTTCTGCAGATTCTATTATTTTTAACCCATCTCTGAGCCATTGCACAGCAGCACCAGCAATAAATACACTCCCTTCCAACGCATACACAGGTTTTTCATCAAGGCTACAAGCAAGTGTCGTCAAGAGTCCGGATTCTGATTCAACTCGATCCGAACCGGTATTTAACATCAGAAAACAACCTGTGCCGTAGGTATTCTTCACCATACCCGATTGCCAGCAGAGTTGGCCGAACAACGCAGATTGCTGATCACCCGCAACACCTGCAATTGGCGTTCCTTCCAAAAGGGGAATTTGCGCTTTTCCAAAAAGACTTGCAGATGGACAAACTTCAGGTAAAATGGGTTTCGGGACATTAAAAATCTCTAAAAGTGTTTCGTCCCAAGAAAGTGTATCAATGTTAAAGAGTAAAGTTCTTGATGCGTTTGTGTAATCAGTTTTATGAACTGTGCCGTTTGTCAACTTCCATAGAAGCCATGTATCAATAGTCCCGAAAGCGAGTTCACCACGTTCTGCCTTTTCCCGTGCTCCGCTTACTTTATCCAGAATCCATGCTACCTTTGTACCTGAGAAATAAGGATCAATCACAAGCCCAGTTTTGGTTTTTACTTGTGCTACTATATCTTCCTGTGTGTTGAGTTCTGTGCAGATGTTAGCGGTGCGGCGACATTGCCACACAATCGCTGGATAAATCGGTTTTCCAGTCTTACGATCCCATATCACAGTGGTTTCACGTTGATTGGTAATACCGATTGCCGAGATATTACTTTCTATCTCAAGGGCATGCAACGCATCTACAATAGCGTTCTGTGTTACATCCCAAATCTCATCGGGGTCATGTTCTACCCATCCGGGACGGGGGTAATGCTGAGCAAATTCCCGATACCCTTGTGATACAATGTCACCCTGAGCATCTACAAGTAGTACCGTCGTACCAGTCGTCCCTTGGTCAATTGAGAGGATGTAAGCAGAACGTGGCATTTCTAAGTCCCGGTACATATCTGATTTTCCTCTATTTTAGCCCAAACATTGAAGTAAATCAAGCGAAAATCTAAATCCGACAGACGGTATGCTTACGCAACGCTGATGTGTGTATCTAAATCCGCCTCGTTGTTATGAGAAAAACAGTTAGGTTTTAAAAAGTTGCAAATTCAACATAAAGGTGCTATAATTATCCATAGTTATAATCAAGAAGGAATACGTTACTTCTGATTGCACTATCACTTGTTTCTGTCAACTATGGATAACTGGAGAATTACAGAACATTTGACGGGAAGTTCAGGATTTGATATTTTACGCCGGAACATTCATAAAAAATATATTTTGGGTTGACATGCCTCATAGAACATGGTATCTTAAATCAATTAGGAAATTAAACTGATTTTTGAAGTTTAAGTCATTTTGTGTGACGAAAATTTACACACCTTTACTTTTCAGAGAATCCCCAGTTTTCTATTTGCAGAATCTTCATACTTGTCCACACGATAATTAATTTTCAAAAATCAAAGAGGAGTTAAAATTGTGAAAAAAGTTTTGCTTTGTGCACTTGTGGCATTTTGCTTAGCTGCATTCCACGCGAATGCACAGATTAAATGGGACGCTAAAGAGTTTATGTCGTTGTCTGAGGTTAAACCAGGCATGGAAGGAAAAGGGTACACCGTATTTTCCGGAACAGAGGTTGAGGAATTTGATTTAGTAGTAGTGAGTGTTGAGCATAACTACATACCTGGTTGGCATGTGGTATGGGTAAAAGGCACGAGCGAGAACTTCAAGCGTACTGGTGGTGCAGGCGGCATGAGCGGCAGCCCTATTTACATTAATGGTAGACTCATGGGAGCACTGTCACTTGCTGCTTGGGATCAACGCGAACATGCCAACATCGTTGGGATAACACCTATTGAACTCATGATAAAAGTCGCAGAACGCGGTATGAAACCTAACTTACGATATGCAGGTGCAAAATTCTTTGACCTCGGCTCCGAATATGTATCGGAAGGTCTTGATATGGTTCCTTCTCTTATTCCTGAAGGCAATAGAGGGTTGCTACAAAACAATCTTGATAATAGGAATCAGGCATCAAGCAACAACCTATATACGCGAGAAAATTCAATGCAGTTGGCAATGCCTATCGCTCTCCCAAGGCTTGATGCAGCAACGATGCAGCTTCTAAAACCGCATTTTGACAGATGGAACATGACACCTGTCCAAGCAGCCGGAGGGGGCGGCAACGCAAGAAAATCACCTGTAGAAAAGGGGCAAATAATCGGCACAGAATTTGTCCGTGGAGACTATACCGCCTTCGGTTATGGAACTATTACCTATATTGATGGCAACGAATTATTAGCGTACGGACATTCAGCTGGTGGTGAAGGTAATGTGAACCTACCGCTCTCCGGAGGTTTTGTACATTATATTCTGCCACGAATCAGCCGGTCATCCAAAATAGCGTCTCCAACGCAACTGATCGGAACTTTAGTACAAGATCGTGATCCAGCAATTGCTGGGTTGATTAAGAAACTTCCGAACACACATCACTATATCCCGGTAACAGCAAAAGTCCAAACATCTGATAAGAAAGTGCATGATGTGTCCTATGAAGTAATGCGAGAACCGTTTTTCTCACCGTTATATACGGGAATTGCTATTTCCAATATAGTTAGTGGGATGGAATTCGCCTTTAATGACCATACAGTCAACACAAAGGCAACAATCACCCTTAAGGATCATCCAGACTTGGATACTCAGAAAATTGTCTTAAGAAACATTTTTTCTTCAAGCGGATCTCCTGGATCTAATGTTTCACGGATAGTTACGAATCCGATGCGGGATCTGATATCTAACCCTTATGCTAAACTCAAAGTAGAGTCTGTGAACTTTGATATAAAAATTGAGGACAAGCGAAAAACGGCCTCAATTCTAACAGCTCGGGTTGACAAGCTTGCATATCGTCCGGGTGAAGAAGTAAAAATGACTTTTACGATACGCCCCTATCTTGAGCAGCCGATGCCATTAACAGGAACAATTAAAATTCCGAAGGATACACCTGATGGGATTGTTTTGCTTCGTGCGATGAGTTCAAGTTCATATCAATTATGGAAGCGTTCTCGTGCCCCTGGTGTTTCTCGTCCGAAAAACATCAATCAATTGGTCAAATTGTTGCAAAGCGACGAACCCAACACAAATCTTATCTTAGAGCTTTCGGCACAACAGCCAGGATTAACCGTTCAGGGTGAAGAATTCCCCGATCTTCCTATTTCGGTCATGTCTGTGATGAACACGGCTATGCGGATTGGAGAAAGTGGATATACGTTTGGCACAACTTTACACACTGACAAAGTTGAAACAGACTACATCATTGTTGGTAGTGCTTCGATGGCTATCGCCGTTAATAGAAATGCTCAATAACCTAAACTTAGGATTTCATTATTTCATATTTTGCGCAATTAACAGGAGGATATGTTTTATGCGCCGTTTCTTTTTCTTTTGGAGCCTGATGGCAATTGTCTTAATTTACACAAGCCTTGCTTCTGCCGTGTCAACATCTTTATGGGAACAACACCAAAGAGCGCATTTTGAAGCGGGCGAAATTAAAAATATTTCTGTCTCAAGCAAGGGTGATGCCAGTTTATCCTTTAAAATAGATAGTCTCACAAAAATTGATGAAGCCCGAGTATGGGCACTCGTTGAAGATTCTGAGGGCAATATCTATGCGGGAACAGGCAACGAAGGCAAAATATATAAAATTAGCGCGGATGGAAAAACATCTACGCTTTATTACAATTCACCAGAAGTTGAAATTTATAGTCTTGCTATTGCACCGGACGACACACTTTATGCTGGTACAGGTCCCGATGGTTTGATCTATAAAATTACTGATCAAACTACCCCTCCCAAAACTATTCTGAATAAGGGCGATAAGTATGTGTGGGCAATGCATCTGGATGACGAAGGTAATCTTTATGCAGCTACAGGGACTGAAGGAAAAATCTATAAAATCACACCTGAAGGCGAATCCAGTGTTCTCTTTGATGCCGAAGAAAAAAACATAAGGTCCTTGGTGGCATTTGATGGTGGATTTTATGCAGGCAGCGGGGACAACGGAATTATCTATAAAATAATGGACGATGGCACGGCAAACGTGATATACCAAGCCAAAGAAAAAGAGATACGAAATCTGATTATGGATAGTGAAGGGAACGTCTACGCATCAGCGGTTACAGCTGTGCCGATGGATAGAAGTAGCCCCCGCCCGAGTAGAGGCCCCTCTGTTCCTGCCCCACAGGCACCAGGCACCGGCCCCCCAAAAGAAAACAAATCGTATATCTACAGGTTACACCCTGATGGCACAACGGCATTGGTGTGGAGTGCACCGGAACCAGTTATCCACGCTATTGTTTTCGAAAGTGATAAACAAATCTTAGTAGGAACTGGAAACAATGGCAAGTTGTATCGCGTAGATACAGAAACAGGTGATTTTGAGGCAATCGGAAAGTGTTCAGGAAAGGATGTGATAGCAATACATCAGACAGAACATGCAGATAGTATGAAAACGATATTGGGTACTGGGAATGCCGGTAAACTCTTTACGCTTACATCATCGCATGTTGAAGAAGGCACGCTTGAATCCTCTGTCCACAATGCACAAAGTTTATCACGTTGGGGCAAACTCTCGTGGGAAGCTGAAGTCCCTGATGGCACTTCAATTACCTTTGCAACTCGTTCAGGGAACACCCGAAAACCGGATGATACGTGGAATAAATGGTCAGAGGAACTCACTACCCCAGAAGGTTCGCAGATTCCGAATGCAGATGGGCAATATATTCAATGGCGTGCGAAGTTCACTACCACTGACCCAGCAGAAACACCTACTTTGAAAAAGGTCACACTTGCATCCGCTCAAACCAATATTGAACCAAAGATCAACGAGATTAGCATTAATACTGGCACGACCAGTTCTCAAAGACCTTCAACCAGCAGACCATCACCACCAAGTAGCTCAAGTCGGGGTTCTTCTTCCGCTAATGCTTCTCCGAAAAGATGGAACATTGGGTGGAAAGTTGAAGATGCCAATAAAGACACATTACAGTTCTTCGTTTACTATAGTGCTGTTGGTGACGATGAAAATTGGCAACTTCTTAAAAAAGAACTCGCTGCTCCGAGTTATGCTTGGGATATCACATCAATCGCTGATGGTAAATACCAATTGAAAATTGTTGCTACGGATAAGCTGAGTAATCCTGTCGGATGGGAGAAAACAACTGAAAAAGTCAGTGCCCCATTCACTGTGGATAATACCGACCCTGATGTCGGCGAAATCCAAGTTAAACCAAACGAGGATGGAACATTTAATATTACTTGTGATGTCTCCGATATGATGAACACCATCCAAAAAGCTGTTTACAAGATAGACAACGATGAACAGTGGAAAGTGATCTTCCCTGAAGATGGTATCTTCGATTCCAAAGAGGAGCAGCTGCTATTGAAAACTGGCAAATTGCCTGAAGGCACACATAGTATTACAATTCGGGTGACCGACAGAGCTCAAAATACAGCAATAAATCGGGAAAGTTTCTAACACTACTCTTTGTAGTAAACTATTTGTAGGGCGGGTTTAAAACCTGCCCTATTTTTGTTTTTGTATCTCTTTCTTATACCACTTCTATAAATTATTTTCTCTTTTAATTATAGAGCGTATCTCATAAATAGGATTTGTTGGTTCATTATCAGTTGATTCTCTTTGTAG
>JAPPCZ010000021.1 GCA_028824685.1 Candidatus Poribacteria bacterium
CTGGTTCCCGACGAGAGGCAGTTTTGTCAGATTCACGGCATATTCTAAACCCGTGAGATCTACAATCTCGTGGTCTTGAGCCGTAAGTGTTCTCAGGTTCTGCAACACTTCCACTGTTAGTGGGGCATCTGTTGTTAAACCAAGCTCCTCACGCACCGCAGCCGCTAAATTTGGGTCGGGTATCAAGTCAACTGCTATGGGGGGTTTAACGACGTGCTGCCCCCTTTCACAACCGCAGATACACACACAGCACAATAAAATCACAAGCAAGCGTGTTTCACAATTTCTCATTGGCGTTCCTTTTTGTTTTACGACTGTTCTGATCATGGCATTATCGGTTCTTAGCGGTCCAGTTCTATGTTCTCGAAACCGCGCATGCTACGCATGCTACAGAGATGATAACAGATTCAACCCAAATTGCCAACCTAAAAATCAAATTTTACCAAGTTTCGTGCCAAACCTCTAACAAATCCGCGTCTGCATCACACTCTGAGACCTTGCAAAGGGACTTTCAAGCGAAATTAGCGGTTTTATGGATATAGTTTGCTTTTAATCTTAAAATGTTGTATAGTGTAAAGTTAGGTATAGGATTTATTATTTTTTTAACTTGAATAATATTTAAAATTGACCTACTATAACCCAAGTTACCATTTATAAATCCATGAGATTTCCGATATAGTATTTTATCAAAGAAACAAAGGCAAACCCCATGGATCTAACGACTGTAGCAGTTTATACAGTTTCTGACGACCTTCTAATCCCAATCGGACATAAAGAACATCCTTGCAGGCTTCTAACCTTCCACCATCTGGAGCGAAATCGCAATGGTGTTCCAAAATTGCCAATTGGAGCGTCAGATACGCAAGCCTGACTGATAATTAACTGTTAACAACCAATGATTGGAGATGGGATGAGTCTATGACGCGAGACTGGAAAACAGATGAACCGATTGAAAACGCACTTTACTGCTGGGAAGATCTAATTCTCAAAGACGAATTTGGTATCACAAAGAAGGATTGGAACAATGTAATTGAACAAACCGTTGGTCATATTCAAGGTTGGTCTGAAAATAACATCACTGAGCGTGTCACTCACCTAATTGACTTACTGCTCCCACCGCTTCAAACTCTGTGGCAAGGCAATAATGGTGAACTTCCGTTTCGGTGGCTGCCGTGCCTTTCATTATCCGGGGCAACGGTTGCTGATCATGCTCTGACGGCATCCGCAATTGCGTATTGCTTAGCTTACGACAT
The DNA here is from genome assembly GCA_028824685.1 of Candidatus Poribacteria bacterium. Lineage (GTDB taxonomy): Bacteria > Poribacteria > WGA-4E > WGA-4E > WGA-3G > MSPOR6. The sequence goes on from JAPPCZ010000021.1 coordinate 1,254, forward strand.
GGACCCCCGCCCCGATATTGATACGCTGAATAAAATCCGCCTCTCTGCTTTGACAGCAGCTTGGAAATTCGATGGACTTCAAGATATCTACAAGGCTGTATGGGTTGGACACGAACCGATTAAACCGAAAGCAGACGGAACGAACTTTGAATGCATCGTGCATCTGGCAAAAACGGCAGCTTCTCAACGGAAAGAAATTGACACTAAAGATCAATTCAACACGCATCCTCTTAATCAAGACGACCCAAATCAGAAACACCAGATTGGACTTGTGTTAGGCGGCGCGACGAAAATCAAGGGCTACTTTCTTGAATCTGCGAAACTGCCTGAGATTCGTGGTGCAAGTGCCTTACTTGATCGCATCAATCTTGAAGATATTCCTGCACTCTTCGGACGAAAACCCTACGACAAGAAGCGATCAGAACGCATCCGTAAAGAATTCAGCGATCGGACAGGGTATGTGCTAAACGCACCGGAATGCATCATCTACGCAGCAGGGGGCAGCACGTTGGCGTTTACCCCTACTTCTGTAGTTCACCAAATCGCAGACGAAATTGAGAGGATTTACACAAAGGAAACACTTGTCGCAAACAGCGTGGCAGCAGGTGATACATTCGATTTGCTGGAGTTGCAGTATGGACTCAAACCTACGAATTTTTGGATTGCAGATTTTCATGAAGCCTGTGCAGATTCAGAAGGGCTGATGGTAAGCCTCTATGGTGGGACGGATGACAGCGATTTTCTTAAGAGGAAATGTTTCGGTGAGCTCACAACAAAATTGGCGCAAGCACAGATGCACCGCCGTGAAGGAAATCCAACATCAGACCGAATGACGCAGCGCAATCTTCCGACACATGTTGAAGTCGGTCCATATCAGGAACGATGCGAAAGCTGCGAGCGGCGATCTATCATCATTAACGAACCAAAACAGCTTTGCGAGGCTTGCACGCGCAAATATGTCGTTGGACGAATTACGAAAAAAGAGGCCAATATAGCAAAGGGACAACGCGGTATTGATCACTATTTGAGTAAACTTTCTGGATGGGAACCGGCAACCCGTAACGAACAAGGTAAATGGGATCTCAAAGATTGGGGATCGCTATTCAAAGACTACTTGTTGGTTACTGGGAAAGCAGAAAAATATTACCCATCAGACCCCCAGTTAGAGAGCATTGATGGTCCTCAAGACTTGGAAGATATTGGCAATGCAAGCGACACTGAGGGTTTTATCGCATTCATCTATGCCGACGGTAACAATATGGGGAGGTATTTGGAAGATATAAAAACACCCGCGCAGTACCGGCAGTTTTCAGAGCGAGTTTTTGTTGCAATGCAGCAGGCGGCATTTGACGCACTTTCTAAACATACTAAACCCACCGAAAAAGGTATTTTACCATTTGAAATCATCAGTATTGGTGGCGATGATCTCATTCTAATCGTCCCGGGCGATAAAGCACTCAAAATCGCTCATGAAATCGGTATTAACTTCGACAAGGCGTTCATGAGTCGATCTGTGTACGGAAAAGCCGAATGTCCTGAGAAAGCACAACGTTACCAAAGCCCCGAGTGGAAAAGCACGGCAAATAGCAAATTACCACAATTTAGCATGTCTCTTGGCTTCGTTATTGCAAATGAGCATACACCGATTGCATTCATGGAAGACCTGGCAGGTAAATTACTCAAGTCGGCGAAAAGCAGAGCAAAAAAACTGAAAACAGAGGTTGGTTATTCTGGGGGTACAGTTGATTTCATTTCCCTTAAATCCCTCTCAATGATTTCAAGTGAACTTGGTGATTTCCGTAAAAAGTTCTACAAAACAGATGAAAAAAATGTGCTAACGATGCACCCGTTCACCTTGCATGAACTTACCGGTTTCATCAAAGGCGTTCAAGCCTTTAAAAGCGGTGATTTCCCGCGTTCACAACTCTATCAACTGCGGCAGTCGCTTCCTCAAGGTAGGTCCACATCTACGCTTGAATATCTCTACTTCCGAAGTCGCATGGACGATAAATCCAGTGCATTACTACGGCAGGAGATTGAACAGAACTGGAAAGGTGCAACAGATGTCGTAGGTGGTCAAGGACCTTGGTATGCGATGTATCAGGAAAACGAAAACGATGAGAAACGATACGAGACACTGCTTTTAGATATCATTGAGGCTTACGACTTTATATCCGAACCGGACGAGCAGCATGAGGAGGATTCGTAGTGGCCAAAAAACAGTGGAAAATCACAGCGAGAATTGATACTGCACTCTGTATAGGTGATAGCGGTTCCAGTGATACCGGTATTGACAGGGCAACGGTCAAAACCAGTGATGGGAAACTTTATATCCCCGCCTCAACGCTCAAAGGTATTTGGCGGCATGCTTGTGAAGCGATTGCTAAGGGGCGAGGGGACTTTGTGTGTGAAAGTCCGCGCGGCGAAAATATGTGTGAAGTGAATCATTGTATCATCTGTCAGATATTTGGTTCTCCTACATTGGTTTCAAGAATATTTATTAGCAATTTGAATGTGAGCACAGATTTGGCGGCGAAATCAACCGAAATCCGTAACAGTGTTACGATTAATCGAGAACGCCGAGTTGCAGAAGACCAACGTCTCTTTTTTACCGAAACCAGCCTATCCAACGCCGGGATTGAGTTTGCTGGGAACGTAACAATTGGCGGTGAAGTCACTGACAACCAAATTGAACTATTGCAAGCCGGACTTAAATACATCCATGCGATAGGGAGCGGAAAAACACACGGACTTGGTTGGTTAAAACTAACACAAAAAGAACTGACACCTGAAACACAACAAAGTGTATCAATTACAGCAGACCCATCTGCAAATTTCACTGAACTAATAATCAAAGTTACATTAATGTCTCCGATGCTTCCGGGAGGGCGCAAACAGAGGGGCAAGGCGATTGAGGCTGTTCAGCACATTCGCGGTGGTTTACTACGGGGTGCCGTGGCGGACGCATGGCTTCTGGATGCTGATAGCAATGAGACAGATGATGATTTCAATACGTTATTTCTTAGTGAAGATGCAGGTATTTTCCGCAACTGTTACCCCGGTACACATGTGTTGCCAGCAACGGCTGTCGGCTGCAAAGATTTTCGCGGCTTTATCAAAGCAGATGACGATAACACAGATACACACGGCATCTTTGACACGCTTATCGAACGACTCGTCGCGGAAAAGACAGATTGGATATATCATCCCAACTGCCCTTACTGCGAAAAGGGGCGTGTTGAATCACAAAGCGGGTTTTATACGAAATCCAATGGCGAGTACGAGGAAAAGAAGGTTAACACACGATTGCTCACACGCGTCGCTATTAATCGAAAACGCAGAGTGTCTGCTGACGAACTGCTGTATAGCCTGAATGCTATTGATCCATTAACAGTGAATGGTGAAAATATAATTTTCTACGGGTCAGCACGGGTACCTTCAAGTCTTGTGAATAAGGTGGCGGATACTTTACAAAACGATATTCAACGTCTCGGCGGTGGAACGTCCCGTGGACTTGGACAGGTTCGTATAAAAGTAGAAAATCGCGACAACACAGATACACTCGTAAAACGGATTAGGGATTTCAACGACTACCTGCAAGCAGTGTCGGACATTTATTGCAGTCTACCGAATGTTGAGAAAGATGCCTACGAAGGCACTTACTTCAGTATCACCCTACAATCGGATGCGATTCTGACGGAGAACTGGCAAAGAAGCATGATCCTGACCGCAGAGATGTTACAGGAGATGGTGGGTTGTCAAGCAGATGTGGAACTTATCCGAAGTTTCGCAAGTTATGATTATGTTAGCGGCTGGAATGTGAAGTGGGATTTACCGAAAGAGATAGACCTTGTCACGCGTGTCAGCAGTGTGTTTGTATTTCGCACGCCAAATATTGAAATATGGATGCCTGCTTTGAATACACTTGAGAAAAACGGAATTGGCAGCCGCCGTGAAGAAGGATTCGGTCAGATTTTGATTTGTGACCCGTTCCATCTTCAAACACAAGAATAGGTTAAATCAACAGCATTTAGCTAAAAACTAAGGAGGATCCAGAATGAGCCAAACAGAACAAGTCACCACTGAAAAACAGAAAAACCTGATGATTGAGCGGAAAATTAGTTTGCAGATGGAAGAACTTATTCCAAAGATGCAGAAATTAGCGAAAAGTTACAATCTTCGCAACGAACGTTCACCGTTTCGGAATGTCTTGAACGTTGCAACAGACCCTGGGAGTGGTATTGAAGTCACCAAGAACTATATTCGTTATCAACTCGGCCGGAGCGGCGCGAATCGGATGTGGAGCGACACTGCAGATGGAAACATAAGTTTCGCTGTTGCCTTAGTTAAAGAGATCGAGGGATTAGGTAAAGATGCTGAGGGCATTGTTCAATCAATAGGTGAAGATCCAGATACAGATTCGGGTAAAGATTGG
>JAPPCZ010000089.1 GCA_028824685.1 Candidatus Poribacteria bacterium
CCCGTAGGGACGATATGTTTATTTTTTATGCCGTTCCTACGGAACTCAAGAGGTGCGTTTATTTCGTTTTTCTATAAACATTGCGTCCCTAACGGGACTAAGGAAAATACCTGATTTATTTTTTAATCTTCATAGTGGGGTTGAAATCCCTCCAACAAGAGAAAAAGAGTATTCAGACCAAAAACTTTACACACCCTTGTGTTCTGCCTGAACCAGGCTTCACAGATTTTTGGGTTTGTGTGTATCCGCACAATTAAGAATCGCCCTGAAAACTCTATAATCCGGGGAATACCTTTGTGATGCTGCATGATTCATATTTGTGAGAAAAAAGAAATTGACAAACTTAAGTGTTTTCTGTAAAATTGCAAACTATGAATACAATAGAATTCACCAAAACACTCATTGGATATGACACAGTAAGCCCTAAAAGCAATGTTGAGGTAATGGACTTCCTTACTGAAACGTTGGAATCTGTCGGATGCGAAGTTGAACGGGTTGAATATAACGATCCTGCAGGCACGTTAAAAGTTAATCTGATTGGTCGTAAAGGGCAGGATACAGGTGAGCGTGGGCTTGCCCTTCTCGGACACATTGATACCGTACCTGCTATCGGTTGGTCAGAAAATCCTTTTGAGGCGCGGATTGTCGGGGACAAGATGTATGGACGCGGCAGCTGCGATATGAAAGGGAGTGTCGCTTGTATGATTGAGGTCGCGTCTCGGTACGATGCCTCTGATCTACATGCCCCGCTCTATGTGGTGATTACGGCTGATGAAGAGGTGGGTTATTTCGGTGCGCGTGCTGTTGCCGAAAAATCGGAGATGTTTAAACAACATGGATTTCCACAATACGGGGTTGTCGGTGAACCAACCGAACTGAAAGCTGTTTACGCTCACAAAGGGGCTGTTAGGTTTTCCGTTACTGCACACGGGCGCGCAGCGCACAGCAGCACAGGTGAAGGAGATAATGCAAACCTTAAACTCATTCCGTTTCTTTCAGAAATGCGGGAAATACATCAAGAATTAACTACCGATACGCAATACTACAATTCTGAATTCACCCCGCCTTTTACAGACTGGAATATTACTATCAGTGATGGAGAATGCACAGCGAACATCACTGCACCACGAAGTGTATGTACTATTAACTACCGTCCGATGCCGGGTGATGATCCGCAGGTATGGATAGATCGGGGACGGGATGCTGCGAAAAAATATGGGTTGGAGTTTGACCTATTCATTAATGCTGGTCCTGTGCGTACGTCACCCGATGCTGATATAATTCAAGCAGCACTTGAAATTACTGGAGACACGGAACCGCATACTGTTGCTTATAGCACTGATGCTGCCGTCTTTTCCAAACACATGGAAACAGTTATTATTGGTCCGGGGAGTATTCTCCAAGCACATACCGTTGATGAATGGATGGCGTTAGACCAATTTGAAAAGGGAAGTAGTATCTTTAGTCAGTTTGTGGATCGGTTTTGTGTTTAGTCCAATTTTCGTTGAATAGTCAAGTTAAGTTCTTTCTGGCAGATCTTCAAAAAAGACAGCGTCCGGTTTTACCCATTCAGCCTCGCCATCTGCCCATACTTCGCGTTTCCAGATAGGTACAATCTGTTTCAGACGATTCATTGCATATTGACACGCTTCAAACCCGTCTTTGCGATGCGGCGAAGCAACCGCTACAGCCACACTCACTTCACCGATTTCCAACCTTCCCACGCGGTGAATCATGGCAACGCGATGGATACCCCATTTATCTGCAATTTCTTCTGCAATTTCCGCCATTTTCTTTTCTGCCATCGGTGGATATGCCTCATACTCAAGGTATTTTGTCGGTCTCCCATCTGTGTTATTCCGAACGGTGCCAAAGAACAGAACCACCGCGCCAGCATCTGGTGCCTCCACAGCTTCCCGAACCTCTGCACCTGTAATGACTTCAGCGGTTATCTTAAACATCTTTTCCCCCTGTCACTGGTGGGATCAACGCGACTTCATCGCCTTCAGTAAGTTCGGTGTCTTCGGTGGCGTATTCCCAATTCACAGACATTTGCATCACCTCGTAAAACTCAGCAATTTCTGGCCACTCTTCTTCAAGTCGTTTCAAAATCGTTTGGACGGTCGCACCTTCCGGAAGCTGCATCTCTTCTTCGGATCTATCTAACATTTCGTGGCATACGGCAAAGTATTTGACTGTAACCTTCATTAGGGCTCCTTCGCTGTTCTATTTCCAGATCAAATTTGATTTTAAAAAGTATATCATAACAGTTGAATGGAGTCAAATGGGTGTGTGAAGTTCTCGAAAAGGGCTTTGACTTTTTCAATGAAATATGTAATACTTATATATAGAAATTGGGTGTGAGCTGGTTAGGGTTGGGAAAACAGGTGAAAGAAAAAACTATGAATCCACCAACATCAAATCAACATGATCCGGATATGCTTGATGAATATGATTTCAGTACCGGAATTCGAGGAAAATATGCTGAGAGATACTATGCAGACAGAAATCTGGTTCGGCTTGATGAGGATGTAGCCAAGATGTTTCCCGATGCGAAATCTGTCAACGATGCTTTGCGCGCGTTGGCAAAACTCATCGCAGACCATCAAAAAAAGGCTTCATAAGTGTATTGGTTAGATCGAACATTGTAGTCAAACATGGACAGTATTATCATAAAAGGTATAAGATTTCACGGTTACCACGGCGTTCCTGATGCGGAACGACAAGTCGGTGGACATTACGAAGTTGATGCGACATTGCGTTGCCCACTTGTGAACGCTGGCAAAACCGATGCCCTTGAGGATACAATTGATTATGCTAGTGTCGTCAATCTCATAGTTGACATTGGTACACAGCAGTCATTTCAATTGATTGAGGCACTTGCAGAGACAATAACCTCAGAGATTTTAAACAGATTCCCGATAGATGCAATTCATCTCATCGTCAAAAAACTTCACCCTCCAATAGAACAACCGATTACCTACTTTGCTGTTGAAATCTGTCGTCCAAAGGAGTGAGAATGCGATTCGGACAACGGTTGTGCATCATCACATTATTACTATGTCTAATATCTGTCTGGGCACAAGCAGGTGGAAAGAAGACGCAACTCTTTTCCGATCTGTCGGATGGACTTAATATTTACCGTTACGATTGGGATGTTGAGACATGTGTCATCTATGTCGCTGAAATGTCCCGGCACGATCCAACATTACACTTTGAGGTTGCACTCGGAAATTCTCAAGTGCTTGGCAAAGAAACCGTACGTTCTATGGCGAAACTGCGCTCGCAACGGGGTGATCGGCGCGTTGTTGTGGCGGTTAACGGCGGTTTCGGTGTTCTCGGTGATATGAGTGGGTACGGTGGCGTTCTGGAAAACCTGCATATCCAGGATGGCGAACTTATCACACAACCAACAGATACTGAGGCATGCTTCGGTGTTACAGAATCTGGCGAATTCTTAAGTACACCTGTGCAGATGAAAGCAAGTATACAGATTGGCACGCACACACTGGAACTCGGATGTATAAATCAACGTAGACTTGATGGGTGTCATATAATACTTTACACGCCACGACTTGGTGAATCAACACACACGAGACGCCGCAGAGGCAAAGAAGTAATACTCAGCGGACTCCCACTGCCTTTAACACCAAACTACGCACATTTCTATCAGGTAGAAAAGGTTTCAAACGATGGGAACAGTCCAATTTCTAAAGATAATGCTGTTCTCTGGATTAGTTCTCGGATAAAGGATGCCGGAGTTTCCCAATTCAATCCTGGGGAAAGTGGTAAACTTACTGTGTCTCTTTCACCACCTGAGTGGAATCGAGTCCGCCATGCTATTGGCGGATGGCTGCGTCTCCTCAAAAATGGCAAAATAAATCAAACGCTCGTGGATATGCACCTTAAAGAGAAGAAACATACTCCCGGCAAACGCAGCCAAGAACTAAACCTGAGCCATGAACCACGAACTGCCCTCGGTTACAATGCCGACACCCTGTTTTTAGTTGTTGCTGATGGGAGACAACCAAAGTATAGCACTGGATTAACACTCTACGAACTCGCCAGCATCCTTATAGAACTCGGTGCAACAGAAGCAATCAATCTTGATGGCGGCTCCTCAAGTACATTCGTTGTTAATGATAAAGTTGTCAATAAACCTTCCGGACAGAAGGAACGAGAGGTTCTTAATGCAGCTTTTATTACAATGCATTTGAAGTAGATACGTTCTCCTTTCGTTACATATCTACAGAAGCGATGTCTGTCGCTGCACACAATCTCGGAGAAACATTTTGAAAACTTATTTCAGCCTAACGTACAGATTTCCATTGGTACTATCTTTACTATTTTGTTTCGTTTTTAGTGCCGATTCAGCTGATACTCCAAAACTTTTAAAAGCAGTTCCACTTTCACAAACAGCGATTCAACTCCAATTTGACGGGAAGTTGAAAGCGGAAACCGTTGAAAACTCTGAACTTTATCAAATTACGCCCGATATAAAAATAGAATTTGCGTGGCTTGATGATCGTCTGAATCGTGTTCTGCTACTTACTTCCCGGTTAGAAATTGGGAAAACATACCGCCTCACAATGCAAAATCCACAAACAGAGATAGACATAACACTGCCTGCCGAAAACGAAATAACATTCGGCGCGGGCGACTTGGTTACATTCACTGGAGGATCGCAGGATACGAGTTTGATTGTCAATAAAGACCGTAAGGCACGAAACAACAACGTGGGCGCAGAACCGACCTTAATATGCAATCCTACAGGGAGTGTCTTTTTTGTTGCCTTTGACCTTTTTGATGCATTTGAAGATATGGGGATCCGTGAACCGGAACAAGTATTAGAGGCATCAATCAGTCTACACGCACAGCAAGTTAATTCTGATACTGCTCAGACCGTTATTCTCCGTCGCGTTCTACTGCCATGGCGTGAAGGCAGAGGCACCTCGGACCGTGCCAAAGAGAACGAACTTACCTATAACAGTGCCTTACACCGCAACCTTCCATGGAATAAACCCCCCGCACAAGCTATGTTAGCAGGCATAGATGGTGATAATGAGAGTGATTACAACGGTTCTGAGGATGTTGCGCACCGAATTGACGGTGCTTTTGAGATTCAAGAGGGTGGGAAACACTATACCTTCAAGGGTGATTTAATCACTGATGTAGTCCGATTTTGGGTGGCAAATCCTGATTACAACTACGGTTATCTTTTTGCTCTGCGGGATGGTAGTGCTCCTATTGTTTTCTCTTCAAAAGAGAATGCTGATGAAAACTTGCGTCCAGTGTTAACAATTCGCTACCAGACACAATCGGGCGTGGAAACCGCACCGCTTCGTTAATCTATGTTGAGCTTATCCTTCTGCTGAAACGAGTTTTGCACACAAGATTCACATATACTTCTGCAAATACTCTAAAGTCTGTTCCACCGCGCCAAGGTTTTCCTCAATCAGCCGCTTCCCGATACACCCAACCTCTGTCAGCTTTTCTTTGTCATTTAGCCATTCTTTGAGAACATCCGCCATCTGTTGTGAGGTATGTGCCATTTTCGCCCCTCCCCTCTCCAATAGTAAGAACGCTTCATAGGAATTTTGGATAGTGGGTCCAAAGAGAACTGGTTTCGCCATTGCAGCAGGTTCCATCACATTATGGATGCTACCGTGAAAACTCCCCCCGACAAATGTAATATCCGCTAACTGATAGAGTCTTGCCAGAATCCCTACCGTGTCAACGATAAGAACATCCGTATCCTCCAAATTCGTATCGCTATTAAGTTCTGAGAAACAGCGGTGTGTCAATTTTTGTCTATCCAGCTCTGCTTGAATTTCGGTTATCCGTTCAGGTGTCGGTTCGTGTGGGACTAAAATCAAGTGTGGATTATACTCAGGTGCGTCTTTGCGAAGAATCTGATATGCCTCCAATAGGACCTTTTCATCATCCGCATAAGTGCTACCAGCTATGAGGATAGGACGACTTAAAGTCGTTTGTCCAGGAAAAAATTCGGTGTCAGGTTCAACCGAAAGTGCTCGCTGATAAACTTGTTCATAACGTGTATCACCGGTAACAACCACTTGATGTTTTGAAGAGCAGAGCTGCCGAAATCGAGCGGCATCCACTTCAGAAATAGCACAATGTAGTGTGATATGTTGATGCACACTCCTGAAAAAAGACCGAGCGAAACTACCGAGACGTTTTGATCCCGCATGCAGTGTTCCAGCAATAACAACGATAGGTATATCTTGTTCGGAAGTTTTCCAGACAAGGTTGGGCCATATATCGTATCTGGAAAAAATTAGACAAGTAGGTTTGATGATATCTATCAAACGTTCTGCATTGCGAGGTGTGTCAAAGGGAAGGTAAACGGCTGCGTCAACATAAGAATAGTCTGCAACATTTGGTGCAACCGAGGGGGAAAAGAAAGTTAAAACAATTCGGGTTTCTGCATAAATTGCTTCAATTAGCGGTTTTGCTTGTTCAAATTCTCCAACAGAGGTAAAATGAAACCATGCTATTTTCTCTAAATTTCGGGCATCGTTGAGTTGTCGCTCCAACTTCTCAAATACCTGTCTCCGCCCAATGATACCTTCCCGGATTTTACGATTGCAACACGCTGCCAAGTGAAAACCGAAAAACATAACGGGAAGTGCAAACATATTGTAGAAAAATCGCCAAAACATGATGCTTTGTTACGCGGGAAGTATGCAGGTTTCTGACACTAAAAGCCTCCGCAGAAGCCTGCCGAAGCGACAATGCTCCGGCTCATTGCTTCTACATCGGGGTTGGAAACCCCTGCAAAGTAATTCGTCATTAAAGTGCATCCAAGATTTTCTTTTTCAGCGCATCTTTAGGCATCGCACCGACAATCTGATCCGCCACCTCTCCATCTTTGAAGACAAGCAGCGTCGGAATACTTCGCACACTATATTTCATTGCTGTTTGACGGTTATCATCCACGTTGACCTTTCCGACTTTGAAAGTGTCCGCATTTTCAGCGGCAAGTTCCTCTAAAATAGGTGCAATCATTTTGCAGGGACCGCACCACTCTGCCCAAAAGTCAACAACGACAGGTGTATCTGATGTAAGCACCATTCCCTCAAATGTGTCGTCTGTGATTTCAAAAGTATTTTCAGCCATGATAACTCCTTTACTTGAATAATTGAAAATGATTTCTATATTTTGCCACCACGATAGTCAATTGTTGTGATGATTTACAGAATGTTATTGAGACATCCACCACCTTTGATTTGGCAAGGTCTATAAACAAAAATTTCTCTATCAGACGAATCAATATGTTAATATGTTACCCTATTCCGAAATTAATTTCCACATATAATTAATCACTTTCAATTTTAGGTAGGGTGCTGCTCCGTTTCAGTCTAAACTTTTGAAATGAGATTGATAATTGGTGTATGAATTGTATAATTTAACAAAAGAATTTGCGATTGTGGAGGGTAGTGTTTAAATCTCAGATTTACATAATTTAAACACTATCACAAATTGAAATTGACAAATGACCGTATACATGATATGATTTCATGTAGCAGTAAGGAACAGAATAAAATGTATTAATAGCGGATTGCGTGGAAACCTAGCTTAAAAGGATTTAATGAGGTGTCAAAAATGCAGAAATACGATGTAGCATTATCATTTGCTGGAGAAGATAGAAAGTATGCCAAAGAGTTAGCAGATCTTCTAAATAAGAACGGTTATTTGTGCTTTTACGATGAGAATGAGTTAGCAAATCTTTGGGGCAAAAATCTTTATGATCACCTATCATCAATTTATAAAGATAAAGCACGTTACTGCGTGATGTTCCTGTCTAAACACTATGACCAACAGTTATGGACAAACCATGAACGTCAGATGGCTCAAGCAAGGGCATTTCAGGAAAATCGTGAGTATATTCTGCCTGTTCGCCTTGATGATACAGAGATTCCAGGAATTCCACCGACGATTGGATACCTCGATCTCCGTTCAATCACAATTGAAGAAGTATATGAAGCTTTAGATAAGAAACTATCGGGGGCAACACCAAAAACCGCTGCAACGGACCGAACGACTTTCAATGTCGTCGAGATAGACACAACCGAATATGTATTGTTAATTTCTCGAGATGAAAAAACGTATTTCATTCCATTTCAAAATGTACAATGGGATTCAACAGAAATTTCGCTTGAACTGCTCCCTGAATCTCCAGAAGAAACCGCTTTTCTCCGTTCCTTAAGAAGACATATTAGTGAGGCATTTGCAAGAGATATTTTCATTGCGCTTGCTCTTCGGGAAGATGCCGCATGGGTAAAACCCCAGGAAATTGTAGAAACCACATTCGGTTCTCAAATCATTTGGAAAGTCGTTTTCAACGAAGAAAGACACAGGCAAAATGGGGATCCTCTTAGTGAAGTCACTTTCGGATCCTTTACACCAGAAAAGCTTGCCGAAGAGCGTGCAAAACGGATTTTACTCAATAAGAAATTACCCGAACTTCCAGATGATTTCCAGAACAGAACAGGACCCGCGGGGTTGCTCAACGAAGCCACGTTGGAAATGTATGTTCGCGGCACAAACGGATTTCAAATCTCTGCTTCACCCATTCCACCCTTATATCGAATTTTCGGTAAAAAACAAACTCAATTTGAAAAGTTTGCTCGTTTAACGTCTATTCTTTATCTGAAACTTTCAAATACAGTTGAGGAGATACTTCAATTTGATTTGAAACTTCTAAATTCTAACCAGGTAGAAGTCAAATTTAAAGGGCGCCGACGGAAACGGTTTACGAACAAACCCCCTTATATTTTTGAAGTTAACGGCACCTGCCAACTCTCTGAATAAGCCGCCATTTATCCGTTTCACCTAAATTCAAACAAAGCAAAACCTAAATGGGAATAAATAATCATTTTGGAAGATAAAAATAATCTCATTGCTAAAACCATAAACGAGTTTATAGAATGGTCGGCACGATTCAGCGATGGGCGATACTTGTTTCGTGGAGTTTCAACGGAAAGTTACAAAATAGAGGCATCCGCTTATCGTCGCCTCCCAGAAATCGACAGAAATAATCCCAAAAAGTTACTTAAAATCAACAAGGATTTAATAATGAAAGCGAGGGCATTGGGACATGATCAGAAAAATGGGCAACAATTATTTGATTTAGAAATACTTGCAGAACTTCAGCATTTCGGTGCAGCCACTTGCCTTATAGATTTTTCCCGTAGTGCGTTGGTGGCACTTTGGTTTGCTTGTCAACACAGTTCCAAAGGGGAAGCGAATGGAAAAGTATTTGCAGTTCGTCATGATGATATGGTCCGTCTAAAAACGGTTGATCCTGAATTGATCAAAAATCGAATTGATGATTTCTTGAAACCGGATGAAAACGGTAGATATTTACAGTATCAATGGTCACCTAAACTTCAAAATAATCGTATTATCGCTCAACAGTCTGTCTTTGTATTTAGTGGTGCCCAAATTGAAGCTGAGGCTGAGTGTATAATTGAAAAAAGTAGTAAACAGGGCATCTTAACATCTCTGGATAAGATCTCAGGTATCACCGAAGGCAGTATTTATCCTGATTTTGATGGATTTGCCCGCTTAAATGCACAAGATAAACGATACATTGAACCCGATGCCCAGGCCTATCTTCAACGTGGAACTGAATCCCATCAAAAGGGTAACTTGGACGATGCGATTGATTACTACACTGAAGTCATACGTTTGGATCCAGCGGACCCTTTCACAGTTTCCGTGGCTTATTATAGCCGTGGTGTTGCCTACAGAGAAAACGGTAGTATTGACTTGGCGATAGAAGATTATACTCAAACCTTACGACTTAATCCAAATTCTGCTGATGCCCATAACAATCGCGGTCACGCTTACTATGAAAAGGGCGATTTTGATCGTGCCCTTGAAGACTATGACCAAGCTATACAACTTAAATCTGACAATGTTCTCTACTACAATAATCGCGGCATAGCTTTATTAGCCCTGCAAGAGTGGGAAAAAGCCAAATCGGACCTAACGATTGCCAGAAACATGGGAGTAGATATCATTGCTTTATTTTCTAACGCTTATGCGAACGTTACCGATTTTGAGCAGAAACATAATGTTAAACTACCCGAAGACATTGCCGCAATGCTAACGTCCCCGTAAGCATTGCAGTAAAATAAAAACTCTCCTTAGCGGATCATCTAATGTTACAGATTCTCAATCCATGTTAATCCGCGATTCAGACAACACCGTTTACCAAAATAATTACATATCACATTATTAATTTCACTTGCTAAAAAAAGTGAAACATGATATATTCTACTAAAATTGAAGAATATAGGCATTATACATTTGTTTATTTTGTAGTTTAGATATACACCAGCAAAGGAGGGAAGGCATGTCAGATAAAGAGAAAGAGAAAAAACAGGAAACGAATATTTCGCGTCGGAGTTTTTTGAAAGGCGTAGGCACTGGTACCGTTGCTGCAACCGTTGCCCCAGCGATCTTAGTCGGTGATGCGGAAACGGCAGAAGCGCAAACCGATGGCGCGGTCTCCACAGCGAAAATTCAATTGAACATCAATGAGAAGTTATATGAAATTGAGGTTGAGGCACGCACTACGTTGTTAACAGTTTTGCGCGATGGAATTGATACAGGCGGGAACAATGTTGATTTGACTGGTGCCAAGCTTATCTGTGACAGAGGTGAATGCGGCGGATGTACTGTCCTTGTAGACGGAAAAGTTGTCTATGCGTGTATGATGCTCGCAATGGACACACAAGGAAAACAGATTACGACCGTAGAAGGTATTGCAAATGGAGACGACCTGCATCCGGTGCAAGAAGCATTCATTAAGCACGATGCAATGATGTGTGGATTCTGCACTCCCGGTTTCATCGTTTCATCGGTGGCACTCTTGAACGAAAACAAAAAACCGACGATCGCAGAGATTAAGGATGGCTTATCAGGCAATACTTGTCGTTGCGGCACTTACCCGTTCATTTTTGACGCAGTTGAAACCGCTTCAGAAAAGATGTAGTTTTGACCAGCAACCCTTCATCAGGTTGCTGTCGCTATGAACGTGTTATGTATTGAAAAGGAGAAAACAGATGGCATCATGGGGAGAAGCAAGCCAATCTCGGCTTATTGGCAAGCGGATTGCCCGTTTGTCTGGTAAGGATAAAGTTACAGGAAAAGCGAAATATACCTTTGATATTAATCGTCCGGAAATGCTTTATGGACGCATTCTGCGATCTGAAGTTGCGCATGCAAACGTAACGGATCTTGACCTGACCCGCGCGGAAGCTCTGCCCGGTGTCAAAGCGGTAATTCCATTAATCGAAGTAGGTAGAAAGCTCCGCTATCAAGGTCAGGAAATTGCCGCGGTTGCTGCAGAAACTGACGACATCGCTAAAGACGCATTACGGTTGATTTATGTTGAATTGGAAGAATTGCCCTTTGTCGTCACGGAAGCAGATGCGATAGCAGAAGGTGCACCGCAGATTCGGGATGACTGGAAGGGAAACCAGAGTAATCCTGGCATTAACGAAGATGGTGATGTAGACGCGGCATTCTCAGAAGCTGCGGTTACAGTAGAAGCCACCTATCACACTCCCGTCCAAACGCATGTCTGCTTGGAAACACACGGGCATGTTGTCGAATGGACAGATGAACAGAACCTAACCGTTTGGGCATCTACACAAGCAGTTTTTGGAGTCCGTAACGACCTCGCGCGTCGCTTTGAGCTTCCTGCGAATCAAGTCAGGGTTATCACTGAACACATGGGAGGCGGTTTTGGAAGCAAATTCAATGCTGGCGTAGAAGGTCTTGCCGCAGTGCGGTTGTCACGCATGACCGAAAGACCAATAAAATTAATGTTGACACGGAAGGCTGAACATCTGGTCGCTGGAAATAGACCTTCAATGACACAGCACGTAAAAGCAGGTGCAACTCGCGACGGTCGGCTCATTGCTTACGATATGCGTGGCTACGGCACAGGCGGCATCTCCAGCGGTGCAGGATTTAATGCACCTTATGTTTATCACGTTCCAAATAGACGAACCGAACGTTTTAACGTCGCTGTTAATGCGGGTAACCAACGTGCAATGCGTGCACCTGGGCATCCACAAGGTGCTTTTGCTATGGATTCGTTGATGGATGAACTTGCAGAAAAACTGGGAATGAACCCACTGGAATTCCGGCGTATTAACGATTCAAGTGAGGTGCGTCAAGCACAATATACCCTCGGTGCACAAGAAATTGGATGGCACCGTCGCAATAATGTTCCCGGTTCTGGGACAGGTGTTAAAAAACGCGGTATGGGTGTTGGTAGCGGCTTATGGGGCGGCGGCGGTGGTAGAGGCACACAGGCGCGTGTTACTATCAATGCTGACGGCACCGTTGAGGCGGTCACTGGCACACAAGATATCGGCACTGGTATTCGGACTGTGATTGCTATCATCGTTGCAGAGGAGTTGGGACTTGCACCGACAGATATTTCAGTAAAAGTCGGGGATAGTGGTCCTGGGTTGCCCTCTGGTGGAAGTGGCGGAAGTCAGACAACAGCATCTGTTGCACCGGTTATCAAAACCGCAGCTGCGGCAGCAAAACAGAAGTTGTTTGAACACGTCGCTCCCTTACTACAGGCACCAGTGGATGATCTACGCATCGGAACAGGTAAAATCTATGTTGCTTCTGACAGAACGAAGACGGTTACTTGGAAACAGGCAACTGGACAACTCGGACAGGAAAGCATCAGCGAAGGTGGAAATTGGGATGAAGAACTCCGACAAGGTGGAGTCGCAGGCACGCAGTTTGCTGAAGTTGAAGTTGACACCCAAACAGGGCACGTCAAAGTGCTTAAGATCGTTGCAGTCCAAGATTGCGGATTAGCGATTAACCGATTGACAACGGAAAGTCAGATTAACGGCGGCGTTATCATGGGTTTAGGGCAAGCACTCCTTGAAGAACGTATCATGGATCCGCAAACCGGACGGATGCTCAATGCTAATCTTGAGGATTACAAAGTCCCTGGAACCTTTGAGATACCTGAAATCAAGTCGATCGTTTTTGATACGCATCGGAAGGTTACAGGTGTTGGTGAACCGCCATGTATTCCGACACTTGGCGCAATCGCCAATGCTGTTCACAATGCGATCGGTGTCCGAATTCGGGAATTGCCGATAACACCCGATAAAGTCCTCACCGCACTTGCTGAGAAGAAGGCATAAGGAGGTAAACAATGGATAAATTTAGTTACGTTAACGCGACCAGCCTAAAACAGGTTACCTCATTATTGAGTGACAGCGGATGGGGCGAAGTCATGATGATAGCAGGGGGGACTGACCTGCTCAGTGAACTCAAAGAGTACATTGAAACACCAAAAACATTGATTAATCTGAAGACGTTGCCCGGTATGGATAGTATCACAGCAGACGCAACTGGCTTAAAGATAGGTGCGTTAGCCACTGTCACTGATATAGCAATGCATCCAACGATTCAACATCACTACACCGTGCTTGCACAAGCAGCAGCATCCGTAGCAACACCACAAATACGAAATGTAGGGACGCTCGGAGGGAATCTCTGTCAACGGCCTCGTTGCTGGTACTACCGAGATGAGACCGTCAATTGTCTCAAGAAAGGTGGAGACATCTGCTATGCCATTGATGGTTTAAGCAAATATCACGCTATTTTTGGTGGGGATCCGGTCTATATTGTCCATCCATCTGACATCGCACCAGCATTGATTGCACTCAACGCGTCACTTAAAATTGCTGGTCCAGAAGGTGAAAAGACATTAAAAGTTGAGGAGTTCTTTACCTTGCCAGCGGCAAATCCGTTTCGGGAAAACGTGCTTGAACCGAATGAAATCGTTGTTGAAGTTCAGGTGCCACAACCGAAGCCGAATACAAAGAGTTTTTATCTGAAAGCGCGTGAGAAGGGTGCCCCTGACTTTGCATTGGCAAGCGTTGCAGGTGTCTTTGAGATGATGGGGAAGACATGCCAAGTCGCTAACGTGGTACTTGGTGGCGTTGCTCCTGCACCATGGCGTTCCGCAGAAGCTGAAACTGCTCTTACAGGTAAGATGATCAATGAAGCAGTCAGCATGAACGCTGGGGCAGAAGCTGTTAAGGATGCAGAACCCATGAATGATAACGCATACAAGGTGACCTTAGCCCAGAATCTCATCAGTCGTACCGCTATGATGGCAGTCAGTTAAAGGAGGATGAACATGTTAGAGGGAAAAACACTCCCAATTTTTAGTCGTCCGATATGCCAAGACCTCCGGACGAAGGCAATTTATATACCCGGCGGCAACTTGCAGAACCTCGTTGAAGAAAACCCGGGAACACACTATTGGTGTAATTGCACAATGCAGGTGGTTGGTCCCGACGACCAATTTGTGTCGCCTAATGCTTGCAAACAATCGCGTTCCTGTTTCAATCCGGTCGGTGGAAAGCCGGTAGTATAATCATATAATATCGTTATCGGTTATCAGTATTCTTTCTGATAACCGATAGCCGTCCACCTTTTTTTATAATTTTGGTAATGTTCCTTAAACCTTTGATACAATGGTTGCATGTCGGTTCCGTTGTCTTGATGATAGGTGGTTTCTTCTTTTTTCGCGTTGTCCTCATTCCGATTGCCAATCGTTCCCCCGATCCAAATACTTTAATTTCATCGGCACTCAGACGTTTCAGCGGAATAGTCTGGCCCGCATTGCTAACTGTTCTTATATCTGGCGTGTATAACGTTATTGCTTTCTTTAGAACCGCGCGTGCATCTGCTGCAGAATCTGTTGATGTAGATTACTCACTTTACATACTTATTTTAGGTATCAAATTCTTTATCGTTTTTCTGGTATATACGCTTGCAATTATTTTGACGTTCCCGTATCCTGTTTTTGAGGTATTTCAGAAAAAACCTGCACCATGGTTGAACACCGTTATTATTTTTGGACTGATAATTATATTCCTATCAGCGTTTTTACGTCGCATGGCTTAATGAAACTGACTTTTTCACAACTACAGGATTGAAAGGAGCAAACAAATGGCAGTATTAAGCAAAGAGGATTTGGCTTTTTGGGAAGAAAAAGGTTATGTCGTCATCCCCAATGCAGCACCAGCAGCGTTAATCCAAGATGCAGCAACGGCAGTCTGGGATTTTCTTGAGATGGATGCGGATTCTCCAGAGAGTTGGTATCCTGATCCACCTCGTGGTATTATGGTAGAAATCTATCAGCACCCTGCTCTATGGGCAACACGCCAATACCCTCGTGTGCATCAGGCTTTCTCCGAAATATGGGGTACAGAGAAACTATGGGTTAGTTTTGACCGTGCCAGCATGAGCCCACCCAATGTCTCCGGTAAATATGAACGTACAAGCGTTGGACTTCACTGGGACATGTCCATAGAACTACCCATTAGATTCCATGTGCAAGGTGTTCTTTACCTTACAGATACCGCTGCAGACCAAGGTGCTTTTGTCTGCGTTCCAGGATTCCACAACAAAATTGAGGAATGGATAAAGAGTCTTCCAGAAGATGCTGACCCACGCCAACAAAATTTAGAGGCGTTGGGCATGATTCCCGTCCCCGCAAATGCAGGTGATCTGATAATTTGGCATAGTGCTTTGCCGCATAGTGCCGGTATCAATACTGCTGATGCGCCGCGCGTTGCGCAATACATAACGATGACACCGACAGGTGAAGCAAATCAAGAGGCACGGGAACGCCGCATCAATGGATGGAAAAATCGGATGGCAGGCTTTGGTGGCGAACGTCCAGAAAAGGAACATCAATCTGGTGAAACTGCAGAGTTAAGCGAACTTGGAAAAAAATTGTTGGGACTTGAGACGTGGGGATAAACAGTGTGAACCCATAGGTTTCTATTTTGTGCCTAATCTTAATTGAAATTTTCGTAGGTTGGGTTGAGCCGCAGGTGAAACCCATAAATCAACGGTATGAATGCCATTAGGCATTCCCCGGGTGTAAACTTAAGAGAAAGTTGTATTCCTTTGAAGCCTGCTCAATACACATTATGATTGAGATTGTTCCATATTTAGTCCCAGCGGGACGATATGTTTATAGAAATCCGTCTTAACACATTTATTGAGCTCCGTAGGAGCGACATATTCTAATAGGTAAATGGTACGACAACATACCGCCCCTACGGGGCTCAAGAGATGGATTATCCGTTTTCTATAAACATAGCGTCCCTACGGGACTGAAGAGGGTTTCCAATGTTTGGAAAATCCTTAACTTTACACCTATGGGTTGAGCCGCAGGTGAAACCCAACAATTTGAGTCTGTAAAGGCGTTTCATGTTCAAATTAACGCAGCGTGCGCCAAATCAACGGTATGAATGCCATTAGGCATTCCCCGTGTGGCACGCTGCGGGTTTCGTTCCTCAACCCAACCTACGAACTTTTTACATTGGTGACTATGGCAGCCTCCCAAGAACAGGATACGCAGGATCATTATACCCTTTACCCGTGTGTTCTCCAGGTGGTACTAACTGATCAATAGCCTTTTCATCATCCTCTGTTATAGCGCAATCTAAACATCCTAAGTTGTCCTCTAACTGTTCCATTGTGCGGGGACCAATGATGACAGACGTAATGGTTGGATTAGCTAAAACCCATGCTAATGCGAATTGTGTTAATGTTTTACCGTGTGCTTCCGCTAAAGGCATCAACTCTTGTGCTACTTCAAAACTTTCTTCGCGAAGTTCAGTCTGCAATATTCGTCTATCTTGACGCGCTGCTCGCGACCCTTTAGGGGGCTTTTTGCCGGGTAAATACTTGCCAGACAACACACCACGTGCCAACGGACTATAAGGCACTACGCCAACACCATACTTTTGGCAAAACGGAAGCAGTTCTACCTCAATATCACGATTAACAATGTTATAAAGTGGTTGAACACAAACAAATTCCTCTAACCCTTGTTGCTTGCTTGTCCAGAGTGCCTCACAAACACGCCATGCCTCAAAGTTGGAACATGCAATGTAACGCACCTTCCCCTGCCGCACACAATCATCAAGTGCCCGTAAAGATTCTGCAATTCGCGTGGTTGAATCCCAACGGTGAAGATAATAGACATCTATATGGTCGGTGCCGAGGCGTTTAAGGCTTGCTTCAACTGCAGAGATGATGTGAAATCGGTGAGAGCCACTCTCGTTAACATCATCACCCATTGAGCCGTGCACTTTCGTAGCAATAACCCATTTTTCCCTGTTTTCACTTATAGCCTTCCCAATGACTCGTTCGGATTCGCCTGCGTTATAGACATTGGCTGTATCAAGAAAGTTAATACCTGCATCCATTGCACGGTGAATGATACGAATGGAATCCTTTTCGTTTGTTGGTCCTCCGAACATCATTGTACCAAGGCAGAGTGGTGATACCTTCACACCTGCACGTCCAAGTGTCCTATATTCCATATCCGATTTCCTTTCCAAATTTTGTTATGCCATCCGAATGCCACCATTTACATCCAGTGTTGCACCAGTGATGTACTGTCCTTCTTCCGAGGCGAGGAAAAGGATAACATTCGCAACCTCTGATGGGTCTGCAACACGTCCCAACGGAATCTGGTCTGTCATGTCCGGATGGTTTTTTGCCATCTCTGTCGCTGCGATTCCTGGTGCAATTGAGTTGACCGTAATACCGTACTCACCTAAGACCCTTGCGAACGATTTTGTCAGGCACATCACACCTGCTTTTGAAGCGGAATAAGGCGCTGAAGCAACTAAACCTCCCACCTGTCCTGCAAGTGAACCGAGGTTGATGATACGCCCAAACTTTTGTGATTTCATCGTCTCCATCACCGCTTGAGAACAGAGAAAAGGACCTTTGAGGTTCACAGCCATCATCCTATCCCACTCAGTTTCAGAGCAAGCGTCTATGCGGGTATAACTGAAAATACCGGCGTTGTTAACCAAAACATCAATCCGTCCAAATTCCTTAAGTGTTTTGTCCACCATTGCACGCACGGATTGCCCATCCGCAACATCCGTTTCAATCACGATGCATCGTTTATCAAGCGCAGCTATCTCTTTTGAAGCCGCCGCCGCATTCGCCATATTTACTTCAGGGATGACAATATCTGCTCCTTCTTTGGCAAATGCGAGACATGTCACTCTGCCAATGCCGCCACCTCCTCCTGTCACAATTGCAACGCGTCCATCCAACCGCATCTATGTTTCTCCTTTACCAATTTTTATTGTATTGAGTGCAGGCTAATTTGAAACTCTACCTACGCTCTTTTTGCAGAACCATTCAATTGTTGAGTGTCCCATTTAATTATATTGTAGGAGGGAACTCCGGGGAATGCCTAAAGACGAATGCGCCAAATCAACGGTATGAATGCCATTTAGGCATTCCCCGTATGGCATTCGCCATGATTCATACCGTTGATTTGGATTCCCGACTATCATAGTGTTCTGTCGCGATTCGGAGATCGCTCCTACAAGAAGAAATCTATGTAGCATGTGCGATTACTGGAGAATTGAATGGCTCTACTCTTTTTGCTTGAAAATCTATTATAAATGTTGTAACATGTGAACATTATCACACGTATTCTGTAAAAAGTCAACATCGGCACAATGGAAAACGGTATAGAGGTTAAACCATGAAAACGACTGTAACTTGGAATCTGCTAAAGTTACTTTTGGTGTTAGGGGTTGTCTGTAGTTTCGCTTTTACAGCGGACGCACAGAATTACTATCCCGCTACTATAGGTAATGAATGGGTTTTAGAGAGTACTGATGGCAAACATAGACAGACTTACACACTTGAGAAACCCGAAGACTTTGCCGATCAGGAATTTATCCTTCTGAAAATCGCAACTGAAGCGATCCAGCAGGGCAAGGTTATTGACACGGACAAGTATTTTGTGACGGTTGACGATGAAGGGATCAAACTCCATAAAACTGTCTTACAGCAAGCTGTCGGTATTAATGTGACAACTGTGACAGCGAATTTTCCAACACCAGTTACTTTTTTCCCTAAAGTATTAGTTCAAGGAGATAAGTGGGATATAGTGGCGGATACGCAGATCCTCGGAATCCCTATAAAAACTACTACCAATTTAGATATTGTAGGATTTGAAGACATCGTAACACCAGTCGGTACATTTCAGAATTGCGCTAAAATTGCTTTGAAAGTGTCAGTTGCTGGACCTATAACCCTCCAGCCAACAACTTCCTATCAGTGGTTAGCACCTAATGTTGGTCCTATTAAATATGAAACCAGCGACGGAACGGTCTTTGAGGCAATTAGTTTCAAACTGCTCCCACCACCTGTCAAAGAAGCACAGAGTCCGCCCGCGTGGCAGCTACCTTCACTTGAGTTTCAAGTCACTGGATCGCGTGTCGGTGGAATACTCAATGCCAAGATACTTGAAAATGTTGAAGATTATGTATCTGAAGTGCATAATTTAGGAATAGTAGCCGTGACTGGAGGAATTGTTCCGCCTGGGGATGGGACTGGTTTTGCCACAAATTTGGAAAGAAAACAAGATTTATGGATTGCTGGAATCTTTGGGAATGCACCTATCATAGGCACAATAACACTTTTTGCAGAAAATGATAAGGGTAGAACTCCAGTAACTATTAAAGTAACTATCAATAGATAATCCTTACGGTATAAGGAGACGTAGATGAAGATGTGGTTGTCATCATCTTAAATTTGGTGATTATTGGGCAAGTTTCGTCAATTTATCTTGAAAAGGCATTTAAAAATTTGATAAAATATGACCACGAACACACATTGTTTGGAAATTCAGTATGGTAAATTGGAAAGTGGTATTAGTTGTGATTGCCATAGGTATCCTCTTTATAGTGATCGGGATGTGGTTAGGATATCGGTACATATCGGAACAGGACGAAATCATCCCGAGAGCACAACATAAACCTTCTAACACATTAACCTCGCTTGTACTTGCGCACCTACCAACAAAAAAAGCTGCTGAGACGGTGTTGCTTTTCTAACATCGCTCAATATGTATTTTTAAAAAGGAGATTTTGAATTATGCAAACTACCAAACCAATGTCTTGGCTAAAACTGATATTGGTGTTAAGCCTTGTATGTAGTTTTTCGCTTACAGCCACAGCACAAGATTATTATCCGACAACTATCGGGAACACTTGGGTTTTCCTGAGCCAGGATGGTGCCGAAAGACGCACCTATTCTATTGAAGAATCTGATGTCGAAACCGATAAGGACGCAGGAATCTTTATCCTGAAAATCTTTACAGAGACTCTTGGGACAGAGACGGTTGATACCGATATATATTACATCTCTGATGATAAAGGAGATTTGAAGCTGCATCGGACAAAACTGGATGAAGGTGCCTTCGGTATCGCAGCGGCAATGCTTGACCCGCCTGCCCTTTTCTTTCCAGCAGCCTTACCACTTGGAACCATGTGGGATATCGTGACAGTAACAGAACTTGATTTGGTTGGTACAGCAACAACAACAAGCACTATAGAAGTTGAAGCAATTGAAGACGTTGAAACCCCAGCCGGAACATTTGAAAACTGCGTTAAACTCAAGATAGAGAGGAGAATCGTCACGGCTCTTGTAACGCTCCGTCCAGTTTTATACCAGTGGTTGGCACCTGATGTCGGTCCTGTCAAATATCAAAACGATCAGGATATTGTGTATGAATTGGAGAGTTTTAACTTAATTGAGGAAACACCTGCGGAACCAGAGACTCCGGAAGAACCTGCAGTGGTAACACCTGAAGTAATCCCGACACCTACTGATATCTTCGTAAACCCTGTAAATATTGAATCTCCTGCTGTTGGGGAACAATTCATGGTAAGTATAAATATTGGAAATGGTTTAGGTGTCGCTGGTTACCAAGTGACGGTGAACTTTGATCCGACTGCGCTCAAATATGTTTCAAGTGCAAACGCTGACTACCTACCTGCAGGTGCTTCGGTGGAACCAGCGATGGTCTCTGATAATAGCGTTCAACTCGCAGCAACTGCAAGCGATGGAGGCTCCGACGGACATGGCACGCTTGCTACGGTAACGTTTGAGGTGGTTGAGGCAAAAGCATCCTCCATCAGTCTGACAGACGTGGTTATTACCAATGCTGCGGGTGAGGCTGTGGAAATCGTAACCGGCGATGGGACAGTTTTCCTTCCTCTTGATCAAGAACCTACGGTTGTAATACCTCCCGATCTGCCACCAATTATTGGTGAGCACATGTTTGAGATTACGTTAACTAATCTTACCACTGGTGAACCCGGGAAGGGTGGACAAATTTTCTCACCACCAATTTTTGCTACGCACTTTAAAGGTGACAGTCTTGCTCCAGTCGGTCAACCAGCGGTTCCAGCACTTGTCGCACTCGCTGAAAATGGAGATGTCTCAGGGATATTAGAATTTGCAACTTCTATAGGCGCGAACACCGCTGTCGCAGACAAGGTTGTCGTTCCCGGCGGTTCTGTTACCGTTAGGTTAAGAGGTAATGTGTTAAACGCTTCGCTCACAGTTGCTTCAATGTTAGTTTCAACGAATGATGGATTCATCGCCGCATCAGGTGTGCCGCTTTTTGATGAAACCGGTATGCCTGTCTCAATGACGTTAGAGTTGATGGCTTATGATGCAGGTAGTGAAGATAATACAGAACTCGCGTCCGATATTCCGGGTCCACTCGGTTTAGATGCTGAAGCAGATCCTGAAGGTAGCAACGCGCGCGTTCCGACAGAAGGTGGCGTAATTACACCACACCCTGGCATTCAAGGTGTTGGTGATGTGAGTGAAGCTTTTGCTTGGACTGAACCGACAGCAACACTAACGATCACATCTGTTTCTGATGAAGAAATGCCAGTGCCAATCGAACCCAGTAGTTTTGATGTTGCACTTGAGTCAGGATTAAACATGATCTCTATTCCACTAATGCCTGCAGAACCCTATACAGCAAAATCACTCGCTATGATGTTAGGAGCATCGGTTGTCATTAAATTAGACGCAGCAACGCAGCGTTTAGTTGGTTATTCCTATGCTGAAGAGGGAGACGGTTTTGATGTTGATGGTAGCAGCGGTTATATCGTGAATACTCCTGCTGGCGGTGTTTTCACGTTCACAGGTACTGCATGGCAAAACAAATCCGATGATGCAGCTGCTGCACCTAAAGTGTCTACTGCTAAGGACGCGTGGGCATTTGTCATCACAAGTGCCTTGCAGGATAAGGAAAACGGAGCAACTTACACCGTTGTTGCCAAAAACCTACGCACAGGGGTTGTCGCTACCGAAAAGGTTGCCGATGAGAAAGCAAGCGTCTCTGCTGTTTGGGCAAATATAAATCGTAAAAGCGTTATTCAAGTTGGTGATAAACTTGAGATTGCCCTCCTTGACAAACGCGGCACTATTGTGTCCGGTCCGTTCCAGCGTACTGTAACCACTTCAGATATTCAGAATGCATATCTGAGCGTGCAGATGCGTGTTGGCGACGTGCGTCCGAAGGAAACGATTCTCGGTCAAAATTTCCCAAATCCGTTCAATCCAGAGACATGGATACCTTACCAATTGAATCGTGATACTAACGTAACGGTTCAGATTTATAATGTGTCCGGCAGTGCAGTTCGGACGCTAAACTTGGGTCATAAGTCAATAGGCTCATATATGACGACTTCAACTGCAGCGTACTGGGATGGTAAGAATAACGCGGGTGAACACGTTTCAAGTGGGATATATTTCTATACCCTCCAAACAGATAAATTTTCTGCTACCCGCCGAATGGTCATTCTGAAGTAGGTATAGCTGCAAATTATCTAAGCGAAACGCCTTGATTTTAAATGCAATCCAACTTAAAAGATTGCACTAAGATGACTAAATCAAGGCGTTTCCTTTTATACAGAACACCTCAGTGTTCAGGGATAACTTGAGATATTTTAACCTAAGTTGCCACCTATGTAGCACAATCTGTTAGATTGTGCCTGTAAGGACGCAAACTGAATGAAGATAAATTTATTAATTCGGTAGTTTTCATTAGGCATATTCGGAACATTTTAAGCGATCTTCAGTCCCATAGGGACGATATGTTTATAGCAGCGCGGACAAACTCATCCCTTAGTCCCATAGGGGCGATATGTTTCGAAGCACATCAACAATTAATATGTCGTTCCTACGGAACTCAAGAGGGAAGGGACAACATTTTTCTATAAACATTGCGTCCCTACGGGACTAAAAAATTACCGAAATATTTATTTAATCTTCATGCAGTTTGCACTACGAAATCTTGAGAAAAATGAAGAATTCTCTATTAAAAGTGGTGTTTGTATGCCTAAAATCTTGTAGGTAGCAACTTGAGAAATTTTACAGAAGGAGGATTAAATGTTTAAAAATACCGTATTGGTGACTCTTTTGATAGTCATGCTAATCTTTTTTAGTCACAATGTTATGGTATCTGCACAAAATTATTATCCGACAACTACCGGCAATATATGGGTCATGGAAAGCGAAGATAAAGCTGAACGGCTTACCTACACCGTTGAAACGTCTGATGAGTCCATTAACGGTAAAGACTTGGCATTACTCAAAATTACAACTGAAACCTTAGGAACAGATTCAATTACAACTGAGAACTATTTTATTAATTTTGACGAAGAGGGTATTAAACTTTATAAAATTGTAGTTGAATTGGGTCCTCCTTTTGGTGTAGCAACAGCCCTGTTATATCCGCCCGCCCTTTTCTACCCATTGACGTTAGAAGTTGGTGACTCGTGGGAACTTACTGCCGATTCAGAGGTGAACTTAGCGGGACCTATTACGTTCATAAGCACTAACAAAGTTGTAGCCGTTGAAGATATTGTGACACCAGCAGGAACATTTGAGAACTGCCTAAAGATTAGAATTGACACGAAATCTATTACTACTTTAGGAGCAACGCGCGGTACCGCTTACCAATGGCTTGCACCAAACTTTGGTCCCGTGAAATTTGAGAATACCCAGGATATTGTTTATAAATTGGTGAGTTCCAACCTACTCTATGATGTGACAGGGGACGGTGTTGTAAATATATTAGATTTGGTTTTTGTGGCTGCTCGGTTTGGTGAGAAGACTACCGAGGGAGATGTGAACAAAGACGGAAAAGTTAACATTCTGGATTTAGTGCTTGTTGCACAACATTTTGGAGCTAATTAAACCCAAGTTGCGCTACGAAATCTTGCGAAATATGAATTATTCTCTATAAAAAACGGTGTTTGCCTGTCTAAAATCTTGTAGAGTGTAGTAAAACCGAAATTATTGTACACTGCGGTATGCTTTGTCAACATATTACAGGTCGCGATTCGGAGATCGCTCCTACCGATAAACCGCTTATGGGAGGCGTGGGAGCATGCTCGCGTTTGGAACGATCTAAAACACCAGATAAACCCTTTTCTACAAAACGACGACGCACATTGTAAACTGTCTTGATATTACACGCAAATGCTTCCGCTATCTGTTTATCTGTCCAACCGGGTCCATTTGTATCCGCTTTCAACAAAATATGCGCACGTTTTATCTTATATGCCTTATTTGTTCCTTTGTTCACATAAGCTTTTAGTTCTTCACGCTCTATATCGATCAAGGCAACTCTATACTTCTTTTTCAAGACTGTGTTCCTCCAAAATAAGTTAGAAACAGTCTAAAAAAATAATAATGATTGTCAAGTTTCAAGAAAAGAAACACAAGTAAATTTACGATAGACAGTCCACTGGGTAATAGTTAAATTTCATAGTTTGAATTCTCAATTAACTAATCTGCTTTAAACCACCCATATAAGGTTGCAACACAGCAGGTACACGCACTGTGCCATCAGAATTCTGATAGGTTTCAAGAAGTGCTATAACGACACGCGGTAGCGCAGTCCCAGACGCATTGAGCGTATGGATAAACTCCGGTTTTGCACCAGCTTCAGGACGGTATCGGATATTCGCACGGCGCGCTTGGAACGCCTCAAAATTACTGCAGGAAGATACCTCTAAAAACTTTTCTCCTGCTGGTGCCCAAACTTCTATATCGTAACATTTCGCCGCTGCAAACGAAAGTTCCACTGTGCAATGCTGCACAACACGATACGGTAGACCGAGTGCCTGCAAGACACTCTCCGCATTTTCTAAAAGCGTTTCATGTTCTGCATAAGACGTTTCCGGTGTGGTGAACTTTACCATCTCAACTTTGTCAAATTGATGGATTCGCTGCAAACCGCGTGTGTCCTTTCCATACGCTCCTGCTTCTCGACGGAAACAGGGAGTATAGGCAGTATAGTAAATAGGCAAATCTTCTGCGGATAATATTTCATCCGCGAAAAGGTTGGTTACAGGCACTTCGGCAGTCGGAATAAGAAACAGATCGCTATCAGGGTTTTCTTCATCTCTGTCGCACCGATACATATCCGCTTCTAATTTAGGGATTTGCCCTGTGCCTGTCATTGTAGGACGGTTCGCGAGAAATGGAGGCGAAATTTCGGTGTAGCCGTGTTGGGTCGTGTGTAAATCAAGCATGAACTGGATCAAAGCACGTTCCAGTCGCGCACCCAAACCCTTGAAAACGACAAAGTTACTACCTGCAACCTTCGCACCGCGTTGAAAATCAATAATATCTAACGTTTCTGCGATCTCCCAATGCGGTTTTAGTTCAAAGTCAAAATTTGGCAGTTCACCCCATGTCTTGATTTCTATGTTATCCGCTTCACCTGTGCCGAAAGGTGTACTTTCCTCAGGCATATTCGGGATAGTCAAACTGATGGTGTCTATCTCAGATTTTAGATCGTTTGCCTCCGCGTTACGCTCCTTGATTTCTTGGGAGAGTTTTCGCATTTCCGCAATCGTCTCTGTTGCGTCCTGTTTTTCCTTTTTTAATTGGGCGATTTGTTGTGAAACTTGATTTTGATGCGCTTGGAGAGTTTGTGTATGTGTTAAGTTTTCACGCCAGCGCGTATCCAATTCAATCAGTTTATCTAAGTCCGCATCAGTCTGGCGATCTGCTAACATTTGATGGACGGCTTCGGAATTTTCGCGAATAAATTTGAGGTCAAGCACTGCGGTTCTGCTCCTCTGTTATGAGTATTGGTTATCGCGTTCACAAGCGAGATTCGTTATCTGGTAACGAAAAAACCACAGTATTGCTAAGGTACAACCTGTGGCTAATTCTTCAAATATAAACGGGCCCGACGGGACTTGAACCCGCGACCTCCTGCGTGACAGGCAGGCGCGCTAAACCAACTGCGCCACGAGCCCATAAAAATCACCTAACAAGTAGGCGGGACAGGACTTGAACCTGTGACCTACAGCTTGTAAGGCTGTCGCTCTAGCCACCTGAGCTACCCGCCCAAAATGAGATTGCTTTAGCATCCCATCTCAAGGACGCTATTAAGTATAACACATAGATTTCGGTTTGTCAAGAAAATCTTATTTTTTGACAAAGTTTTTGGACATCGCTTATGAGTTGCACCAATAGTAGAATAAACCTTCGTCAATACAAATCATTTCCGTGGTTCGTCATTTCCACGGTAAGGTCGTGTGCCGCGGACAAGCACTTTCTTTGGATTGTCTCCTGACGCGAGTTCATCCGCACTATGGTAACCGAGTGTCATACTCATCCGTGTCCTATCTGTGCGATTGATTCCAGCCGAGTGGATTATCATGCTATCAATAGCAAGTAAACCGCCTGCTGGCATCGGCAAAGGAATCGCTTGGCTGGCTGCAATTTGCTGAATTGTTTCATCCTCAAGATGCGCAAAAGCAGGAAGATGATGCGACCCTGGAACAACTCGCGTGCAGCCGTTCTCAAAATTTGTTTCTTCCAAGTAGATTAGGACAGTCGCAATCGTCCGTGACCAGTGACGGACATCGCGATGAAGCTCAAGCGAATGCGTCGAACCTGCATCTCGAAGATAGATGTGGTTGTGACGATTCAGCACAAATTCTATATTCGGGCCCAATAACGATTCCAATGGGTTAAGGATTTCATCGCAAGTAATAGTTTCTTGGAAGATTCCGCCGCGCTGCCAGACAGCGGAGATTCGGATGATCCTGTCACCTTGTCGTGCCACAGGTTCCACGGCTTCTTCTATGTCTTTTAACGCTGCTGCTTTAAGTGCCTCTACATGATCTTTAGAGAGTTGCGTTGGAAATTTAATGAAGCCGTTGTGCCGAAACAATTGAATTTCTTGCGGAGTGAGTTCCATTGGTATCCTTCTGTTGTGTTTGGCGTCAGTTGTGAGATGGTTAGTTTAACATGGATTGGAGAGGAAATCAACAGAGAAATGAGGTGTGTAGGTTTCTTGGAGAGTGAGTACAAATTGGATTTCGTAACACAATTTGGTAACGAAAGATGAAGATATTTCGTTTTATGTTATGCTTAGATACCTAAAAAAATTACAAATGAGAGTTCATAATTCCGTATATTATAGGGGAGTTTGCGGCTACGTCATAGTAATAGGCGGAGGAATAAAAAACATGAAACCGTGTTATGTTTGGATAGTAATTCTATTATCAGCGGTCCTATTGTCAGGATGCGCAACTATGTCGACTTATAATGAGTTAGCGGACCGGCATTACGACTATACAACTGGAGAAAAACAGGCAACTCTTGATGAATGGCATGGGTTAATTTCAGAGTTTGAGAACATCATTCGCATGGATGCAGAAAGTGAATCAGCGGATGATGCCCAATATGCTATTGCTTCTTGCTGGGTTTGGTGTATTAAAGCAGGGGATTCAGAGGCACCGCAACGCGCCATTGCAGCATTTAGAAGACTAATTTACACCCATCCAGATTCGGAGCATTTGCCCCAAGCACACTATTGGATTGCCCGCTGCTACACGCTGATAGGTGATTCCGCTCGCGCATCGCACCACTATCAGATTGTTACAAACCGATATGCCGATAAAGATATAGCAGCAGAGGCACTGTTGGAATTGGGACGTACTTATGCCCAACATGGATACAAAAAACGTGCTGAAACGCTTTATGTTGAGATTGTTGAATCCGCAGCGAAAAAGGGAATCGTTTCCACTGCTTCTAAAGAACTTCAGGAGTTAAAAACACCGCAGAATCCTGTAACAATACCCGATAAAACCCCTACTCAACCGAAAGTCGAACCGCAAGCGGAAATAAAACCGAAACCTCCTGCTGCTGATCCAGAGGCATTAACGCCTGGATCCCTTACACGTGAATTCGGATTAACCGCTAAGACAATCGTAATAGATGCTGGACACGGCGGAAAAGACCCGGGTGGCGGTAGGGGGGATATCATTGAGAAACCTATTGTGCTCAGTCTCTCAAAGAAAATCGGTGCGATTTTAAGGGCAAAAGGCTACACTGTTCTGCTAACACGGGAAACTGACCGTTTTATTTCACTAAAGGAACGCACGGCATTTGCGACGAGACACAAGGCAGACCTATTTTTGAGTATTCATGCAAATGCGAGCAAAAATCGACAAGCCAATGGTATCGAAACCTACTAT
Source organism: Candidatus Poribacteria bacterium (assembly GCA_028824685.1). Taxonomy (GTDB): domain Bacteria; phylum Poribacteria; class WGA-4E; order WGA-4E; family WGA-3G; genus MSPOR6. Next base: position 28,461 of record JAPPCZ010000089.1, read on the forward strand.
TTGGATGTAAAGAGCACTGATAAAAACGCCGAAATCATTGCAGCACGAGAAAATGCAAACTCTGGGTATAGTATCCAAGAATTGGAGTCGCTTTTAAAAGGATTGATTGTAGAGAGTAAAAGTAAGGATAGCCGTCGGTTGGCAAAATATGTGCAGCAAGAATTGGTCGCATCAACAGGCGCAGCGGATCGCGGTGTTAAACACGCACGTTTTGTTGTACTCATCGGTACAAGTGTTCCCGCTATTCTCGTTGAAACGGGGTTTGTGACGAATCCCACAGAAGGAAGAAAACTCACATCGGACGCTTATCAACAGCAATTAGCGGCTGCTATCGTACAAGGTATTGAAAAGTTTTTAGGAAGTGCCGCACAAATTAGTCAAGATAATTCTAATCAACCCAATAAGTATGTGGCAACAACAAAACGTTAAGCAGTACATAGGAATACGAAACCGGCAAACTATTTGCTGAGGGAAACCGGTAATGTTTTTTGAGGTCTTTCATCGGGAAAAGTTATGGTTCAAAACCTTTTCCACGACTATCATATTTATTGTTATTTGCTGGATCGGGACGTTGACCAACGTTCTGGCACAGCAGGCAGATATTGCCATCCTATTACCATCAACAGCATCTGGCGTCCCAGAAGGTGATGTTAACTATGCACGTTCTGTCAGCAGGCGTTTTGTTCGCATGTTGAAGAGCATCGGTTTTTCCGCAGACCAATTGGAGGAGACATCCGCTGTCAATGCTCCTCGTTTACAGGACACATCTTCTAATCCGTATCGGTTGATAATTCTCCCACTTAATCCCAAAATCACATTAAAAACAGCGAGTCTTTTACAGAGTCATGTCGCACGCGGTGGCAAACTATTTGTAACCTATAACCTTGCAGATGAGGTTGCCTCGCTTCTGAATTTGCGTAGTATAAAATGGCTGCGCCAAGAAACCTCTGGTCAGTTCGCTTCCATTCAATTTGATGCGCCTGAGATATTAGGGATACCAAAATCTGTACGACAGGCATCGTGGAACATTACGGTGGTAGAATCTATCGACCCACAAACAAAAATCATCGGACAGTGGCACAATGCAGAGGGCGAACCCACCGGATATCCGGCGTTTCTTATGGGTGAAGTAGGTGTGTTTTTTAGCCACGTCTTCCTGCCAGACGATATCCGAACGAAAACGCAACTCCTTGCAGCACTTCTCGGACATCTTGTCCCTGAATTTCAGCATGCAATTGCAAAACGTGAATTAGAGGCCATAACAACAATCGGACACATCAATAGTCTTGACACCTTAACGAAGTTTGTAGGGTATGGCGGGGTTTCTGAAGCGAAACAAGCACTACAATCGGGAAAAACCTTAACGACTCAAGCGCGAACAGAATACGCAAGTAAGGATTATTACAAGGCGATGACTGCAGCACGTGAGAGTCAAGATGCGCTTTCAAAAGCGTATTTTCTGTCGCATCTAAGCGATGAAACGGAAGGACGCGCTTTGTGGAATCATTCTGGTCTTGGTGCATATCCTGGTGACTGGGAACGTTCCGCGAAAGAGTTAGCTGACGCTGGCATCAACATGATCTTGCCGAACATGGCATGGGGTGGTTTAGCACATTACGATAGCAGCGTGTTGCCCCAGAGTGCAAAGTTCACGAAATATGGTGACCAAATTGCGCAATGTGTTGAAGCGGCGCATAAGCACAAATTAGAAGTTCATGTATGGAAGATTACATGGAATTTGGAAGGTGCACCAAAAGAGTTTGTAGAAGAACTACGAAATTCCGGACGCACCCAAGTTTCAGCAACAGGCGACCCGATCAATTGGCTTTGTCCGTCGAACCCAGAAAACGTGCTGTTGGAATTGAACGCTATCACGGAAATTGTACAGAACTACGATGTTGACGGTATCCATCTCGATTATATCCGTTATCCGGGAAGTCGAGCCTGCTATTGTGAGGAGTGCCATAAAAGATTCATGCTTGCAACAAGGCAACATATTCAGGAATGGCCCGCGTCTGTGTTACCAAGAACGGGACAACACGGGAAAGCGTATATTGAATGGCGTTCCCAACAGATTACCCGTTTAGTGCGTTTGATCCACAAACGCACACGTGCAATAAAATCGGACATAAAGATTTCAACTGCAGTTTTCGGTGCCTATCCTGACTGTGTAACATCTATTGGACAGGATTGGATTGCGTGGGCAAAAGCGGGTTATGTTGACTTCGTTTGTCCGATGAACTATACTGAAGATACAAAATTTTTCACTGACCTATTAGAAAATCAGCTTGCCCTCATGCCGAAAGATGTGGCGATTTATCCGGGTATCGGTGCGACAGCATCTAACTCCCTCCTGACACCCGATGCCGTGGTTGGGCAGATTCATCTCGTACGCTTTTTAGGTGCTTCTGGCTGGACAATTTTTGATTACTCCTCCAATATTTCAGATACTATCCTTCCCGCTATTCAGATGGGTGTCGGTAAGCGAAAAGCCGAACCCGTACATTGAGATAGATAGCAGTCGGCAGTAGACTATTAGTTATCGGTTATCGCATTTCACCGGACGTTAGTCTTGGTAGGAACTTGCTACATTTTGCGGACATCCTCCTAAATTCTGCTTGAATATAGTATAGAATTTGTGTAAACTGAAAGGCAGAATACCAAAAGAAAACAAGAATTAGATGAATCGTAATAAAGATCAATTTAATATTGTTTATGATCAGGAAGCTGATGTGTTGTATGTAACGCGAGGTCAACCCGAACACACCGACTACGTTGAATACGCAGATGATTTAATTTTACGGTTTCACCCAGAGACCAAACAACTTGTCGGATTCACACTCGTTGATTTTTCGCAACATTTCGCCAAAAATGATTCGGACATCGCGCTGCCTTTCGGGGTTGACTTCCACATGCACGGCGAACTACCTTATTAAAACAATACGAACAGTGAAAAAGGAGACTACTGCAGCATGGCTCAAAAACCGAATATCTTATTTCTCCAGAGTGATGAACACAGCCCTCATGCTATGGGGTATGAAGGCAACGATATTGTGCAAACGCCACACCTTGATCGGCTTGCAGAATCGGGAAACTACTTTAATGCGGCATACTGCCAATTTCCACTTTGCACGCCTTCCCGGATGTGTATGTTAACAGGAAAATACGCGCATCGCTGCTCCGCTTGGGATAACGGTTCAATCCTGTACCCTGAACATCTTACGATGCCTGCACATTTCGCAGAACACGGGTATGCGACAGCACTCGTTGGAAAAATGCACTTTGGTGGGAAAGAACAGCACAACGGTTTTCAGTCGCGCCCCTATGGTGATCTACGCGGACGTGCCGGACATCAACGTGATCCACTCCGTGGGAACAAGAATCGCACTAAGGATGCTGGGGTGACAGAAATTCCATCGAGTCTCCTGCAAGAACGGGTGGTTAACGAAGAAACGATCGAATACTTAAGGTCTCAACCTGCTGACCAACCGTGGTTTTTGCTCGCAAGTTATAGTCGTCCGCATTTTCCGCTTACCGCGCCGAAACGGCTTCTTGACAAATACTATCCTGATAATGTGGACATGCCGAATATCCCACCGGGACACTTGGAAGATACTCACCGATATGCAAAGGGATTACGAGAGAATTTCAACACAGCAGCTATTACAGAGGAAGAAACGCGCAAAGCCCGCGCGGCTTACTATGCCTGCTGTGAATTTCTGGATGAATGTGTCGGTGATTTACTGACGATCTTGGAACGCGATGGTCTGTTAGAGAATACAATTATCGTTTATACGACCGACCACGGTGAAATGGCTGGTGAGCATGGACAATGGTGGAAATCCAGTTATTATGAGGCAGCTGCACGGGTACCACTCATTATATACGATACGCGAGCAGAAGGGACACACGGCACGCGTGTTGATGCTCCTGTGGAATTGAACGACTTATTTCCGACTTTATGTGCAAGGGCAGGTATTCCGATACCTGATGACCTTGACGGTTTGGACTTATCAAATCTGATGGCTGGAAATTCGGATGGTTGGCGAAACACCGCAATTAGTGAATACTGGGCGAATCAGACCACTGGACCGATGCGTATGTTGAGAACACCTCGCTATAAATATGTCGCTTTTCCTGAAGATGAATCTATCTTGTTCGATTTAGAAAATGACCCTCACGAATTTGAAAATCTTACTGGAAAATCTGAACACCGTGAGGTGGAAGCATCCCTACATGAGCAACTCATGGGAGGATTCTCTTGGGAAGCTGTGCAGCACAAGAAAGACGATGATAAAGAACGCAGTCAAGATTGGACAGAGCCTTGGGGCGGTGGCACTCCGAACCAATATACGTTACCTGATGGCAGAATTGTAGATGCAGAACTTTGTCTCTATAACCCTGTTCTTCGTGATGAACCTGATGAAAATTAAGAAAGATAGTCCCGTAGGTTGGGTTGAGGAACGAAACCCAACTTGAAACGCCTTTACAGACCGAAAATGTTGGGTTTCACCTTCGGTTCAACCCAACCTACGAAAACTATAACCCCGCCCTTCATGATGAGTTTGCTGAAAATTAAGAAAGTTAGTTAGGTGGCAGGTGTGTAGCGCGGTAGGAAGAAAACTGCTTCGCACCGCGCCATACGGTTCAATCCATATCATAATGTTTTGAACTAATATACATCGTATGGAAACTTGATATGCCTCGCCGCCCTAAAATCCGATTCTCTGCTATCCTTGTCGGACTGTTTTTAGTAGGGGCAATGTGTGCAATCACTCCCTACAATAACTATTTTTTAGAGAATTCAAGGATTGCGGGTAATCACCTACCTGTCGGTTCAATCTTTGGACTGCTCCTGCTTGTTTTCGTTGTCAATCTTCCGCTACGTTTTTTAACACGTAGCACCCGCTTTTCATTTTCCGCCCTTGAATTAACAGTCATCTGGATGATGCTGATTGTCGCTGTTGGTATCCCATCAATGGGACTGCTGCAGTTTCTGATACCTTGCCTCGTCGCGCTGCGTTATTTCACAACTCCTGAAAACGATTGGGCAGAGACACTCCAACCACACATCCCAGAATGGTTAATAGTCACGGATACACAAGCCGTAACGGATTTCTATGAAGGACTTTCACCGGGCGGTAGTGTGCCGTGGGCACCTTGGATCAAGCCGCTCCTTATCTGGGGACTTTTTGTCTTCGTTTTCTATTTTACAACGATCTGCCTCGCAACAATCCTTCGTAAACAGTGGATAGAACGCGAACGGTTCTCATTTCCATTAGTCCAGATTCCGGTTCAACTGGCATCGCAACCTGAACAAGGAAGACTCCTCAACGCTTTTTTCAAAAATAAATTGTTGTGGGTAGGCATGGCGTTGCCCGTGCTGATACATTTCCTCAACGGATTGCACGCACATTTTCCAAACGTTCCTCAAATCCCACTGATTTATAATATCCACCGCGCTTTTACTGAAAAGCCGTGGCATACACTCGGCATGTGGCCCGCGATGAACATCGCTATCTATTTTTCAGTTATCGGCGTGGCTGCGTTGCTAACGCTTGAAGTTTCCTTTAGTCTGTGGTTTTTCTTTCTGTTTTTCAAACTACAATACATTATTATGAATGCAACGGGTTTCGGAATTGGTCCGTGGTTGAGTTGTAGCCGTCAAGTAATGGGCGGTTATCTTATCTTTGTGCCTGCTGTTTTCTGGGGTGGACGGGAACATATCGCATCGATTTTCAGGAAAACATTTGGGTTGCGTAGCAAACAAACAAATATAGCGGGAGAGAGACGTTTGATAGACGATTCTGATGAACCGTTGTCGTATCGCTTGGCACTGCTCGGATTTCTACTCGGTTTTGTTACCCTTGTTGCATTCTTTGTAATTGCTGGCATAACCACTTGGGTGGCGATTATCACGTTGCTCTCAATTTTTGTTACCTCTGTTGTGTTATCATGGATGGTGGTAAACGGTGGGCTACTGCTTGTGCAAGCTCCTTTCTTTCCATCAGATTACATCAATTTCACGCTCGGGACGGGGGTAATGGGGCAGAAAAGTTTGGCTGTTCTCAGTTTTCAGCGTACTTTCCTGCGGGATTGGGGAGAATTCATGATGCCGAACTTCTTGCACAGTTTTAAGGCTGCCGATGAAGTTCAACTTGCCCGCCGCCGAATCGTTCCAATACTCGGTGTCTCAATCATTGTTGCTATCCTCGTTTCCGTTTATGCATGGTTGACACTTGTCTATGACAAAGGCGCGTTGTTTTTACAAGGCGGGTCCTTTGTCGGTGCTCCGCGTGGCTATTTCAACAAGATGAACAGACTCATCCAATTTCCTTCTGAAACAAATTGGCTTGAAGTCTACAGTATGATTGCGGGTGCCGGTTTTACTGGCTTTATGCTCTGGATGCGTCAAAGTTTTGTCTGGTGGTCACTGCATCCCATCGGATATCTTTTAGGTGCTACTTATCCAGCGTTTCATCTCTGGTCTTCTATTTTCATAGGATGGATGATAAAATACATTACGCTTAAGTTTGGCGGTCCAATGACCTATCGGAGGATTCGTCCTGTCGCTTTCGGCTTAATTTTTGGTGAATATGTGATGGTGGGAATCTGGATGGTGGTTGGATTTTTCAGTGGGATAGGTTACCATGCTTTACCCCGTTAACAGATTTTACTATTACCATCTTGTAGGAGGGCTTTGTAAGCCCGATTTCATTACATAGGAATCGTATTATGCAAACCAGCGAAAACATCCTCTCTACGCAATGGAAAACACGCGCCAAAACTCGCCATGCTGTCGCAGGCATACGCACATGGCATGTCAATCTGAATCCACGCGCAATGCCAATGCTCGGTTTTGCCAAAGGTGATATGCCTGGGCAGACTACAACTAAAAATGTTCATGTTGATTGGCGTGGTCCTTTTGCAGCACAAGCAGGCGCGTTAATCGTAGAAATCACTACTGATAAAGGCTTGAAAGGGTATGGACTCGGTGGCGGTGGACTTGCGGGGGCAATGATTATTGATAAACATTTACAACACTTTGTACTCGGACGCGACCCGCTTGATGTGGAAAACATTTGGGAACATTTGTATCACGTCACCTCAATTTATGGACGACGTGGACTTGTCATCTACGCGTTAAGCGGGATAGAACTTGCCCTCGTTGACTTGTGTGGTAAGATATTGGACGCACCTGTCTATAGCCTTTTCACGGACACACCGCGCCAGATACCTGCCTATGCAACGGGTACCGATGTCGGTTATTATGCTGAAAATGGATTCACTGCATGCAAGATTCCCCTCAAAAACGGACTCGCGGAAGGTGAAGATGGCTTCGCACAAAACCTTGAGATGATACACACGGCACGTGATGCTATTAGTCCAGATGTGGAACTGATGACAGACATCTATCTCCGTTGGGATGTGGACTATACCCTCCGTTTTGCGGAGGCAACAGGTGATGTTAACCTCAAATGGATTGAGGAACCGATACCACTTGACGATTATGCGGGTATGGCGCAGTTAGTGAAAGAAATTAACCCGACATGGATTGTTTCTGGTGAACACGAATTTACACGATACGGATTCCGTGAACTGTTGCGATGGAAGGCAGCAGATATGATTCAACCGGATGTGAGTTGGGCAGGTGGTTTTACAGAATGCCTCCGCATCGCACGAGAAGCAGCGGAACTTGACATTCCAACATGGCTCCATCAAGCAGGCACACCGTGGGGATTGCATCTCACCGCGTGCTTACCGATGCCGTGCATGGCTGAGACGTTCGGTCCCTCGCGCAATGGTGTTGAAAATGAACTTTACCGCCGCTTGCGTCCTACACCGCGCGAAGGTTTTTTCACGCTCAATGATGCGCCGGGTTTTGGTGTGGATATTGATGAAAAGTTGTTGGAGGCGTATACTGTTGATCGACTGTAAAGCGAGACACTAAATTGACAGTGAAGATTAGTAAAAAAACGGCTGTGCAAAGTTTTGTTAATTATCAGAACCAGAATTTACAGGATTACAGGATTACAGGATTACAGGATTTTCAGAATTGTAATATCAATTTGACATTTTCATCAAGTTATGTTAAAATAAAAGAAATCTGGAGGTGTCGTTTCTATGGCGTATTATATTACTGACGAATGCATCGGCTGTATGGCATGTTTAACCAACTGCCCTGTGGACGCGATTACCGGCGACCGGAATATGCTGCACATCATTGACCCAAATGTCTGTATTGATTGTACAGCGTGTGGCATGGTGTGTCCGGTAGAAGCAATCCGAGACCAATTCGGTGAGGTATGCAAATTTATTCGTCGTCCAACACATAGACCTATCGCTGTTATCTATGAAGAACTCTGCTCTGGGTGTGATTTCTGTGTCCATATCTGTCCGTGGGAATGTCTTGAACTCAAAGATCCCGAAACTGGCGAACATGCTGAAAGTTTCTTCGGTATTTGTGAATTAGTCAAACCGAAGGACTGCGTTGGCTGTAAGTTGTGCGAAGAGGTATGTATCAAGGATGCGATCCGCGTTGAATCCCCCGTGCTATTAGAACTCGCTGAAGCAGCAGATTAACTTTCATTCAATTCCGAAATGGTTACCGCACCGTTTAAAAACTCTAATTTAGTCGTTGTCATTTCTGGTCCTTCCGGGTGTGGTAAAAGCACTGTTGCTACTGCGTTGTGCGAAGCGGATGACACATTACGGCTTTCTATTTCTGCTACAACACGCGCTGCACGTCCCCGTGAAGTTGACGGTGTTGATTACCATTTTTTGACATCCGCACAGTTTGAAGAACAGATTAAACAAAACGCATTCTTAGAATGGGCAAATTATGGTGAGAACTTCTATGGAACACCTAAATCTGAAATAGAGGCAGCGCGTCAAGAAGGAAAAGATACAATTTTAGAAATTGAGGTGAACGGCGCACTACAAGTCCGAGAACAGGACCTTTCCCCCGCAAGAAGCATCCTGATTTTTTTGATTCCAGCATCATTCACTATTCTGGAGAAACGTTTGCGCGGTAGGAAAACCGAATCAGCGGCAGAACTCACAAACCGATTAGAAATTGCCAAAACCGAACTTAGTCAGATAACACATTACGATTATTGTGTTATCAATCCTGAAAAAGCAGTAGAGCAGGCGGTTTGCCAAATTCAAGCGATCATCTCGGCAGAAAGGTGCCGTATTACCCCTGAACAGGCAACAACTTTTTCCGAATCTTTTTTTAGTATTCCCAATAGGCGGGATTTGTAGTCCCGATTTTCCATGGAACTCAAAGACCGAACCATCCTTTTAGGCATTACCGGCGGAATTGCCATCCATAAATCGCTTGATTATGCGAGTCAATTGGTTAAATGGGGTGTTTCTGTTCACGTCATAATGACAAAAAACGCCACCCGTTTGATAAACCCGTTACAATTTCAGGTGCTATCACGGAATCCCGTGCTACTTGACTTGTTTGAAACAGGTGAAGATTGGAAACCGCCACATATTGATTTGGCTGACCGTGCTGACCTACTTACCATTGTCCCCGCAACCGCTAACATACTTGGGAAGATGGCAAACGGCATCGCTGACGATGCGCTTTCTACTGTCGCTGTCTCCGTCCATTGTCCCATTCTCGTTGCCCCTGCGATGAATGGACACATGTATCAAAACCCGTTTGTCCAACAGAATATAGACACACTCAGTAAGCATGGTGTCCAATTTGTAGAACCGGCGAGCGGCGATCTTGCGTGTGGCTACGAAGGCATTGGTCGCTTGAATGAGGTGGATGTAATTCTTGAACGCACGAAATCAATTCTAAACCTCCAACAAGATTTGCATGGGAAGCGAATCCTTGTTACAGCAGGGGCGACTCGCGAATATATCGACCCAGTTCGGTTTATAACAAACAGATCAAGCGGAAAGATGGGCTATGCACTTGCAGAAGCAGCATCGTGCCGAGGGGCAATTGTCCAGTTGATTAGCGGACATGCAACAGTTTCACCGCCTCCAGGAATTGAAATCTGCAATGTCCAAACGACACAGGAAATGCACGAGGCAGTACTGCAAAATTTTGAGGAAACAGACATTGCCATTATGGCGGCTGCGCCTGCCGACTATCGTCCAGCGGAATGGACACCGCACAAAATCAAGAAACATACTGACACATTAAACATCGCTTTACAGAAAAACCCAGATATTGCACAGACAATTGGTGAAAGTAAAAAGCATCAGTTAACCGTTTGTTTTGCTGCAGAAACGAATGATGTCCTTGAAAACGCGAAAGAGAAGTTAATCCGAAAAAACTGTGACCTCATTGTTGCAAATGACATTCTCGCTGAAGGTGCTGGATTCGCAGGCGATACAAATATTGTAACGCTGCTTGACAAAGCGGGTAATTGTGAACAACTCCCACTCCTTTCCAAGCAAGAAGTTGCAAATGTTATTTTAGATCGGATCGTAAAGTTGATGGGAAAATAGGGCTGTTCCGAATGCAACCTCAGCTTCTGCTTGGTAAATTGCAAACACATGAATGAGAATAAGGCACATCATGAACGAATGACACTTCTGCAACAGGCGAAAGCATTTCTTAAGACGCACCGCACACGCCCTAAAAAACAGTTAGGGCAGCACTTCCTTATCAATCCTGATGTTTTATCCATTATCATTGAAGCAGGCGGAGTCACAGATACAGATGTAGTCATAGAAATCGGTGCGGGGCTCGGATGCCTCACAGCAGCGTTGGCTGAACGTGCGAAATCCGTTATAGCCATTGAAGTTGACCCGCTATTGTATGCTGAATTAGAATCCCAATTTTCAACCGACACGGATATACAAATTGTCCACGCCGATGTGCTTGAATTAGAGTTTTCATCGCTTTTTCCTCCAAATACTCATCCAAAGGTTATCGCGAATCTCCCGTACGGCATAACAACTCCAATCTTGTCGAAACTTCTGGAACACACAAATCAACTTAGCACTTGTGTCCTCATGATGCAACGTGAAGTTGCAGAACGGATTGTTGCCCCACCCGGTGGGAAGGACTACGGTGCATTGACTATTGGTGTTTCCTACTACGCCGATCCTACATTAATTGGGATACTCCCACCACAAAACTTTTTTCCTGCCCCACAAGTAGATTCCGCCCTACTAAAATTAACAATGCGTGAGAAGCCACAAGTTGCGGTAAACGATGAAGATTATTTTTTTCGGGTTGTTCGGGAGGCGTTTAGGGGAAGGCGAAAAATGCTTAAAAATTCGTTACGCCGATTTGCATCTGCAGAAATACTAAATGAGGCGTTTGCTGAATTAAACATTGCCCCACAACGACGCGCTGAAACGTTAGATATTACCGAATTTGCTGCATTAGCAAACCTATTGCAAACCAACGTCTAAAGCCAAAAGTTGCCAGTAGACAATCTTCCAATCAGTCCCTTCCCGTCGAAACTCAAAATTACAATTTGCCTCAAGATGTCTTAGATTTCCGTTTTCCGCATTTTCAGAGTCAACATCCAATAAGATTTGAATTGATGCTTTCCTTGCATGGGTTATATCCATAACTCTGTCTTTAAACACAAATTGTAACCAAGAATATTTTTGGAAGATGTTTACGAAAGTTGGATCTACACCCTCAAAATTTGGTGGGATTACACCAGATAAGATACCAAAAGCCGTAACAGGATCATCAGACGCGACATAAGACTCAGAGAACCGCGCTTGGATATCCGGGAGGTTCTCAAAATCTAACGGCTCAATCAGTTCTGAAAAACTCTCGAAAAATGCATTCAATTCGTCTTCATGGTCTTTGAGAGGTGTCAATGCTGCATCAACTGTCAAACGCTCCTGATTCAGCGTGAAAGTGTAAGTGTATACTTGATAATCGGGATCATGAACAGTTAAGTTTTGTTCCTCAAAATAAGGTATTCCGTGAAACGCAAAAATACCGTCAACTTCAGTCTTGACCTCTAAACCAAATAACTTTACGACAGCGCCGGGAATCGGGTTGTTTGTATTTGCGTCAGTGACCTTTCCCGATACAGTGCCGTATAATATTGGTTTTGGTTGAGTTACTGGTTCTGGTGTTTCATCTTCCGCTTGCCCGCAACCCAAAAATACGGTGAATATAAGTAAAAGTAGGGATAAACGATTTTTTGAAAGAAAAATTTGCATTTACCTACCCAAATGTGATATTCTATATAAGGGTAAATTTACAACGGAATTCAAATTTGAAAAAAAGGAGGCGTTAAAATTGGCACGAATATGTACCCTCTGTGGGAAAAAACCGCGATCAGGCAATCAAATCAGTGCGTCATTCCGACACACAAAACGCCGCTGGCTTCCAAACCTTCAACGGGTTCGCACTATGACTGAAGAAGGCCCGAGGCGCATCCGAGTCTGCACATCCTGTATTCGAAGCGGTAAAGTTACGAAAGTCATTTCACGCATGTCGTCCGAGGTGTAAAACCTTACATTTTTCGGACGACACTCTCCACCCCTTTTAAACTTTTAACAGCATCCATCACCTCTTTCAGCTGTTCAACCCCAGTTACATCCAAAGTAAAATAATCTGCAGCAGTATCGTCAATTCTGGTTACGGTGGAAGCTCTAAAGTTTCCCTCTCGTATGTTGACTTGAAATTTGGCAATTGCGGTTGTAATTTCACCTAACATCCCAGGTTTGTCGTCGCATTCAACAAAGATTTGTGCTGGATAGTTTGTCCCCTCTACCGGTTGCAAATTGACAGCGATGAACCGCTCAGGTTCATCAAGTAATCGGACGCATCCAACCCGATGAACAGAAACCCCACGCCCGCGTGTGATGTAACCCACGGTGTCGTCTCCAGGAATCGGGTTACAACATTTCATAACGCGTACCATCCCTAAGTCAATGCCATTTTCAAGTTGGATAGTGGGTTCTGTCCGTTGTAATTTTTGCTCTTCTGCCATGACTTGTGGCTTTTCTGGTTTCAATCGATTCACGACTTGTGTGGCAGATTCACTTGCATTGCCAATTCGAATGCAAAGTTCTTCAACATTCTCAAGTCCAAGTTGTTGTGCAATCTCAAGTAGTTTAGAGGATTTCAGATAATCGTTAGCGTTAAGGTATGAAACTTGAAGTTCTGCCTTGAGAAGTGTCTTGCCTAATTCAAGCGCATCTGCCCTGTCTTTTTCACGGAACCAATGCCGTATTTTAGTCCGAGCATTTGCTGTTTTTACCATCCGTAGCCATGCCCGACTTGGCGTAGTTTTAGGGTGAGTCAAAATACGCACACGGTCGCCGTTTTGAAGCGGTTCACGTATCGGTGTAAGCACATTGTTCACCTCCGCGCCACAGCATGTGTTTCCGATGTCGGTGTGGATTTTGTAGGCAAAATCAATCGCTGTTGAACCTACAGGCAGTGCAAGAATGTCCCCTTTCGGTGTGAACACGTAGACCTCATCTTGGAAGAGTTCTAATTTCATGGATTCTATGAAGCGATCAGGAACATCTTGCGTATCTTGTATGTCTTCAAGCATCTCCTTATAATTCGCAAAAATTGAAAGTGCTTCTTTCGTAGTCGGTACACCTTCCTTATAACTCCAGTGTGCAGCAATCCCGTTTTCCGCGACCTGATGCATCTCCCTACTCCGAATCTGAATCTCAATCGGTTTCCCATCATCTAAAATTGTGGTATGTAAGGATTGATACCCGTTCTTTTTTGGTTGACCTATCCAATCGCGGACGCGGTCTGGAAGATAATTCCATCTCAGATGCAGTACACCGAGTGCGCTGTAACAATTCCAGTCGTCTTTAACAAGAATGCGGAGTCCAACCAAATCACAAATATCTTTAAATGGTGTTCCCTTCTGATGCATCTTTTGATAGATACTATAAATATGTTTTGTGCGACCCCTTACGTTTGCTGAGATTCCATGTTTCTTTAGCTCAGCATGAATTGTGACTTCCATTTTTTTGCAATATGATTGTCGTTCATCCAGTTTTTCGTTGAGGAGATCAGCAATTTCTCTATATGCTTCGGGAAGGAGATATTTAAATGAGAGATCTTCAAGGCGGCTCATCATTGACCAGATTCCGAGCCGATGTGCGATAGGTGCGTAAATTTCAAGTGTTTCTTTAGAAATCCGTTGCTGTTGTTCTTCGGATAAATAATCGAGGGTCTCCATATTGTGGAGTCGGTCAGCCAATTTAATCAGGATAACGCGCATATCTTCGGCAGTTGCTAATAATAGTTTTCTGTATGTATCCGCTTGTCGCTTGCGTTGACCACCGCTAAATTTATATCGCCCGATTTTTGTTACGCCCTCAACCAAGTGAGCGATATTTTTCCCAAACAGCTTTTCCAACTCTGAACGCTTGATACCTGTGTCTTCTAACACATCGTGCATCAAACCAGCACAGATCGTATCCATATCCAATCGCAGTTGGGCGAGTATTTCAGCTGTTCTGACACAATGCATGAAATACGGTTCACCGGATTTTCGCAGCTGCTTTTTATGCGCGCTTTCGGCAAAGCTATAACACGTTTTGAGAAAATCAAAATCGGTTTCTGCCTCTGGATTATGTTTCTGAATCTTTTGAATTAGGGATATTAAACTCATCTTTTATCCGTTCCCAAATTTGCTGGATGTTTTCATCAAGTTGAAATTTCAGAAAGTCTTGACTTGTCTGCTTCAACCATTGACATTTCAGAAATGTTTTCGATCTTTCCAAATTGCTTTCACGGGCTGGTAAAAGTTTGATATAGTGTCGACCAGACTCGGTATTTCTTTTTAATAACGCTAATTCTTCAAAAATAGCTATTCCTGTTTCAATAGCACGTTTTGAATTGCTGCCAAGTGTCTCTATCAGGATTTCCAAGTCAGTAAAATCTGTTTTGGCTACCTCTTGCAATTTTCGGTAAAGCGCAGTGAGCAATTTTCTGTCAGGATACGTTTGCTCTAACCATTCTTGCAGCAACCGCACATCTGATTCTTTATTATATAGCAGATGCAGGGAAGTTGTCTTTTCACCGTTTGCTATAGGTTTACACCGTAGGAAAAAATCTTCTGGTTGTGCTGTAAGATGACAAAAGGCAACTTCCTCTATAATTGGCAAAGTTTCCAATGCATCTGCTGAAAACACAGCAGATGAAACAATCCCGATCAACGAACCATTTTTTAGTTTTTCCAGTAGTTCTATCTCTTCCGATTTCGTAGTTGTCTCATTGTGCCTACCAATTATTGATGCTTTTTCAGGAACGACACCTGTTAATAATTGGTTTATTTTGTCAGTGCTTTGCACATATATTATACACGGTTTATCTTTGCTTAGCAACGCCAAAAGGCAATCTTTTTTATCTTGGTTACGACGGTCTACAATTCTGCCAGAAGAGGGTGTATCAGTCGGTGGAAATATCGGTAGATTTAGCGCACGGTCTTTCGTTTCTACATGAAACTCTTCAAGTATTAGTTGGACAGAACGAGTATTATTGTATTCATTGATTTCCGGTGAGAATGCAATGTCTAACGAGATGTTAGGTCTACTGAGTGTCGTTACGTGTTGAGCTTTTCGCCAGCCAATCGCTCTTTTGAAAGTTGACTTGTCACTGACCTGCATTGAAATGTGTTGCTTTTCTTTTCCCATCAGCGAGGGTTGTCCTTTAACCGTCAAGTCCTTACTTACAAAACGAGGTGCAGGATTCTCCCCTCCAAACGGTTCTAATATGTCAAACTGCTCTAAAGTTTCTAACGTTAGAGACGGGAGGTTTGTTTCAAAATCCAAAGCCAGTTTAGGGATCAAGTCTTTTTCATCAAGATGTTCACATGCAAATTCGTTGAAAGCTTTTTTAAATTTAGGGATATTCGCTGTTTTAAGTGTCAGTCCTGCCGCAGCTTTGTGTCCTCCGTGCCTGATAAGTAGATTTGAGCAACTGTTCAGACTATCAGCGAGATTCATCCCATCAATACAACGTCCCGAACCAGTTGCTTCATTTCCATCAATTGCAAGAACAAAAATCGGGCGGTAATACTGTTCAAGCAACCTTGATGCTACGATTCCAACAACGCCTTGTGCCTGTTTGCCCCATGCATCACTTGCGACTACCAATCCTTTAGTCTGTTCAAAATTCTTATCTCTGTTCAGAAGTGCGACTGCACTTTCCTGAATTTCATTCTCAATGTTTTTCCGATCTTGATTGCAGGTATCTAATTCCGATGCACGCTGCTCGGCGATTTCACGTGACTCGGTGGTGAGCAGTTCTACAACTTTTTTTGCTGTATCCAGTCGTCCAGCTGCGTTTAAGCGCGGTCCCAGACCGAACGAGAGGGATCGCCCCACAAGTGGCTTGTCTGTTAAACCAGCTACATCACATAATTTCTGAATGCCAATACGACTGCGCTTGTTGATTTCTGCCAACCCGAGTCGGCTTAACGTCCTATTTTCGCCTGTAAGTGGGGCAATGTCTACAACTGTCCCCAACACAACAAGATCAAGCAGAGTGGTGAGAAATTCTTCATCGTCTATCAAACCCTGCACAACTTTGAATGCTAATCCGACACCTGCTAAATCTGTGTATGGGTATTCATTACCGGGCACCTTCGGTGAAATGATAGCGTAAGCTGGTGGTGGATCATTTTCTGGGGGTTGATGGTGATCGGTAATAATCACATCCATATCAAGTTCATTTGCAAGTTTGACCTCGTTAATTGAAGTAATACCACAGTCAACGGTAATCATCAATGAGCATCCGTTTTTGTGAATCTCTTTAACCGCACCTTCATTAAGACCATATCCTTCATCAAATCGATCAGGGATATAATATTTGACGGGAAAATCAATATGGCGAAACGCATTTACTAATAGTGCTGTTGCTGTTGTTCCATCCGCATCATAATCACCATAAATACATATCTGTTCACCCTTCTTTATTGCTTCCCGAATTCGTTCAACTGCTTTTTCCATATCTGCCATATCAAACGGAGAGTGTAGGTCAGTATACGTCGGATGAAGATAGGTTTTTCCCTCCTCAACCGTCTTGATTCCACGATTGACAAGGAGGCGCGCTACTAATGGTGTGATACCGAGTTCCGCCGCAAGCGTGAGACTCGTATCAATATCTGGATTCTGATATTGCCATATTTTGGTGGGTTGCTGTCTCATAAATTGGACTCTCTTTTGTTCAATTTGAAGCGACAGATACAATAATTCCTGTCAGTTCGTCCTAAGTAATATATCATGTATGTTTCGTGATGTCAAGGAATCGAGTAATCCTCTGATCCAGGGTTATTCAGTTTTAAGAGTTTTCTGGTATTGAGATTTACTGAAAGTTAATATCCATAAACATGAACATTGTTCTTTAGTCCCGCTGAATGCCATACGGGGAATGCCTAAATGGCATTCATACCGTTGATTTGGCGCATTCATAGCGTTGATTTGGTAGGGACGATATGTTAAGTCTTCTATGCCGTTCCTACGGAACTCAAGAGGCGGTGGGTAACCTTTTTCTATAAACATATCGTCCCTAATGAAGATTAAAAAATAAATTAGGTAATTCGTGGAGATACCCGGGTGCGGTTAGGAAACCTCACCATAGGTGTCAATTTAAGGGATAAATCCGTTGTGGCACTGTCTTCAGTCCCGTAGGGACGATATGTTTATAGATATGTGATAACCTATCTTTCTTGAGTTCCGTAGGAACGGCATATTTATTGTTGATGTGCTTCGGAACATATCGTCCCTACGGGACTAAGGGGATGAGGTCGTCCGCGCTGCTATAAACATAGCGTTCCTACGGAACTGAAGATCCCTTAAAATGTTCCGAATATGCATAATGAAAAATTACCCAAATAATAAATTAATCTTCATACGGGACTAAAGACACGGACAAGATGGCAACACATAAAATTAACGTCATAGCAACAAACCGCCCAAAATATTGAAAACTGAATAACCCTGCCTCTGAATCTACAAACACTTGACAAATTTATGTAAATTAGGTAAATTAAAAAAGATGTTTCAGAATGCATCCGAAATTCTCACTCTAATTGTTTCTGCGATTGTGCAGTGGCTTTTTTACAGAAAACGTTTGCCGAAGGACTTCGTCCCAGAACGCATTCTTGTAGTTAAACTTGACCACATCGGAGATGTTCTATTAGCAACACCTATATTTTCTAATCTACGTATAGCTTATCCAAATACTGAACTGCACGCGCTTACTGGAGCATGGGGTCGTGTTATTTTGGAAAACCATCCTGACGTAAACAAGGTGTTAGAATACAATTCACCAGCATTCTCCCGATCTGAACAATCAACATCCTTTAAAAATGCACTTCAACTCTATCAAGAGTTACGTAGTCAAAAATACGATCTGTTAATAGAACTGCGTGGTGATTGGCGTATCATCTGGTTTTCACTCTTGCACCTTACGCCAAGACGTCTCAACCGCGCATCTCTACAGATCGCGAACAAGTTAGGTTTCTCACAATTCAGTGGAACACACGAAACCATCCGAAATCTTGACGTACTAAAACGAGCTGGCATTCCAACACCAATACAAACTACCATTTTCTCAGTAACAAAAGAAAATGAAAAATGGACATCTAATTTTCTTGAAACGCATCAAATTCACAGAGAAACGTCTCTCATTGCTATCCATTCGGGTTCTCCAATTGCATTAAAAAGATGGAATCCTGAGCGTTACGCTGAATTAGCTGATTGGCTAATCGCACAAAAACGTGCGCAAATCTTGTTTGTTGGCGTGAAAGATGAGATCCCGATAATAAACCAAATTCAAAACTTGATGCGAGGAAATGCATTTAACATCGCAGGAAAAACAAGCATAGCGCAGTTAGCATCAATTTTACATATATGTAGTGTGTTTATAGGAAATGATAGTGGACCGATGCATCTCGCTGCAGCTGTGGGCACTCAGACAATTGGACTCTACGGCCCCAGCGATCCGAAACGATTCGGACCTGTCGGTGACAAATGTCAAACTATTCAAAAAAAACTTGATTGTCCCCCCTGCTTAGGTCCCACTTGCCGCTTCGGGACAGAAGGGTGTATGTCTAAAATCCAAGTTGCTGATGTGATTCAAACTCTTGAAAATTCTGGATATTTGCTGGGTATATAAAGAATTTACCAAAGCACCTATAGTGAAACGCAACGAACTTTCTAAAATGAAAATATTTTTATAGTCCCAATTTTATTTGACAATTTTTTGTAGTTTTGCTATCTTAATCTTAAGAAACTTGAAATTTTGAATATTTACATTAACAAAAGACGCAGCGAAACTTATTGCTTAACTTAATAATACACTACAGTTCTTATTTTTAAGAAACCACATTTGTGGAGATGCCCTACTGATTCGGCAAATATCTTACTGAATCGAAGAGCAAGCTGCCCCATTTTGTGCAGCCCAGAATCTAATTGCACTTTTTCGTGCAGCATTTACGCTTTACAGTATAGGATTTGCCCATATATCACATACTTTTACTGGCATATAAATTGCATAGAGTTGTAACAGGTTTAGTCTTATAATTTTTAAGTTGTATCAAAAACCAATTTCGTTATATTTTTTATGAGGTGAAAATAATGAGCGCTAAAAGAACGTCGGGTGCCTTAATGACTTCGATTCTGCTCCACTTAGTTTTAGTTGCTATCGCGGGACTCTATTTTGTCACGCAAACACAAACATTTAAAGACTTAGTTGGAATAGAAACGTTTGATCCACCGGATCCACCGAAGCCGAAGGTACGGAAACCTATTGTCAAACAGATTATGAAACCGATTGTCCCGGTAGAAAATACGGTTGTCGTTGAACAGGTTCAAGTTCAACCCCGTTTAACAACCGCTTTCGCGCCGAAGACAACTCAAAATATCCAACAAACGGTATTGGAATTTTCTAACCAAGCCGTCAAGATAGATGCCCCGATTAATCCAAATGTGCCAAAAGTAGTTCGACCAGATGCTCCAGTCCCAGAGGTGGTTACTCACACTGATCTGCCTGTATCAGATGCACCGAGTGCTTTAGCATTTGCTGGTCCCGCAGCAAGCGCACCTTCCGCAGGTCCTACTAACATTGCACGCGGTGTCGCAGGAAGTCCAGTTCAGGTGAAAGTAACATTTCAACGTCCACCAGGTTTAGCGATGGTTGAAAACGTCGGTGTCGTTCGCGACGCACTTGGTGATGTCGCTGAAAGTATCACCCTCGGTAATGTTGAAGTTCCGCCATTGCCCAAAGGTGAACCGGGCGGACGCGTTATCGGTAAAGGTCGTGATATTCGTGGTGTCCTCCGCTTTACACGAATCCGCCACACCCTTTCTGACTGGTGGGCTGATTCCTCTTCGCTGAATGCTCTCACTAAATGGCTCAACGAGAAAACCAAAATCAAAACGGACATGAACGTTGAAGGTGGATCATTAAAGCTGACAGATTCAAATCTATTTAAAACACCACTCGCTTTTATGACAGGACACGATCCGCAAATGACACGATCGCGTAACCTGCTCGGCAAACAGTATGGTGGTGGTAAAATGGATAGTCGGTTCAATGAGGCTGAGTCTGCCGGACTACGTAAATACCTCGTTGAAAGAGGCGGATTCCTCGTCTTTGACGACTGCGGTGTGAACGCCCCTGCACAAGCAATGGTCCGTTTGTTTCTGGGACAAATGCGTAATATCATGCCTGAATACCAAATTGAACGGATTGAAAACACTCACGAGATTTACGACAATTTCTATGAGATGGGTGGACCACCTGTCGGATTTGACATTTTCTGGTGGGGCACACGTCCTCCAAAACGGAATTATCTGGAAGGCTTCTCTGTTGATGAAAAATTGTCTGTTATTGTCGTGAGGCGTGATTATATGTGTGCAATGGAAGCTGTTAGTCTTCCAACACGGAGTGTACACTATTCGCCTGGTGTCTATCGTTTTATGACGAACGTTGTTGTATACGCATTAACACATGGCAATATTTCCGATTACAAAGGTTATGTGCCTGAAGACACTTTAGCGAAGAAAGAACTTCCAACACGTGCACCTGAAGCAGCAAAAATTGGAGCAACTGAATAACAAACTATTTTAGAATTATTCAATTGCTACCTCTTGCTATTAGAATCTCCCGATGAAAAACTTTTCAAGTTGTCGTCGGGAGATTCTTTGTTAATAATGTGAGTTCAATATAAGAATTTAGCATTCTTGAAGGTCAGTTATTGTAGGAATATATGAAAATTTCAGAGTAACTCTGAAATCGTGGCTTTTCAAAACGCTGAAAATCCTTATTAGGACTGGATTTATCGGCTGTTTGCGCACCTGTTCTGAAATTTGACTCTGAAAAATCAGCGTATGTGTAAGTAAAATATATGTTTTGTAGAACTCATGTTGACAAAAATTATGTTCTTATAGAACGAAAAAATATTTAGAGGTGATAAATTGAAACTTGGTGTATCTACTTATTCATATTGGCATTTCACATCTGAAAGGGTGCCGATTGAACATGTCATTGAAGAAGCCGCACAACTTGAACTCGATGGCATTGAAATCTTACATCAACAGATGGCATCCGAAGCTACACCCTATCTCCAAAAATTAAAAAGACTTGCCTTTATTCATGGCCTTGATTTATATGCGCTTTCTATCCATCAAGGCTTCGTTTCTCCAGATACAAACACGCGGCAAAAAAACATCAACCATACCATACACTGCATACGGTTAGCACATGAACTCGGTATTCCCGCAATTAGACTCAACTCTGGACGATGGGGAACCATCAAATCTTTTGATGAATTAATGAAAACTGAAGGACAAGAACCTACGCTTCCAGACCATACCGAAGACGAAGCATTTGACTGGGTGATCGCTTCAATTGAAAAGTGCCTTCCTGATGCTGAGAAATACGGGGTACTTCTCGGATTGGAAAATCATTGGGGACTTACCTGTACAGCAGAAGGAGTTAATCGCATCGTTTCAGCGATTGATTCAGAATGGTTGAAGGTTACCATGGATTGCGGTAATTTCCTCTCTGATCCTTATGAGAAACTTGCACAGATTGCCCCCGAAGCCGTACTCGTCCATGCGAAAACCTATTACGGCGGCGGAGAATGGTACACGCTTGATCTTGATTATGCTAAAATCGGGGAGATCCTACGGAGTGTAGGATTTCAGGGATATGTCTCTATCGAATTTGAAGGAAAAGAGGATGCACACAGCGGCGTACCACAAAGCGTGGAGATGTTACGTAACGCCCTCAATATCACAAGGTAAAGCGTAATTACTGCACAGGCAGGTGGATAGTGGACACACTATTTTTCTATATGCCTTATTAAAATTAACTGGATTTAATTTTATTTTTAGGGCGTTAGGCGCGCTTACATGAAGATTAATTTATTATTGAGGTAATTTTTCATTATGCATATTCGGAACATTTTAAGGGATCTTCAGTTCCGTAGGAACGCTATGTTTATAGCAGCGCGGACGACCTCATCCCCTTAGTCCCGTAGGGACGATATGTT
>JAPPCZ010000061.1 GCA_028824685.1 Candidatus Poribacteria bacterium
CAATTGCCAGTTGGGTGGAGACGGGAGGTAGAAGGATCTACCCCGGCAATCCGTCTCCAACGTCCATTCGTAACTATACAAGATTTTCCGAAAAAAAATCAAGTAAAACTACGATGCTGCTTAAAATATCATGCACATCAATTACGATGCATGATATACTTAAACACGCACTGGCAATCTACGCTTGGCAGTGCCGCGGTTCGGGAGACTATCCTTCTCGCCGAACCACCTATAAAGGATTTTACGGATGCCAAAATAGATTATAGCAAAAATAAAAATATAATGCAACATTTTTATTTTTTAGCACAATTTTTGTATAAACACAGTCGGTATTCAACAATTTTGGTGGTTCATGAATATTTCCCACGCATTTTCTGTGTGCCGATTTGCATTTTTGTTATTGAACTCACACACAAATGTAGGAGCAAGATTCATGCCAACAATTTGCCAGGTATTCGGCGTGAAAATGGTGATTCCAGCATAAGTTTTGTAAAAATCTGCACAAGTCTTGCAAGGAAATCGAATTATTGGTGTAACAAGAAATAATCGAAGACGTGCATACGCGAAATCCATTATTGGGAACATAGGAGACAAGGTAGTGAAGGAAGTATTAATAATTGACGACAACCAAAGTTCTGGTGAATTGGTGAATTTCCTAACGGATAAGGGCTATTCCCCCATCATTGTTGACGACTTTAACAAAGGCTTAGAAAAGATTAACGAATCCACGAATCTGGAAGTTGTCTTGCTCAGTGCGGCATTGTCGGCGAAGAGCGGTCTGGGTGAGTTGAAGGAAATTAAGGACAAACACCCAAACGTAGTTGTAATCGTGATCAGAGCGGGCATACATATAGTGAGAAGTGCAATATCTCAGGGGGCATTAGAGGTTTTACTTAGACCCATTAATATGGAAGAGCTCTGTGAGACACTTGATCGGGCGTTTGACAGACTATCTATCCGAAGCAAGACATCCTGGATGCCTGATGGAAAAGAGGTTGAGGAACAAGCTCCTCTCGTTGGAAAGAGCAAACTCATGCTTAAGCTGAATAAACAAATTGGACGTGCAGTCAGTTTTAAGGCTTCAGTGCTACTTACGGGTGAGACAGGCACCGGGAAAGGTGTGGTTGCGCGCTTAATTCACGAAGAAAGTGAACGGGCAAAGGAACCCTATATCCCAATTGATTGTGGGGCGGCACCCGAATCACTCTTTGAAGATGCCCTTTTTGGTCATGAAAAAGGAGCGTTCACAGATGCAAAAGATAAACGTATTGGCGCATTTGAACAGGCTCATGGCGGCACCCTTTTCCTGGATGAAGTCAGTAATATGACACCAGCACAACAGGGAACACTTCTCACTGTATTGCAAGAAAGAGAATTCCAACGAGTAGGCAGTAATCGAACACGTAGCGTGGATGTGCGTGTCATCAGTGCTACCAATCAAAACTTGAAGGAGATGATGGAAGCAGAGGAATTCCGAATGGATCTGTACTACCGACTCTGCGACTATGAGATCTCCGTGCCGCCCTTGCGAGACCGGATAGAGGATATTGAGTTACTCACCACGCACTTTCTGCAGATTATTGAAAAAGAAAATAAGATGCCAACCCTCGCCCCTTCACCAGAAGCGATGGCATTGCTTGAAGCGTATAACTGGCCGGGTAATGTTAGAGAGTTATATAGCTGCCTCAAAAGAGCAGCAATGAATTCCAGAGGCGGCGTGATTCTGTCAAGGGACCTTCCACGAAACCTCCAGATGGTCAATGGAGATGAGGGCTCCGAGGAGAATGTGCGGGGAACGCGAGCTGCAGAAACACCAGAAACACCGATATATCAGAATCTGCTTGATCTGCCGGTCGCTGTGTTCTGTCAGTTTATCTCTGATGCCCCAGATGTCACCGACAAACAAATTGCTCTATGGTGGAAGGAGTTTTCTAATGATGGGCGCGACCGTGCCTATATGGCCAAACGCGAAATTGAGAATTGGCTGAAGGAATATTACACAACTAAAGAGTTAGACCTTCCTAAACTTACGAAAGAATATATTAAGGCGGCGATTGACAATACCACCTCTCAATTTTCAAAGTTTCGGCGTAGAATGGACACCGAACCCACAGAGGAAGCTGAACCAGTCTGTATAATAGGAAAAAGCCTCCAGGACAGTCTTACTGCGGTCCTCCGCGAAATCGTAAAGGAATATGGTGGAAATAAAGAAAAAGCCGCGAAAGAATTGCGTATTTCTCGCCATAAACTTGACAGGGAATTGTCGTATTGGGGAGAAGATAATGGAAATAACACGAACAATTCATCGCAAGAGTTTGAACCGACTTTACGCCAGATCGAACGGTTTCCTATTGACGAGATCATGAGACTTCATACAGAACCAATCAAGCATTTCATTTGGGAGCATCTCTCTCGCGCAGAATGGCGAAACAAAGGACTGAAAGGTGAAATGCGGACTGTCCATCACGCTTTGAAAGTACTATCTAAGCGTCTAAATGGAGAACACGGCTGTATATATTTCAGTGGCCTGACCTTTTCGCGAATTGAATGGAATATTTATCGCCGATCCCCCTACTTATATGCTGACCCTGCTAAAGCAGCTGAGGTACTAAAGGTAGAAGACGTAAGAACGTTCAGGAAGTACTGGGATAAAAACAAACCATTTCCAAGTCATCATACTCTATTTACGGGTTAGGTCCGTTAAATAGTGCACTTTAAAAATAAAGATACACATTTTCTGTAGGCGCGATCTCCGAATCGTGACGACCTCACTGATGGTCGGGAAGCGGAGTTCCCTCTCGCCAAATCATGCAGAATACCAAACGCGTATTCTGCCAAGCGCATTCAGCGTTGATTCACGTCTCAAAATATCCGTTAATTAAATATCCGTTAATTCTAAAGTTTACCATATCTCAGCGCGCTGATGCTTGCAAGGAAGTTTCTAATTTTCTGCGGAGAATAACACCCCACTGACCAACAACCCAGAGCGTTTTGCCATTTTTCGCACGCGTGATAACATACAGATTATTGTCAATATCGGTGTGTTCTTGTTCCCATGTTTCGCCACCATCAATAGAGCGGATAATCGTTCCTTCTTCCCCAACTGCATAGAGTTCTTGTTCAGAAAGAGCGATAATACCATGTAGTGTTTTGGCAATGCCGCTCATCTTAGGTTGCCATGTAAAACCACCATCCACTGTCTTAAGAACAATACCACCTTGTCCTACTGCCCATCCTATTCGTTTCGTAATAAATGAAACCGAATTGAGGTCATAAACTGTATTGGACTCGTGCATACGCCAATAATCGCCACCGTTGATTGTTCGCTGAATGGTACCGCTTTGCCCAACTGCCCAACCGAGAGGGGCAAATTTCATATCAATGCTCATGAGCGTGTCGTTTGTCGTGGTGCGCTGGAGCGTCCACGTGGGACCGCCATCTTTGTTGTGAATAATGTCCCCAAATCTACCAGCCGCCCAACCTTCAGAAAACTTGCCAAAGTCAACGTCGTTCAGCGAGAATCTACCGGGAGAATCCCCTTCAAAGAAAGGCGGTCGCTCAGGTGTGTCACCTGCCGTCCAAGTGTTTCCATCAGTTGTATATAGGACTGTGCCATCTCTACGCATTGTCCAACCCCATTTCGGTTCAAGACTTGCGAAATGGATACCGACAAGACTTTGACGAGCATGAATAGCCATTTTCTCCCAAGTCTTTCCAGCATCTTGGGTTTCCAATAGAGTTCCATCACTATTCGCTATCCAACCGATTTTGTCATTGAAAAAGAGGATTTTTCGAAAATCATTACGCTGCTGTTCACCAAGCTGACGTTCCCATGTTTGTCCTCCATCTGTGGTACGATAAATGCTGCCTGCGCTTCCGACTGCCCATGCATGTTCTGCATCAAGGAAATGAACGCTGGCGATTCCACTTCCGCCACGTCTAAACCTTCTCCTTTGTTCAGGTGTTTCTGGTGGAGGTTGTTGTTCGGTTTGGATGGGATTCGCCTGCTCAGCATTAGGTGGCAATGTCCCTTCAGGTGCAAGACGACCAGGACGTTGCCGCTGTTGCCGAAGTTGTCTTTGGAATATATCTCCAAATGTTTCTTCAGCAGTTTGCGCGCCTTCTTCTTGATCTTCCGTTTCTTCTTTTTCAGGTTCTTCAGGTGTTTCTGGTGGAGGTTGTCGCATTGCGAACATATTATCTCCTGTAGCAACAGGGACTGATTTCCAATTTACACCTTGATCTTCAGTGATGTACGCACCACCGCCTCCGATTCCCCACGCATGTGTATGTGAACGGAAGGTGATACGTCTTAAACCGCGCGGGTTTTGTGTTGTGGCTCGCAATTTCCATGTTTCACCGCCATCTTCAGTGAGCAAAGAGTTCCCGTTACCGAGAATAACCCAGCCGTGTTTTGCGTCATCAAAATGGACTGCAATGCCCGGTTGATTGGTCTTAGACTGAATTTTCCAATAATTACCCCCATCAACGGTATGTAGAATAAATCCGCCATCTCGGCGTTGTGGGGCAACTGCCCAACCTTCCTGATTATTGATAAAATGGAGATCTGTTATATTTGCATTCGTTGTGCCAGTTTTCTGGACTTTCCAGGTTTTTCCACCATCAGTTGTCCGCAAGATTTGCCCAATTGATGCACCAAGCCATCCTTCTCTTTCGTTTATAAACTGCATCATACTGATACGTGGTAGATTCTGACGCGTTGTATTGACAATAGGTTTCCACGTTTCACCACCATTTTCTGTCTGAAGTAAAACGTTTGATCCAAGAATTCGTCCATTTTTTTCGTCTGTAAATTCGATCTCACGTAGATTTTCACTGACACCGCTATGTTGCGGTAGCCATGTCTTTCCACCATCTGTTGTGCGAGCAATTGCACCACCCGAACCAACTGCCCATCCATTTTCTGCATCCACAAAATGCGTGTCGGCAAAATCTGTTCGCCATGTCGCCTGACGGATAATGTCCCAATGGTACACAACGGCTTCAACAGGTGTTTCTTCTTCAACAACAACGGTTTCTGGTTCTTCAGCAACAGGCGGTAGTTTCGCAGGCAATTGGGCATTTTCAACTGTGTAATGCATCGCTATCCCACCTTTACCAACAGCAACCACCCCTTCGGGCGAGAGTGCTAACCCATAAAGGTCATTTTCGGTGCCGCTTTCTTGAAGTTCCCACCTTTTCCCACCGTTGATGGTAGTAAGCATAACACCGTTATCACCAACGACTAACCCGTGCTGTGCATCTGCAAAATAGACTTTATTTAAATTTTCTTGGGTGCGACTATATTGGAGAGTCCATTTCTTTCCACCATTTTTTGTATGTAAAATTTCGCCAAATTGTCCCACAATCCAGCCTATGTTTTCATCTACGAAGTATACTGCGTAAAGTTCATTAAAGGTATCAGTAGAT
>JAPPCZ010000031.1 GCA_028824685.1 Candidatus Poribacteria bacterium
TTCCCTTTTCGCTCGCCGCTACTGGGGGAATCGAGGTTTTCTTTCTTTTCCTCAGGGTACTGAGATGTTTCACTTCTCCTGGTTTTCCCTTGTGTAAAACACAAGTAGCAGGGATTAACCTGCTCGGTTGCCCGATTCGGGAATCTCCGGATCACAGTTTATTATGCAACTCCCCGAAGCTTATCGCAGCCTGTCACGCCCTTCATCGTCTCCTGGCACCAAGGCATCCACCGTAAGCCCTTAGTAGCTTGATAAGGTGATATTTTTATTCTACCGATTTACCCTCTCTATACAGTTGTCAAAGAACGCCGCCTATTTTTAGAAGTAGAAATTACTTCTGTTAGGCGATGGAGATGAGCGGAGTTGAACCGCTGACCTTCTGGTTGCAAACCAGATGCTCTCCCAGCTGAGCTACACCCCCTCGCGTATGGTATATTTATATACCACGAAATCTGACATAAGCCAAACTCTTTTTAAATGGTATATTAGTATACCACAGAATTCTGATTTAAGTCAAATTTATTTTTCAAAGAACGGGATTTAATAAACTTCAACCCCTAAGCAGATTTTAAGTATACCACAAAACATGGTATATGTCAAATAAATTTTACAAAATTACTATAAAAATTCAATATTCGCACAAAGTTTTATAAAAACGGATGAAACTGAGTTATTGTTTCATTAAAGTCGTGTCTTGAACTACTTTCCATTCATACTCTGTAACATAGGTTGCCGTCCCATTATTCTTCTTTGATATCCGATAATCATGTTAACAGTAATGCGATGTATCCATGTTTGTAAAGATACTTGGAAGCGAAATTGATGCAATGCGTTAAGCACTTTCTCCTCTATCTGATTCGCCAAGACTTTTACGTCTTCATCAGAATCCTGAATTCCTCTCTTTTTGATCGTGGGTAGTGCCACCGATTGTATTCTATCTTTCAGCATTTCTTTTGCTTCGGTATCGCCCTCTATCGCTGCTTTTATCAATTTTTCATCTAAGAAGTTTGACATTATTGTTAAAGTCCTCCTTATTTTTAAGTTTAGCGCAAATTTATCTTGGTTGTCAAGCAATTGTTCAGGGTTGTTTAGTTTTTGATTTTTCTGGTATATTTTCACATTTTCATTTAAAACTAATACGTATGCAAAGTAGTAGGCACACGCCGTGGGTTTCCGTTCACCCAAGATGTAAAGCGGACGGCACCAAATCAACAGTATGAATGCCATTTAGGCATTCCCGCAGAGCGTGCCTGCTACCTTTAAATCAACGTTTAAGTTGACACATAGGGCAAGAGCACAAGCAAAACCCGACGGACGATATAAACTATCAGTAATACTCATTAATTGAAAATTCTTAAAACTATAGTGGACCATAGAAATAATTCTACATTTCCTCTGTAGGAGCGAGTTCCGGCTCGCGACACCACCCAAATCCGAGAAATCTGTGTAATCTGCTCGAATCTGAGATTCAGAGAATGTCAGAAACTTTATACATCTATTCCCATAAAAACATTCATTAATTGTATTGTTCTCAGCATTTTGGATATGATCGTGAGTTGGAGCTCGCTCCTACAGGAAGAGGTCTTAGGGAAAAGAAAATTACTGGAGAATTGAATAACTTTGAAATCCAATATCTTTCCGTTGACATCTGATTGCAACCATGCAATAATAAAGCAATATCTGAATTAAAGTTAATACGAATATGGCAACAGTAAAACTGGAAAACGTTACAAAACGATTCGGTGAACTCACCGCTCTGGACAACATCACACTTGATGTAAAAGATGAAGAATTTTTTGTGCTACTCGGTCAGACTGGGGCGGGAAAAACAACAACGCTCCGCTGTATCGCCGGATTAGACAAACCCGAAGAAGGCAGCATCTACTTAGACGATGCCCGCGTCAACGACAAAACACCTGCTGAACGCGATGTTGCATTTGTCTTTCAATCCCATATTCTTTATCCGCACCTTACCGTTTACGAGAATATGGCGTTCCCCTTACATCCACGAAAACTTTCTGCTGAAGAAATTGACCGACGCGTTAAAGATATTGCGCAGATGCTACACATTGAGCATTTACTTATGCGGAATCCAAATCAGTTGAGCGGTGGCGAAACGCAGCGCGTTGGACTCGGTAGAGCCATGGTACGTCGCCCACAAGTATTCCTGATGGATGAACCGATTTCTAACCTCGACGCGAAACTGCGTGCTGAAATGCGGGTTGAAATTCGGTGGCGGCAACGCGAACTTGGAACTACTACATTTTATGTGACACATGATCAGGTAGAAGCGATGTCCATGGCAGACCGTATTGCAGTACTTGACTCTGGTAGAATTCAGCAGTTGGGAACACCCTCCGAAATTTACAACCATCCTGCGAATTTGTTTGTTGCAGGTTTCATCGGTAGTCCGAGCATGAACTGCATTCCGTGTAAAATGTTTAGCAATAATGGCAATCTTCAGTTAACCTTATCTGGCGGTGAAAACGAAGGTAGTACGTTTGCAATTCAGGATAACCGTATTGCTAAAGCGGTAGGTGAAGCCAATGCAGATCGGAATTTCGTATTCGGTGCTCATCCAGAAGATGTCCTTGTCAGTCACCAATCTGCTCCGAATGCTTTTCAGGCTGAAGTGTATAGCGTTGAACCGCTTGGCGCAGAAACGATAGTTGAGATAACGCTTGGAACAGATGCTGAGGGTTCACACACTATTATCAAATCGCGAACTGCTCCTAACTTTGAGGCTGAAATAGGAGAACATCTCTATATTTCTTTTGTGCCTGATCGTATTCATCTGTTTGACAAGGGGACAGGTGAAGCATTACTGACTTAACTTAATTTTCCACTATATTATGAGTTGGCAGCTAAGACTATTTAATCTTCTTCCGAATTTTGTTAAGAAAATAGGATGTCAGTTTTTGCGGAAACTTGGACGTGATCCAGATGCTTGGTTGGAAGATTTTCTCAAAAAACATAAAGGAGAGTAAAGCGTGAACGGCGGCGATATTCTGATTGAATGTTTGAAAGCGCAAGGTGTTTCGGCAGTTTTTGGAATGCCCGGCACGCAAAACATTCATATCTACGATTCACTGCTTCGCAGAGGTTCTGGGGTAATTAACCATTATCTCGTACGGCATGAGTATGCTGCGACGCAGATGGCTGATGGGTTTGCCCGCGCAACTGGAGAAGTCGGGGTTGCCATCACTGTACCAGGCCCGGGTGCCAGCAATGCGTCTACTGGAATTTTAGAGGCATTCACTGATTGTGTTCCCGTGTTATTGATAACCGGCCAGAGTCATTCCGATTCCTATAGTAGACATCCGAGTAAGATGTTTCATGGTTTGGATCAGATGCGGTTTTTTGAGCCAATTACAAAGTATTGTGCTATTGCACACACTGTCTCGGAGATTCCGATTGTAGTTGAAAACGCCTTTAGAGCAATGAGGAACGGCAGACCGGGACCCACGGTGTTAGAATTCCCCATGGATGTGACCACTGGAGATGGTGAAGTCCGAATTCCATCCCGTGTTGAACGTGAAGATTCATCTCCGCCCAACGATTCTGATCTAAGTGACGCAGTTGATAAGATACGCAATGCAAAATTGCCCCTGATTTTTGTTGGTTCTGCTGTTATTCATGCTAATGCCAGAAATGAGTTAAAGCTACTTGCCGAAAAATTGAATGCACCTGTGATTGTTTCCCGTTGTGCAAAAGGTGCTTTGTCGGAAGACCATCCGTTAGCGTTGCAAATTTGCTATGGCTTTTTGGGACAGGAAGCACTCAAACATGCTGACTGTCTAATCGGTATTGGACCTCGGTTTACCTCCATTGATACACGTAGTTGGAGCATGAAACTGCCACAACCTTTCATCCAAATTGACGAGGATGAGAACGAAATTGGGCGTGAATATCCGTGCGAAATAGGTGTAGTGGGTGATTTAAAACTTACTTTGCAGGCACTCATTGAGGATATATCCACAGATCAAAACGGTTGGGATGCCGTGTTGCCGCAACTTCTCACAAAGTATAATTCCCAACCACCTCTGCCGATTATTCACGAACTCCAAGATATTCTGCCACGAGATACCATCTATTCAATTGATGTTCACTCGCTTGGATATGCTTCTTTTGCTGAATTCCCTATTTACGATCCGCGGACTTTTCTCTATCCAAATATCGGTGTGGCGTTAGGATATGCGTATCCTGCGGCGATTGGTGCTAAGGTCGCATATCCTGACCGTCCGGTTGTGTGCTTTAGCGGTGATGGAGGTTTTCTGATGGGCGCAATGGAAATGGCAACAGCAATGAAATATGGCATCAATGTCGTGGCAATTGTAATAAATGATGATGCGTTGTCAGCGATTAAAGGGTCTCAGCAGAAAGGTTTTGACGGACGGACTATTGACACGGACTTGCACAATCCCGATTTCGTCGAATTTGCGCAGTCTTTTGGTGCCTATGCAAGGAAAGTTGAAAATTTGGAGAACTTTAAGCCGATTCTGAGGGACGCGCTTGCTGCCGAAAAACCTGCACTCATTGAGGTGATAATGCGGGAGCATCAAGACGATATTATCGATTCTATTGGTTGGTTGAAAACTGATGCCCTCCGAAAAACCTCTTTTTAACGACTTGTTTGGCAGTGATTATATGTTTTTAATACTCATTCCGTGCGTTCCAACCAGGGTACTGCGCTTCCAACGCTTCAAGCGTTTGTAGCGTGTAGTATGGATGACCAGCAGGTGGAAACCGAAAAACCTCGCGCTCCGCTGCGGTCAGCGTGCCGATGAATTTAGAGAACGTTTCATGTCGTCCTTTATCTGTGTAGTGTCGGAAGCCTTCCCAATAGTGGTCTGCCCGTCCTAAACCGAATCCCCATGTGAAACGTTGTCCTTCTTCCCGCAGATAATCGCTTGCCGAATGTAATGTATAGTTGTTAAAAATACAGAGTGTTCCACCTTTGCAAACAAGGGGTTCACATTTAGACATATCCCGTCCATACTCAGTGGCGAGCAGTCTGAGCGGTGCCTGATCTTCGTCAACATCCTCAAGGTGCACCCAAAAGACAAGTTGTCCGAATTCCGGGGCGGATTGTGACTGTGGTAGCAATGAGTTATTGCCGTTATCAATATGCAAGCCGCTTGCATTACTACCGACACCCCCACCTTTGAATCCGGGATAGCGTGCAATCATACACCCAGCACGAAAGTGGATGTGCTCCGCCTTGAACCACTTACGCGCGAACCCCCATGCTTCGTAGTCCACAATCCCGCGCAGTAAAGCCATCTCAGACGATGGAAATTCGGTTAAAATTGCTCTACCCTGCGGTGGATCATCTTTGACGTCCTCCCACGTTGGTAGCACGCGGCGTTGGGCAGCTTGCATTTCAGCGAGCTGCTCTCCGGAATAGTAGTCAGGAACGATTAGATAGCCTTTTGCAGCGAATTTGTCAAGATGTGCATCGGTAAGTTTTATAGGCATGTTACTCTCCACTGAAAAAGCAGAAAAAATCTGAATTGGAACATGTTAAAAAAAATTGCTGACGAACCTTGAATGTCAAGTCCGCCAGCAAAATTGAAAACTCCCCCAGACGGACTCGAACCGCCGACACGATGGTTAACAGCCATCTGCTCTACCGACTGAGCTATGGGGGAATATAAAATTAACATTTTAATTATACACCATCATATACCCAATTGCAAGTTAAAATGCAGTTTTTACAGATTTTAACATCCACACTTAACTTCTTTACCCTGAACACCCTCTTTGCCTTTGGTCTCATAACCATCACGTTTCCACCAATCTAAACCGCCGAGTAGTTCTTTGACATTAAACCCTAATTTCGCCATGTTCAAAGCACCTTTGGTAGATGCGTTGCAACCGATACCATCGCAATAAGTAATATACAACTTTGATTTGTCAAGATCACTTGTGGTTGCCTCACACATTGATCTGTGCGGGATATTTATTGATGTTGGAATATGTTCATGCGTGTATGCTTCAGGAGAACGAGCATCTATAACGACTATATCTTCTCCGTTATTGAGTGCCTTACTGAGATCCCAAGAATCGGTTTCGTAATTGAGTTTTGCTTGATAAAATTCGACTTGATTCATAACTTTCCTTTCATCAATAGTAGTTTCGGTATTTTTTAAATTTCTATCATGCCGATATGCCCATACAATCCCTATAAATGTTCCAGCCAATACAAAGGTGGATATTACAACAGGATGATTGATTTCAGGGAATATGCCGATTATTACACCCCCTATTAGGATTCCTCCGAAAGTACAAATTAAAACTGCCACGAATGTGTCCAAAAATTTTCTAAGAAACATCAGTCTATTCTCCAATTACCGTTTTGATGTTATCAAAATACAGAAAACACCTCAACTTTGCCGGTGTCGATCCATCTCGCAATTACACTCTGTCCTGGAATTACGATACCGTTAGACTCAAATGCATCTGCCGCGAAATTGACGAATATTTCAACAGTATCCCCAAACTCGGTCCGTTGGACCTGCCTATCATCGCTCAACCACTCAAAATCGGTCATCATCTGTCCACCGATTTGCTGATGTAACGGTGAAAAGAAGGCGTAGTGTCGCTTTATCCACGCTTTATGCTTAGAAAACTCCGACATATTTAGGTGATATAATGGCGGGACATTGTAGAGCAACTCTAACAGTGTCAATGTTTCAATAGCATTCTCAAATTTGAGGCTTCCAGAACCCCAATGGTTTGTTGTGATTACCGAGTCGTGAAATACAATCTGGTAAAGTGGTAAGCGAAAACGCGGATCGTAGTAGTGATACAGATAGTTCGATTTGAGAGGCACCTGCTTTATGTGAATCGCTGGGCCTTCAGGGGGCCAGTACCCACCAATATAGTAAGGTGAGGTTTTCGATTTCATGTCTGGATCACCCCATCCAATGACGGGAACAGTCATACCGTGTGCGAAGTGAAGCGTCGGTGCTGAATACGCAGCACCACCTTCCGAACCGACGACCATATTGTGTGTATCCCGAATCCATGCGATCCGAGCAAGTCGCGCGTTCATATCATCTAACTGCGTCGCGGGATGGGATATAGAATAATCGTCAAAGAGTTCGCCGTAAGCATCGCAGTCGATGAACCACGTATTGAAGTCTGATGGCATTTGATCAAGAATACCACTGACACGATCTTCAACATAAGGTTGTGCAACGAGCGGACTTAAATGATAGCCTTTCTTTTTAAACCCTCTACTTTTTGTGCCGTCTGCGTTGATAATCGCGCCACTTTCATAAAGGAACAGATCGAACTGTGCTGTTTCCCACGTATTCTTTTCATCAGGGTGATGAATACTGTGATAAGAGTCATAAGGTCCGATCAGATACCCGAGTTCCTTCGCCTTCGCGACGGCAGTCGGATGCCGAAAACCATCTTGCCACGAATCAACGCCGAGCCAGAGTTTATCCAATCCATTTTCGGCAAATCGTTCCAGCAGTTTTACAGAGAGGCCGTCGCCCCATTCATCTGGATGCCGAAGTGTGTCTGGAAACGATGCATATAGTAGAAGGCAGTTGCGTCGATAAAGCTCAGGGGGCGATAGTTTTGATACGTCTCGCGAAACTAATGTCTCCGTTTCTGTCGTTAAGGAAACCTTTGTCCAAATGGCTGGATCGTAAAAACTCAACTTCTCAAGTTGCTCGCTTAACGCACGGCTTACAACGCGTAAACTGTATTTGGACGGATAGTCCGACTTAGCAATTTCACGGATTGCTTCCTGCGTCTCTACGTTCAATTGTGTCCAAATCTGCTTCGCAACCCCACCATTGCCACTCAATTTCGTTGCAAACGCTTTCCAATCTATTACATCGTATTGGCTGAGAAGTTTGCCGCCCCATAAATAGACATGCACAGCACCGAGCAATTTCTCCGCCGCAGGCGTTTTCTGAACTTTTTCGGCAAACGAGACAAATTCAGCGTTCTCCATCAGATAACGCCGAAACTGCTTAGCAGGTGCAACAGGCGATGCCGTCCCAAGTAAGATACGGAAACCGTATGTTTTTCGTTCCCAATTCGGTGTGAATGTATGAGATACCTTCATACCTAACACAGAGGTTGATGTCTTACTGAAAAAGATTTGGTTATTGAACGGGTTGGTTAAAATGTAGGTAAGCGTTCGGTCGCCAAGGCCCAATCCCCAAAACGGCATTGAGAGACCCGCTGTTGTGTTTATGGGTCCCCGTTTGCTCAAGAAGTCCTGCCATGGAATGTCATTTTTGGGTACGTAACTTCCCTCAAAAAAAGGGAAAATATAGGCACGGAGAGACTGGAAATCTTCAATAATGGGCCATGTCAAACTTGATGTGTCGCTTGTCCGTTCATCTTGAACAAATTCAACCGACAGCGATTCCTCTAACAACTCAAATCGAACGGTGAGAGAACGATCTGGAAAACTCCAACTGACAGCGTTGCCTTTTTGAACGAACTCCGTCACATCTCCGAACCCGGTCTGTTTTGACGAAATTGGCACAACAGTTTCCGCACCTACGGGATGTGCTTTCACGGCAAGCGATTGTGGAACGATGTCTACTGTCCACACAGAATTGCTGAGACGGACGGTCTTAGGTACTGCGCCGATGCAGATGGAAGTCAACAGAAATATCCCTATGGATAAAACACAAAATCGTAATCTGGGCAATGGAGTCAATCCTCACCTACTGTGAAATGGTGTGTCCGGGGAGCACGCCTACGCAGAAAGTATCTACCTTGACAATTCTTCCCATAACGCCCGATAGAAATTCATCACTCGCACAGGGTCGGAACTTCCCGCGATTTCTGCAAGGGTGTAACCTGTATATCCAGACGCTTTCAATGACGTAAACAGTTCGCGCCACGGGTATTCTCGCCGATGTAGTTCTGTGATATGAACCAAGCCGATTTTACCTTTGACGTAATTGAAATTTTTTAGAATTGATCCATCTTCTACCTCACCGAAGTTGGAATTCCAGCACACGTATACGTTTTCGTGGTCAGCAACATCAATAATAGTCCGTATATGTCGGAGTTCGGAAGTGCCGCCACCGTGTACTTCCAGCCGAATTTGAACGCCAAGGTCTGCAGCGAATTCTCCGCATTCCCGCAATGCTAACCCAATTTGCTCTAAAGTTTTTTCCACAGGAACTTCACTTGGTAATCCATTTGGACGCACCTTTACCCCCGGCGCGCCGACATCCGCTGCCAACTGAGAGTACTCTTTCGTGCCATCTATATTCTGACGAACAGCATCTTGATCAGTTGAATGATAGTCGAAAGCAGAACCCAAGCCTGCAATCTCAATAGGTGAATCCTCAAACTGCTGTTTTACTGCTGCCCGTTCACTTGCAGAGAGGTTAACCTCAACGCCGTGTGCATGAGTCGTCCGTAATTCTACACCTGAAAAACCAGTTTCCGAACACCGTTCAATGATAGTCGGAACATCCCAATCTTTTGCCATATTATATGTTACTAAACCAAGTTTCATAAATTCTCCTTATTCAAATAGTTGTGCGACTGGACAAGAAAATCCTTCAACAACATCTTCCCCTGTGAGCGTGTCTTTGCGTGTGAGTGTTTTTATGTCTGTTTCTGAGCGAAACACCGTTACTGTTTGCGATTTGGGTTCGATCACCCAAACTATTTGTGTCCCAGCTTCCAGATAAGCGAATGCTTTGTCAATTACACGCTGGAAAGCATCTGATGGTGAAATAACCTCAACAGCAAGGTCTGGCGGTACTGGAAATGCTTTGCTCAGATCGTCAGGCAATTGTGCTGAAGAAATAAAAGCAATGTCCGGTTTCAGGACGCGCTCCCCTACCTGAAAACCTGTGTCTGGGGTAACGACCTCGCCGAATTGATTCTCACGCACATACAAACCCAAGCACAAAAAAAACCTTGCACAAATTATTCCATGTTCCGCAGATGCTGCTGGCATCAGTATTATTTCTCCTTTAACGTACTCATATCCCTCCAAATCGCTCTCAAGAAATTCCTCCAACGTCATTGAAATGTTTTCTGGCGGCAGTGTTTCATTTGCAAATTCGTTGATGTTTTGTGGATGCATTTTTAATTCCTCCGTAGATAATTGCAACGCGAAATCTATCTATTCAAAAAGTTGTGCGACTGGACAAGAAAATCCTTCAATGACATCTTCTCCTGTGAGCGTGTCTTTGCGTGTCAGCAACTTGATATCTGTTTCTGAACGATATACGGTTACTGTCTTGCCAATAGGTTCAAGAATCCAAACTATCTGTGTGCCAGCTTCCAGATAAGCGAATACTTTTTCAATAATTCTCAGTGATATATCTGACTTGGAAATAACCTCAACAGCAAGGTCTGGCGGGACAGGGCATGCACGACTATGATCATCAGGTAGTCTATCTTTAGAAAGGAATGCAACATCTGGTTTCAGCACGCGTTCACCGACCTGAAAGCCAGTATCTGGCGTAACCACAATCCCCAGTTGATGTTCCTGTACGTACAAAGCTAAGCTTAAATATACCTTGGAACATATAATTCCATGCTCCAATGAGGCAGCTGGCATCGGTATTATTTCTCCTTTAATGTACTCATATCCCTCTAAATCGCTCTCAAGAAATTCCACCAAAGTCATTGAAAAGTTTTCTGGTAGATGAGATTCTTGTGTCAATTCATTTATGTTTTGTGGATTCATTTCATTCCTCCGCAGTTCTTATGGTATTGGCATCGTATCTATTCAAATAGTTGTGCGACTGGACAAGAAAATCCTTCAACAACATCCTCTCCTGTGAGCGTTTCATTACGTGTAAGCGTTTTAATATCTGTTTCCGATCGATACACGGTTACCGTTTTTCCGATAGGTTCTATAATCCAAACCAGACGAGTGCCAGCGTTCAGATAAGCGAATGCCTTTTCAGCGATATTATACTGAGGATCCGTCGGAGAAACGACTTCAACTGCCAGGTCTGGAGGTATTGGGGATCCTTGGCGCCTATTTTCAGGTAACCGTTCTGTTGAAACGAACGCAATATCAGGTTTTATCAATCTGTCACCTAACTTAAATGTTGTATCTGCGGGGTACAGACGACCTAAATGTTTTTCACGGATGTATGTACCTAAAGGCAAAATAAGGCTCATACTTATCTCACCATGCTCCATCGTTGGTGGGGACATGGGTAATAATTCTCCTTTAACGTATTCATATCCTTCTATGTCATTTTGAAGAAATTCTTCCAATGTCATATCAGTTTTTATTGGAGCAAGGGATATCTCTGTCTGTTCATAACCGTTTTTTGGAATATTCATAAGATACCTCTTTTGAATTGCTATATACCGATTTTTTTGCTATAATTTCTCTAACTCTACAATAAAGGAGAACACATTCATGGCATACGCACTTGAAGACGAATTTGGCGATATTATTGGTAAAGCCCGACGTGGACAAAACATGTCGCAGGGTGAAACAGCCTCAGTCGCTGGAATCACAGAATCAGATTTGTCACGTATGGAACAGTATACCTTAAAACCGACGGAAGCGCAAGTGTATAAACTTGCTGAAGTACTTAATTTAGATGGAGCAAAACTACTTGCAATTGCGGAAGAACAGTGGGAACCAGCACCTGTTCAGCAATCTGATGATGCAAGCCTTGATGTAATAACTGTAAGTGCACCTGTTGGTGGATGGCCAGTCAACGCCTACCTTTTAATATGCAAAGCCACAGATGAAGCCGCAATCATTGACACTGCAGCACATCCCGCCCTTATTTTAGAACAACTTGATGCATATAAAGTTAATCCAACTGCTATTCTATTGACTCATTCACATAAAGATCATACCGATGGGTTAGCTCAACTTGAAAACGCTACCGGTTGCC
Organism: Candidatus Poribacteria bacterium; assembly: GCA_028824685.1. Taxonomy (GTDB): domain Bacteria; phylum Poribacteria; class WGA-4E; order WGA-4E; family WGA-3G; genus MSPOR6. Next base: position 11,877 of record JAPPCZ010000031.1, read on the forward strand.
AAGCATATATCCATAAAAATGAACCGAAACCGCGTAGTGCAGGCAAATTGCGGGAACTGGTTCATTCAGATGTTGTGGAAATCGGTGCGCTTATGGTGACTGTGCTTGATACACCTGGACATACCCTCGGCGGCTGTAGTTTTCTAACACAAACAGCTGCTTTTGTAGGTGATGCCATTTTCGCTGGTTCGGTAGGAGGACCGAATATATCTTATCAAGATGAGATTAATAGTGTGCGCGACAATCTGCTCTCGCTTCCAGATAATGTGAGACTTTTCCCTGGTCACGGTCCCGCAACAACCGTGGGCGAAGAGAAGTTACATAATCCGTTTTTCTAAGTTCCCGCCGCTGTAAAGGTCTGTATGTTCCTTGTCTGTGCCGTGTGAGGCTTGAATATTGCTCTCGTATTTAGTCCAACGTTTTCTCTCCATTGGCTTGTCACTTCTTGGAGTGTCCCTCCTTGTATTCTTGATGGTTCATCTGATTCCCGGTGATGCAGCCCTTACCATTGCAGGCGAACGCGCCACTGAGGAAGTGCTTACGCAACTCCGAGAAGATATGGGACTTGACAAACCGCTATATCACCAATACGCGAAATATCTTTGGGGCCTCGCACGTCTTGATTTAGGCCACTCCTTTAAAACAAAACAGCCCGTTTTAGAAGAAATCAAACGTTATTTTCCCGCAACTGCTGAATTAACCCTCGCAGCGATGGCATTCTCCATATTTTTTGGCATAGCGGCAGGTATCATTGCGGCTGTCTATCGCGGTAAATTTTGGGATTATTTTTCCATGTCTACATCCCTCGCTGGCATCTCAATGCCGATCTTCTGGCTTGGATTGATGCTCATTCTACTTTTTTCCTATTACTTGAAGATATTGCCTGCTACAGGACGTTTAGACACAGTTTTGAGTTTGGATATTGAATCCCGTACCGGTTTTTACTTGATTGACACACTCCTTGCCAGAAATTTTACTGCATTCAAGGATGCTATCGAACATCTCATACTCCCTGCAATTACTTTAGGCACAATCCCGTTAGCGATTATTGCGCGAATGACGCGTTCAAGTCTGCTTGAAGTGTTAAATCAACCATACATTACCACTGCCTACGCAAAAGGTTTGTCAAAATGGAGGGTTATTATAAAACATGCGCTCAAAAACAGCATGGTTCCTGTTTTGACTATAATTGGTCTTGAATTCGGATATCTGATGGGAGGGGCGATTTTAACTGAACATATTTTCTCATGGCCCGGACTCGGTTCATGGTTGCGCGATGCTGTTGAAGCACGGGATGTTCGTGCTGTACAAGGCGGTGTGCTTTTCGTTTCTGCCCTCTTTATGTTTGTGAACCTTATTGTTGACCTGTTGTACGCATATTTTGATCCGCGTATCCGAGTGGGAGACGAAACCAAATGAATGATACTTCAATATCAACGGGTCAACCTAATGTCTTACGAAAACTTCTGCGGCACCGTTCAGCTACTATCGGTGCGTCTATCATCCTCTTTTTTGTCATTGTGGCAATCTTCGCTCCCCTTATTAAAACGCACGACCCAATGCAAGCTGAGATCGCAGATCGTCTCCAAGGTTGGTCAGCGGAACATTACCTTGGCACTGATGGCACTGGGCGTGATGTTTTTAGCCGAATTGTTTACGGTTCCCGTATCTCACTGAAGGTTGGATTGATTGCGATTACTTTTTCGCTTGGACTCGGGACGCTGTTCGGTGCAGTTGCTGGCTATTACGGTGGATGGTTAGACAACGTTATTATGCGTGTAATGGATATGATGCTTGCGATGCCGAGTATTCTGCTTGCGATGGTCATTGTTACGATTTTGGGGCAGAGTCTTACGAATGCAATTATCGCTGTATCTATTGTTTATATTCCGCAATATGCGCGGATTTTACGTGCTTCTGTTCTCAAAGTGCGCGAGTTAGACTACGTTACTGCAGCGAAGGTTATTGGCGCGAGTGACATCCGTATTCTGCTCACTACCGTTCTACCGAACTGTCTTGCCCCGTTGATTGTTCAAGCCACTTTGGGCATTGGCGCAGCTATTTTAGACGCTGCTGGACTCAGTTTTCTGGGACTCGGTGCAGAGGTTGGTGTGCCTGAATGGGGTGCAATGCTGAACGAAAATACAAAGTATATTCGTAAAGCCCCACTGGCTGTCACTGCTCCTGGTGTGGCAATCTTTCTCATTGTTTTAGGTTTTAACCTACTCGGAGATGCACTGCGTGACGCGCTTGACCCGCAGATAGATTGATTCAAATATAGAATATGTACTGGTTGATGATTTCTAACGAATTTGGTTGATGATTACGCTATAAACCTATAATACATCAAGGTTTAGACAGGTTGATGATTCGGTTGATGATTAAACTATTCTTGAAAACAAACAGAGACATTCAATTGTAGCGAAGCACTCTTAACCTTGATTCGTTCAGACAACCATCAACTTTTTCTGCAAACATATTGGAATTATATTGGATATCTATTGTTCCAAACAACACAAAACTTCTTACCACACCTCGCTAAGAGTTATAATATCAGTATGAAAAACAAAGAGGAAAACCGTGAATCCCAAGACAGATGAGAAATAGAAAATTAAAATTTAGTCCAAATAAGAAAAATGCCTATAAACCCATACACAGTCTGGATTTATAGAGAATTTAGAAATATACCGTGGTATGAAAAAACATACCGTATGGTATACTTTTAAGTAAAAAGTTCCCAATGAGATTATAGTGAATTCTTTAAAATAAATAAACATTTTGTTCTCTAATAGGCGACGAATACCACACGCGTATTCTCATGGCAACTGCTTATGCGCATCTGCCCAAGCATTTGGCATTGATTTGCTACCCAGCATACTGTTTCCGATCCTGAGGTAGCGAGCGAAACCACATTCAGAGTACAGAAATTGAATGACTCTGAAAACAAAATTTCTATTGATTTCAAATCGTATCTCTAATAAAATGCAACACAGATTCTTTTATTGATAAATTAATACAGTTACCTGAAAATGGACAATGTATATTGAAAGTTATTTCGTCTCATAGCCAAAAAAGTTTAGGTAAGACAACAAATGAAACAAAAAGACTATTATGCAACTTTGAACGTTTCTCGTGATGCTTCTGAAAATGAAATTAGGAAGGCTTATAGACGACTCGCATTAAAATATCATCCTGATAAAAATCCAGGAGATAAAACAACTGAAGCAAAATTCAGAGAAATCACGGAAGCTTACAATCTGCTTCAAGATAGTTTGGAAAGAAGGTTTTATGACCATCATCACCCGCCAGAACAGGGACAAGATTTAGAATACAATTTGGAAATGTCATTTGAAGATGTCAACTATGGTAAACAAGTTACATTTGAAGTAGAAGGACGCAAAATCAAGTTGATACTTAATAAAGGTGATGGGACATATCGGTTGCGCGGTGAGGGGAAAATTGGAATCTACGGTGGAGAATCAGGCGATCTTCTCGTTATTGTGAGTACTATACAAACTCCTCAAACTATTTTGGCGGATGACGGTGCCGAGATGACATTGATTCCTGCAGGTGAGTTTCTGATGGGCAGCGATGATGAAGATGCTTATGACGAAGAAAAACCAGTACATTCAGTCTATCTGGACGCGTTTTACATGGACAAATACCCCGTGACTAATGCCCAGTATCAAGCATTTGTTGAGGCTAATTCGGAGTGGAGCAAGGACCATGTTTCTGATCGCAATGGAAGTTATTTGAAATTCTGGAATAGAAATAGTTATCCAAGCGGAAGAGCAAAGCATCCGGTCGTTAATGTAAGTTGGCATGCGGCGATGGCTTATGCAGAATGGGCAGGCAAGCGTTTGCCGACAGAGGCAGAATGGGAAAAAGCTGCGCGTGGCGGTTTGGTAGGTCAAAAATACCCATGGGGAAATTCAATTGAACCCAAAAAGGCAAACTACCATATAGGCTACCATATAGGGAATGCCGACACACTACAAGGCATAGTATCACTTCTTAAACATGCATCTAATAAGGCAAACTACGGTAAGAATATTGGTGATACTACACCTACTACACCTATTGGTAGTTTTCCTGCTAACGGCTATGATTTGTATGACATGGCTGGGAACGTAAGTGAGTGGTGCCTTGATGGATATGATGCCGATTTCTATACGTATTCCCCGCGTAAAAATCCGATTTTGGATGAAAATAGAACACGAATAATTAAAAATGATACATTTACTAATTGCCGAGTGTTGCGCGGCGGATCCTGGTGCGATTTTGATTTGTGGACTCGGGTTAGTCATCGCTGTTGGTCTGAAGCTTCAATGATGAGTTACTACATAGGATTTCGTTGTGCAAAATCTGTAGTTTTTTAATTCTTTACTTTAGGTAACACCGAAAAAATTGTAAATGAATGATCTTGGAGTTAGGAGCGTGAAGATGGATCAACAAAGTTTTTTGCCTACCGGAAATGTGAATGTTGGTGAGGCCATTACAGCAGATCAGGTAGGTTTTCCAAATTCAAAAGAACATTTAATAAGAATTTTAGAATCTTTCAATTATGAGCATGTATTGATAACTTTAGCCAGGATTAATCTGCTTCTTCAGTGTTCTGAAGACTTTCTAACAGATCAAGATATTCTGCAAAGAGATTTCTGTTCCCAGTGTTTACGTAATCAAATTGATTTAAAGGGGCTGGCTGGAGGTTTGGTCTTCGGCAGGCAGTCAACTCTATACTTGCTGAGTGAAAGTGTTCGCGTCTCTGATCCGCTTTCTACTCTTACCCTGACTGGATCCTCTGATGCGAGGAATGTACTGGCCCGATGCTATCTAATTGCTAACAAATTTCTTGTTACGGCATCCCCATCTCTTGAAACGGATTCAGAAGAAAAACAGAAAAAAGAGTTATTGGTTGTATTGATTCCGACTATGGAATATGTTATATATTCTTCTCCTAACCACCGTATCAGGAATTCTATGGTACGAACTGCGGAATTTTTACGTTTGCTTCAGAAGATGCCCTTAGAATTTGACGTGAATGAAATTTTTACTTCGACAACTGGTTTGACATTACAAGAATATCAATATCTTATTTTTGGTATACTAAGAGTGTGCTTAAGTTTTAGGTCAAATGACATTCTGAGCGGTGAGAGCCTATTCGTTAACACGCAGTTATCGCCAACACTAACCTCGTTGCATGAGAAATTAATACCTCACATTTGTATCTCAATAGATGAACTAAGAGACGAAGCAAAAAAACTTTCTGGATTAAAAAATGAGTTTCGCTTATGGCGAAAATACCCGTTGGTTGAAGTAAGTGAAAATAGAATCATGTGCATGGACATCGGTTTTCTTTTAGATAAACTCCAAACAGGAGTCTTTTGGACTATTCTGGAACAACTGAACAAAATCGAGAAAAGTAAAGGAGATAATTTTATTGCCTCGTGGGGAGAAGTTTTTGCTCGTTATACTTCGTCAATTCTGAAAAGTGGTATTGATGCTCAAAACCCATCTATGGAAAAGTGTATTATTAGTCCTAAATACGTCCAAAAGGAAGAAACTGAGTGTACTGATATTGCGGTTTGTGGTGACGATACGCTTATCTTATTAGAGTGCAAAGCTGCCGTCTTACGAGCGGAAACTAAGTTTGGTGGTGATTTTGACAAGTTTTATGCAGAGTTGAAGGAAAAAATTATTATTGGTAGTGACACTGAGGGGCCGAAAGGTGTAAAACAACTGTGTAATGCGATTAAGTCTTTAACTCATCTGGACGAAACGAAAAGACAAAGGGTTAAAGAGATAGACATTTCTAAAGTGAAAAAGATTTACCCTGTTTTGGTACTTTCTGACCGCATATTTTCTGTTCTATGCATGAACTGGTTGTTAAACTCGGAATTCCAAGCCATGATGGATGGTGTTAACCTGATGGGACACGTGAAAGTCATGCCGCTTACCGTATTAACAATAGAAGATATTGAACTTTTAGAACCGTATCTTGGCAATACCCCTTTTCATGTTCATTTAAATGAATGGATTGCACAGTTCAACCCAAAAAAATCTGCCCGAGGGTTTAGTGCATATTTCTATCCTTTGATCCAAAGGGAGTCTCGTGAAGACTCGTTCATGAATGAAAAATTCAATAGACTTACGGCCGATGTAATGGATTACTTTTCTTCACGGGGACTTGAGTGACAAATCCGCAACTTCTCTACTAATCTGAAAATTGATGACACAGTAATTTTATAAACGACTGTTGCAAAACTTACTTGATTCTTATATTTTAAAAACCGCTAATGCAACATAATCTATTAAAAATGGTGTTATATGAATATTCTCGTCCTTCACGGACCAAATTTGCATCTTTTAGGAAAACGACAACCAGAGATTTACGGACACCAAACATTGACTGACATCAATGGTGCGCTTGATCAATTTGTAGCAGCATCGCCTCACAATGTTGTGCTAAAAATCTTGCAATCTAACCATGAAGGCGAGCTGGTCTCCATTATCGGTGAGCATATTGACTGGGCAGACGGTATTCTAATTAATCCTGCTGCGTATACACATACCAGCATTGCTATCCGTGATGCTCTCGCGACTGTCGGAGTCCCAGTTATTGAAATTCACCTCTCTAACATCTACGCTCGTGAGGAATTTCGGCATCATTCTTATATATCAGGTGTTGCGGTAGGAGTCGTCGGTGGTTTTGGTGCGTATAGTTACATCCTTGCACTTGAAGCGATGATTCATATTTTGGGTCCGAATTCAACTGATAATTTAGATGAATAATTGAAGGGAATTATTTGTGGAACAAAAACCTTTTATACCTTTTAGTCGCCCGTGGATTGATGAGACTGAAATTGAAGCAGTGAGCGAAGTACTTGCTTCTAAATGGATTAGCACTGGTGGAAGAGTACGTGAGTTTGAACGTGCTTTTGCTGAATGCCTTGGTGTCAAACATGCAATCGCTGTGAGTTCTTGCACTGCAGCATTACATCTCAGCCTTGTTGTTAGCGGTATCGGTGTTGGGGACGAAGTGATTACGACACCTTATACCTTCACTGCGACTGCCGAAGCAATCCGATATGTCGGGGCAAAACCTATTTTTGTCGACATCAATTCTGAAACATTGAATATTGATGTTTCAAAAATTGAGCAGGCGATTACTTCGCGCACCAAGGCGATAATGCCTGTGCACATCGCTGGGTTGCCATGTGATATGGATGCATTGCGGGAGATTTGTAAAGCAAACAATCTCGTACTTATTGATGATGCTGCACACGCTATTCCTACTGAATATAACGGACAATATATCGGAACACTTGGTGACCTCTCTTGTTTCAGTTTTTATGCGAATAAAAATATGACCACAGGGGAAGGCGGGATGATTACCACAAATGATGATGCACTTGCTGAACCACTCCGAACAATGCGCCTCCACGGTATTGACAAAGATGCATGGGCACGGCAATCAAAACGCAGCATTTGGCGATATGACATTACTACAGAAGGGTATAAATATAACATGACCGATATTCAGGCAGCGATGGGTTTATGTCAACTCATGAAACTCTACAAACAGCATGAGCGGCGTCAGAATTTCGCGCAGATATATCAGTCAGAATTGGCAAAATTCCCTCAGATTAGTACTCCCTTTATACCAGAAAACCCCAAAGAACACGCGTGGCATCTCTATATTATCCAACTCCACACCGGTACCCGCGATGAATTCGTTGAATCTTTGCGTGAAGAAAACATTGAGTGTAGTGTCCACTATATTCCATTACATCTTTTTGAATTTTATCAGAAGCAGTACGGTTATAGTGTTGGCGATTTCCCACGTGCCGAGGAAGCTTTTGAACGTGTTGTTAGCCTTCCTCTCCATCCTGGGTTATCCGAATCGGACGTACATTGTGTGGTTGATGCTATCGGTGAAGTTCTGACATCATAACGCCCTGATCGGTATGTTATATCATTTCTAATTGACAAATTGTCATAGCATATTGTAGGTCGGGTTGAGTTTACGAAACCCGACAAATCATACGGAATCATGTAGAATCATGCAGAATACCATACGCGTATTCTGCCAAGCGCATTCTACCAAGTGCATTCCGCCAAGCGCATTTGGCGTTGATTTGGATATGACACTATAAAAAGTCGGGTTTCGCTACCGCTTCTACCCGACCTGCGAAATAATGTAGTGTTATCATATAGAAAAGTTATTATCCTTGTTGAAATAGAAGAATCCACATGTCTACTTCTAAGCTCTACCAAATCATTCCCAGTGAAGTATGCTTCTCCTGTGATGTTTGCTGCCGGTTTTTGGAGTCAGACAGTCCTCTCGCCCCAATTTTTACTGAAACAGAAAAACAGCATGTAATTTCTCAAGGTGTAGATCCAACTTTTTTTCAACCAGAAGCAGACAGAAAAAGTTCACAGATTAAATTAAAACCACATGAAGACTTTTTTATCTGTCCGTTCTTTGAACCTGAAACAAGTAGATGTACAATCTATGCAAATCGTCCACTTGATTGTCAACTCTATCCCTTTACTTTGATGTTCAATGAGGACAGAAGCAGTGTCGTGTTAGGGGTGGATATGCTCTGCCCATTTGGTGAGGCACATCTTGAAACAGAGGTGTTTCAACACCATCTACAGCATGTTATTGATTACGTCGAATCAGAAGCAGTAATGGAACAGATTGCTGCAAATTGGAGTCTCATTGGGGAATATCAAGACACGGTGAAGGTTTTTTATACGTTCAATCAAAAATTAACACATGCAATTGCGTCCCCTAACCCTTGAAGATAAACCCGTTTTTGAGACGTACGCTTCTCAAATGTGCACTTACCTATCCAGTTATGCATTTGCACCGCTTTATGTGTGGCGAAATCATTTTCAGTTCTACTGGATACCGCTTGACGACCACCTCTGCATCTTTGCTAAACAGGGAGATGACTATTTTATGCCAATTCTGCCGATACCTTGTGCTATCGACAACCGTGCCTACCGAAAAATAGTTCGTAATGCTTATCAATTTATGTTGAAATGCAATCAGAATTCTCAGATTGCACGCATTGAAAATGTCCCAGAAGAACTACTCTCTGTTTTCAAAAATGCAGGTTTTCACGCTATCCAAAAAGAAACTGAATATGTCTATATATCAGAAGATTTAAGTGAGTTACGGGGGAATCGTTATAAACAGCAACGGAATGCTTACAACGCATTTGGAACACGATATCCGTTGGTAAAATGTGAACCGTATCTTTCAACTGATCAGGATGCATGTTTGAATCTCTATGAGACATGGCAAAAGTCGCGCACAAAAAAATATGATGATCTAATCTATCAAGCAATGCTTGACGATTCACAATCTGCACATCAAATTGGGATAACACATGCCAAGGAATTGGGACTTGTTGGTAGGGTTGTCCGCATTGATGATGACCTACGTGCTTATACCTTCGGATATGAATTGAACAGTGGGACTTTCTGTGTGCTGTTTGAAATCTCTGACCTCAACATAAAGGGACTGTCGCAGTTTATCTATCGGGAATTTTGTAAGGAGTTGATGGGAACTTACAAATGGATAAACGCGATGGATGATTCTGGATTAGAAAACCTAAAACGCGTCAAATGTTCCTATCATCCAGCGAAATTGATACCATCATATAACATCTATGACAACAGCATTGATCTTCCTTAATGGATACTACGACACGCGTCATCTGAATTTTTACCAGCAAGAAATAGGATTCGCCCTCAAAGAAGGTTACCCTCTTATTTGTGCTGATGATGGTATCCGAATATTTGACGAATTGAATCAAAAGGAAGGTGAGACTCTTATCCCAGATATTCTTATTGGAGATTTGGATTCAATTGAAGAAAGAACAACTGAAGCAAAACGTACCGTTGAAAAATGGATAGGACAAACGGATAAGGATTATACCGATGGACAGTTAGCAGTTAAGTATGCGCTGGATACTTATAACTCACAACATATTATCCTTTACGGAGGATTACCTCGTCCCGAAAGATATGAGACAGATCATTTTCTCGGCAATCTAAAACTAATGCGTTTTGGTCATTACCACGCTAAGAGTAAGCATTTCGACTATGAAGCCGAAATGCGTGACCCGCGACAAACTATCCACTATGTGTTGTCGGAATTGCGGTTTATTCGAAAAAACAACGGCTTGCAGCGAGTTTCGCTTATTGCTGATGAACCGAACGTTGCTGTTGAAAACAGCCAAAACTTACGTTGGGACTTAACATCTCTACATATCCATCCAGACATAACAAACGCGCTTCGCAACGAATTTGTAGAGGGCGCGGAATCGGCGGAGATTCAACTGACTGAAAACTCCGCTCCCGTTTACGTGATTCACAACTGGTACGATTAGGAATTGGATAACACTTCTTTGAGTGTTTCCGTATCCAAGTTCCCACCGCTCATTATGATTGCAACATTCTGCCCTTCTAATGTATCCGCAAGTTTATATGCAGCTGCAAGTGCAGCGGCACCAGCGCCTTCCGCTAAGTTGTGCGTATATCGCAGCACTGTTCGGATACCGGATCTTATTTCTTCTTCGTTGACCGTAACGATGTCATGGATACCGTCTTTAATAATAGAGAATGGAAGTTTGAATGGAACACGCGTCGCCAAACCATCAGCGATTGTATTACAGGAATCGGTTTCTACATGCTCTCCTTCTTTCCACGAACGGTAGATTGCTGGTGCATTTTCTGCCTGCACTCCGATAATCTTTACATTTGGATTAATCGCCTTGGCGACGGTGATTGCTCCGCAAACTCCACTACCGCCACCAATTGGGACAATAATTGTGTGAACATTAGGTAGATTTTCAAAAATCTCAAGTGAATAAGTGCCGACACCGTGGATGAGTGCCGGTTCCATACATGGATGAACGTAATAAAGCCCGCGTTCTGCTTGAAGCGTATCACACAATTCGCGTGCCTCGTCAAAATCAGCACCGTGTTCAATCAATTCCGCGCCAAATGCGTGCATCGCGCTGTTTTTCTCCGGATTGTTCCCGTAAGGAACAACGATGGTCGCTTTTACACAGAACTGCGCCGCAGCATAAGCAATGGATTGTCCGTGGTTGCCGCGTGTTGCCGTAACAACACCCTGTTTTTTCTGTTCAGTCGGCAAATTAGACATGAAATTAATGCCGCCCCGCACCTTGAAGCTGCCTGTCGGCAGATGGTTTTCATGTTTTATGTATGCCTGAAATCCGAGTTTTTCTGATAATTCGGGATAGTGGGTTAAAGGTGTTGATTTAAGAAAACGTGTGACTACTTTTCTTGCAGCAATAATTCCGTGAAATGTAACAGATTTCAATTTTTTCTCCTATGAATTTTAGAATTTATTATGTTTTTAATTTAGTTTGTGTGTAATGTTTACAGCATTCTATCTTTATCTTCTTTGATTCTTTCAGATTTAGCAGTGTAATGTTCGTTGTTTACGGGTATAAAATTGAAATGTGTTTATGCGTAAAATGTTACCAACAAACCCAACAAAACAGACTCAACAATATTAGTTATCGCGTGCCTGCATTTCAATATCAAAACCCTCTTTTCGAATACGTTGGTTGAAGTACACCAGGGTGACACCGATGATCCAAATTGGAAATGAAATAGCATAAACACAAAGGTGTATTACAAGCAAAATCGCATGAAAAAATGGTGCGCTGTTCTCAAATGGTTCCGAGAGTAGTCCCCATTCCAGAATATCTATAAAGTCAATTTCACCGCCAGGGTTTGTTAAAATTAGTATGAATCCGATAGAAATTTCAAATATTGCGTGAACAAGTGTGCTAAACAAAAAGATCGCAAGCAGCATCCCAAACATCTGCCACCACATCTCACTAACAAGTTGACCACTCCGCCTAAAAGGTGTACTTACCACGGGCTTTTCCAACATGACTGTTCCAATGAAAAATCCCCATCGGACAGCAAAAAAGATTGCAAACGGTATGCCGATGATCGTAACTGTTAAACCACCTACAACTAACGACCAAAGGAAAAGACAACCCAGCAATTGCCAAAACCTTTGAATTGTATGCTGCAAGACTGAACGGATTGTTATATCCTCATTCAGATAAGTTGCACCAGTTCCAATAACTATCCCACCTACACCTATAGTGAAAAAGGTGACTGCAAATATGACCATTCCTATTCCCAATAGAAGGTAACGGGAAAAGAAGAAATCAGAAAAATCCGTAAAAAGATGTAATGCCAGTTCGCCAAAGACTGAAAATGCGACAGGTCCCAAAAATAATGTCAGATTCTTCCGATAGAGACTAAATGTTGTATCCAAAATTTCGCCAAATCCCATCGGTTTGAGGGGTGTCATTGCTAAAGTAGATTTGTTATTGTCTTGTAGTGATGTATTATTCTGTTCTAACACGTTTTCTCCCATCAACGATGCGATTTTGATTCAATTGAAAATTAGTTTGCTATTACAATAGGGTTTCATTCAAAAGTGAATCTTACCTGCGTTTTTTGTGGCAGATAGTTTCTTGCCAAACCAAAAAGTCTATGCTAACATAATAACATGTTCCAAGAGAACATATCAATCTCATCTGTAAGGAGGCAGACATGGCACAAGAATGGCACGCCAGACAGGTTTCTATTGACGAGAAGTTTGACCCAATTGATGCTTGCTATGAGAAAGGTTGGACTGATGGTCTTCCCGTTGTCCCACCAACACCGGAACGCGTTGAAAGGATGCTTAGTGGTACAGAACGCTCGCCAGCGGAATTAATTGCATCTGTTCCACCTAAATGGGGTAAAGCGACGGTTGAGAGGATAGCAATTAACGCAGTTATGGCGGGTTGCCTACCAGCATATCTACCAGTTGTTCTGGCTGCTGTAGAGGCAATGGCATCCGAGGAATTTAACTTACACGGCGTGCAGGTTACGACATCGCATGCCTCTCCCATGCTGGTAGTAAATGGTCCCATCCGTAAACAATTTGACTTTAACGACGGTTTCAATCTTTTCGGACAGGGATGGCGTGCAAACGCAACTATTGGCAGAGCAGTACGACTCATCTGTACAAACGTTGGTGGGGCACTACCGGGAGAATTAGACCGTGCTGCCTTTGGACATGTCGGCAAATATACTTGTTGCATTGCCGAAAAGGAGGAAGAAAGTCCATGGGATCCGCTCCACGTTGAACGCGGTTTTCAGCCAGATGAGAGCACTGTGACAGTCTTCGCTGGTGTGGGTCCACAGAGTATAAATGATCACGGTAGTAACACTGCAGAAGATATCCTCAATACGATCTGTCAAAATATTTCTTCTCCCGGTAACAGCAGTGGCGAAACGCTTATTGTTATCGGAATTGAACATGCGAAGACAATTTCAGCAGATGGATTTAGCAAAACAGATGTCCGCCGCTATATCGCTGAGACGACAAAGCGATATTCGGAAGATGACCTGCTTCTAATGGTTGCTGGCGGACCGGCTGGAAGATGGAGCATGGTTGTTCCCGGCTGGGGTTCTCCCTCTTCACGTGCAGTTACTGTAGCGTTGAAAAATTAATCTATATTTGCAGTTTTTACACCTGACAGTGCTGCAACTAAATATACTTGCAAATTCATAACAAATATGGTATCCTATAATAAGGAACAGTAAGAAACCCAACCCCGTTTTTGACGTTAATATCAAGGAGTCTATACGATGGACGCGAGAACATTATCGTTACCGATTAGCACGCTCGGTTATAAACAACCTGCCACCATCCAAGTTGGTTCTCCGCTATCAGATGCCATTGACATCATGCAAGTAGAGGGATTCGGATGCGTCCTTGTTGTTGATACGGAACAACGACTTGTCGGGATTCTCACTGACCGTGATCTGCTCGGTCATGTGTGTGGCAAACGGTTAGACCCTGCAAATGTTAACGTAGAAGAGATCATGACTGCAAATCCCGAATCGTTGCGTGCTAGCGACCCGATTGCCTTTGCTTTGAATCTAATGCATCTCGGACATTTCAGACATGTTCCACTTTGTATTTGGGATGACCAGAATCAAGAATTTCCGATTGGTTTGATTTCAACACGGGATATTTTAGACCACGTCGCTATATTTATTGAGAGTCAGGAAGGAGGCGCATAACTATGCTTTACGATCAAGCAATTGATGAAGAATTAGCGCAGATGGATAAAGATGCGGAGTCGCCTCTTAAAGCGTTGCAGGTAAGTGAAATTCAGGTGCCGCTCAAACACTTGATGCGGTCCTGTGTGACGATTGACATTACTGCAAGCACGCAGGACGCAATTGATCTGCTAATTGAACACCATATTGGTGCTGCGTCTGTTGTGGAAGATGGTGTGCTTCGCGGTATTTTCGGTGAACGCGACGTATTGCGTAAAGTTCTAAACAAGCAGGTAGGTGATCTAATGCAGATTCCTGTAACACAATTCATGAAAGCGGATCCGCAAACAGCAAACCCCGAAGATATGTTGGATACAGCTGTGTTGTATATGGCACGAGGCGGTTTTCGACACTTGCCGATTGTTGATAAACAGCAACATCCCATCGGCATGGTTTCAATTCGCGATGTTATCTCTTATCTCGTGGATTATTTTCCACAAGAGGTATTGACATTGCCCTCCAATCCGGTACGCGATGCTTTGAAAGCACGAGAAGGAGCATAACAATGGACGAGGTCTTTTATCGGCAGGCACTGCGGTACTCCCCATACAAAATAGCATATAAAAAGGCTGAACACTGATGCGTAAGCAAGTAGAGCAAATTCAAGCGGCAACAGTTCTGTTTGCTGGGGATTCTGGCGATGGTTCCCAAACAATAGGAACACAGATGACGGAAACCTCTGCTATTGTCGGGAATGATGTCGCCACGTTACCCGATTACCCCGCTGAAATTAAAGCCCCTGCTGGTTCGCTCGCTGGGGTTTCTGGATTTCAATTACACTTTTCCAGCGAAACTATCCATACTCCGGGTGATACTTGTGATGTCCTTGTAGCGATGAATCCCGCCGCGTTAAAAGTTAATCTCCACAAGTTGAAGGCAAACGGAATCCTAATTGTCAATTCCGATAATTTTGCACGTAAAAATTTGCGACTTGCAGGTTACACAGACAACCCATTAGAAGATGATTCGCTTACCAAGTATCAGGTTTTTCCTGTCGAATTGACTAAGCTTACCCGAAAAACTCTTGAATCCACAGGTCTTGGTACTAAAGATATGGATCGGTGTAAAAACTTTTTTGCCCTCGGTATGATCTTGTGGTTATACAGCCGCCCGATGGATCACACCATCAGATGGATTAAAAGCCGGTTTGCCGCGAAATATCCAGAATTCATAGAACCGAATATCTTAGCACTCCGAGCGGGGAACACTTATTGCGAAGCGACAGAACAATTTGCGACTTCCTATGAAGTGAAACCAGCAAAATTTGCCCCCGGAAAATATCGTAATATTGCAGGTAATACGTCCACTGTTTTGGGACTCGTGGCTGCTGCACATCAATCTGGATTACAGTTGGTTTACGGAAGCTATCCGATTACACCTGCAAGTGATATTCTTCACGGTTTGGCAAATTATAGAAACTTTGGCATCGTGACAATGCAGATGGAGGACGAAATTGCTGCTGTTGGGGTCGCTATTGGTGCTGCATTTAGCGGCGCACTTGGCGTTACCGGTAGTAGCGGCCCAGGACTTGCCCTGAAATCCGAAGCAATTAATCTCGCTATGATTACAGAATTGCCTCTCGTTGTTTGCAATATCCAAAGAGCCGGTCCTTCAACTGGAATGCCGACAAAAACAGAACAAGCAGACTTGTTACAGATGTTTTACGGTAGAAATGGAGAGTCGCCTTTACCTATTCTTGCAGCACGTCGTCCCACTGACTGTTTTGAAACTGTTTATGAAGCATGCCGAATCGCTGTGAAATATCGGACTCCTGTTATCTTCCTTTCGGAACTTTATATAGCCCTTGGTGCGGAGCCGTGGCAGATTCCCGATGTTGCGGATCTCCCTAAAATTGAACCCAATTTCCAAAACAATGTGAATGGTTTTGAACCTTATACGAGGGACGCTGATACTCTTGCAAGGCCCTGGGCAAAACCTGGAACACCCGGACTTGAGCATCGCATCGGTGGTTTGGAAAAGTCAGATATAACAGGGAATGTGAGTTATGATGCTGAAAATCATGAGAAAATGGTGAGTATCAGGGCAGAAAAAGTTAAACGTATCGCAGATGAAATTCCGCCTACTGAAATCTTTGGTGCACAAGAGGGTAACCTACTCGTGCTCGGATGGGGTGGCACTTTTGGAACGATTCGGACTGTGGTAGAAAATAAACTTGAAGAAGGGCACGCAATTGGTCATGCACATTTGCGTCACCTCAATCCGTTCCCAAGCGACTTAGGCGAAATTCTTAAACGGTTCAAAACCGTTTTAATTCCTGAACTAAACAGTGGTCAGCTCCGTCAATTGATCCGAAACGAATTTCTTGTTGATGCTATTGGACTTAACAAAGTCCAGGGACAACCTTTCCAAGTTTTTGAACTGGAATCTAAAATTGAAACTTACATCTAACACACAACTGTATTCGAGATTGCACAAACACAAATTTTTGTGCTTCACTGAAGAAATCTCGGTAATGTATAAAAGGCAGACACACGTATGAAAAATAAAAAATCTTCAGGTATTCCGCTTGGGGTACCTACCCTTACCCCGAAAGATTTTACATCTGATCAAGATGAGCGATGGTGTCCCGGTTGCGGCGATTACTCCATTCTTGCACAAACGCGACGGATTATGCCTGAATTGGGTATTCCCAGAGAAAATATCGTCTTTATCTCCGGAATTGGGTGTTCAAGTCGTTTTCCTTACTATATGAACACCTACGGGTTTCATACGATTCACGGCAGAGCACCGACTATCGCATCTGGTGTGAAAATGGCAAATCCTGATCTCTCTGTTTGGGTTATTACTGGCGATGGTGACGCGCTGTCCATCGGTGGAAACCATTTCATCCATCTCCTACGCCGTAATTTTGACATCAACGTTTTACTCTTTAATAATCGTATCTATGGACTTACCAAAGGACAATACTCACCCACTTCGGAACAGGGAAAAGACACGAAATCCAGTCCGTTCGGTTCTCTTGAAGCTCCCTTTAATCCGATTAGTCTTGCTCTGGCTGCGGGGGCAACCTTTGCAGCACGTTCACTTGACAGAGACCCTGAACATTTGCGATCCATTATTAAAGCTGCGTTTGAACATAAAGGCACCTCTTTTATTGAAATTTATCAAAACTGTAACGAGTTTAATGATAAAACTTTTTTCCTATACACAGAAAAAGACACCAAAGCCGATAACACCGTATTTCTTGAACATGGTGAACCCCTTCTATTCGGCAAAGAACACGAAAAAGGGATTCGTTTGAACGGATTCCAACCTGAAGTTACTACTGTAACAAACGGCACAGATGATCTTATTGTGCATGATCAATATGCCGAAAATACGACCTTAGCAAACTTCCTGGCCCGTATGAGCGATATGCCTGAAATGCCTCATCCTATCGGTATCTTCCGAAGCGTTCAGCATACCTGCTACGAGGATATGATGACTGACCAGATTGCCTCTGCCAAGCAGCAGCGAGGTGAAGGCGACCTTGAAGCACTCCTTAATGCTGGGAATACGTGGGTCGTGGAGTAACGCATACCTATTGCACCTTATTGAACGTCTGAATCACGGATGGTCATGGATAATATCCATGACCACATCCGCGATCTAAGCCAACCACTTACTCCTTATACCCCGACCTATCCGTATTACCACCATACTTCAACGCATAAATCATCAGATTAGTCATAAACCGATAAACGTCCGGGGAATGCCGAAGCCGCAGCATCGTGCGGCTCTCTATTTCTGCGGTTTCCATTGCGCACATATAGTCCTTCCGATTGTAAACGACTGCTAACCGATTATCAATAATAATCCCTTTCTGAAAGCGGAACTGCGTTGGCTGCGCGTTATTTTCGTTGCCCCAGAATACATCGCCACCTGTTGGTGGTTTCTTGAGATGATAATGAATTGTATAAATCTCATGTTCATGAGGCAGCATTTCAAGCGGATACTCTGGAAAAATCTGTTGTAACTCTTCAGCCACAATGTGCGCAAAGAGTCCATGAAAACCGCAATCATCAAAAAAGAGCATACCACCTTCATCAACGATATATTTGCGGAGTGCAGCGCGTTCTGCTGGCGTAAAACTACTTTGTAAAGGACCATCTTTTGCAAGCCCGCGTCCAGCGGTAATATCCTTATCGTGTCCTGTCATCACAATGAGGGGCGCGTCAAAAATCTTTGGATTTGTTAGAGGAAGCGCGCCTCCTTCAAAACTCATATCTAATCGAATTGTGGTGTGCTTATCCATCCATTTCATAAGGGCAGGCAGTGCTGTCGGGTCTTGCCACCAATCTGAGAGTGAATGTTTTAGTCGGATAATCCGAATATGGCCGCGTAAATTATCCCCTGTCCCCTCAAGGATAGCCCCCAATTGACCTTGCGGCAGGAGTACAGGATTTTGTAATGTGACGTTAAGGTTTCCTCCCCTTAAACCTCTCTCCGGCAAAGTTTCATCAAGCAATTCAGCGAAACCACCTGTCTTAGAGGTGTTTGGCTTTGGACTAATAACAGCAGAAGGACGCGATTTTATCTTTCCTGCAGTTGATGGGACTGTTGGGGCATCTATAGGAGTTTCCCGTACGGTATCAACAGCACGTTGATCTGTTTCCACTCGAAGATTTGGGGCAGAGATATCATCCGGTTTTAATACGTCCGTGTCATACATTGGCGTAGCCGTTGGATTTTGAATTGAGGTGTCAGTTTTTGGAATTTGATTGATTGACGGGATGTGAACTCGCAATGGATTTGCAGTTTGCCGCGTTGTGGGGAGTGCTACCGTTCTATGTGTTCGGTGCACTGTATATCTTGTTGGTGTGTTTTTGACAAATCTAACGTCGATTGCATCGTCATTCAATGTCCAATAGTGTTCTGATAGAAACAGACCGATAATCGCAGCGATAAGGATATGAATTAACACTGAAGTGATAACTGCATGAAGCCGTTTGTATTTCATTGCTATTTACAGATGCCGCTGAATTTGATGAAAACTCTGCACATCTAACTCCCGATAATCTGGAATATCGTATCGATTCCCCCGCACATCAGTCACAAAAAGCCGTGCAGGTGGAGCCTGCTTTATATTCTGATTCAATCCACGCACTAAAAACGTCACGCGCCCGCGTTCCGTTTCTACCTCCCATTCATGAATACCGAATTGTTCCTTCACACGGTAAATTTTTTGAATTGTAGGGGTAAAATATCGTTTATCCAATTCTTCATTTAGAATTTTGAGACTTTCAGGTGCAAGTTCTGACGGGTTCACAAGAATACCAATTTCGGTGTCCTCATCTGCGGCGAGCGAGATGTATTGTTCAGGTTTACTGAGCGGCATAAGTCTGCGTACAATTACCCGCAGATGACAGACCTCTTTGCGAATTTCGAGTCGTGCGGTACCTACTTGAGAACGGGTGAATGTAAGTTCAGATGCCTCCAGAAAACGTGATGTAAAATCATTTTGTTCAATAGACTTAGTGTTTTCAGATTTATTTTGTTCTTCGGTATTTTCGTTCTGCATGTCTATCTCTCCACAATTTGTGCTTCTGAGCGAACATTAGCAGCTTCTCGCTGTGTTTCTACGAGTTTGTGATAAATTCCCTTTTTCTCCATGAGTTCTTCGTGAGACCCACATTCAACGCCTTTGCCTTTTTCTATGACGAAAAGCCGATCCGCGTTTCTGAGTGTTGAAAGACGGTGTGCAATTGCAAATGTAGTTCGGTTTTGCACCAATCTGTCGATTGCTTGCTGTATCTTCTTCTCGGTTTCTACATCTACAGAAGAAGTGGCTTCATCAAGGATGAGGATACGGGGATTATGTAAGATCGCTCGTGCAATTGAGATACGCTGCCGTTCACCGCCAGATAGACTTCCACCTCGTTCTCCGACTTCGGTATCATATCCATCAGGGAATTTGATGATAAATTCGTGTGCATTAGCCGCCTTTGATGCAGTAATTATTTCCTCCATTGAGGCATCGGGATTCGCATAGGCGATGTTTTCTGCGATAGTTCCACTGAATAGATATGGTTCCTGTAGTACTACCCCAATTTGCCTACGCAAATCTTTGAGATTTATCTGCTTGATATCTTCACTATCAATCTCTAAACGTCCAGCATCCGGTGTATAAAAACGACAGATTAAATTGATAAGAGTAGATTTTCCTGCCCCTGAATGCCCAACGAGTCCGATCATTTCACCCGGTTTCACATGAAGATTTATGTCCCGAAGTACAGGTTTATGTGCATCGTAGCCGAAAGTCATGTTGTGAAATTTGACTTCTCCAACAATGTTCGGCATTGCTTTAAGATTGCCATCGTCAAACTGTTCCGGTTGTGAGTCTATTACTTCAAAAAGCCGTTCTGCTGCTGTCATAGAACGGGATGCCCAATTGATGAGTGGACTGATATATCGCAACGGCCCATAGAACATTCCGAGATAGGCGTTAAAAGAAATCAATTCGCCAAGCGTCAATGACCCATCAAGAACATCAAGTCCTCCTGCATACCAAACAATCAGAGTCCCCAAATTAACAGCAAACATCAGCGGCGGATAATAGGTAGCCCAGACCATCTCGGCTTTGGTTTCAAAGTCTCGCGCATCAATGTTCGCACCACCAAATCGGTTGACTTCACTTCTTTGTTGTCCGAATGCACGAACAACTCGGATACCGGATACAGAATCGTTGACAACATCAAAGAGTTTTGAGCGACGTCGCCATGCCCGATGCCATAAACTTCGCACCTTTCGCCAAAACCAACCTCCTCCAAAAATGATAATCGGAATTGGAATTAAGACGAAACATGCCAATTGCCAATGCATCAAAAAAAGCACGACACCAATCCCGAAGATAAGAAACAGTTCCCTACCTAGGAACGACAGTCCTTCCAACATAAAGTCCTGTAACCGTTCACTATCCTCAGTGATGTGTGAGATAACAGTTCCTGTCGTCCGTTTGTCAAAAAATCTGATAGAGAGATCATGCAAATGCTCGTAAACGTGTTCGCGTATATTTGCTGCGATGTGGAGCGTCAACCATGCACTCAATCGTGAGTGCAAAATATCAATAATTGCTCTGATTAGATGCGTTGCTAACAGTGCTCCTACCGCAATGAATAACGCTGTCGCTGCTGGTTGGATTGCTCGGAATATGTTGCCTAACCATGTTGTTTCTCCATCGGGTGTAGGGGCGGCAGCATCGTCCAGCAGTAGTATGTCGTCAATCAGGATACGGGAAAAATAAGGCGGAGCCAGAGAAATCAGTGTGCCAACAATGACAAGTACCATAAAGAGTAATGCTCTACCCTTGTAAGGACGCATATACGTCAAAATACGTAACATTACCTTATGTTTTTTTGTGCATGCGCGGCAGGGGGAAAATTCATCTGCAAGTGGCAATTCGCAGGTTTTACAAGCATGTTCCTCAACCTTGTAGTCCCAAATCGGTGGCTCATCCCGGTTACCAGCTCGAAATTCTATCTCATCCCCAATAAAACGTGCCACGAACCCGAACTTCGCCGCACAACCGTTTGAATAACGGATGAGGTCTACTGTCCCTTCCTGTGTTTCCAGGACAACAAGACCAGCATCAACCACGGTCTCAGCACGAATACCTAAGACACTCTTATAAGGTATATAGTGAAGCACCTCACCCACACCCGTTACGGTAAAAATCGAAATATCTGTTAGGACGAACCATTCTTCACCGTAGCTCCCTGTTGAACTTACATCGCTTTGTACAGCAAAGCGTATCTCTTCAAAGCCAATATCCAGTGTTTTTAATGTTTCTTCAATTGATTCGGGCAGCTCATCAAGCGTACCCGTTGGTGTGTCTGCGGTTGACATATCTTCCTTAAGTTTTAGAGTTCAATTGAGTGTTTTTCCAATACTTCTTCGTTCAGTTCAATGCCGAGCCCTGGCCCAGTTGGTGGGATGATGTATCCGTCTTCCCACTGTATCGGCTCCTTGAGAATTTCGGCATGAAACCCGTCCCACATGTGGATGCCTTCTTGAATCAGGAAGTTTGGACTACACACATCTAACTGTATATTCGCTGCGCCGCCGATGGGACCACCGTATAGGTGTGGTGCAATTTGCGCGTAGTGTGCTTCACCCATAGATGCAATTTTCTTTGATTCAAGGATTCCGCCTGTAATGGTTAAATCCATCTGCAAGATAGATGCTGCCTGTTGTTCTAATAGGTCAGCAAATTCATATTTGGTTAGCAGCCGTTCACCAGTAGCAATCGGGATACTTGTGGATTGTGCGACGCGTGCCATTTCTTTAATATTTTCAGGTGGTATCGGTTCTTCAAACCAAAGTGGGTCGTAGGGTTCAACACGTTTCGCAAAACGGATAGCACTGTTGGTATTAAACTGTCCGTGCGTACCGATGAGAATATCGCATTTATCCCCCACAGCATCGCGAATCCCGCGGATGACGCTCTCTGCGTAGTTGAGTGTTTCTAATCTATCTGCCGTGTGTGGGTGGACGGGATCGAATTTGACAGCAGTAAATCCCTTTTCAACGTAAGAAAGCGCGAGTTCTCCCGTTTTTTCTGGAGAATCGCCGTGCCTCCAATGCAAGAGATAGGAATATGCCCTCAATTTTTCATGGAACATACCTCCCAAAAGATTGTAAATAGGTTGGTTCACCGCTTTTCCAACGATATCCCAACACGCCATCTCTATTGCACTCATCGCAGGTGTAGCAAGCGGACCGGGATGTCGCACACAAGGGCCTTCATAAAGCGTTGACCAGATTTTTTCTATCCGAAAGGGATCATTTCCAATGAGATAACGTTCACCCCAATCCTTGATTAATTCAATGACGACGTGGTTTAATCGGGTATGATAGGTGCATTCTCCTACGCCTTCAATCCCTTCGTCAGTCACTAATTTTACAAAAATCCAATGTCTACCACCCCAATGCGGTGGCGGCACGTCGATCATATAGGTTTTAACCTCAACTATTTTCATTGAGCATCTCCTACGGACATAGTATGTTTTCAACGTCAAAAAAGATTACTGCTATTATATCCAATCTGTTAAAATTATACCTTAATCTTCTGGATTCTTCCAAGAGTTCTTTGAAAAAATCAATCTTCCCGACAATATTGATGTTAAATGGTAGTAGGCACGCTCCGCGTGCCGTACACAAGCGAAAGATTACAGCACCAACTCAATTCCAAATGTGCAATAGAATTTGTCCAAATCAACACTGAATACGCTTATTGTATTCAGCGATTCGCGACCTGGAGGTCGCTCCTACAGTAAGAGGTTTAAGAAAAAAGGGAATTATTAGGGATTGAATAGTTTGGTATTATATGACGTGTGCGAGGGGAGTCAAATTTTTGTTTTTATTCTTGCGTCATTGATGTATAATATATTTAAAGATTAGGATGTAAGTTCTCTTTATGTCAGTTAGAACCTATTTGAAGTAGACAAAATGGTCACCCTTTGTCATTTCAGGAGCAAAATAAACCTATTTTAGTATTTACCCGTAAAATGACGACCTTCATAGATCCATTTGGATTATTTAACTGGTTCTTAAGGAAGTGGAACTTCAAAGAACATCTTAGAAAAATTGCAGAACACGATTGGAGGAAATATGAGTAACGAAAGTAAATGTCCAGTGATGGGGCATTCTCACGCAGGTACCATAGCCAACCAACAGTGGTGGCCGAATCAGTTGAACCTGAAGATGCTCCACCAGAACCCATCCACATCCAATCCTTTGGGGGAGGATTTTAACTATGCCGAGGCGTTCAATACACTTGACTTGGATGCCTTGAGAGATGACGTTTATAAGGTGATGACGACGTCGCAGGAGTGGTGGCCCGCCGACTACGGTCACTATGGACCCCTTTTCATTCGGATGGCGTGGCACAGTGCAGGTACGTACCGCATCCACGACGGACGGGGTGGCGCTGCCTTTGGCACACTGCGTTTTGCCCCCCTCAATAGCTGGCCCGACAACGCGAGCCTCGACAAGGCAGTCCGGTTGCTCTGGCCGATCAAGCAGAAATATGGTAGAAAGATCTCGTGGGCAGACCTGATAATCTTCGCAGGGAACTGTGCCATTGAGTCTATGGGTCTTAAGCCATTAGGATTCGCTGGCGGACGAGAAGATGTCTGGGAACCCGAAGAAGACATCTATTGGGGATCGGAAACCACGTGGTTGGGCGATGAACGTTACACTGGCGACAGAGATTTGGAGAAACCTCTCGGTGCAGTTCAGATGGGCTTAATCTATGTGAATCCGCAGGGACCGAACGGCAACCCGGATCCAGTCGCTGCTGCGATAGATATTAAAGAGACGTTCCGTCGGATGGCAATGAACGATGAGGAGACGGTCGCGCTCATCGCTGGTGGACACACGTTTGGCAAAACCCACGGTGCTGCGGATGCGGACGAGTATGTCGGCCCCGAACCGGAGGGAGCCTCCCTTGAAGAGCAAGGACTCGGTTGGAAGAACACCTTTGGCAGCGGCAAAGGAAGCGACACAATCACGAGCGGATTGGAGGGCGCTTGGACTGCTACGCCGACCAAGTGGGATAACAGCTTCTTTGAAAACTTGTTCAACTACGAATGGGAACTGATAAAAGGTCCTGGCGGCGCGTGGCAGTGGACTCCCAAAGACGAATCTGCACAAGACACCGTGCCGGACGCTCACGACCCCTCAAAGAAACATGCCCCGATGATGCTCACGACCGACCTATCTCTGAAGGCGGATCCAACTTATGAGAAGATTTCTAAACGCTTCTACGAGAATCCGGACGAGTTTTCAGATGCCTTTGCTAAGGCGTGGTATAAGCTAACCCATCGTGATATGGGGCCTCGCATACGATGTCTCGGTCCCTGGGTGCCTGCGGAACCACAATTGTGGCAAGACCCCGTCCCTGATGTGGATCATGAATTGATTGGTGAGCAAGACATTGCTGACCTCAAAGACAAATGCCTCGAATCAGGACTGTCCATTTCCCAACTCGTCTCGACTGCTTGGGCATCTGCGGCAACATTCCGCGGCACCGACAAGCGCGGTGGTGCTAACGGGGCACGCATTCGCCTCGCACCGCAGAAGGATTGGGAAGTCAACAAGCCATTCGAACTGGAGAAAATACTTCAGACCTTGGAGGGGATTCAAGAGGAATTTAACGGATCGCAGTCTGGTGGGAAGCGAGTTTCACTTGCTGACCTGATTGTTCTTGCCGGATGTGCAGCAGTCGAGTCAGCCGCGAAAAACGCTGGTATTGACGTAGAAGTTCCGTTCGCTCCAGGGCGCACGGACGCGGTACAGGAACAAACCGATGTTGAATCGTTTGCTGTGCTTGAACCGACTGCCGACGGATTTCGCAATTATATCGCAAACGGACACGAGAGAACAGCCGAAGAGTTGCTGGTGGATCGGGCACAAATGCTGACGCTAACCGCTCCTGAAATGACGGTTCTCGTCGGTGGCTTGCGCGTCTTGGATACAAACGTTTGTGAGTCAGGATTCGGTATCTTAACCGACCGTCCTGGGACGTTGACGACGGATTTCTTTGTGAACCTACTCAACATGAACATTGAGTGGACGGCAGCCTCTGAAAACGAGTATATATTTGAGGGACGCCATCGCTTGACGGGGGATGTCAAGTGGATGGGCACCCGCTATGACCTTGTATTCGGCTCAAACTCACAACTCCGAGCCATTGCGGAAATCTACGCATGCGATGATGCACAAGAAGCATTTGTGCATGACTTCGTGGCTGCGTGGAACAAGGTCATGAATCTCGATCGTTTCGACCTTGCCTAATTTTGTTGCGGTTGGGGCAGTAGGGGTGTGGAACTCTCACGCGCCTACTGCCCCAATTTGCTTTGCATAGTCAATGTGGGAAATTACAGAAAGAGGTACCGAGTTTATCTGCAAATAGGATGTATATGAAAAACGATAAGAAATCAATTTTCGGTTGGTGCATGTACGATTGGGCAAATTCTGCATATATTACGACTGTCGGTGTGGCGCTCCTACCAATCTATTTTGCGGAAGGCATTGTCGGCAAAGATGGTGTCCCCCTTTTCGGTGCAACTGTCAGTGCAACAGCGTTATGGGGATTTATGTTGGGATTTGCAGCACTGCTGGTTTTCCTTTTTGCTCCTGTGCTGGGTGCCATTGCCGATTTTTCTTCAGCAAAAAAGAAATTTCTCCTCGGTTTTGCTTATTTTGGAAGCTTGTTTGCCACTCTACTCTTTTTATGCAAACCGGGGGATGTGTGGTTAGCAGTTGTGCTTTATATCTGCACGCAAGTCTGCTTTATTGGTGGGAATGTTTTCTACGATGCCTTTTTACCACATCTTGCCTCTGAAGATAAACTCGATTCGGTTTCTGCCAAAGGATTTGCGTTTGGTTATGTTGGTGGCTCCATACAATTTGGAATAGCCTTAGCACTCGTTGCTATGCACGAAACAATTGGTATTGATCGAGTAATGGCAGTACGCATCGGCATGGCGATGACAGGAATTTGGTGGGCAGGTTGGACACTATTCACTGTGAAACATCTAAAGGAGATTAAGACAGATCAAGAACTTCCAGAAAAATATCGCAATCAACCGAAACTTTCAGCGTACTTTTCCCTCGGTATCAAACGAACTATTGCAACAGCGAAAAAAGTAGGAAATTTCAAGCATCTTATGCTTTTCCTGATTGCCTATATGATCTACAACGACGGCATCCACACAGTCACAAGTATGGGGACAATATATGGTAAAGAGGAGTTAGGACTTTCTGATACACATTTGATGATGACACTTTTACTGATACAAGTTGTTGCGTTAGTAGGTGCGTTGATATTCGGCCTACTTGCAAACCGAATCGGCGCAAGACGGTCAGTGATGTTTTCTTTAGTCTTGTGGAGTGGTGTTGTAACTTATGGGTATTTCATCCAGACAGCAACGCAATTCTTTATCTTGGGAATGATTGTTGGTTTTGTACTGGGTGGAACACAAGCACTCAGTCGTTCTTTCTATGGTGCGATGATCCCGGAGAATGCAAGTGCCGAGTTTTACGGATTCTATTCTGTCTTTAGCAAGTTTTCTGCTATCTGGGGACCCACGACATTTGGCGTTATCAAGCAGATTACAGGCAGCGCGCGGCTTGCTATCATTTCACTGATGGTTTTCTTTATTGCCGGTTTGATTCTGCTTGCATTTGTAAATGAAGAAAAGGCGAAAGCAGAAAAACTTGCGTTTGATCTGGAAGATGATAATTGAGATTGAAATCCTATTAAATGCATGAGTTATTTTATATGGTGGATTTTACAATTAACTTTACATTGTCACTCGGACTTACAAGTGTTCTACAGTTTTTAAAGTCGCGACCTGGAGGTCGCTCCTACAGGAAGAGGCGCTATGAATTGCTCGACTACACACACATCAAACCTATAAAGAAGTGTAAAAGTAATATTAGATCTCACTATAAAATAGAAAGGGTGGCTTATTACCATCCTTTCTATGTAAACCAATCAATTAAAGACGATTAATTAACCAATTCAAAGACAATCGGTAGTTCAAGTCTTATACTATTTCCTGATTGTCCTTCAGGGAACGGAGGATAAGGTTCAGCGTTTTGGACAGCCGCGAGGGCGGCGTTATCTAACACATGTGAACCAGAGGAACTTGCAACCTTCGAATCTTGAATGGTGCCATCTCTAAGCAGTGTAAAACGGATCGTTGTTGAAGAACCTTCTTCTAAATTTCGAACATTTGGTGGAAAACGCTGAACCTCTTTAATACGTTCACGGACTTGCCTCAAAAATTCGGTGAATGACTGCTTTGTATCATCAAAATTTGCAGCAGACAAACCAAGATCCATCGAAACATTAAAATCCATAGAAACTAAACTTGTTTCCATATTCATTGACGTTGTTAGTCCTGTGTTTTCAAACTTAGGCAATTCAAACTTAGGAACTGTGGAGACAATCTTAACTTGTCGGGTTTGTTCCATTGTACCTTTTCTGCTTTGCAATGCCGTGAATCCCATCGTCTTATCACTCGGAAGGTCGGTCATTGGAATAGTGAAATCTGCAGGTCCCACTGAAATGTTCGTATTTGGTGTTATCCCATTGTACTTCGGTGCGGGGACTTCAACGGCTTTCGGTTTTACCACTTTCTGGGCACGGCGTGGGGGAATGACGCGTTTAGTCGGAGCTTTCGGTGCTTTCACAACAATACCTTGAACCTTATCAACGTTCATCTGTAAAACTGTCTTCTTAACAAACCAGACAGCAAAGAAGATAATGGCGACAGCGTGAAGACCTATTGCAGTCCCAAATGCGAATTTCCTTGCTTTTACTTTCCATTTATTGGTTGCTTGACGATTTTCCCGTTGCGCATCAACAAATGTGATTGAAACTTCGGCAGATTTTTCAGATGCCATCTTACGCGCAACGTTCGGCGGTTTAACACCTATGCCATCAGCCATTGTCATCTTCTTTTTTAGACGCTTTCTTCTCCGTTTACCAGAAATGTGATTAGAGAGTGCGTAACTCATTCAGTTTAGTCCTCCCAGATTTTGGAAAAGGCATTTTGCCTATGTTTATGGATGCGGAATCTTTCCGATTTAAAGCGTCAACGACTGCCAGACCAATTTGGTCTGGCGAGTCGAGACTGTTTTCCCATACTTGGTGCTGACACCCATCAAACTACTGCTAAACAGTAGAACTGCAATCGCAATGTAAGAGAGGTAGCACCCAGCAGAGATTGTAGTACTACACTGTTTAGTTCCGTACACTCGTTGTCCAACCTTTTGTCCAATCGTTGTCAGGGTCTACGCCACCGATGAAGGTAACCTTGTCGAAGAACGCGTCGGTTGGTTCTGCTGGTGTCACGGAAGCGGTACCTGTACCGGGTGTGAAGTTCGGATTATCCTTGTTGAACGGGTCTGAAAGGTTTGGGTCAGTTTCAACATTGCCAAGCCCTTTTGCCCATGCTGCTTCGTCGAAACCGTCATCATCCTTTTCATCGCCGAAGTTGCCTTTACCGTTTTCAAAGAAGATGCTGTTTTTAACCACCAATTTACCATCTTCAGCTTGCTTGTGTGATGATTCATTGTTGACATCAAGTCCGACTTTGTTAAAGCCTGTGACAATAAAGTTTGCATACATACCAGCGGCACCTTCACGAATCAACATACCGTTATCACTTTTCGATCCAGCAGGATCACCGACAAGGGTTACGTTGAAAATCGTTGGTGCAGAACGCGGAATCGCTTCGTTATTTTTACTGCTATTGTCATTTTCAAAACCGTTATCTGCGTCATCGCCGTACTGCTGTGCAATCCAGAATTGCCCCTTGCCTGTCCAACCGTCGGTCCAGTCAAACGAATCGTCCCGAGCGCCAGTGACAAGCACGTACTTAAGATTAACAGTGCCTCCAAACATTTCAATTCCATCGTCTTGGTTCATGTGTGCCTGGACATATTCCACAACAGTCCCTGAACCAACTCCTTGGAAAGCGATACCGTTCAATTCGTTGTCGGGGCTAAACTCTAAGCCAGCGTATTCAACACGGACATAGCGTAGTACACCGCTGTTATCAGTAGGATTATCTCCACCGAAATCTCCTGTGTCACCTTCACCAGCCGTAACACCTTGGTTTGTGGGTGCCCTACCGTTTATAATCAAACCACCCCATTGCCCACGGGCGCGTTGTCCAATTTCTGCATCACTTGTCATAACGATAGGCGCATCAACTGTGCCTTCTGCCATAATTTTTCCGCCTTGCGCAATAATTAGAGTGCCTTTTTGTGCCTGTTCCCCGTAAATTGTAACACCAGGTTCAATTGTTAGCGTAGCACCATCTTCAACAAACACAGCACCACGCAACAGATAACCTTTAGATTTTGGCAGATTCCAAATAAGACTATCAGGGGTACTTAACTTTGAGCGTAGTTCAAGTTCATAATATAATTGATTAATGTCAACCACCAATGCTAGACGTTGTGATTCTGCAAGGTTTTGTTCTTGCAGACTGACTTTGATGTTTTCAATGAGTTCATAAAGTTCGCTACTGTCTCTTGCAGTAAGTTTACCCTGCAAGACAACTAATTCTTGCCCATCATTGTCAAAACTTATTTCTGGAGTTTCTACAATGCTAATAATAGAGCTGTCATCATCTTCACCACATCCAGCAAAAACTAAGGTTAATCCGACTGTGAAAACAACTATTAAATGAAACAACCATGTAAATTTGCCCTGTGTCCAAGTAGACTTTAGGGTTGACACGATATTTGACATTAGTTTAGCAAACTCCTTTTTATTTTAAATCCCACTCGGTTTAATGGATGGATTTTTTCATTGCAACCACAATCCTTGGATTAGAAATCACTGCTATCAATTTCCTTCACGTTTAATACTACACCTTAATTGTTACAAAATGCTGACGAGGTTATGACTTTTTATCGGCACTTAATTATCTCTGCGGTTAACTCGCAACATCAAGGAAAATGTCTGATAAACTTTCATAAGTCGTTAGCGTGGTTATAGGTCATAACTTATGCCAAATGAAAACGATCTGCCAATTTTGTAACTGACAGAAGTCTCGTCCCCTTGTTTAAAGTGAACAGATGGGTCAAGCTGGTTTTTAGCGGAAAAACTAAATTTATACGCATCTGCCACTGTCCGACTAAAACTCATATCTAACTGTCCCCGGGGTTGTTCAAAAACATCTGGTGCACCATGGTTACCCACATCAGAGAGTCGTCGTCCATAGATGTTGTATGCAACCGAACTTACAATTCCCCAGTTCGGCTCTTCATATCCTACTGAAAGATTGATAATGTATGGACACTGTCCTTGCAAAGGGCGTTCGGAGGAGGTTTGAATACCAACATCTTCGGGAAGCACGACTCTGGACGCAATAAATGCAGCGTTTGTGTTAATTGAAAAAGCACTCAATTTTGGAGAGAGAACACCTAAGTTTTGACGCGCTTCAAATTCCAACCCGTAGTTGTCTGCTGCTTCTGCGTTTTCATAAGTAATACGAACTTCTGCTTGGGGTTGGATAATCTGTTCAATCGGTTTTTGAAACCGTTTGTAAAAAACACTTACTGCCACAACACCGCCACCGCTGGTATTTGGAAAAACTTCCCAACGGAAGTCGTAATTGTTAATTAGTGTACGTTCTAAATCAGGATTTCCAAGAATGGTTCTCCCACCGACAAAGTCTGTAAATTCAAATGGAGCAAGTTCTCGGAAGTCAGGACGCGTGACTGTCCGTGACAAGGCAGCCCGTAAATTCATCCGTTCTGTTAATCTATATGTGAGGTTGAGTCCCGGAAGCAGGTCAAAGGTTTCCAAATCTGCCTTAATTGGTTTCAGTACTGGAGAAAACGGATCAAATGTTGTCACAACCTGATTGGAGGATTCCAGGCGTAGCCCCGTCATCACCTGCCATTTTGTGGTAAACGGAATATCAAGCATCAGATATCCCGAGTAGATATTGTGGTCAGCGAGGTAGTTATCAGTCGCAAGAGTGGATTCGCGTAATTCAAAGACGCGTGGGACAATATTTTCAGTTTGGAAAAGCGTTTCTGGTGGCGAAGACAGATCAACAGCTGTGTCAACATTATCTGAAGGCAAGAATCTGAATCTTCGCACATCAAACGAGCGCGCCCTATCCCGCAGGAGACCGCCAATTTTGAAGAAACCTGTTTCCCTTATCGGTAATTTCCAGTCAACACGAGCGTTGTATTCATCATCTTCAAGGTCAAAGAAAAACCGGCTACCGCTATGTGTGACATCGCGGAATGTGTACGTGCTGTCCCCTCTATCTTCATAAATTGCTTCGCGTGTGTCGGGTTCATCACGCGCCGCACGCGAATAGGTAAGCCGCCATTCCATAGAAAGGTCGGATTGGTCTGATGCTATTTCCATGGAATCAGAATTTTCTTCTGCAGCAACGTTTTGCAATTCCGGTTCACCAAAATTGAAGCCGTGTGTACCTGCCAATTGTCCTGAGAAAAGTTGGCGTTCAACATATCTTAGACGAGCACTCCGCATGTCTGTATTTCTATCTGCGTTAAAACCTTCCCATGTTCGGGTTTGATCTTCTGCGGCATGTGTTGTAAGTGTCCGCAAACTAAGCCGATGATATGGTGAAAACCGAAGGCTGGCATTGACGACACTACCCCAGTCTACTTCATGCCCACTTTGTTCTATGGCATAATTGGTTACGGGTGAAAGCGTTTCGTTTAATCCTATGCGGAATGCTTTGCGCACCTGCGTACTATAACTATGGCTATTGCCATAGGAGATAACACCGAGATAACCGAATTGTTTGCCAAAAATTGTATTGCTGTTACCGATACTGAATTTATAGCCTTGATTTACGGGGTTCGCATGTCGTTCGGGTGACCAAACATTTGAGAAAGCACGTCCGAATTCTTGGATCTCTTCACGGGTAAATCCTGTTGTAGTAAAACGACCACGTTCGCGGATAGGAATTCCATCCGCTTTTTCTTGAATAATTTCTGGTAACCTACGAGAACCGTCATCAAATCCTAAAAAGTCAAGACTCCCACCAGGATACGTCAATCCGTCTGTGCCTGTTGCCTGTGTGTTGAAACCGGTTGATAGTGATAGCGACATCATCAACGCTTCGGGGAAGTCTTTTGTAAAAACTTGGACTGAACCGCCAGCAAACCCTCCCGGTTGGTCAGGGGAAAATGTCTTCACGGTTTGAAGACTCGCAAGCAAACTTGCTGGGAAGATGTCCATTGGGACCACTCGGCGATTCGGTTCCGGACTCGGAATTTCCACGTTATTGAGAAGCGTGTTACTATAACGTTCACCTAACCCACGTACAAATACGTATTTGCCGCCTACAATACTTACACCTGTTACACGCTTAATTGCTTGTGCTGCTGAAGAGTCTGGCAACCGACTAATTTCTTCAGTACTAATGCTGTCCTCAATTCGAGAACTTTGCATCCGTTTTTCAAGCAGACCGCGTTCCCCAGATTGGCTTAAGCGAACCTTCATATTAATCGCATTTAACTTTACAACTTGAGGTTCCAATGTAACATGTAACGGTTCCGATAAACCTTGGGCGTTGACTTCAATATCAGAAAGTACAGCAGCGTTGTAGAAAGGTGCGGATATTTGGAAAGCATAAGTACCTGGAGGTAATTCTAAAGAAAATGCACCTGTTTCATCAGTTTTTACCTTGATGTTTGTGTCTACAACCTTTATTGTCACGTCAACTAACGGTGTATCGGTATCGCTATCTGCGACAACACCTGTAATTTTTACGGTCTGTTGTGTTTCTTGGGCAATAGTCTCTTCCGAAAAGATAAATCCAATAACGAGTATTAAGAACAACAATCCGATGCAAACGCCTCTCATTTTTCCTCTCATTTTTTAGTTCGTTGATTTATGATCATACTATTCATCCTCAAAGCAATTTCCAATGATGAAAGAATTTTAACCCGAAATTGAAACAAAATTGTGTAATTTCTTTGGCAAATACAAGAAATTATTTTACTTGTATCTATTTGTATAAATCTGCAATAATAAACCTATACAAGCTTTAACTCTATTGAGCGGAGACTCCAAATTCATGATTGCGGAATTGCTTAGAAAAACAACCCATCTGGCAGGATTCTTCTTACCATTAATATATATAGTCTTAGAAAAATCCACTATGTTGCTCATTGTCGGGTGTTTGGCAGGTATTGCGGTGATAGTAGAATTCTTGAAATGGGTCTCTGCACCTTTTAGAGATCTCTTTTTTCGTGTTTTCGGATCCATTCTCCGTACCCATGAACAGAAAGGTGCAATTACTGGTGCGACTTACTATATCGTCAGTATCTTGCTATGCATTTTCTTTTTTCAGAAACGTGTTGCTATCGTCTGTGTTTTTTTTATTATTTTCGGAGATACGGCTGCGGCATTAGTTGGAAGAAGGTGGGGGCGAACAAAACTTATCGGTAATAAGAGTTTGGAGGGAAGCGCAGCTTGTTTTGCCATTTGTGCTGTAATCACGCTTTTCTGGGTAAATCCGATTATCGGTCTTGCTGGTGCATTTGTAGCAACTCTTGTTGAACTTTTGCCGCTTCGGATAGATGACAACTTGACAATGCCTCTCATCTCTGGTGCTGTGATGCAGCTTATGGTTAATTACCTACCACTATAACGGACATCTACGAAAGCAATTCCGTTCACACCAGGGTTATTTATAGTGAACTTTAGAATTAAAGCAACATTGTTTCTGTTTTATGATAGAA
>JAPPCZ010000049.1 GCA_028824685.1 Candidatus Poribacteria bacterium
TAAACGTTGTTATGATTTGCACAAAATTTACAATCATGGTATCCTGTTAGAAATTGAAGGGAAAATTGCCTATGGCACATCCAGAACTAACATTAGTTGAAAATCGCCCTTTCCAAACCCAGCGTAAAGACACTTGGTGGGTACAACCTTTAGCGGTATTTATTGGATTAGGAGTCTTCGTAGTTTACGCAACGTTTCGGGTTTTTTGGGGGGAACATTACCTTCATGATCCCTACTTGTCCCCTTTTTACTCACCATTACTTTTTAGTTCAGATGGTTCACATAGTTGGTTAGGAGTAATGCCAGAATGGATGCCACCATTCATTACACCAGCTGTTCTTATTTTGTGGGCCCCACTCGGATTCCGCTTTACGTGCTACTACTATCGCGGGGCATATTACAAGGCGTTTTGGGCAGACCCACCTTCATGCTCAGTTTCAGAACCTCGCAAAGGCTATCGTGGTGAACATTCATTCCCATTGATTATTCAGAACATCCATAGATATTTTATGTACATTGCTATTATATTTATAGGAATTCTATCTTATGATGTATGGAAAGCACTCTGGTTTGAAGATGGAAAATTTGGTATTGGAATAGGAACTATCATATTAGCGGGAAATGTAGTATTTTTAGGTGGGTATACCTTCGGGTGTCATTCTTTAAGGCATCTTGTTGGTGGCGTTGTTGATCTGTTATCTAAAACACCAATACGTAGAAATATGTATAACTGTATCAGTTGCCTTAACAGCAAACACATGTTGTGGGCATGGATGAGTTTATGCTGGGTCGGTTTTTCTGATCTCTATGTTTTTATCGCTTCTGTCTATGACTTTAAAGATTGGATTACGTTTTAAGAATGTTTTTTGAGAGGAAATTTTAGCTTGGCATCTTACGAAACTTTTGACTACGACGTTCTAATAATCGGAGCTGGAGGCGCGGGGTTACGCGCTGCGATTGAAGCATCAACAAGCGATCTAAAAGTTGGATTGGTTTGTAAATCTTTGCTTGGAAAAGCACACACTGTGATGGCGGAAGGCGGTGTCGCTGCCGCATTAGCAAATGTAGATGAAAGAGATAGTTGGCGTGTACACTTTGCAGACACAATGCGTGGTGGGCAATATCTTTCTAACGCTCGGATGGCAGAACTGCATGCAAAAGAATCTCCTGACCGCGTGCGTGAACTTGAAGCATGGGGCGCACTCTTTGATCGCACACAAGACGGAAGTATTTTACAACGAAACTTTGGAGGACATCAATATCCACGACTCGCTCATGTTGGTGACCGAACCGGTTTGGAGATGATACGTGCCTTGCAGGACCATGGTATTCACCAAGGCATTGAAGTGCACATGGAGAATACCATCACAACACTCCTTAAAACAGGTGATAGAGTCTCAGGCGCTTTTGGCTATGAACGCGAAAAAGGACGCTTCAAAATATTTTCTGCGAAAGCAGTTGTCTTGGCAACAGGTGGAGTCGGAAAAGCATACAAAATTACGAGCAATAGTTGGGAATATACTGGCGATGGACATTCTCTTGCATACCATGCAGGTGCTGAACTGATTGATATGGAATTTGTCCAATTTCATCCGACAGGTATGGTTTGGCCCCCCAGTGTGAGAGGTATCTTAGTTACCGAAGGCGTTCGAGGTGAAGGCGGTATCCTCAAAAATAGTGAAGGCAATCGCTTCATGTTTGACGATATTCCAGAACTCTATGTAAATCAAACCGCAGATAACCCCGAAGAAGGGTGGCTTTATACACAAGGTGACCGTGAAGCGCGAAGACCCCCAGAATTGTTGACTCGCGATCATGTTGCACGCTGTATCGTCCGGGAAGTTCACGAAGGTAGAGGTAGCCCACACGGTGGTGTGTTCTTAGACATTGCGTGGATCAAAGAGAAAATTTCAAATGCTCCCGAACATATCCGCAGAAAACTACCGAGCATGTATCACCAATTCAAAGAACTCGCTGACATTGACATTACAGAAGAACCGATGGAGGTTGGTCCAACGACACACTATATTATGGGCGGTATTCGTGTAGATGCAGACTCGCAAATGACGTGTGTGCCGGGACTCTTCGCAGCGGGTGAATGTGCAGCGGGTTTACACGGTGCGAACCGTCTCGGTGGCAACTCTTTATCTGACCTACTTGTTTTTGGAAAACGAGCAGGTGAATACGCCGCACAATTTGCTACCGAAAACGGGAACGTTCCACTTGAGGAAGGGGCAATTGATGAAATTGCGCAGCATGTGCTTAAACCTTTTGATAATCCAGAAGATGGTGATAACCCCTACGAAATCCAAGCACAACTTCAAGAAAAGATGCAGGAATTAGTAGGTATCGCGCGTAGCCAAGAAAGCCTTACCCAAGCTTTGGAAGAAATCCAGAGTTTGCGCGAAAAAGCGGACAACGTTCATGCTATCGGTAACCGAGAATATAATGCGGGATGGCACACTGCCCTTGACCTTGACTGTCTACTCACAGTTTCTGAGGCGATTGCCCTTGCAGCACTTGAACGCAGAGCAAGCATCGGCGCACATTCACGTGATGATTTTCCTGAAAAAGAAGAACCGGGAGCCGGAAAATATAACACTATTCTCCAAAAAGCGGATGATGGCACAATGGCTATTCGACGTGAATCTGTCCCTGAATTGACTGAAGAGTACCAGCAAATTATAGAGGAAATCGGATAACACGATACACTGGAAGGACTTGAAAATGGCTAAAGCAACTTTTAGAATCTGGCGCGGTGATGTAAACGAAGCACAATTCGTTGATTACGAAACAGAAGTCTCCGAGGGGATGGTCGTTTTAGATGCTGTTCACCGTATTCAAGCAGATCAGGCAAACGATCTTGCTGTGCGATGGAACTGCAAGGCTGGCAAATGCGGGTCATGTTCTGCAGAAGTTAACGGGAACCCGAAATTAATGTGCATGACGCGCCTCAACGATCTACCACTTGATCAACCCGTAACCGTTGAACCGATGCGTGCATTTCCGATCATAAAAGACCTTGTAACAGATGTGTCGTGGAACTTTAAAGTTAAAGAGAAAATGAAACCTTTCACGCCACGACCACCTGATGCAGAAGATGGCACATGGCGGATGGAACAAGAGGATATTGATCATGTCCAAGAGTTCCGAAAATGTATTGAATGTTTTCTCTGTCAAGATGTCTGCCACGTCTTGCGTGAGCATGATCTTCACGACGAATTCATTGGACCTCGGTTCTTCGTCTACGCAGCGTCTTTAGAGATGCATCCTATTGATACTGAAAATCGGTTGGAAGAATTGAAAGATTCTGACGGTATCGGGTACTGTAACATCACTAAATGCTGTACGAAAGTTTGCCCGGAGCATATTACGATTACAGACAATGCTATCATTCCGCTTAAAGAACGAGTTGTTGATCAGTTTTATGACCCAATCAAAAAACTCTTCCGCATTTTTAAGGGATAAGCAGGCTGTTTGATTTTCTAATAGATTACCTAAAAATAAATTGACTTTCATAAAAATTTGTGATACGCTTTACTTGCCTTGACGTAACCACCATAATTGTGTGATGAGTCTTCTTGATGGAATTCGAACCAAAATCGAAAATTGGCAATTTGAACTTTCGCGACACGCTGCTAACCAAAGTATTATAAGACATATCACAATACAAGAGGTCCGTGAAGCAATTGAAAACTGTGAGATGCTTGAAGATTATCCAGAGGACAAGTACGGACCAAGTTGCCTGATTTTTGGGTTTACGAAATCCAACCGGCCACTTCATATTCAGTGTAGTTATCCATCACGATCTTTGATCAAAATTATTACTTTGTACGAACCCAATCCATCAAAATGGATTGATTTTAAAATAAGGAGAAAAAATTGAAAGACAAAGTAGACTGGGATGAAATCCTAATTGATCAGAAGGTCACGTACACGCTTGAAATGGATGGAAAGTTGTTTATAATTGAAAATGTACCTGCCCGTGTTAACGTTGAAACTGGAGAACAATTTTTCTCACCAAAAACTGTTGACCGTTTACAACAAATTGTGTGGAATCAGCAGCAACCCGTCCGAACTGTCACGTTGCCTGTATATGAGTATACAAATTAACATAACTATAATTTTTTGACCTATCCCGGAGACATTAAATAATGGCAAGTAAAAACGATATATTAAGAGTTGGTGTGATTGGACCTGGCGGTGCTGGACGAGGCAACACAATGGGATTTGCAACACGTCCCGATTGCCAAGTCGTCGCTGCTGCAGATGCCCATGAGGGAAGTTTAGACGCTTTAGAAAATGCGCTTAAAGAACGGGTTGAAGATTATAAACCCAATAGTCTCAAACGTTATCTCGGTGAACACGAATATCTTGAGATGCTCAACCATGAAGACCTTGACATCGTTGGAGTTTTCTCACCACATTCTTTGCATGATATTCATGTGAAATATGCCCTGCGTGCTGGCTGTCATGTCATCGTTGAAAAACCGATGGCAAATATTGTTGGCGATGCGATTGCCATAACTAAAATTGCTATTGGCAGCGGGTTACACCTCGTCGGAGGTTATCAACGCCACTATGAAGATACCTACATTACTGGTAGACGCGCCATTGCTGAAGGTCTCATCGGTAACCTAACAAAGTTTGAGGTATACATGGCACAACGTTGGGGTGCTGGCGGATGGCGTGGCGATCCTCGATTTTCTGGTGGTGGGCAACCGAACGACTCAGGTAGCCATTTACAAGATATTTTCCTTTGGATGACTAACGGCTTACCCGCTGAAGTTTACGGCACAACCGACATGAAATTTGAAGACGATGAAGGAAATCTTGTGCCGAAGTTCGTTGAGATTAATTCTTACTCTGACGTAAAACTTGACAACGGTGCCGAAGGAACAATCACTATTCTCGGAAACACACGTGTAGGTTTTGAAGAATGGGTCATCCTTGAAGGTGATGAAGGCACTATTGAAATTAAAGGTGGCATTCGTTTCATTCCTAAAGGAGGCGAACCTGAACCACTTTCATACCCCCGTCCCGAAGGATATCCTCGTAGTAAAGTTGATCAACTTGTCGGTCTTGTGAAAGGCGACTATGACGCAAATTACACCTCCGGTATTAATGGCGTACGAACCAGTTGGTTAACAAACTCTATTCTTGAAGCTGGCAAAGGCCCCGCTGAAAAGAACAGAGTTGATTGCGACAACCTTATCGAAAAAGAGGGACATAGTCGTCAGGGTGTTTTAGACCTAATTGACCAATGCGCGTCGAAACAGATGTATTAGTCCAGAAATAGTTCATTTTATTCCAAAGCATATTCATCCAGTTTTGTGACTTAGATACTAAATGTCCTATTCATTACGTATTAGTAAGGAGAAAAACATGAAATTTATCAACTGCTGCCTGCTTACTACTTTTATCCTTGGAACAGTAGTGCAAATCGGTTGTTTATCTGGTGGCGCAATGGGTGCCGCAGATAAATTAGTTGAAGCGAAAGATTACCGTGGGGCAATAGAAGTTTACCAAAGTGTCGTTGATTCCAAACCTGGCACTACTGATGCCCGTAAAGCACAACTTGCCATTGGTAAACTCTACATTGAGAATATGAATCAACCGGCACAAGGTGTTAAGGCTTACGAAACAATCATCGCTGAAGCTCCTGAAAGTGATGAATCTGCAGAGGCACACTAT
The DNA here is from genome assembly GCA_028824685.1 of Candidatus Poribacteria bacterium. Lineage (GTDB taxonomy): Bacteria > Poribacteria > WGA-4E > WGA-4E > WGA-3G > MSPOR6. The sequence goes on from JAPPCZ010000049.1 coordinate 5,695, forward strand.
CGTCTTGGAATGCACTACTTTCGTCAAAAGGATTTTGACGCAGCACAAACACAATTTGATCTGATTGTTAACCAATTCCCACATTTGGAATTGAGTCACGATGCTCACCTAATGTTAGCAAAAAGTTTTGAAGAAGGTCAAAAGTTTGAACAAGCTGTGGAAGCTTTTGATAGTTTCGCAAATCGTAACCCGCAAAGTGACCGAGCGGCACAAGCCCTCCTCAATAAAGCACGAATACAACGCGAATTGATTAAAGATGATGATGAGGCAAAACGCACCCTTCAATATACTGTCAAAAAATATGGTCGTATTGATGGGGCACAATCGCACATTGAAAAAGCAAAAGAAGAATTAACCGAACTCAAAGCTCCCATTCCTAAACCCGAAAACCCTGAAGACACACAGATTGGTCGGGCGCTGGCAAGGCAACAAGCACGGCGTGAACGCGATAGACCTCGTGGTGTTGAAAAAAGTCCGATCATAAAATCTGACGTTGTTTTACAAGACTCCGGTTTTGGCATTACAGCAGATGAAGTTATGAGAGACTTTGGCGGACAAACTGCTATCGCCGGGGATGAACAAGGCAGCTATCATGATGCAGAACTGATGATCGCAGGTTTCCTTTACGGTGATGAAAACTACCGTGATGCGGGCGCATTGTACTTTGATGCAATCGCACGCGCAGAAGCAGAGAGGGCAAAAATTGATCCTTATAGTTACTTACGCCTCTCAATTTGTTACCGAAAACTTGGAATGCACCAAAAAGCTGCAGAGGTTCTCAAAAAAGCTGCAAGCAAAGATAGCAAAGTGATTGAGGCGATAATCAGTACTGGACGAAATCAATATACTAATGAAGAGTACGAGAAAGCACTTGAAACATTCAACTCAATTGTAGGTTTAAATCGCAATAAAGATGCAGAGATATATTGGTTTATCGGCAAAACATATCAGAAACTTGGGGATCACAAAAAAGAGCGAGATGCTTTTGAACAGGCGGTGGCCAAAAACCCTGAAGATACTGATGCTTTGCAAAGTCTTGCAGAAGTACTCCACTATCGTTTGAATGATAGAAAAACCGCCGCGATTTTCCAAGACCTTGTTGAGCAGAAGCGGGATTCATTTATTACGATGAAAACCTTGGGAGACGTATGCTACAAACACGGAGAATTTAATAAAGCACAGATTAAGTATAAAGCTGCTGCGAGAACAGCAAAACGTCTTCTGGAAAAATCAGAAAGTCCGGCAGAAAAAAAGATTCTGACACACCAATACAATTACGGAACTATTCTTGCTGCGCTTTCAATCTTCAAGCAGGGCAGAGAAACGGATGCACAAACCTTGATTGATACTTTGGCAGGAGAATATCCTGAGCACCCTTTGCTTCTATACGCAAAAGGTGAAATTGCCTTACTCAAAGGTGACGAAAAAGTAGCGGTTGATGCTTTCAAAGAATCTATAGAAAAAGACCCGCGCTTAGATATACCTGTTATAGCACTTGGGGATTACTACGTTTCTAAAGGATACAATGATGAGGCGATCGCGCTCTGGGAAAACTACTTGGAAAAAGACAGGTACAATGCTAAAGTGATCCGCAGGCTAAAACCTTTAAAGGCGAATGACGAGTAAAAAAAGTTTCGTTTATTACTATGAAAACGAAAACCTGCAACGAAAACACCTTTTCCTATGTTAAGTACGCTTAAAACGTACTTAACATAGGGGTGTAACATATTACATCATAGTTCTGTCCAGATAATTTCCCTTTATACAACTTTTTTCAGAAAAACTTGACGTTTAAAAGTTTATCATGTATAATATACATTGAGATGATTCAAAATCAATGGATCAAGCATTCGGTCCCAACACAAAAGGATGTCAAATTCCTGCCAACGCTTTCATACGGACCCCAAAAATAAACTAAATCTACATTTTGTCAGACAAGTACCCTCCAGAATGTATATTGGGTGCGATTGCTGGCTTTGTTACCCGCGGGACATGATAAAATTCGTGTTGCGACGTATAAAACGTTCTAATAATACATTTACTATTTAAATTCTATATTCACTCCGGCATCATAATCCGGTATATATTTATTTAGCCACTAAGATAGTTCTGCGGTATCTCGCAGATTCTGTCAGATTCACAAGTATTCACCTGATTCCGTTTTAACCATTCCACGCCGACTTAGCAGTGTCCGCGTCTCTAATATGGTTAAAGCGAGATAGGTATTACTGAGGAGTATGAAAACTATGGAGAGCTTGGACATTGGCAAGCTCCAAGAAATGGAGATTTCGGCCTTAAATACCATGGCACAATCCTACGGCATAGAAGACAGTAATGGATTGCGTAAAGATGAACTCATTACTCGGATCCTTGGAGAGGCCGCAGAAAAAAATATCCCCCTTTACGGAAAAGGCGTGTTGCAAATCATAAATGACCGAGATCAGAACATCGGTTTTCTTCGATCTCCACGCTCCAATTATTTGCAGAGTGATGAAGACATTTATGTTTCTCATTCACAGATTCGCTTATTCGGATTGCAGACCGGACACGTTGTTGAAGGTTTGATCCGTCCACCTAAGAAATCGGAGAACAAAACAGAACGTTACTTCGCTTTGTTACAAATAGAGAAAGTCAACGGTGAACCACCTGAATCGGTCAAAACGCGAACCTCCTTTGATACTCCCATGCCAGTTTTTCCCTATGAACAGTTAAAATTGGAACACAATACTTCTGAATTTGGAACGCGCATCATTGACCTCATGGCACCTATTGGTAAAGGTCAGCGAGGCTTAATTGTGGCTCCACCTTTTAGTGGAAAGACAACCCTTCTCAAAAACATCGCCTGTGGTATTGAAGCGAATCATCCGGAAGTTTCACTCATATTTTTGTTAATTGATGAACGGCCGGAGGAGGTCACCGATGTGATACGGACGGTTAATGGTGAAGTCATTAGTTCTACTTTTGATGAACATCCAGAACGACACATCCAAGTGGCAGAAATGGCGATCGAAAAAGCAAAACGCATGGTTGAATGCGGAAAAGATGTTGTGATCTTACTTGATAGTATGACGCGTCTTGCAAGGGCACACAATATGACGGCACCACATAGCGGGAGAACTCTTTCGGGTGGGTTAGATGCAATGGCGATTGTAGAACCACGTAAATTCTGTGGTGCCGCACGTAAATTTGAAGAGGGCGGTAGTTTAACAATCATCGCTTCTGTTCTTGTTGACACTGAAAGCCGTTCTGACACTTATATTTATGAAGAATTCAAAGGCACAGCGAATATGGAAATTCACATGGATCGTACGCTGTTAGAACTGCGAATTTTCCCAACTATCAATATTGAAACATCAAAAACCCGTCGTGAAGAACTATTGTTAAAACCGGATGTGCTTAACAAAGTTTGGATATTACGGAAATTGACCAGCCAAATGAGCATCGCTGATTCAATGCAATTTTTGATTAAGCATCTTAGTAAGACTAAATCAAATGAAGAATTTCTTGAAAAGATGGTTGAAGATGCCGGACAAGTAAGTCCACAGTCCACACAATCTTCCAGAACAGGAAAATGAGAAGAACTTCCTGTCTCACTTTAAATTATCATATCTTTAGCATGGAGACAAAGATTCTATTCTTACACTAAATTGTGTGTTGGTCGCGAAACTCAATAGAACGATCTGGCATTATTGATACCAACACACAAATACACTGATGAATAAGGAGCAATTTATGAAACCTGAAATCCATCCAGAAACAACTGAATGCACTATCAGCTGCGTGTGTGGTGCTACATATAAAACAGTTACAATCCAATCAGATATGCGCGTAGATGTTTGTGCAAAGTGCCATCCGTTCTATACAGGTCAACAAACCCGTTTTATTGACACTGCGGGACGCGTGGAGAGTTTCCGCCGTCGTTATGGGCTCACTGAATAATCATAACATCACTATATTGGTTAATCTATATTCCGAGTCATTCTAACCACCGTTCTTGTGCGGTTACAAAATTGCCCTATAAGGGAATTGAAATGTTTGACAAACTCAAAGACATTCAGAAAAAATTTATTGATGTCGAAAAATCATTAAGCGATCCTGCACAAATCTCTAACCCACAACGCCTGCAGGAACTTTCAAAGACACATGCTGAGCTTTCGCCTATTGTGTCTGGATATAAAGATTATCAACAGTTGGAAACTGCAATTGAGGATACGCAGACGCTACTGACAGAAGAGAGTGACGTTGATATGCTGGCGTTAGCACAAGAGGAGTTAGATGATCTTGAGAACCAAAAAGACGAGTTGACAGAAACACTTAAGATGCTTCTTATCCCAAAAGACCCTAATGATGAAAAAAATGTGATCATTGAAATTCGCGCAGGGACAGGTGGAGAGGAAGCAAGCCTCTTTGCAGCAGAGATATTCCGCATGTACACACGATACGCAGAAAGAAAGAATTGGAAAGTCGAAATGCTCAGTGCAAATGCAACTGGGTTAAAAGGGTTCAAAGAGGTAATTTTTTCCATTGAAGGGAAATTGGCATATAGTCTCCTCAAATATGAAGGGGGAATCCATCGCGTCCAACGAATTCCTACAACCGAAACAAGTGGGCGAATTCACACATCCGCCGTTACGGTCGCTGTACTTCCTGAGGCAGAAGAAGTTGATTTGAAAATAGATGAAGCGACTGAACTACGGATTGATACCTACCGATCTTCGGGACCCGGTGGACAGAGTGTTAATACAACGGATTCTGCTATCCGCATTACACACATTCCAACAGGCCTTGTTGTAACCCAGCAAGACGAAAAATCACAGCACAAAAATCGGTCTAAAGCGATGAAAATCCTCCGAGCTCGGTTACAAGAAAAAAAACAAGCGGAATTAAACAAGGAACGGGCTGAAACCCGTCGATCTATGGTAGGTAGTGGAGATAGGAGCGAGAAAATTCGCACCTATAATTTCCCCCAATCACGGGTTACTGATCATAGAATCCAATTTAGCATTCACCAGTTAGAGGGTGTTTTAGATGGCCAATTAGACCCATTTATAGAAAATCTAACAACCGCCGATCAAACTGAAATGTTAAAAAACGAAGATTTATAAACCACTTTAATATAATTTAAAATATCAATATTATATCGTGTATAAATAGAAAGCCACAAAACTAAATTCTCTTACTTCCTACCTTCCTATTTCACGTTACGGAGTTCTCTGAAATCAGATAAGAATTTATGGCTACCAAAATCTGGCACGTGCTTGAACTCCTTGAGTGGACAACAGGTTATTTTGAAAAACATAAGATTCCAAATCCACGGTTAGACGCTGAAGTCTTACTTGGGCACCTGATCGAAAAAAGTCGTTTACAACTCTACCTTCATTTTGATATGCCAGTCTTTCAAGACGATCTTACGGTGTTCCGAGAGTTAATCAAGAAACGAATTGCACGCACCCCAATCAGCTATCTCACTAACCGTAAGGAATTCATGTCACTGGATTTCTATGTTGATGAAAAAGTGCTTATCCCGCGTCCAGAGACGGAATTCATAGTGGAAACAATTCTTAAAACGAAAAAGGACACACCGCAACGTTTATTGGAGATTGGTACCGGAAGTGGTGTTATAGCAATTGCCCTTGCCGTTAACAAGCCTGAGTGGGAAATCATCGCAACCGATATATCTAAAGACGCATTGGCAGTTGCAGAAAAAAATAGGGATATGCATGAATGTATTGATCGCATTGATCTTCTACATGGCGATCTTTTTGAACCGATTAAAACACTACAGTCTCCACGATTTAATTGGATAGTTTCTAACCCACCTTATGTTATGACCAACGAGTGTGACACCTTAAGTCCAGATATTCGGGATTATGAGCCACACATTGCACTTTTCGCTGGTGAAGATGGTTTATCTATCATTCGCCGCTTGATAGCCGAAGCACCAAATTACCTTCACCCTGAAGGCAAACTCATTTTTGAAATTGGTGATAAACAAGCAGAATCGGTCAAAACCCTACTTGATGAACAACCTGCGTATCAGAATTATCGGTTCATAAAGGATTACGCTGGGATAGAACGTGTTGTTCTTGCAACTGTAGAATGAAATAAGCAGATATTTGGGATGTGTATTGATGTGGCTATACCTTTTTGGTTATTAAGACGCGTTCAATATCAATTCGGTGCGCGAGTATATATCCTGCAAATGCAACTCACATTCAATTGAACGCAGCTGCACAACATCATCAAGTTCCGTATATTTACTCTCCAGCCATTCAGTTTTCTGACGAATATAGTGTTCAATGCTAACCTGATCCTGTGAAACAAGAAGGTATTCTTGCAACGAATCAAGTTGCTTATAAAACTCAAATTTCTCACCTCTGTCATAGACTTCCGTTGAAGGAGAAAGAACTTCTATCACTACCCTTGGGTTAAGGAGTGTATCAAAGACATTATCCTCAAACCGAGGTTCTTCACAGGCAACGACAACATCCGGATAAAAGTATGAGTTTGTTGAATGAATTCTCACGCGCATGTCACTGGAATGGACTTCACACTTCTGCCCTTTCAATTGTTCTCGGAGTTCCCCAAAAATATCTCCCGTGATAAAACTATGTGCGCGGCTTGCACCGGACATTGCAATTATTTGTCCTTTTAGATATTCGTGTTTTGTGGTCGCCTTACGTTCAAAAGAGATATATTCTTCAGGCGTAAGATAAGTTCGCGCTGCAGCAGATGACATAAATGGCTCCATAATTCCCTATAGATTTAGCGAAATCTAAAATTTCAATATCAATTCAATTATACCATAATTTTCAATTTCAGATTGTAAAATCTACTATAATACAGGATTATTCAGTTTTCGGTTTTTCTGCTATATTTATCACAAATGTTAATATGTTATAATAGCATTGTAGGTCGGGTAGAGCGAAGGGAAACCCGACATGAATCAAACGTGTCGGGTTTCCCTTCGCTCTACCCGCTGAATGCCAACAGGCATTCATAGCGTTGATTTGGACCTACAAGATAAACTCACAGTAAAACCTATTAACCGATTATTTTTAAAACTGAATAACCCTGACTATAATACCCCAACTTTCTTACGTGAGAGTTACCTCGCGTCCTATTTAGTGCTATGTTCAATATAACTCAAAAAGAAAAAGGCAGATACCCAATAAAGGATACCTGCCTGTATAAAATATGGTGTTCACGGATTACGGTTTTACTGCTTTAGCGTTCCCCACGTTACTTTTTTTTTATCCTGTGGTGAAACGGACAATGTCCCTTCTATCCAGTCTGGATAGTCCTCATCTTCTTCTCCGCGTGTCAAGCGTTTGAGGTTTCGCGTGTTGAAATCGTAGCGATAGAGATCATAATTCGGTTTGGGTGTATCAAGCATCTTTAGGTCGAAAAGCAATGCCTTGTCATTGTCCATCCAACACATGGCACCGACAAGCACACGCAGATTCTTGCCGAGGTTGTCAAGGGTGTCATAAATGCCCTTTATTTGTTTTGCGTTACCGCGAAGTGTCGCAACGGTAAGACGGCATCGATGGAAGTCGTTTTCCCACACGCAGTCGTCAAACAAAATACGTTCCCCATCCGCAGACCACCTGGGTAAGTACTTATCAGTAGCCTCGTCATCCTGTTTCGGATCAGGAAGAAGGGGGCGCTGATCCTCGCCATTCGCTGACATCACATAAATATTTCTGATACCACTGTCTGTAAACTTTTCGTAAACAATCTGTGTGCCATCAGGCGACCAGTCGGGGGAACCTGCATCTTCTCCACCATCTTCAATGTCTGTTAGCTGCGTGACGTGCAGCGTCGTAAGGTCTATGACATGCACCTCCCATCTTCCACTTCGCACACTGCTAAAAGCGATTCTTTTGCCGTCAGGCGACCAAGACGAACCGATATCCAAGACATTATTGTCAGTGAGGCGTTGGACGTTCGTTCCGTCTGCGTTCATGATAAACAACTCAAACGTGGATTGTCTTTTGTCCATTCGTCGAGTAAAGGCGATTCTTTTGCCATCAGGCGACCAGCGGGGCTGCTTGTCTCTTGACACTGTGTTTTTTGTGAGCCGTCGTCTGCCAGTGCCATCATCGTTCATCACGTAAATGTCACCTTCTATACAGAAGACAATTTTCGCATCAACAATAGACGTATCTAACAAGAGCAGACAACAGATGAAGAAAATGACAATGACCTGGATATGTGAAAAGACAAATGGTCTTAGACGTTTCATCGGTGGATACCTCCTATTACAGATGATTATTTTGGGCAAGCGACGCGGACACACCGCATCGCTTGCACCGTTATTGATGGAAAAAGGACTCTTAGTATGTAAATCTAAGGTAGGCGGACGAGCCGAAATCTTCCTTCTCATCAAAATTGCCATCACCATCAAAATCGAATTTCAACTCTAAACCAACGTCCCCGTTTGCAACGTACCACCCTCTTCTCCCGCCTGTCATATCAATATTTAAAGAAGGCAAAAAGGATATCCAATCATTCCTCGGTAACCAGCCATTTTTGGAATCAGATTTCTCCCTAAACACAATTCTCCCCTTCCTCTTCACAGTGAGTGAGGCAGAGAAATAGTATCGAACAGGTATATTACTGAAATTCCAAATGTTCGCATACGAACCGGGCTTGACGAAGGGTTCAATATAAGAAATACCCAGCGAGGTCTGTGATTCAGTATTGTTGAGAAACTTATTGTCATGGTCGGTGTGATGATCAGCGGACAAGTTCATTGGAAGTATACAGATTGTCCCAAAAAGCATCATCAGTGCGAAAAGAAAAGCGTTGCGTGGTAAAAGTTTACCGATCATTATTTTCCTCCAAATAAAGTTGACATGCTTTGATAGCATATCGTAAGTTTATCGGGTTCCCTATCCTTGTTCGGTAGACCTTCCACCGGCTTAATACAGATTTGGGGCACCCTGGCTACTACACCATAAGATCCCAGACATAAAATTGTTGAGAAGGGGCCCCATCTTAAATCTTATGTTGTAGTAGTTAATGGTATTATACAATAAATTGCAAAGAAAGTCAAATAGAAATTGAAAAATAATTCCATAATTCCATTTTCATTATAGCCAAAATACTTGACATTAAATCTCTCTATAGATAAACTAAAAACAAAATCCTGTTGGAGGAATATCTATGCACATCAACGATTTAGATACGCCCACCCTTATTGCTGATTTAGATGTGCTTGAGCAAAATATCAAGGGGATGGCAACTCACTGCCGTAACATTGACATTCCGCTACGCGTTCACACCAAAACACATAAAGTTCCAGAAATCGCTAAATTACAACTTGATGCTGGTTCTCAAGGAATTACGTGTCAGAAATTGGGTGAAGCAGAGGTGATGGTAGAAGCAGGAATTGACGAGGTCCTTATTCCGTATAACATCGTCGGGAAGCCGAAGCTGAAGCGATTAACAGCGTTATCAAGACAAGCGCGGATTATAGTCGCACTCGATTCTGAAGAGACAGCAGCAGGTATTTCTCAGCAAGCAGATGCAGATGGATGTATCATTACCGTTGTATTGGAATTGGACACAGGTGGCGGACGATGTGGCGTAGGATCACCGCAACAGGCGCAACAACTTGCACAAAAGGTTGTTAAGATGTCCGGGATAGATTTTCAGGGTGTGATGACCTATCCAAGTAACGTAAACGCAAAGCCGTTTATTGAAGAAACAGTCGATTTATTGAAGAAAGATGGCATCTCTGTAAAAATAATCAGTGGGGGTGGAACAGGGTCAGAAGTAGCGTCAAAGGAACTTGGCTGCACGGAAACGCGTAGCGGTTCTTATGTTTACGAAGGAATGACACGCATCGGTAATTCAGAGATGTTATCTCCAGAGCGATGTGTGCTGCGCGTTCTTGTAACAGTTGTTAGCACGCCAACCTCTGACAGGATAATCGTTGATGGTGGACAGAAGACTTTTACCAGTTATCCACCAACACCCTATGGACATATCATTGAATTTCCTGAAGCGAAAATTTACGGTATGTCTGTTGAACACGGACATATAGATGTAAGCGAATGTTCACATCAATTTCGGGTCGGTGAAAGACTCTCTGTGATTCCGCTGCACCAAGGGATGACAAGCAATCTTCACGATGAACTCATAGGCGTACGCGGATGGACAGTTGAAACAGTCTGGCAAATTGCAGGCAGGGGGAAAGTAAAATAATGATTCGACCAACTCCAGAACAGAAAACACAGTGGGAACAAGAAGGTTATCTCGTCTTTGAAAACGCAATTCAAGGTGATGACTTGAAACGTCTACAATCTGCTTTTGATTTTTGGGCAGCGGAATGTAAGGAAGAATGGTTGGATAGAGTTGAAGCGGGTGAAGCTGCTGCGACTTTCTACGACATTCCAAATCCGCTTGAAAAAGACCCAATTTTCATTGACATAATTGATTACCCAAGCTACTACGGTGCGTTAATGGAATTTACAGACGACGATCTGATTTTATTAGGACCACAAGTTAGAACAGTTGCACCGTGGCCCGTCAGCTACACAGGATGGCATCCCGACGTTGGAAAAAACAATCCTCTCCATATTAAAGTGCAAATCTATGTCAACGATGTCGCCAAAGGAAGTGGAGAATTCGGTTTTGTTCCCGGTAGTCACAAGCCAGATACCGGTCCATATAAACGTCCGTTGCTGCAGGAGAGTATGCCAGGGCACAAAACTTTTCCGGGGAAAGCAGGGACTGCAATTATGTTCAATTCGTGTGGTTGGCATACATCAATGGACAATGCTTCGGATACGCCACGAAAATCGATTATTCTGATCTATGAGAAGCGAACCCCAGGACGGATTGGACCTGAGCAGTTCGCCGCTATCTCCGAACATTGCACAACACCTGAACGACGTAAATTGTTTAGTTTGGCTGACTGAATCCTCAATATGCGTGCGTTGTAAATCTGTCTACAAAGGAAATAATTTATGCCAAGAATTGATGCACATGTCCACGTATTTACAAAGGTTTCACCCGAATTCCCACGAGAAGTCTCACCGAATTGGCCTGCTGAACGAGAAGAACCTGCCGAAAAACTGTTGGGTGAAATGGACAAACACCAAATTGATCAAGCGGTTCTTGTTCAGATCGGTGGTACGAGTATAGAACACCATAGTTATCTGCTGCATTGTCTCAAAAGTTATCCCGACAGGTTTCTTGGAATAGGATTAGTCCCGCCTGATCATCCCAATCCCGCCGAACACATGGTAGAATTGGCAGATGGAACAGGAATAATCGGATTTCGTCTCTTTGATCTTGGCGGTCCAAGAGATATTTTTGCAACGACGGATGCGAGAGAGTTTAAGACATATCCTATCTGGGAATGTGCCGCAGAAAAAGATTACGTCTTGTGGCTTTATCCACGTTCAATTGATGCACATCTACTGCCGTATTTAGTCCAAGCTTTCCCACAAGTGCGAGTTGTTCTAAATCACCTCGGTATGACACCGGGCAAGGGCAAATTCACTCTGGACGAATTTGGCAGACCCCAGATTCAAGTATCGGGCTATAACCTCAACATGCACACTACTTATCGGTTAGCTCGGTTTGAAAACGTGACTGTACATTTATCAGGTCAGTACGCGTTCAGTAGGGAGGCATACCCATATCAGAATTTGGCAGGATGGCATGGGAATTTGCTAAACGATTTTGGAATAAAACGCTTGATGTGGGCAACTGATTTTCCGTGGATTTTGGAAGAACCGGGCTACGGAGAACTCACAACTATTATAGAAAAACTGCTGCCGAATCTGTCTGAATCAGAGTTAGCGGATATTATGGGTGGGAATGCCAAGCGATTTTTACGATTTCCTAATAGGAATTCGTAGAATTTGCGAAAATATGTGCACACTCCCCGGTAGGTGCGGTTTCTAACCGCACCGGATTTCTGCAATATTACCAATTTTTTATCTAAGCCCGCCGAATGCCATAAGTCATTTGGCGTTGATTCGGAAAATAAAAGGAGATTATCAAAATGACAATCAAAAAACTGGTTATTCAGATTGGATACCATTCAACTTTCGCTATTGTATTATTAATTTTTTCGTTACTGTTCATGTGTTCTATGGTTGGATGTGGTAATGACGAGGACAATACAATTTATGATTATGATAGAGGATCATCACACTCTGCTGGGACTTCAATTTGGCACGATATGGATCAATCTGAGAGAAATAAAGAAATTATTCAGGTAGCACTCAATGATTATGGTAATGAAGTCGGGAAAAGTTGTAAAGTATGGGTTCAGGAAGTTGTGGCTAAAGCTACTAAAGGACACGTTACTGTTCCTGTTAACAAATCAGAAGGGGATAGTTGGAATGAAGATCCAGATAATCATGTGGTTCGCTATCGTTATAATGTGAGTCCTGCTCTTCTGGGAACAGAACCTGGAGACATCGTCCAAATGCAGTGGAAGAAGGGTGTTGGTTCTTCTGATCCTAAGCATAATATGCATACTGCTATTATTTTATCTGTTTTCCTAGACGGTGTTATTTTCATAGAAAGCAATTATGATGACACGCCAGAAGATGTATCGGATGCAGTTGTGAGCATACGATTTGAATCAGAGGAAAAATTTCAAGAAAGGGTTCAGGCGTTCTCTGTCTATACTATAAGATAACATTGAATTCTATATAAGTTATCTGTAAAAAATCCGTTTGACACAACATTTATAATGTGATATAATATATTTCAATCGTTAAATGTCCAAAACCGATTATTGCGTAAATCAATCAGGTCGAAGACGAGATAAACCGAAAAATAGTAGAGCAATGACGCTTGTACCAATTACTATTCCGATCCATGACGGTAATCCAAGTGCAGCTGGAAGATAACCACATATTAAGGCGATTACAGCAACAGTAAGTGCATAAGGCATTTGTGTTCTCACATGATGCATCGGATCGCAACTACTCACAATCGCACTGAGGATGGTCGTGTCCGAAATTGGCGAACAGTGGTCTCCGAAAATTGCACCATCCAACACTGCACCTAAACAGATGATTGTTGTAATTCCATAGGTGTGGTTATCAAGTAGATATGCAACGGGAATCGCTGTTGGGATGAGAATCGCCATTGTGCCCCAACTGGTACCAGTTGCAAAAGAGGTCAGCGATGCAACAACAAAAACAAGTGCAGGAAACCAGAGTGGCGACACAACATCGCTAAGTATTGATGCGATAAACGGACCTGTCAATAATTTATCACAACTTGCCTTTATACCCCATGCACACAAGATAATTCCGATTGGCAATAATGTTCCTGAAAGCCCTTCCTTGACAGCCTTACCGATTTCTGGATAGGACATTTTAGAGAATACACGTCCACATACAATTGCTGCGAAAAATGCTGTTATAGCAGCAGAGGCAAGTATTTTGACGTTGTTTGCATTTGAGAGCGCGTCACGCCATGCAGCCAACGAATAAAGAGGTTTTGAAAACACAAATTGCCACATTGACAGAGAGAAAAGAGAACCTTTTTCCTTTTCATCTATCGCTAACCCTTCAAGAAATTCGTTTCTATGACCATCTATCCATAAACCACCAAGAATCAAACTAAAAAGGAGTGTAAGTGGAATAACTGCAGAAAAGATTTGAGTTTTACCTTTTTCTGTCCCGATGTCCGCTGCAATATTTCCCATAACTTTTGCATCGGACGCTGAAACGTCTCCCGTGTCCCGAGCACGCGTTTGCGCCCGTCGCATCAAGCCATAATCTCGTCCACTGAGGGTATTGATGAGTACAAAAATGATGGTTAGAATACAATAGAAGCGGAATGGCAGCGCATCAAAGAACATTGAATAGCCATCGCTATCTAAGCCAATATTTTCAGCAACAGCATTAAACAGACCCACCTCATACCCAATCCATGTGCTAACAAAAGCAAGCCCGGCAATCGGCGCGCTTGTGGAATCCACAATGTACGCTAATTTTTCACGACTTACTTTGTACCTATCAGTGATTGGTCGCATTGTAGGACCGACGAGCATCGCATTGCTATAGTCACCTATGAAGATAACTGTTCCCATCACAGCGGTGATGAATTGTGTAGAACGGGGTCCCCGCGCAAGGTGAGATAAAATTGAAATGGTGCTGGCAATTCCTCCTGACGCTATGACTACGGAGATCATAGACATCATAAAAAGGACAAAAAGGATTACCCAGAGGTTGAACAGATCAATTCCGTCATTGCCAACGGTTACAGCACGCGCAAACCAAACAACTTCCGAGAAGAATGTGTTTAACGATAACTTTTGCTGTCCCCATGCAAGTAGAAGCCCTACGCCTACTGCCACACCAAGACTTAGAAACAGACGCGTTGTTATCACTGCTAAAGTGATAGCGATTAGCGGTGGAATAATGCTATACCACCACACAACTGTCCCATCATCAGATGCGACATTGGGAAATTGCCACATTAGCAAAAAACATATCGCTAAAAAGATTGGAACACATATCAGGGCTTTTTGTTTGTAACTCAAAGACTACCTCAAGAAATGTTAATGCGCGTTAATGATTTCGTTCAGATAAAATATCATATAAGGGCAAAAAAATCAAGATTTTCCTCTATTTTTCACTATGGCTATTTTTTGACAACGTAGCCTTTGTATGGTATAATAACCTCAAATAGAGGTCTGCAGCAAATACATATAGAGAGGTTCCACTCCAGATAACTAATGCATATCACTGGACAAAGAAAATTGGAAGAATTTGCTAATAGACATTCAACTGCGAAATCAGGACTTGAAAGGTAATAGGCGCTGATCGTTATAAAAATTACTTTCGTTTTGTCGTTAATATCTCCAGAAACCATTGAAATTAGATCCAAAATTCCTTGATGTAACATTGAGTAGGTCCCAATGTATGAGAATTCTAAACCAGTATACATTCACCAATCGCTTCCAGTTAGTGTCTACAACCTACCCTGAAAGTGCCTATCAATGGTTAGCTGGGGTATGTGATGGATTAATCAATTTTGGCAATCAATACGGACATTACGGTGTGATAAATTTGACAGAAAACGAGTATGAGTGGCTTGATGATGTCCTTGAAGAATTAATCTATTCTGTTGGTGAGAATGAAAATCATGTATTAGCACCATTGATGGAATTTGTTACTCGTCTTATTAGCAACTATGAGGACGCTTATGTTTCAAAACTGACGGAACAGAATACAAGGTTAGCTGAAAAAGGAACAACCAAAACTGTAAGTGAAGATGAACTTGCTGCTCATGGCTTCTTCTCAATTGGTTATCTTCTTTGGCAAGAAAATAAAAAAGGAAATCGCTATTTGCTTATGACAAGGCAATTACCTTAAAACCTGATTTTGCCGAAGTTTATGCTAATAGAGGAATGGCATCAATTCAGTTGAACCGAATTGATGAAGCAAAATCGGATTTCCAAACTGCATTAAAATTAGCTAATAAACAGGAACAACAAGAACTCAAAGCGTTTATTGAGAAGCAGCTTCAAGAACTTAACAATTTAACAACACAAGATACCAAAAACTAAAAGGAAATATGAATAGAAAAACCGATAAACCGAATGTTCTCTTTATCATGTCTGACCAGCACAGATACGACTACATGGAAACCCATGAGAATGCCCCTGAGGCACTCAACACCCCAAACCTACGCAGGTTAGCAGAAATGGGTGTAAATTTTCCATACTGTACAGTAAATGCTCCAGTCTGTGCACCATCTCGAATAGGGTTAGCATCTGGAATACAACCCTCGCGTTTAGGCTCACTGGGAAACGGTAGTTTTTACCCAACGTCTATACCGACATATTATCAGCAACTGCGTGACCATGGATATCGCGTTGGATGTGTGGGCAAACTTGACCTTGCCAAACCGGATGGATATAATGGCCGCTACGGCGACCGCCCACGCACTTACAACTGGGGATTCACGCACCCTGAAGAATGCGAAGGAAAGATGCATGCTGGCAGATCCATAACGCCCATTGGGCCCTATACACATTATTTACAAGAAAAAGGGTTGTTAGAGAAATTTCATCAAGATTATCGAAACCGACAGTCTTCTGGTGGTTGGATAAAAAATGGATCGTACGATTCTGTGCTTCCGACTGAGGATTTTGAGGATTCATATATCGGCAGACGTTCAACCGAATTTATTGAAAACATCCCTGATGACTTTCCGTGGCACCTATTCGTGAGTTTCGTCGGCCCGCACGACCCGTTTGACCCGCCCACGGAATACGGTGATAAATATCGCAATGCAGAAATGCCTGCCCCAATTACAGATAACATGGAAGACAAACCTGAATGGGTAAAAAAACGCACCGTCAATCTGAGTCCTGAAGAGGTTAAGGTGACGCGACAACAGTATTGTGCAGCAACTGAACTGATTGACGACCAGATTGGCAATATGTTGGGAGCGTTGGAAAAACGCGGTATGCTTGAAAATACCTATATCATCTATTCAAGCGACCATGGCGAAATGCTTGGAGACCATGGGCTTTACACAAAGAGTTTGGCTTATGAGGCATCGCTGCGAGTCCCGCTTATCGTAGCAGGACCGGGAATAGAAGGCAATCGTGTCTCATACGAGTTGGTAGAACTCATTGATATCAATCCTACCATTTGCGATTTAGTGGGAGTACCGGTTTTGGAGAATATTGACGGACAATCAATCGGACCAGTGGTACGGGGAGAAACTGAAACGCATCGTTCAGAAACGGTCAGTCGACTGGGAAACTTCACTTGTATTCGGACACGGACACATAAACTCATTGAAAGCAGCAATGGATTCATAGAATTGTATAATCTTGATGACGACCCAGATGAATTACACAATATTGCTGAGTCCGAAAAGGAACTTGTTGAAGAATTGCGTTCTCAGATGAATAGTCGGTATGGTCCAATACTTGTCAATCAAAATTAAGATTGAGCTTTTGAGACCTACTCTTACAATAATAATCGGGGTTGAAAACCCCTCCTACAATGTAAGAAAATGCAGATGGTAACAGGCGTTATCTTGGCAGGTGGCAAAAGCAAGCGGATGGGACAGAATAAGGCGCTGCTACGACTCGGTAATGGGACGCTCATCGGTCATGTTATCCGCCGCATGCAATCCATCACGGATGAACTCCTGCTTATCACAAACAGTCCTGATAAATATATGCATCTCGGTATTACGATGCACAAAGACATTGTCCCAAATGTGGGGGCGTTAGGGGGTATTCACGCAGGTTTGACGTATGCTTCCCATGATACAGTGATCTGTGTTGGCTGTGACAATCCCTTCCTAATGCCTAACCTGCTGACCTATCTTGTCTCTGTTTTAGGTGAATACGATGCAGTGATGCCCTACACTTATAAAGAACCGTCCTCTTATAATGAGGACACGCAGACTACCCTCCAAACATTGTGCGCGGTGTATTCTAAATGCTGCTTGCCGATTATTGAACAGATGCTGAATGAATCTGACTTACGCGTTCACGCGCTACAGGAACGTGCAAATGTCCTCACTCTCGCTCCTGAAATTTGGAAAACGTATGATCCTGAAGGATACTCATTTTTCAATGTCAACACACCAGAAGATTTTGAAAAAGCACAAAATATCTATGACACTTTGTGCGAATTAGTATAGATATTTTCCTGAACAATTCCACTTCCTGCTTTATCTGTTTACTTATTCTAATCAAAGAAAATTCTATATTCTAACCACTTTTTTGAAAAAATTTGCATTTTATGCAACCATTTCCTCCTTGCATGTATCATTATATCATAAGGGAAATCCATTAGGAGGCACTTATGAAAAACAACGATGTTGCACTTATTCAACAGACCCTCAGTGGCGACCAAAACGCTTTCACTGTTTTGGTAGATAAATATCAGAAGCAGGTACACGCGTTTGCATGGCGGAAGTTAGGTGACTTCCATCTCGCTGAAGAGATCACGCAAGACGCGTTTCTTAAGGTTTATAACCAACTCTGGACACTTAGAGACCCGAGTCGTTTCGCCGCATGGCTATACGCTATTGTTAAGAATTGTTGTTTAGCGTGTTTTCGAAAAATGCAGCTACCGATTGAATCTCTCGAGGCCATGCCTGAAGCGGAGTTAGAAAGAGTTTTCTATGACCAATATCTTGAGAAACAGCGCGAAGAGAATGCTGATGAAAAACGCCATGAAGTTGTAAAACACCTTCTCAACAAACTACCTGAGAATGAACAGACTGTGATAACCCTTCACTATCTCGGTGATATGCGTTGTGAAGAGATTAGCGAGTTTTTGGAAGTGCCAGTGAATACGGTTAAGAGTAGACTTCATCGGGCAAGAAAGCGATTAAAGGAGGAAGAATCAATGGTTCGCGAAACATTGGGTGGTTTTGAACTGCCAGACAATCTTACAGAAAATATTATGGAATGGATTCAGATGAATGAACCGGGTGTAGCGGCTTCAGTAGGCACATTAGCTAAGACATCGGATGGGGCACTCTATGCTGTGATGGGTTATGAGAACATCTACAAATTACCCACGGGTGAAAACAATTGGCAGCTTGTTAACGAAGAATTTTTACGTCAAGAGACCGAAGGCGCTATTCCTATTGCTGAACACAACGGAACACTTTATATTATCCCCTCTGACGAGTTGTTTGCTTCAACTGATGAAGGTAAAACTTGGAATTCCATCGGTCCTTGTCCAAAGGGACATGTAAGAGAATTGTTGATCACAGAAGATGCTTTTTACTTAACCCTTAATGAAGGTATTTTCCGATCCGATGATGCTGGACATTCGTGGACAAACATGGACGATGGTTTAGATAACCGTTTGATAGCAGACGGCGAAATTTGCACATTAAGAGTGAGTCAAGACACTCTGTTTGCAGGAACTTATCTGGGAATATACCGCTCTAAAACAGAAACTTGGGAACGCCTACAGTTGCCAGTGGACAACACTGTGATAGTGAATTGTTTAACGGTGTCCGAAGATAATATCTACGTTGCAGCAAAGGTAAATATTATGGAAGGTGACGGAACGCCTATAGAAAATTACCATAATTTGTGTGATATCAGTAAGGATTCGTGGTGGGTATTCCGATCAACCGACGGTGGCGATTCTTGGACAGATATAACGCCTTCGGATGCTCGGGATCTAATGAAAGGAACGTTGCCTCCCATTAAGCTGCTTGCTTATGGAAAAACACTCTTACTAATAGCTGGAGAAGAGGGTGTTGTGGCTCGCTCAATTGATTGTGGAAATACTTGGAAATCTATAGAACATTCCGGTATTACACCTTTGCAGTTTAGCGTCAACTGTGCTGCATCTTTAGACGAAAACATGTTTTATACTGGCGGAGTCGCTGGAATTCATCGTTCAACAGATGGCGGTGAAACCTGGCACCGATTTAATACAAGGTTTGCGTGCCGTGTGGAAAACTTGATCAGTTTCAAGGCAAGTCCAGATTCAAAAATGTCGAATGCACTCTATGCGACAGTTTCGGGGAGTGTAGTCAAATCAACTGATGGAGGTAGTTCGTGGGCTGCTGTTGGCATTGAACTGCCAAAGATTATAAGTGAAGTGCCAAAATTCAATGCAAAATTAAAACAGAAGGAATATACACCGCGAATTGTTCAGATTTCCGAAGCCAACGGTGTTCTGTATGCAAAAGCAATTCGACGTAATTGTGAAACGGCTTATTATCGTTTAGATACGGACAAAAATTGCTTGGTTGCTGTAGAGGGTTATATTTTTGAAGAGGGAACGACACCTCCTTCGCGAGATTCAGGAAGGCTCATGTGGACCGTGTTTGGGAAAGCAACATTTCCCTTCGATTCTAATCGGCTACCGGGACAAGAGGTACAAATTTCCTTTTCCTGCTCTACAGATCCTGACGCAGATGTTGAGCCTTTATCAACTGAAATAATACGTGAGAATCCAAAATTTGGTGCAGAATGCTTTTTAAAACTGTTGGGGCAAGTAGAAGGCGATCATCAACTGGCTTACAAATTGACGTTGAAAGGTTTATTCGGCAACTTCGCGGTGAGTGGGGAAACGTACTACATGGAGTACAACTATAAACTCTTCCGATGGAAACCTGGTGACGCAAGATGGTCCGATACAGGTGTCCAAGAAACTTGTGAACTCACACCTGAAAATATGTCGCATGGTTTTAAACTTGCTACATCAGGTGAAACGGTATACGTTGGTAAGCGAGATGGGCAACTCTTTCAATCGCTTGATGGTGGTGATAGTTGGAACGACATCACAGAAAATCTACCGCAGTCTGTTGAACACTTCAATCAAATTGTCTTTGCCGATTCAACGGTGCACGTCGCAACTGACAAAGGGGTTTTTAATTCAATAGATGGTGTTGTTTGGGATGTAATCACTGATAAAACGGGGGAAACCGTAATCATTAAGTCGTTAGCAACAGCGAGAGATGCTGTCTATGGCGCGAATGATGAAGGCATCTATTCCTTAGAAAAGAAAGCAGGGACTTTGGAACAGATTGTCCCTGAAATTCCAGATGCTATAACTTCTTTCGTTGTTGATGGAGGGACCTTCTTCGTTGGCACGGAACATCGCGGTGTGCTTTGTCTTGAACGTGCAGAGTCATAGTGCCTAATACCATATAGGACTTACGCAATTTCCTTGTAGGTGCGGTTTCATGAAGATTAATTTATTAATTCGGTAATTTTCATTATGCATATTCGGAACATTTTAAGTGATCTTCAGTCCCGTAGGGACGATATGTTTATAGCAGCGCGGACGACTCATCCCCTTAGTCCCGTAGGGACGATATGTGTATGCCAACGACATATTTTTTACATAGCGTCCCTACGGGACTAAAGAGAAGTTGTTCAACGTTTTTCTATAAACATATCGCCCCTACGGGACTAAGGAAATTACCGAAATATTTATTTAATCTTCATCTAACCGCACCATAAAACTAATTTAGCTTCAAGATTTGTTTTCATACGCATATCTGTAGGAGCGATCTCCGAATCGCGACAGAACCTATTGATAGTCAGGAATCGGAGTTCCCTCCCGTAGAATGCCAAAAGTGCATTCTGCATTGATTCACAGTTCAAAGGTGTCCAGTTAATTCTGAAGTTTACCATAATTTATTCATATTGGAAATCTTATGATCACACTCATCCGCCGAGAACTCCTTGATAATCTAATGACATTCCGATTTGCTGCAGCTGTCTTCATTATGCTGTTGCTTGTTGTTGCCACAACGGTAGTGCTAATCAAAGACTACGAACGTCAATTAGCAAGTTACGACACCGCTGTCAAAAAGCATCGGCAGGAAATGCTGGAAGAACGAACCTATTCATCGGCAAACTTAACAATTGATCGTCCGCCCAACCCGTTGAGCATCTTTAATGTCGGTTTAGACAAACGATTGGGGAACTCAGTTAGCATTGAGTACTTATACGTGCCTACACTATGGGATGCTTGGAAACATGGAGCCGATAACCCATTTCTCAATCTCTTCTCATCGATAGATCTTGTCTTTATCTTTCAAGGAATTTTGAGTCTATTGGCACTCGTCTTTGCCTATGATACACTTGCGGGGGAACGCGAACGTGGCACATTACGTCTCGTGCTGACACATCCTGTTCGGCACGGTCAAATCCTATTTGCTAAATACATTAGCGGTATGATATGTCTGCTGATCCCCTTACTAATGTGCATTCTCCTCGTGCTAATTATGTTAACGACATCCGCATCTATTTTTCTGAGTGCCGATGATTTTTTGCGCATCGGTGGGGTTGTTTTTACGTCGTTTGTCTATCTGTCCCTGTTTTACCTTATCGGTATGTTGATTTCAGCGGCGACTCGTCGAACAAGCACTGCCCTCATGCTTGCTATGTTCGTCTGGGGCTTTTTGGTGCTGGTATATCCAAATATGATATTGACCGCGGTTAAAACAGACCCTCATCCTGATACACAAACCTCCGCTTACAACCAAATTAAACAGATATGGGAGGAGTTTGATAGAGATCGGTTACAGTATCTCGCTAATGACCCTGTGCCAGGCGAAAAGTGGAGTTTTGGTTTGCAGGGTGATGGCGGGACTTTTTGGGGTTATAGGCACGATTCATCAATATTACTACGTTACGATATTGCTGGATTCAATTATAAAGCACTTAAAGCGGAATCTGAACCACTGGTACCACACGTTCAGAATTATCATCGCTTTTTTGGTACACAGGTTACCAACACCGCAGAACGCATGTGGCTTATCCGAAAGCCTGCACTGGATGCACTTTACACACAACCCGCAAAAATGGAACAGATGCTATTGAAGTTTTCACCCGTTGGTTTGTATGACGCGGCAACCGAAGCGTGGACAGGCACCGACTTAAATGGACTACAAGATTTTTTTACTGCAATTCAAAGATACCATCAGGTGGTCATTGACTATTATCTTGACAATAAGATATTTGAGTCTCGGCAATGGTTCGTTGCTGCTGAGGGTGAGATTGACTGGAACCTGTTGCCGCAGTTTTCATTTAAAAGAAGTGATATTGGTATAAATGCAAAACGAGCGTTACCAGATTTATGTTTGTTGTTAATGATAAATCTGGTCCTGTTCGCAATAATATTCCTGATTTTCGTTAGGAGTGAGGTGTAGAATAGTTTTCAGTTATCAGTTGTCAGTTGTCAGTTAAGAGATGGCACGTAACAATTAACTTTCCTCTGAAACGCTTTAAAAGAGGGTTGATTGCTGCAAAAAAAAATCTCTTTACTGACTGCTGACAACCGAAATTATACACTGAAATTGAAACGATAGCCTCTTAATTGAAAACTGATAACTGACAACCGAGAACCATAAAAATGATATTACATATCACAAAACGCGAACTCTACGACAACCTCAATAGCCTTCGATTCGCATTAACAACCATCTTGCTGTTAGCATTGATGTTAACCAATGCAATCGGACATCTCCGTGAGCATCCGAAGCGGATACAGAAATATAACGATGCTGTCGTCGAATCTCTGGCTGTTCTGAATTCTCACGCCGATGACAGTTTATATAAACTCGCCCAACAGGGACCTGGAAAACTTTACAAAAAACCGTCATCTCTACATTTCTGTGCAGAAGGTGGAGAACGCTTGTTGCCAAACATTGTTGAAGGCGGCAATCCACATCCGTACTCCTCCAACATAATAGGTGTTT
This sequence comes from Candidatus Poribacteria bacterium, assembly GCA_028824685.1. GTDB lineage: Bacteria > Poribacteria > WGA-4E > WGA-4E > WGA-3G > MSPOR6. The sequence goes on from JAPPCZ010000049.1 coordinate 28,903, forward strand.
GGAAACTGAGCTATCCTAATGCCAACATAGACCTGAAGCGTGTTGGACCGGATGTTACCAAAGTAGATTGGGCATTTATCATCGCTTATGTCTTGAGTTTGATTGCGCTCTTATTCACTTTTGATAGTCTTTCTGGTGAACGCGAAAGCGGTACGCTTCGGTTGATGTTAGCGAATTCAGTACCACGCCACACCATATTGATCGGCAAGTTTTTAGGAGCGTTGATAAGCGTTAGCATCCCATTTATGCTGGCGGCATTGATGAACCTTTTGATGATTTCCACATCAAGTGCCGTTCACCTCAACATAGAAGCGTGGGGACGATTAGGTATTATCTTCTTTATTGCGTTCCTATACACGTGTTTCTTTCTTGCTTTGGGACTGTTAGTATCAGCGCGTGTGCAACGGAGTGCTGTGAGTCTGGTGATACTCCTATTGGCTTGGGTCACTTTCGTTGTTTTTATGCCGAGTACGCTTGCTTCAATCGCAAGTGAACTTTCACCATCAATGTCCTTTGATGAGAAATGGACACAGTATAGCCAACAGCGAGATGAAATCTGGGATAAATACAATTATGTGGCATGGTCAAAGGCAGTGGACAGAAAAACATTGACAGCGAAAAGCGCGTTCTTCTATGAAAATGCAGAAATGTCAGAACGTCTAAACCGTGAATACCTCACCAGCAAGATTGCGCAGGTTCAACATGCGCGGTCTATCACTCGTGCTTCACCAGCCACACTACTCCAGCATCTACTTGAATCTTTTGCCGGAACGGGTTTTGAGCGGCATCTGCAATTTGTGGATAATGTGGAACGTTACGCTCGGCAGTACCGTGAATTTGTTGTTGACATTGATAGATCAGATCCTGAGAGTTTCCATATTATTGGTGTCCGTGAAGGCATGACAAAAAAGAAGGTTTTGCCAGAGGCAGTCCCAAAATTTGAAGATACACTGAGTCTCGGCAAGGATTTTAACGACTCAGCGATACAGATGTTGCTGTTAACAATGTTTGTTATCGTGCTGCTGTCGGGTGCTTATCTCGCGTTTGTTCGCGTTGAAGTTTAGCACAGGTAAATCTTTCTTGTTTAGACACTATGACTTACGTAAAATCTGCTGGCGGCGTTATATGTGCTGATACGACGCGGAACCTACTTATACCATTTCTAATTGACAAATTGTCATAATAAACTGTAGGTCGGGTAGAACTTGCGACACCCATAAGCATCAATTTTAGGGAAAAAACATAAATTTTGGATTATTTCAGCCCCAGCGGTGCGAAAGGTGTATAGAACGCATAACACACACTAAAGCACCAGGGAATCAACGCCAAATGCGCTTTTTGGCATTTGTCGGGTGCGAAAGGTGTATCACAATACACAGATATACACCTGTCACCCCGCTGGGGTTCAGTCAACGTTGGACAATGTTTCTATACACATTCCGCCCCGCTGGGGCTATGTCCATTCACAAATCAGATTCAATATCTTATAGTAGAATCCATAATTATTTATACATGACGGTAGGTTCGGTTTCCTAACCGAACCTGTGTAAATCGTGCGGTTAGAAACCGCACCTACCAGGGAGTGTAAACATATTTTTGGATTTCACTATAAATTGACACTTATGGGTAGAGTTTGCGACACTATAGGCATCAATTTAATGATACATGTTCCCTACATTTACTTTGATTCCTATTATCGAACTGAAGGAACTTTTCAAGACATTTGAGACACAAAATTACGAATTTGCAACCTTCCTTCCTATAATATATGTCACGTGTCACAAGGCAATGTTGTTAATTAGGAGATACACATGAAAAACGATGATGCTAAGTGGGTTAAGCAAATTTTAGCAGGCGACGAGAATGCCTTCACTGCTCTTGTGAAAAAATACGAAAAGCGGATACACGCGTTCGTATGGCGGAGGGTAAGGGACTACCACATCGCCGAAGAGATTACGCAAGATACTTTTCTCATGGCTTATGAAAAACTTGGTACGCTGAGAGACCCAAACCGGTTTTCGGGATGGCTTTATATGATTGCAACCCGTCGCTTCCTCACATGGCTTGCGGAGAAGAAGATACCGATGCAATCCTTAGAAGCAATGAGTGAAGCAGAAGTAGAAGCACTGTTCTATGCCCAATATCTGGCGGAACAGACTGAAAAGTTAGCGACAGAAAAGCAACGCGAAGCCGTTGAGTATCTGCTTCAAAAATTACCCTCGCGTGAGCGGACAGCCGTGGTGCTTCACTACCTGAGTGAAATGACGTGCGAAGAGATTGGTGAATTTCTGGAGGTATCGCCGAACACGGTTAAAAGCCAGCTCCATCGCGCGCGAAAGCGGTTGAAGAAGGAGGAGGCTATGGTTCGCGAGACATTAGGCAATTTTCAGAACTCTGATGACCTCATGGATGACATTATGAAATGGACGCAGGTAAATGAACCGGGTATATTGGGAGAGGTTGGTACTTTGTCAATGACTTCCGAAAATACGCTCTATACCGTTATAGGAGATGAAAGTATTTACAAATTACCCGCGGGAGAGGACACATGGCAGCTGGTCAATGACACCTTCCTACGTCAAGACACTGGTGGCAATATACCTATAGCGGAACGAGACGGCCTGCTCTATATTATTCCATCCAATGAGTTGTTTGCTTCCACTAACGGTGGTGAAACTTGGCACATGGTCAGTGCTTGTCCAAAGTGGTATGTTAGAGAATTAATGATCACGGAAGATGCTTTTTATCTTTGTCTGTGTGGTGGTATTTATCGGTCCGATGACGCTGGGAATTCTTGGAAGGATATAAGTAATGGCTTAGACAATCGCTTACCCAAACACTCAGGAATTCATTCGTTACAAATGAGTCAAGGCACCCTATTTGTGAGAACCGATCTGGGACTCTACCGTCTTGAGACAGATACTTGGAAACACTTACAGTTGCCAGTGGATGATGTCGTGCGTGTTGGCTCTTTAGCAATATATGAGGACCAAATCTATGTCATGGCATCAGTGAATATTTTAAGGTTCTATGGAGCATCAGAAGATATTTGGAAGCGACTGTGGAAGGATGAGATACGTTCGTGGTGGATTTTTAGATCAATTGATGGTGGTGATTCATGGAACGACATAACACCTATGGATACCTGGGGCCTAATGAGTATGGGGCCAAGTCTTACGCTGCTGGCTGCAGAAGAGACGCTCTTGGCAATCGGGAATGATGACGGCATGGTAGCACGCTCAGTTGATTGTGGTGACACTTGGACATCTATGGAATCTTCAGGTATTTCTCCTATGCAGTTCAGTGTGCGCTGTGCTGTAGTTTTGGATGGAAGCACGTTTTATACCGGTGGCAGCAGTGGGATTCATCGTTCAACCGATGCTGGTAAAACGTGGCATCGCTTTCATACTGGACTGGGAAGTCGTGTTGATAATTTAGTCAGTTTCGTGGCAGATCAGGCACCAAACGGGTCTGCAGCACTTTACGCCAACGTGGGTAAACAGTTTGTCAAATCGAACGATGGCGGGACATCGTGGGATGCTGTCAGCTTGGAAGTGAACCCCAAAGAACGCCTACACCAAAAGCAACAACCGGAAATTGTCCAGATAGAAAGAACCAATGGCGTTCTCTATGCAAAAGGAATTCAAAAACATTATGAAACCGCTATTTTTCAATTGTCTTATGATGGCAATGCGCTCAGTCCTGTTAAAGAGGTTCCACCCTCTTTCAGTTCGACTGGATTGATGCACAGGATACTAAAAGGGAAGCATTTTATCTTTAGAGACAAACGTAGGTCAGGTCCGGAACTCCGAATTGGTTTTTCTGGTGTGTCCGGTTCTCTATTGGATGAGTTATCAAAAACCGATGACTTTGGGGCAGACCGTTTCTTTGAAAGGTTGATAGAGGTACAAACAGACCCTCCATTGGTATATGAATTAATATGGGAAGGATTGTGGGGGAGTGTTGCTGTCAACGATGATACGTTCTACATGGAATATAACTATAAACTGTTCCGATGGAGACCTGGGGATTCGGAATGGCACGACACTGGCGTAGAAGAGACCAGTGAACTCTCCCGTGAGACGTTATGGAGAAGTTTTAAAATCGCAACGTTGGGAGAAACCGTCTATGTCGGTAAACGGGATGGGCATCTTTTGCAATCGCTTGATGGCGGGGACAATTGGAACGACATTACATCAAATCTTCCGCTGTCTGTTGAGCACTTCAAGGAGATAGTCTTTGCGGGTTTAACGGTTTACGTCGCGACAGATAAAGGCGTTTTCAATTCAAAAGACGGTACTATCTGGAGTCTACTTACCAATGAAGTGGAAAAGCCTGTTATCGTCAAGTCGTTAGCTACAGCGGGAGATTCTGTTTATGGGGCTAACGATAAAGGTATTTATCGTCTACGGAACGATATAGGTGTTTGGGAACAAGTTGCGCCGGAAATTTCAGGTGTTGTAACGTCTCTCGTTGTTGATGAAGACACCTTTTACGTTGGGGCGGAACACTGCGGTGTACTCCGTTTTGAACGTTCAGTATAAGTCTATGACAACACTTTGGCTAATTATTCAGCGAGAATTTATCTCAAATGTGCTGACCTCCCGGTTCATGATAGGTTTTGTCGTCTGCCTGATTTCGACTGCTGCTGCCATTTTTGTTCAAGTTGCGGATTACGAAAAACGATCGGCTGCGTATCACGTTGCCGTTCAAGAACATCAAGACGAGACGCGAACATGGGACCTCTATAGCCAAATCAATCCTAAAGCACACAGAAAACCGAACCCGCTCAGTATTTTTCGCGTGGGAATGGAAAAATCTGGTGCGGATATGGTAAGTATTGACCTTGCAACACCTATTTGGGAGAAAGATGCGCAGAAACAGGGTTCGGACAACCCTTTTCTCTCAATTTTCCTTTCTGTTGATGTCATTTTTGTCTTCAAAATTGTGCTCAGTGCATTAGCAATACTGTTTGCTTACAACACGATTTCAGGAGAGAGGGAAGATGGCACACTGAAACTGGTATTATCCAATCCGGTTCCGAGGGACAGACTTGTACTTGGGAAATATCTTGGCGGGATGTTGTCGCTGTTTCCAATTGTAGTGATTAGTTTTGTTGTCGGACTTGTTATCGCGTTCGCTTCTCCCACGACTACTTTCAATGGTAGTGATTTACTACGCCTCGTCATGGTACTCATTGTCTCACTATTATATGTGTCAGTCTGTTATCTTTTAGGATTGCTCTTATCTGTATGGACAAAGGCCGCAGCGACTACATTGATCCTCTCAATGTTTATTTGGGGGATTCTGACAATTGTTCATTCAAATATAGCAACCTTTGCAGTCTCGAAATTCCCTCCGCATAAACTTCAACCCGAAAAAGAAGCACGGCAGCAAGTTGAAAAGATATGGGAAGATTTCAAGACGGAACGGGATACCTATATTCTCAAAAAGTGGGGATATAAATACCCAGTAAGCGCGATTTCTCAGGAAGAGGCACTCTCAATACAGATTACCATGAGTTCGCCATGGGAGCTTGGGTTTAAAGAGTTATACAACATTGAACCGATCCGCAATGCAAATGTCTCCAAATTTCAGGAGGTATTAGGTTATCAAGAACCCCTCCGTATTGATTATGCTAATAAAGCTGAAGAACTTCTTAAACGGAGGGAGGAAATTAGCGAAAGAAACGCGCAACTTGCCAGAGATATTTCTCGAATTTCTTTCGCGGATGCATACCGCTTTGCTGTAGGGACGATAACCGGTACGGACCGGGAAAGTTACAACGATTTTATGGATCAGACGAGGCGTTATAAACGTCAGATTGTTGGTCACCTTGCTGATAAAAACGCGTTTTCCGAGCGGGCATGGTTTTCAAGCGATAAGGAGGCGGCAGAATTAATAGACCTGCCCGTTTTTCAGCACCGATATAACTCCGTTTCTGAGAGTTTCTTTCGCGCATTGGGCGACATCTTTATTCTGTTAGCGTGGAATGTCATTCTGTTTATAGGGGCATACCTATCGTTCCTTCGGTATGATATGAGTTGAAAGGAGGGTTATCAGTTTTTTAGTTTTCAGTCATCAGTTTTCAGTTAAGCGTGCGGTGATTGCAAACGTTTTGACTTATGCAAATGGGTAACTGATAACTAATAACTGATAACTATTAAAAATGATTTGGCACATTGCGAAGAAAGAGATACATCACAATCTCATGACGTTACGGTTCGTCTTAATGATAATTCTTCTGCCTGTCCTGATGGTGGCAAACGCGCTCATATACGGATTCGGTAATACGGGATACACAGAAGAGATCTACAATTATAATCGTAAAGTGACACAGAGATTGGCGCACATTGAGAGATTCGCTTCAGAAGGTTTAGGGAAATTGGCAATGATGGGCCCCGGAGAAATACCGAAGCACCCAAGCCAGTTAAAATTTTGTGCCGATGGGACTGATGAGTCGATACCGCGTTCTATCACAATAGCAGACCGCACAAATTATGGCAGAGGCGGGAACGAGGGGGAAGCATATAGATGGCGAGAGATGTGGTCCTTGGAATATCTACCTACAAATCATAGCGGGGACGCAACTACACTCATCAAAATTGACTGGGTCTTTATCGGTATTTTCATGAGCTTTTTTGTAATTTTATTCACCTTTGATGCCATCGCAGGGGAACGCGTTCAAGGGACACTGAGTCTAATGATGTCTAACCGTGTCTCTCGAGGACAGATTTTGTTGGCAAAATACTTGGGGGCGTTTTTTACGCTTATGGTTCCACTCACAATCGGTATCCTGATGAACTTGTTAATCATTTACCTTTCAGGGAATATCCCAATTGATTTTAGTGATTGGCTCCGAATTTTGGGAATGGTAGGGCTTTTTGCGTTGCATATCTCTATCTTTATTTTTTTAGGGTTGTTTTTCTCCAGTTGGGTCTCAAATGCTATAACCAGTTTAGTCTGGCTTCTATTAAGTTGGGTATGTTTGGCGTTTATTTTTCCAAGTCTACTCGGTATTTTTGTTGGCACTCTTGATCCGATTCCATCAATAGAGGTAATTTCATCGCGTAGACAAACCCAATTGGCAAACATTGAAAATGAATTTCGCCCTTTGAAAACATCGGAATCAAGCAAGTTAAAACAGGCACCTTCTCCCGATAATCCCTTGGCTACACGTCGTTGGGCTGCCTATCTTACATCCATTGGAGAAACGAAAACCCAAATAGCGGATAGGCATGTAGACCAGCAATTTAGACAAGTCCGACTCGCCCGCGAACTCACCCAAATTTCGCCAACAGCATGTTTCCAATACGCGATGGAGGGGTTCGCAAACTCAGGGATTACCAGCTATATGAATTTTGTCCAACAAGTTCGTCGCTATAGACAAACGTTTAAAGATTTCATAAAATCAGAGGATAGCGGCGACCCGGATAGCCTTCATATTTATTTTGTGAGAGAGGGTTTGTCTCAGAAACCAGTAGATCCAGACGCTGTGCCACAGTTTGAAGAGAAACCTTCGTATCAAAGCGTCCTTTTTCCTACCGCACTGTTAATCCTTTTTAATGTCCTGTTCTTTACTGCAGCGCAGCTGTCCTTTCTCAAATGTGATCTGAAATAATATCAGAAGTCATATTGAGAAAAACATAAGGGATGTTATAAAATAGGGTAAGAAAGGATAGTTTCTGTCCCTTTCTTTTCTTATCATTAACTTTCGGGCAACTTTCAACGATTCTTGCCCGTACTCGCTATGAGTTCATTCGCTTATCCGTGTCGTTCGGTTCTCTGTTTCATTGCAGTGTAGTGGATACACAGATAGTGATTAAGCGATGATTTCTCTCGGCCGTTTTTGATCAATATGAGACGCGTGGCGGGTTTAGGCAGATATCTAAAACGGATATCTGCCAGTGATCTGCATCAAGTTATCCGCTACTGGACGGTGACGTAGTAATTTTTATGCTCCCGTTCTCCATGGGTATTGCCATTCCAGGCGTAAGCCTGTATCTGAAAAGTCCATGATCCCGTCTGTGCATCAGAAGGTATCGTGTAACTCACGGACAGATTCGATGTAGCCGTGCCACCATGAAAATAATAATAGTTGTAGCTGCTGCTCCCGGGTGGCCACACATACAAATAGACCCCATAACAAGGTGCGCCGGTGTCTACCGTCGCTGTAAGTGTATTGCCAGGACTATAACTCGACGCGACCCCCGAAACCGTGAGTGCAAATGTGGGCGTTGTCGGTGTCGTCGGTGTCGTCGGTGTCGTCGGTGTTGTTTGGGTAACACTTGCGTTTTGAGAGACCTCATAGCCTGTACCGTAAGTTCCATTGACATACGGGAAAATATAAGCGGTTATTTTATAGGATCCCGTGGCTGCATCGGTTGGGAACGTATAAGTGAGCGTTGCCTGTGTTGATGTGCCGCCGCCGTAATACCACTTTATTTGCGTTCCCCGATAAGTTGTATCGCCGGGCGCTTTGACATACAACCAGATACCGTAATAAGCAGGTGTTGTCGTAACAGTTGCCGTCAAAGTCCCGCCGGGGTTATAGGAAGTTGCGTCCAGCGATATTTGTGCCGTGGGTGTCGTAGAAGTTGTCGTTGTCGTAGAAGTCGTAGAGACATCAACGTTATAACTTTCTTCATAGACATTCCCATTGCCCGGATAGACATAGGCTGTGATCTTATAGGTACCCGACACGCCCGATGGGAACGTGTAAGTGAGACTTGCGGTTGTGGCACTCCCATTGCCCGCATCTATTTCTACATTCGTGCCTAAAGAGGATGTATCTGTCGGTGATTTGACATACCAATACACCGAACTATACGCAGCAGAAGTGCTAAAGTTAGCGGTGTGTGTGCCGCCAGCAGAAGCGGTGTATGAACCGTTAGAGGATGTAAGGGATCGCGTTGGTTCGGCATCCTGTCCCTCGGTAGGCCCCGCTGTTTTCCGCCCTGTTCCTCTTGCCGATTTTGGCGTTTTTACATCTCCTGCTAAATCGTAATCGGGGTAGTGATCTGTGGTGGGTGGAAATAGCGCAAATTTACTCGTATAGGGATCCATCACGCATCCCGTGGGGTGGTTCTGAATACAATCGGTGGAGCAATGATCTAAGTTTACCATGTGCCCCACTTCATGCGCAATGATGTTAGCAACGAGATCATTCACAGAGACGTTTGCAAAATCTGCGTTTGTTCGTTTTTCATCGGTAATCGCATCTACATAAATATTGATTAATGATAATTCGTACGGTTTATGGGTTCCAGCTGCAAGTCCAAAATAATCGTTTGGATTCACAGGGTGTCTATTTACATTTACATTATTTACATTACTTATTGGTGCCCATATTCTGAGTGCATGGACATAATCGACATCCGGAATACCATCAGAGTTGGAGTTTATCCAGCCCACCTCGTTTGAGACGTTGACGTATCCGGTATGTGTGGCATTCCAGACCTGTCCCCAAGGATCATTGACACAGATAGAATGAAGTTTGGTGAACGTAGGTGGATGATCTGTTGCGTCACCAATACCGTAAGCGGACATAGAGCTGTGTATGACGTAAAAAACATCTTTTGTTTCCGGGCTTGTGCGTATATGCCCGGTAGCACCGCCGCCGTATCCGCCATATTGTTGTGTCATGAATCCTCTGTATTCTTCAAAGACAGTGAAGCCATCACCATTTTCATTGTTGCCAGCGGGTCCTGTTTCTTTATCAACAGTATTCTGTCGTTTTTTCAAGAGAGGCACGCTATATGGATAGTCTTTGATTCCTGCTTTTCTGCGTGTTCCACTGACACTGACATCTTCTGTAGCAGAGTTTGCATAGACGTAAGGGTAAAAGTCGTTCTGCCATCCGTCAGCGATATGATTTCCGTTTTCGTCGCGTGGGACGGTGCCGATATCTTCATCAGCTTTTCTGTATGTGTCGTTACTTCTCTTTCTATAGACTTGTGCTTTGAGTTTTCCCCACGCGCCATAGTCGTAGCATCTGACGTTGACGGTGAGGTCAATGTTTTGATAACGTCTATATTCTGCCGGGAGTTCATACTTGAGCACGCCCGTTCCCAGGTCTGTCCATCCGCTGTTATCTGATCTCAATAACGCCATGTCCGCAGTGGTGTCATCGCTGTCCAGTGGATAGTTTGTGCAATGTCCGTTCATAGTTGAAACATTCCTGAGCGAGACCAGCACATAACCATAAGTCGGTCTGTTGGTGATTTTTATCGTGACGGGTAACGTTTGACCGCGTTGTGGGAAATCGGTTGGACTTCCGATGACATAAACTTGTGTAGCCTCTGCATCGTCAAACGTGTTGATAAGGGTGAACAGGCTCAATATGAGCGTGAAAAGAATCATATTTTTCATGAAAGGTTCTCCTTTATTATGAGAGAGGCGGTGTGGTGCTTTCACACCGCCTTATCTTATTTCCGCCGCGTTGGCGTTTGTGGTGCGTTGCGATCTTGTTTTTGCATCGCTTCAATCTCTTTGGCAAGGTGTGGGTCTCTCTTGTGAAGGTGTTTTAGCCCATCTTCTCGCCCATATTTATTCATCATTTCGTAGCCGCGTGTAATACGGTCGGGGTCAAAGTTTGTCTTTTTGCCCGACAGATGCCGTTTTAATTCCTGCTGTAAAAAATCATTGGCGTTTTTAGGCTTCTCGTTCATCAGAGCCTCTGCCCACTTGATGAACGCATCTACCTCTTTGAAATATGCCTCCCGAAACAGCTCATCTTCTGCAAGGCGCCTGTTAAACGCCTCATCCTCACGAAACATATCTAAAAACGCTTGCGATTCCGCAGCTTCGCGATCGCCGTCAACGGGCGGTATGCCTTCAGGTTCAGGCGGTGAAGGAATCGGTGACGTTGGTAGGGCATCTGCCGCGGGTGTATCCACAAAGCCTTGTGGGGGAGGCGCGGGTGTGTCATCAAGAAGTGGGTGTTTCTCTGCGGTGTCTTGTCCTATCGCATCAGAGGCGGGTTCACGTTGGATTGGCAATATCGTAGGGTCGCCACGTTCTATCGCTGCCAAATGCCCACGGATCCGAGGATGATTTGGATCCACTGCCAGTGCCTGCGCCCTTTTCAAATGAACCCACGCCGTCTTGTAGTCGCCAAGATATTGATACGCAATCCCTAACATACGATCCCCAGTGTCTAAGCTATTGCTGAAATCACCAAGCTTCCCAAGTTGGGTCGCTTTTTTCAGATGAACAATCGCTTCCTCCGGTCTTTCAAACAAAAGTAAGTTTCCCAACTTGAATAGAGCCAGGGGCGAATTTGGATGATATTTCAGAACAGCGCGGAGATCGTCTTCTCCTCCCAAAAGAATTCCAGCTTCCAGTGCTTCTGCACTGCTGGGGTCTTCACTTATAACGCGTTCCCCGTATTTTGTTGCAGTTCCCGTATAATCCACTGGGGCACTCTCAAGTATATATATGAACGCCTCATAGCTATCCATGTGTTCTAAGACAACATCGGTATAGATATTGTATTTCTTGAGGATTTCTATGGTGGTTTCCATATCCCGCCCATCACTGACTGCCTCATACACCTCTTGAAAAAAGTTCGGATTCGTGAAGTAAGAATTGTTGTCTGCCTTCACCTTATCCAATCGTTCTTTCAGATCACGGGGATACTCCATCGGCGGTGGCGGAGGACCCAGATCAAGGTGACCATGCGAGTGAGACGGTTTAGGCTTTCTCTTGAATTTTGACGTTATTTTCTGCCAGCTATTTTGACGGGGCGTGCTACCTTCTCTGACAGCACCATGAGGGTGCGCGTGGTTTTCCACTGCCCTATTCTTCTTCTGTATTTGACTGGACACGAGTGTGATAATCCCGAATACAACGATGAGCGCAAACCCACCGATCATCAGGTATTTGAGTGTATCCTTCAGCATTGACATGGCATGGCTCCTTTCGCTTGATGCGAAGATAGTGGTTCGTTATTCAGCTGCACTTGCGCAGCGTGTGGCGTATAGTTTCCGGTTTTATGGATACCACACAGATAAATAGTGTATTATACAGTTTCGCGGCTTGCTGAGGACCCATCACCTTAAAAAAATGACGGGCACCCCAGCAAGCAAGCTTAAACCTAAAATATGTATTTTAGAGAGGTACCCATGTTGGGTTTAAGATTGCTTGTTAATTCTATTATACAACTTTTTATTTTCTGTGTCAAGTTTTTTTGATATTTAGACATGTAAAGTTTTCGTATAAAGCATATTATCGGTTGAGTTTCGCTTCGCCTTCCCGATGAACACCTTCATTTAGGACGTGCAAAAACCAGTCAAGACAAGGAATGTGACGTGATTTTTCAGATTTTTTCTTTTCTTTCTTCATTAGAAATTTTGCGTATATTGAGAATATTATTTTATAGTGTAATAATAATATTAACATAACTATGTTGATTTGTCAAGTTAATTTTGAAAAAATAATTAGTAACAAACTTTACACACCATAGGCGTCAATTTAGTGAGGAACGTTAGTGCATCTTATACACCTTTCGCCCCTCTGGGGCTTGCTATTGAGGGGATCAATGTTTACTATACACCTTTCGCCTCTCTGAGGCTTTGGAAAATGTATCTCAGCACCAGCGGTGCGGAATGTGTATAGAAACCATATCACCCCAAAACCAAAGCACCAGCGGTGCGAAAGGTGTCTGGACTAAATTGGGTTTACAAAGTCATCTCACAACAACCTATCTCATAAATAGTTGGAGGGCTTTGAAACCCCGATTTCAAAATCCTGTAGGCGGTGAATGCCTTTTTGGCATTCACCGTATGGCATTCTACATAATTCCGCATGATTCAGCGGGAGCGACCTCCAGGTCACGACCAGGAGGTCGCTCCTACAAGATATTCCGAGATATTCCGCAAATGACACATTATATATTAGAAATGGCATAACTACGAATACCAAATTAGCCGAATGCACAACGGCATTCGGCTAATTTGGTATTTCTATCACAAATTGATTACATGCTGTATGAAAAGCGGTGATTAATGAGAATCACCAACATGTTCATCCTTACATACAGGGCAAGTTTTACACAGATGGCGATTTACGAGGTGTGCGGATGCAAGTAAGATACCTCCTGCGCTGTGTAAGGCCACCTCATAAATGCCTTCAGCTGCGATGTGAGCAGTAGAGATAAATGCTAATGCTACAACGAGTACCAAGAATGCCCGCCAACTTCGGTGATGGCGAACACCCCAAACAATGCTTCCCAGGGCAATCACAACTGCCCCACCGATGATAGCTAATTCCGCGGGTTCACTGGCAAGGAAGCTGAGGCCGATCAAAGGTAAAATGGTTACTAAAAGCGGCATCGCCATGCAATGGATCGCACATGCAAAAGAGAGACACGCGCCAGTATTGTCTACTAATTCTTGACTAAAATATTTTTTCAATTTTTTTCCTAAAATTGTATGGATAGTAATAGACCTGTCCATACAACGTATATTATAGTGGATTTTACAATTAACTTTACATCTGAGTTGTGAATCAACGCTGAATGCGCGTGGTAGAATGCGCCAAATCAACGGTATGAATGCCTTTTTGGCATTCCCCGTATGGCATTCTACATGATTCCGCATGATTCAGCGGGAGGGAACCTCGCTCCAACGAGGAGGCGGTCTCCACAATCACTGAAATGTCTATTTAATTATTGACTTTACTATAAACTATTCTAAAGTTTGGACAATTCTTGTTCAGTGATAGTTGGGTTTTCTACGGAACCTCTATTTTTCTGTGAGTTTCTCATATTAGTGTGCCTCAGTGAAAATGCTGCACTCCAGCAGAGTGCTATGTTTATAGAAAACATTATGGACACATTCTTGCACTCCAGCGGAGTGCTATGTGTGATAATCTCACATACCGCTCCGCTGGAGCGGGACGTCGATCATACTGTAGCTATAAACATACTGCTCCGCTGGAGCAAAGAAAGTTTCCTTTTTATTTCTTATGCGCTGACTTGGTGAAATAAGCGGTGCACTAATTTCTTATATCCGCTCACGTTTTAAAAATTGTCCAAACTATAGTAAACTATTGCCTAAGTTTTTAACTTGGTAAATAACCAAAGTAAGAACTCGGGCAACTGACTCCGTTTGAATGTTGAACTTTAAGTTATAGAAAAAACTCTCACCCCACCCGACTCGTCACCAACAGCGATATGCTGGTCATTCGGTGACCAAACGAGGCTTGTGACCCCCGCTGTCAGAGAGGTTTCATGAATCGCCAGAGAACTGCGTCTGCCTCGCAATTGCCAGACGTAGACCAGGCCGCCAGCACAGCCTGAGGCCAGTAGTTTTCCGTGATGTTGAAAACGCACAACGCTGAGAAACTCCTGATGCTTGGAAAGCGTAATAGGTCTGCTACCGGCCGGTCCGGGACTGGAACAATCCCACACCGTAACTTCCCAACCGCCTCCCGTAGCCAAGTATCGACTCGTGGCATCCCACGAGAGTTCTCGCACTTTTGTTGGATAGCCAGACATTTGTAAGTCCTCACCGGTAGACATAATCCAGAAATGTACGGTCGAATCTTGATCTCCGGTAGCGATGTGTTTACCGTCAGGGCTCCACGCAATCACCAGTGATGAGCCTTGCCATTCCATTCGGCGGACGGCTTCCGACTGTTGCGGATCCCACAGCGTGACACCGCCGTAGGCAATCGAGGCAAGTTGCATTACACGCGGTTTCCACTGGAGACCAGAAATCGTGCTCTGATGGTCGGGATATTCGCGAACAAGATCACCAACAGTGTTCCAGAGTTTCAGCTTACGACCCGCGGCAGAAGCGAGTATCGGTTCTTCGCCGCCACTCCAAGATAGGTGCTCAACCCATTCTGCGCCCCCGTCAAGTGAATGGGCCACTTCACCACTCGCCATATCCCACAACCGAATTTTCCCATCCTGTCCTGCGCTTGCAAGCACCTTGCTGTCTGGACGCCAAGCGATTGACATTGTGCCGAATTCATGCCCTTCAAAGGCATGGATAACTGATCGACGACTACCTTCAAAAATTGTCACCGGACCGAGAACCGATGCGGCAGCGATGTATCTCCCATCAGGGGACCACGCCAGATCAATGACGTGGTCGCTGATGGTTGCGGTCCAATTTTCGCGCAGTTGAGAGGGCTGGAAAAAGCGGTTGCTCATGTTGTTCAAGCGAGACATGCTTCAAACCCTTCAGTCAATTCGGTCCGGTCGAGGTTGCGCCCGATGAAGATAAGACTATTGTAGCGCGATTCACCACCCCACGGGCGGTCGGGGCGACCGTCGAAGAGCATATGCACACCTTGGAAGACGAATCGGTTTGGCTCACCCTTGATGCTCAGAATACCTTTCATGCGGAAGATGTCTACACCTTTTGTCCGAAGCAGATCGCTAATCCAATTATTCAGCCGGTCGGGGTCGAGGTCGCCAGGGGTTGTGATGCCGACGGATGTGACTTCGTCATCATGTTCGTGGTCTGGCTTAAATTCGCGTTCAACAACTGGCTTGACAAGGGCACCGCTGCCAAAGAGTTGTGCTTGAAATTCGTCGGGGTGATGCTCAGTAAACAGCGCGTAAGCACCGGGGCGGTCAATCTGCACGGCAAAGCGTAATTCTTCCGCTGTGAGATTCAATTCAATGAGTTGTCCACTCGGTTGAAGGGTGCCACCCGTCGAAAGTTCATGCTCATCATCCGAGAAAACCAGAACGACTGGTTCAACAGCGGCGTTCAAAGCTTCATCGGTTGACTCATTTACGGGCACCAACGCGACTTTCATCGCCGGGTCAGGACCTTCTTGGCAAACCAGTTCATGCGTGTCTGCCGAGAGGTTATAAACACCAGCCCATTCAAACGGATACTCTGGTTCCATAAACTGTGGGTCAACCTCCATCGCCCGGTCCAGATCGAATCCACCGACATTGAGAATCTTGTCCATTTCAACCACGGCGTTTTTCGTTCGATAAATCTTCGCTGCAGCGTTCATGCTGCGAATTCTGGCTTCCAGTTGCTCTAACTCACCCTCGGTCACAAGGTCAATCTTGTTCAACAAAATGACATCGGCAAAGGCAATCTGTTCACGTGCCTCGTCGCTGTCATCGATGTGCTGCCAGATGTGTTTGGCATCAACCAGCGTCGTGACGGAATCCAGTTGCAGTTTCTCCTGCATTTCGGTGTCCATGAAGAACGTCTGAGCAACTGGCCCGGGGTCCGCAAGCCCTGTGGTTTCGACCATGATGTAGTCAAACTTATCGCGACGCTTCATCAAATTCCCCA
>JAPPCZ010000079.1 GCA_028824685.1 Candidatus Poribacteria bacterium
TTAGGACGTTTGCACGTCACATTTAGGACGTTTGCACGTCACATTTAGGACGTTTGCACGTCACATTTAGGACGTTACACGTCACATTTAGGACGTTTTGCACGTCCTAGTGACGTGCGAAAACCCAGTCAGGACAAGGAATGTGACGTGATTTTTCAGCTTTTTTGTTTTTCTTCTCTTTATTCATTAGAAATTTTGAGTGTATTGAGAACATTATTTAATTACGTGATAATAATATTAACATAAATATATTGATTTGTCAAGTTAATTTTCAAAAAATAATTAGTGACAAAAACTTTACACACACCCTGTTCAGTGTGACTTGACTTCCGCATCAGTGTGGTATAAAATACGGTTGTGAAAACAATAGTAAGATTATTAAGGTGTGCAAAGTTAAACACATTTTAGGAGATAACGATGGCAAAAGTAGGGCTAATCGGCGTTGGTAATATGGGCAGCGGCATGTCAAAAAATATATTGAAAGCAGGACATGAACTCACGGTGTACGATATCAGAACGGAGCCACTAAAAATGCTTTCGCAATTGGGGGCACATGCAGCTGCGTCTCCAAAAGAGGTAGGAGAAGCAGCCGATGCAGTTTTTATCATGGTGCTCAACGTCGATCAGGTCAAAGAGGTGCTACTAAACGAAAGCGGTTTGTTAGCAGGATTACAACCAGGATCAACGGTTATCTGCACAGCGACGATTGGGCGGTCCCAAGTAATAGAGGTTTCAGAACTCGTTACGGCAAAAGGATTCAATATCATTGATTCTCCTGTTAGCGGTGGTGCACCGGGGGCAGCCGCT
Source organism: Candidatus Poribacteria bacterium (assembly GCA_028824685.1). Lineage (GTDB taxonomy): Bacteria > Poribacteria > WGA-4E > WGA-4E > WGA-3G > MSPOR6. The sequence continues at coordinate 808 of JAPPCZ010000079.1, forward strand.
GGAACACTTACGATGATGGTCGCAGCAAAAAAAGAGGTTCTTGAATCCTCAATGCCGGTACTTGAAGCAGTCGGAAAGGATATCTATCACGTCGGAGAAGAGATTGGAATGGGACAAACCGTTAAGTCTGCCCTCGCTGTCCTAACCGGTGTTACTTATGCCGGTATATTTGAAGCACTGACACTGGCTGTCAAGGCAGGTGTCAAACCGGAAACGTTGCGTGAGGTTGTTAGCACAAGTGTTGTCGGCAATTTCCTTTTTCAGGATACAACAGAAAATATATTGGAACGGAACTTCAAAGGACAGAGCAACATTGGAACGATGTACAAAGACCTAAGCCTGGCGAAAAGTATGGCAAACGATTGTGGGGTGCCTCTGTTCGCAACGAGCGCTGCTTTTGAACTATTTCAAGCAGGTAAAGCGGTAAATCCTGATGAGGATAATTGGACAATTATCAAAATCCTTGAAAGTATTGCGGGGATCGAAATAAGAAAATCGGAGTGATACTTAGCACGTTGCGTTGCGAACACAATCCTTAGATAAAAATAGAATTAAGAGGCAGTTAAATGCAAAATAATCCGAAAATAGGAATCATCACCGATGGAATCAGCAGAAATTTTGAGTATGCCCTCAATACAATGGTCGAAACAGGATTAGAATATGTTGAATTGCAGTACTTGTGGGAGAAGCAGGTTGGTGGGTTAAACGATGCGGATGTTAAACTGGTTAAAAGTCTTATAGAAGCACGAAATTTAAAGGTATCGTGCATCTCACACCACAATTTGGCAGGAATTCCTGTTGATACTGTAGTAGACACGCCAGCATATCGTGACCAAATTCACACGTTACAACGATGTATAGATATTGCACAAACACTCGGAACAAATCTGGTTCGGATATTCAGTTTCCAGAAAGAGATGGTACTCTTTGGTGCAGAACCGATTGTTGCGGAGGGTGCGTGGGCAACGCTACTAAACCGATTAGAAGAACCGTTACAAATTGCAGAAGCAGCAAACATTACATTAGTGATTGAAACCGCAATTTCTTCAAATATTACATCGGCTCTACTTGCTCGGAAATTGATTGACGAATTATCTACAAATCATCTTAAAGTCCTCTGGGACCCATGTAGTTCGCTTTATTGTACTGAAGTGTCGTATCCAGATGGTTATGAAATTATCCGTGATCATATCGCGCATATCCATCTCAAAGACGGTATTGTCAATCTCCCTGCTGCAACCTTTGATTTTTGCGCGATGGGTCAAGGACAGATGCAATCCTACTACACAGATATTGTGAATGCGTTAAAAAGAGATGGGTATCAAGGAACAATTTCCTTAGAGAGTGTCTACACCCCAGAGAATGGTACACGAGAGGATGGATTTAGGGAATCACTACCAGTATTTATGGAATTGTTGGCAAATTAATGAGTTAGGGAACATATTACCCGATAATAGGTGTCAACTTAAGAAAATATTTCTTGTTCTAAAAACTCTTCTCAATAGGCATGAAGATTGAAAATGTCCCATATTTAGTCTCGTAGAGACGATATGTTTATAGCACCCGTTTCGACAAGTCTTCTAAGCTCCGTAGGAGCGACATATTTTATGGATAAACGGATGCGACAACATACCGCCTCTACGAGGCTCAGGAGGGTCTTCACTGTTTTCTATAAACATAGCGTCCCTACGGGACTGAAGATGGTTTTCCCTGTTTGGAAAATCCTTAAGTTGACGCCTATGGTGCAGTTAGGAAACCACACCTACCGTGCTTGGTTCAGACAAGAAGGGAAATTATTAATTTCAAGATCTCAAAAACATTAAGGGCAATGCTATATAGCACTGCCCTTAATGTTTAATAACGATAGGTTAAATAGCAACCAACAACATTGTGGCTACTAAACGGATATGGTGTTACTTAGCACTTTTTAAGCTGCCCCAAGTAGTAACGAGTTTACCTTTAGCTTCAACAGGAGTGCCCAACTCAGCAGGCGTCTTATAGGCAGTTTCTACTTCACCTCGAATGCCGAAGTGCATGCCCCAGCCACCGCCACGGTCACTGACTTTGACCAGCAACAAGTTGTCACCTTGTCTCAGATTAACTGTAAACTCATCTTGCCATCTGGATCTGCCACGGTTCACCGCGTTCGTATGAACGACTTCACCATTGAGCCAGACTTTGATGGAATCATCGCTTCCAGCAAGCAATGTGACTTCCTTAGTTTCGTCAGCAACAAGTGTAACGAGTCCATAAGCTGTGATGTCGTCCAACCCACCTTCTACTTCCATTAGATTGGCAATTTCATCAAGGTTTCCATTTTGTGGCAATTCAGCGAGTGTCCAATCGTAATCACCGAGGCTGTCGCCTTCAGATGCCCCAATTTCAGCTACCATATCTTCGGTAGTTACATCCTTACTTGCAACTGCGAGTAAATCAACGTCGGTGGCAGCTGCTCCGCCCTGTCCCTCTTCGGCTCTGGCGATCATCCAAAGCCAATTTGTCAAAATATCTACTACAGGAACATACGGGGTTTCAAGGATACCTACGTGCATTCCCCAACCACCGCCACGTTCACTGACTTTGACCAATATCAAGTTGTCACCTTGTTTCAGGCTAATTCCGAACTCATCTTGCCACATGCCACGTCCACGGTTAACGGCATTGGTAAAAACGACTTCCCCGTTGAGCCAGACTTTGATGGAATCGTCACTCCCGGTTTTCATTGTCACATCTTGCGCCTTATCCGATTTGTACGTATAGAGTGCATAAGAAGAAACGTCATCCAATGCGCCTTCTGCCATTCCCGTTTCATTGACAACAGTATTGATGTCACCGTTTGCGGGCAATTCAGCGAGTGTCCACTTATAATCCCCAACGGTGTCACCTTCTTTTGCGCCATTTTTAGCGACCATTTCTTCAGTAACTTTATTATCACTTGAAACTGCGAGTGAATCGATATCGGTAGAATTAGCACCACCCTGTCCCGCTTCGGTTTTAGCGATCATCCAAAGCCATGGACCAAGAATTTGATCTTGGGCATCAGCAGTGCGTGGCATAACTGAAAGAATCATCAGAAACGCTATACCTAATACAATTAATTTCCTGTACATGAAAAACCTCCATTTAATTTTGTTAACAAAATAAAGCAGTAACATTTAACGTCATTTATCCTTAGAAACGTCAATTTCTGATTTATTTTAAAGGATAAACGTCTATTTCATAATTAGTTTAACAAAAACACGTAATTAAGTCAAACTTAAAAACCCATAAATAATTATACGACAATAATTAAAGGGTTTATACAAAGTTTAGTTGTAAAATTCTCTTTTATGGTAGAGATTAGAATTAACGCTACATTCCTAAACTGTGAATCAACGCTGAATGCGCTTGGCGGAATGCGCGTTTGGCATTCCGCCAAGCGCATTCAGCGGGAGGGAACTCCGATTCCCGACTGCTCCTAAGTTTCTGTCGCGATTCGGAGATCGCTCCTACAGAGGAAATGTAGAATTATTTCTATAGTCCACTATAAATGAAGAGAAAACCGAAAACAATATTTTGTGAGATATCAAGGCAGAATTACCGAATATTCTTAATTTGTGCCCATTGCGTTGTTAATTTGCCAACGGGTTCAACAGGCAAAATGTCATCAATTTCGGCTAATTCATAGTCGCCGCCAACGCCAAAGTGCATTCCCCATCCACCGCCACGCTCACTGACTTTTATCATAAAGAGATTATTTCCTTTCTTAAGGTCAACCTTTAAATGATCTTGGAAAGAGTTATCACCACCGCGGCCGCGGTTCACTGCTTTGGTATGAACAACTTCACCATTAAGCCAAACCTTGACAGAGTCATCACTACTGACACCCATCGCTACGTTTCCTTGCGCTCTTTTCGTTTTGAGGACAATTAGCGCATAAGACGTTATGTCATCTAACGCACCCACTTCCATACCTATGCTATTAACGAGAGCATTAATGTCCCCGTTAACGGCAAGTGTGCCTGGTGTCCACTCATAATCACCAACTTCGTCGCCTTCTCTTGCACCGTTTTTGGCGATTTCCTCTTCGGTGACTTTTCCACGGCTGGCGTCATCAAGTGAATCAATATTGGTGGAATTCTGTCCGCCTTGGTTTGCTGCAGTTTTAGCAATCATCCAGAGATACGGACCAGAAATTTTTTCCTGAGCATCAGCAGTTAACGTCGTCAGAGAAAGACTCAGCAGACAAACTAATCCTATTATACACAATTTTTGGAACATTATAAACACCCTCGTATATTATTGTGTAGCAATTCTAATAATAATAAAACGAAATAGAAGTATACCTTTCAGCTATTTTAGCAGAATTACAAAAGTCAGACTTTTACCTAAACAATTCGGTCATTCTGCTTCTAACCGTTTAGAGAATTATGGCAGATTTACCAAATTGAATCAAGCACAAAAAGGCGGACTTAAGTTAGATTATAGTTTAAAATTAGAATTCCTAAGATCTTTGAGTGCTCCCCACTGCGTCGCGAGTTTATCAGCAGGTTCAACAGGCAATCCTTTAAACTTCAGATTATAATCCAAGTCTGCCTGAATACCGAAGAACATGCTCCATCCGCCGCCGCATTCACACACCTTAACCATAATCACATTATCCCCTACTTTTATATCCACATTAAAGGTGTCTTGAAAATCTCCGGCACCACGGTTTACAGCGTTTGCGTGTACCTCTTTGCCATTCACCCACACCTTAACGGAATCATCACTACCAACTCGTGCAGTAGCATCTTTCACCGATTTTTTGGATTTAGCATTGATGACAGCATAAGCACAATGACTATTGAGATCAACCTCCGGGGCAGCCGGACCGAAACGAAGGTCATTCAACATTAATTGGAGATTATTCCCACCTGCTACTGCAATTTCGCCTTCAGTCCACTCATAACCGGTTTTAAACTTAACTCTGAGAACTTTAGGCGTAATGCCATCTTCCGCCACGTCTTCTTCAGAAAGTTTACCACCTGTTTGTTCATCTATCTCATCAACATGGGTAGCATCAGCGCCACATGCTACAGAATTGGGCATAATCATCCACATCCAAGGACCGGTAACTTTATCCTGAGCATCTGCAGTGAGTGTCATGATCGAAGAACTCATCAGAAAAGCCAACCCTATTATACACAATTTTCTGAACATTATGTGTAACCTCCTATACAATTTTGCAGTAATTCTTAAGATTTTAATGATAAAATGTAAATAATATTACATCTCCATGCTATTTTAGCAGAACGTCAAAAAAAGTCAACATTTTTTCTGAAGATTTTGTTATTCTAACTTGAGTTTGATAAATAGTTTTATAAGAACGTGTAAACCCTGTAGCCACAAGGTCTTAATTGGACTACAGGGTCAGATTCAACATGCTATTTCACGTGTTGTATAAAGCCGATTATTTCGCACTTTTCAATTTGCCCCAGGCAGTGATAAGCTTACCTGCTGCTTCAACACTTTGCTGTCCTGCTGGTAAATAAGCAGTTTCTATGGACTCTCGAATACCGACGTGCACGCCCCAGCCACCGCCACGCTCACTGCATTTGACCATCAACAAGTTGTTACCTCGTTTCAGATCAACTTCAAACTCATCTTGCCATCTGGATCTGCCACGGTTAACAGCGTTGGTGTGAACGACTTCACCATTCAGCCAGACTTTAATAGAATCATCACTTCCAATTAACAAACTGACACCTTTCATAGCTTCGTCAGCGACAAGAGTAACGAGTCCATAAGCTGTTATGTCGTCGAAAGGTTGATCTGCTCCTATTTCATTGGCAATAACATCAAGGTTGCCATCTTGTGGCAAATCAGCGAGTGTCCACTCATAATCTCCAACCTCAGCCCCTTCAGTTGCGCCATTTTTAGCTACCCTTTCTTCTTTAACTTTATTTTTGCTTGCGACTGCCAAGGAATCAATATCGGTGGAAGCTGCTCCACCCTGCCCTGCTTCGGTTCGGGCGACCATCCAAAGCCAATCTGTCAAAATATCTTCTATAGGAACGTGAGGTGTTTCAGAAATACCGACGTGCATGCCCCAGCCACCGCCACGCTCACTGACTTTGACCATTATCAAATTATCACCTTGCTTGAGATCAATTGCGAACTCATCTTGATACATGCCGCGTCCACGGTTAACAGCATTCTTAAAGACGACTTTACCATTGAGCCAGACTTTGATGGAATCGTCACTCCCGGTTTTCATTGTCGCCTTTAGTGCCTTATCCGATTTGTACGTATAAAGTGCATAAGAAGTAACGTCATCCAAAGCACCTTCTTCCATTCCAGTTTGATTGACAACAGCATTGATGTCACCGTTTGCGGGCAATTCAGCGAGTGTCCACTCATAATCTCCGACCTCGTCGCCTTCTTTTGCTCCATTTTTAGCCACCATTTCTTCTGTAACTTTGTCATCGCTTGCAACTGCAAGTGAATCGATATCGGTAGAATTAGCACCGCCTTGGCCCGCTTCGGTTTTAGCGATCATCCAAAGCCATGGACCGAGAATTTGATCTTGAGCATCAGCAGTCAATGTCATCACCGAAAGACTCATCACACAAGCCAACCCTATTATACACAATTTTCTGAACATTAAATAGCCTCCTATATAATTTTGCAGTAATTTTGGGATTTTCAATAAATGTAAATAATATTACATCTCCGTACCATTTTAGCAGAACGTCAAAAAAAGTCAAGACATTTTTCTAAAAATCAGGGTTATTCAGTTTTAAAAATAATCGGTTAATAGGTTTTACTGTGAGTTTATCTTGTAGGTCGGGTTTCCCTTCGCTCTACCCGACCTACAAGATAAACTCACATTTCTATAAACTATCTGTAACATGCATCAACTGAAAATTCATAAAACTAAATAACCCTAATATTTTGAAAATAACATTGAATTTTCTGTAATAATATGGAATAATATGTTGTTATGAAATACCGATTGGTAAAGTGGGTGCAATCTATTCAACCCCACGTAACTTAACACGAAACTCACGTAAGAGTGAGATTCATTTCATTAAGAGGATAAATAGCATGAAAATTATGATGGTATTAGCAGGATTTGTGTTGATGGTAGCCTATTGTGTTATCAGCACGAGCGACGTGGCACAGGCGGAGGAAGTCTTGGGAACAGGAACGGATTCACTGCTGGGAGGTGACCTAACCGACCCAGAAGACGATGGTGCTCCTGATGCAGATGAGGGTTACAACGCCATTTTCACAGCCAACGAAGAACCCGGATTCGGGGGTGGGGAATTTTCGTTTAACGTCTTCGATAACATCCTTGGCGGCGGCAATGCGAAATGGTGCTGCGGACGTGGGGGCGGTATTCCGGATGAAGGTTTACATGTAACAGCTGAGCTTGAGGAGTCGTACGTATTGACACACTTCACCGTATCTTCAGCGAACGATGTTCCTACGAGGGACCCTACAGTGTGGGAAGTTCAAGGGTCGAACGACGGCGAGGATTTTACGACTATCTTTTCTCACGATGGAGATAGTTTTTGGGATCAGCGACTGCAAGTCGTCCTTTTTGAGGCAGGGGAAGATTTCGAAGCTCAAACCACCAGATATCGGTTTTTTCGGCATGTTACTTTTGACACTGCATCGAACCCGGCTGGGGCGTACTTTCAAATTGGCGAAATTGAGTACTTCGGCGATAGTAGTCTTACCCCAGTAGACCCTAAAACCAAACTCACAACCACATGGGGTAGCATCAAAAACATCCGATAAACGCAAATATCAGACATTTTCTAAATCGGCTTGAATCCAGTAATAACTTGGTTTGAGCCGATTTCATATTTTTATAAACTATCAGTAATATGTATCAACTAAAAATTCTTAAAACTAAATAACCCAATTCTAAAACTTCAGTTATTCTGGCGCTAACTGCTTTTGAACGCTGTCAACCTTATCTTCCATCGTTTGGTTTCTATCAATCCGAGTGCCAAATTTGAGTGTTGTCGTAATTCTCGGCGCGCCCATCTGATGGACTACCTCATGACACCGTTTAATTGCATCAAACATGGTATCCCATTCGCCTTCAATATTAGTGCCGTAAGCGTGCAGTTTTGTTTTTAAACCCGCTTCTTTCAGAACATTTTCACATGCAGTGACATATTTTGAGACAGAAACGCCAACACCCATCGGCACGACGCACAAATCAGCAATAACTTTCATGTGTTACTTCCTAATTCTCGCGTAGTTTTTCCAGAATGGCAGCAGGCAAGGGAGACGCCCCAGAGGTCGCGACACCGTCCTTGACTTGCACAGGAGTCATCATTCCCGGAATGACACAACAGACCGCTGGATGTGCTAAAATAAATTTCAGTGCAGCTTGCGGCAGGCTTCGTGCCTTATCACTAATGACCGATTTAATCTTTTCCACACGTTCTAAATCAGCGAGAAATTTCTCACGGGGCCACGTCTTTCGATAATCGTTTTCAGCAAATTCTGTGTTTGCGTTGAGTTGTCCTGAAAGCAAACCTGACGAAAGTGGTTGACGTGCAACAACTGCAATCCCTTTTTCAGCAGCCGTTTCCATCACAGGTTTTGCCATGTCTTGGTTAAGGATATTATAAGTTAGCATCAAGGAAGAAATGCCGGTTTCTGCTATTGCTTTAAGTGCTTGTTCCTCATTTCCGAGACACAAGCCATAAAATCGAATTTTGCCTTCGGATTTTAGTTTTTCCATTGTACCGAATGCTTCATCCCATGCTTCAGCAGGAGGTGGGGCGTGGAATTGATAAATGTCTATCGCATCCTTTTTCAATCGGGTAAGACTGCCTTCAACTGCTTGACGGATATAATCTGGCGAAGCATTGAACGCGGGAACTGTCCCTCCTTGACTAATCCAGCCATCAGAGTCCAATTCGTAACCCAGTTTTGTTGCGATGACAACTCTATTTCCGAGTGCAGAAAATGCTTCACCTAAAAGGTGTTCAGCGCGGCCACCACCGTATTGGTCAGCGGTGTCGTAGAAGGTAACACCTCTTTCAAAAGCGTATCGGAGAAGATCAACAGCCTCTTTTTCGCCTATATCTCCCCATTCACGCCCGCCGAGTTCCCATGTTCCCATGCCGATTTCAGAGACGATCAGACCCGTTTTACCAAATTTGCGCTGTCGCATCAGTTCTTCCTCCACATGACTTGTTGTCATTTTATAAAATAGAGGTTATTTTGTCAATAATTAATTTTCCCATTGAACACAATTAGATTGACAGGTCACTCCTGTTTTTGATAGGATATAGTCATCTAAGCACTCAAGAAATGCTTCCACGCGCTTAGAAAAGATAAAACACGCATATTAATTTTATTTCTAAGGACATACATGAAATTATTGGTCACTGGCGGTGCTGGATTTATCGGCACAAACTTTATCCGATATTGGCTCAAGGAGTATCCGAAAGATGTTGTGATCAACCTTGATCGGTTGACTTATGCTGGGAATCTTACAAACCTGACAGATATTGTCTTAGCTTATTCTGATCGATATGTTTTTGCGCATGGTGATATTCTGGACGATGCATTCGTTTCAGAACTTATAGAAACACATCAACCAGATGTGATTGTGAACTTTGCGGCAGAATCGCACAATAGCCGGGCAATCTTACAGCCGCGCCAATTTTTTGAAACAAACGTAATCGGGACACAAGTTTTATTAGATGCGGCTCGTCAGTACGGCGTGCCTCGGTTTCATCATATCTCAACCTGTGAGGTTTACGGCGAATTGTCATTAGATTCCTCCGATGCTTTTACCGAAACCGCACCTTACCGCCCACAGACTCCCTATAACGCGTCAAAAGCAGCTGCCGACCATCTTGTAAACGCATATTTCCATAGCTTCGGACTACCGATAACTATTTCTAATTGTTCTAATAATTACGGGGCATATCAGCATCCTGAAAAGTTGATACCGCTTTTCACAACGAATGCTATACAAGATTTGCCTTTGACGCTTTACCGCAGTAGTCATAACTGTCGAGAATGGTTACATGTTGATGACCATTGCCGTGCAATTGCATCGGTTATCCATAACGGCAAGATTGGAGAAACATATAACATCGGTAGTGGCGTTGAGAAAAGTATTGAAGAAGTTACCGACTTTATTTTAGGAACGCTTGGCAAACCGCAAACCCTGAAAACCTATGTGCCTGATAGACCAGGGCATGATTGCAGATATCTTTTGGATTCAGCGAAAATCCATCGTGAACTCGGGTGGGAACTGGAAATACCTTTTGAACAAGGTATGCAACAAACAATTCAGTGGTATGTTGAAAATCGGGAATGGTGGGAGAAAATACAGCAAAATACCGATAAGGACGTAGTGCAAGAAGACAAATGGGAAACGTTCTCTCAACAAAAGAGGTAAGTGTATGAAATTGACAGACAACCAACTTGCAACTTGGAAACGTGACGGAATTATCGTTGTGCCAAACGTCTTTTCGCAGGAAGTCGTTTCTGCTGCGTTGGAAGCAGTTGAGCGAAACGCTTATGATGGGTTATCTTACGCGGAATATCGTGCAAAATGGGACGATAAACTGGACGAACTCGAAAGTGCATATCAAAACAATAGTCCCATGAATCAACTTGCGGGTCCCCTTGCAAAAGTTTCGCACTTTCCAACAGGGTTAGAAACAGTGGACACGCTCATTGAAAATGAAACCTATCTTGGGATTGCGCAGCAGCTGTTAGACACAGAGGAAATTCGGATCAGTTATGGACAGATATTTCTAAGAGAAGGGCTAACGGATAAGCGTTACAGTGAACACCCGTGGCAAGGGTATCATATTGATAATGGCACAAATGCAGCGTTGCCGCCGCACCCTGATTGGCAGCGTTACGGATATATTCTATGCAGCATCATGCTGCACGATGTTGATTTGGACGGTGCCCCGATGCTCATCTGTCCGGGTTCACAGGACCAACTAGATATGATATGGGAAAAACATCCCGGTAGTGCGGGTGGACTCGGGATTCCTGACTTGCGCGAGTTTAAGGAATTGGCAGAACCTGTTCCTCTCACGGCGAAAGCGGGGAGTGCTATTTATCGGTCAAGTTATATTGTTCATGCTGCGCAGCCGTTTGCGAACAGAAGCAAACAACGGGTATGGATGGGCTATCACTTTCACCGTGCCGACAATGCCAGTTGGTGTTTAACAACACGACCCATCCCACGGTCAAGTCCACATTATATGAACTTTATCACACAAACAACACCTGCTGTGAGACGCGTATTAGGGTGGCCTGCTCCTGGCGATTCATACTACACACCGCAAGCATTAGATCGTTTAGCACAAGCGTTTCCGGGAATTGATTTAGAACCTTATCGGAATATCGCTTAGGTTATTGCGGACACCACGCCATCACTGTGCCAAAACTGGCAAACATGCTATTCTCGCCGCTTGTTAATATACGTGAACCTTGTACAACAATCCGCGCATCTTGACTTGTGATTTTGTAACTGACAGGCGCATCTTTAGCAATCAACGGTTCCCCGTTCGCGTCTTTTAGTTTATCCAACCGATAATGCACCGACCTATGCGCAGGCACGTCAAATTCGCAGGAGACGTTCTCCATCGCAGTGTCTTCATAAAGCACCTCTAAGAGACAGCGCGTATCAATATCTGCAGTGTTGGAAATGCATATAGATTCATGCGAAAAATAGCCACCACCATGCTGCTCCCACTCCTGCTCTGCTGCGGTTAACCCTGCCATGTAGCCATCAGGAATCACCCAAACGTAAGCACCGTCCCCATCTGAGATATAGGATTTGAGCGCATCCGATACTGCTTCTGGATTTTCTTCAATTTCATCTAATGAAATCACCAGAAATCGGGAGTATAGTTGAATTTCTTTTGAGGGACTATGCTCTTTTAGTTGTCCTATTACATTCAAACACAATCTATTTTCAGCTAATATCTCAAGACGACTCACACCTTGAGATATTAGCCAATCCCCAAACGTATCGTTGAGAAGCGTTGTTAAGGTATCATGATTTGAGATACCTGCTTGTTTGTATTCTCGTATCGTTGCGAATAGTGTTTCATAAGTCATAGATTTCTCCTTGAGAGGTTTTATACCATCCAGCGTCCATCAATACCAAGTAGTGCCATCAACACTCGCAAAAGCACAACCTCTGCCTCGTCTCCAACAAACTGACGATGTGTGTCAATATAGGTATTATAATCTGCTGCCCATTCACGAAAGTAGGTTTCGTATTCCCAACCATCTGCAGTGCGGCGGAAACTGGAACGTTCTGGATAAGGGAGTTTTTGATTTAAGAGTTCGTTGAGTTGTTCAGCGGTTGGTATCCATAAGTCTTTGCTGTTTTCTGAGGTGGGTTGAAGTGCTTGAATTGCAGAGTGTTGGCACATTTCAAGGTAATCTTTGGAATAAGTATGTTTTTCTGATGAGGTCATGGCGTGGAGAGGTGTTAAAAATTTAAACTCGGTCCCACGATCACGTCAAAATCCACTGCAGTATATGATCAGCAATTGTGTCAATATCAGTTATGGATCCATCAGCGATCTTAAGGCAAGTTCAATGATTGAATCGTCTATGTTTTCTCGGAACGAACAACCGTTCAAAACTAAAAACAAGAGCGCGCTATGCATGCCAATCCGTTTATTTCCATCTAAAAATATATGTCCGGTAATGATGTGATGTGCATATACGGCTGCTTTTTGAAATACAGTTGGAAACAGTTCAGTGTCACCAAATCTTTGACTGACTATCTCAACCAAATAGTGTAACTGATTTTCCTTTAATATTTGATAGTCACTTGCGTGCCAATCGGCTACCATCAAAATTTCCGAAATTGTCAAATATCTTACATGTTGCCCAAAATTTTCCATGCTCGCTCATAGTCCTGCCCTATTTTATCTAAGGCAATGATAGCATCCATTGCAAGGTCTCTTGCGACATCCAAATCTTCTTTGGCTTTTTCCCTTTCTCCGAGGCGTAACCACGATCCACCACGATAGTAGTATGCCTCCGCATAGTCAGGTTTGAGTTCTATTGCCTTAGTATAGTCTTCAATGGCAAGTTCGTACTCGTCTTTTTTACTTTTCTCTATCCCGCTATTAAAGTACTTTTTAGCAAGTTCCTGATCCTGTTTTGCCATCATATTTCTTCTCCAAAATGCGAATTACTTGAAAGTAATAATAACATACAAAATAGACAGATTCAACTAAATTTTGGAGGGTTGACCGAATTAAACTTGTCCCTGTGGACATTCTTTAGGGCACAATAATCCTTGCAAATCCTACGAAATTTCACTATAATATCCTATGCCACCAATGAATGACTTTTGTTAGGATGAAAAGAATATACAATGAAACTTAGTTGTCTCCCTGTCTCTCTTTACGATGACATTTTTACCGGAAAAAGCACAGTTGCAGATTGGATCCGATTCGGTGCAGAATTGGGTTTAGATGCAGTTGACTTTAGCATCAAGTTCTTCTCACATCGTGATGAGAAAATTGTAACATTAATCCGTTCTATCCTTGCAAAACGCGGTTTAGAGGCATGCATGCTCGCTTGCTATTCCGATTTTACACATCCCGATGCAACGCAACGCGCACAAGAATTAATTGAACTAAAGGCAGATATCGCATTAGCAAAAGCGTTGGGAGCAAAATTTGTTCGGGTGACAGCAGGACAAAATCATCCTGGTATTGAACGCGAAGCGGGGATACGTTGGGTTGAAGACGGATTTCGACAGGCACTTGACGAAGCAGAAAGGCAAGGTATCACGCTTGCCTATGAAAATCATACCAAAGGCGCACCGTGGCAGTATTGGGACTTTTCACAACCCACAGAAATTTTCTTGGAAATCCTGGACGCACTTTCGGACACACCGCTTGGAGTGTGCTTTGACACAGCAAACCCTCTTGTACTTAACGAAGACGTTTTAGAACTGCTGGATAAAGTTATTGACCGCGTTGTTGTGCTGCATGTCTTTGACATACGCGAAGCAGGGAAGTTTGAACCTGTTCGTGTCGGCACCGGCGCCTCACCGATTCCGCAAATCTTTTCCCGTATGCGGCAAGCCAATTACGACGGTTGGCTCAGTATAGAGGAAGCCAGTCGTCAAGGACAACGAGGATTTGAAGAGTCAATCCAATATGTTTGGCAAGCATGGCAACAAGCATCATCCGCGTGAAGGTTCACTCATCCGTTCCTGTGCTTGACGAGAAAGTTCAGCAAGATGTCCATCATTTGCCCTCACTTGTTCGAGATGTATCTGACGTTCTGGTGTAGCGGTGTTTAGCATCTTTTCGCCATATTTCCGATCAATCCAGAACCGTGCCGAACCCGCGATATATGCCTGCAATGCGTCCAACTTTTCCTCTGGATACCGTTGGCAGAGATTCATCGTGAACATACGTCTGCGTTTACCACCGCCAAACGCTGCGTGCTTGGTGTTATGGTTAAACAGTACAAGATCGCCAGGCGTTGTTTCAAAAACGACAGCAGGCACATCTTTCCCATGTATTTCCCATATCTCTTGACTTTTGCCAACCTGCTGACTCAACCCATCAGCATAGTTATCCCCAAATAGGTGACTACCCGGAATTACACGGAGCGCGCCAGTGTCACGTGTGAGTGGATCAAGGTAGAATGCAATTTTTATGTGCATTGGGTCTTCCAGTTTATGTCCACCATCAGAATGCCATCCAGTATCACCAACATAGAAATTGCCATCACTTCCCATGTAGTTGAAATCGTCACCGATCAAGGTTTTCGCAATCGCCAAAATCCGCGGGTCATCCAGTAGTGATGATAATTCTTCACTCTGATCAATGAAAGGCACAATACAAGAGCGCGCTGTTCCTTCGTGCGGTTTGCCGTTGTGTCCGCCACCGCGTTCTGTCCAGACAGTTTCAAATGCATCCTGAATCGCCTCAATTCTGTCTGCCATCAGTTGCGGAAAACTTAAATAACCAAATGTCTTGAAGAAATTAATCTCCGAATCGGTGAGGTTGTAATCGTGTTGGTTCATTTTCATACCTCCCTTTGAATAGATACCGTTATCGTATCACACCTGTCATTAATTTTGCAACAAAGATATTTCGTAACCTCTAAACAAAAAAGGACATCTACTTCTGTAGATGTCCAATACGCAACTGAGAATGTTGAAAATGGTGTTGATTTGCTACGCGTCTTGGGAGATAATTTCGACATCTTTTGCAAAGTCACTGAGCAATGCAGGTGTAGCTGTATCAAAACCGACAAAATCGAGCATACCTGCATCCTTCGGATCGGCAATTGAGAAATTGTTCGCTACCATCGCAACAACAGCTAATTTTGTGGGTCTTCCCGTCTCTTGCCGATACATATCCAATGCAGTTTTCGGATGGATATCTCCATACCAAGTTTCGCTATCAGTGTAGATCGTGAACATGTCTACTTCAAGTTTGTTTTCTATCGCATAAAGCATCGGGAGCGAGCAATCAGTCCTACCATGCGGGAATCCAGAAACTGCTTCAATAGCACTTGTCAAGCTATCGGTTGCTGTAATTGGTACACTTACAAAGTCGTCTGAAAATCCAAAGAAATGGTAATTCGGTTCTGTGCGTGCAGTTACCAATGCCATTGCAGCGGAAGCATTTCGCGGCGTAAGCCCAACACAACCTGCTACCGCACCTCTTGTCATTGAACCTGACACATCAAGTGCCAAGAACGTGTTTTTTTGACTCGGTTCCACGTTATCAAACGCCATGTAAAATGCAGCGTCTAAGCCCTCAACAATCTGCGGGACTGGCTCCCATGTCAAACTGCCTTTGACTCCCTTGCCGGACTTGTATGTTGTCAACGCCATCAAAATCTGAATAGGATGGATAAGTGAACGCTGGATCACATCAGCAGAAAGTCTTTTCAACACAGTTTGGACCTCTGGTGCAAAAGGTTTCAGTAAACCGATCTGTGTCATCTTACCGAGGTTTCGCACCGTTGCCATCACAGGCATGTTGACTAACAATGCTGCCCAAACATTAGGATCATTCTTCCACTCATTCGGGACCATCTCATGCGTAAATTGATGCGTTTCAATGAGTTTAATCACATCCGCGCGTTTTTCCGTGCTTTTCAGTTCTTCATACCCAGCAAGCAGTTCAGGCAAAGCGTCTGTAGCATCGTAAGTGATAGAAGCCTTTTCTCCTTCTTTTAAACTGCGATGCACAATCCGTTGTTCTATATCAAGTCCTTTGATCCAACGGTAGATACCCCGATTCTCACCGTAGTGGCATTTGGAAAGCACGTCACCATGTCGCCAACTGTTCCGAGACTGATATTTCAGCACTTGATACGCCAATGCGTCATCGTCCTTCGTGCGGTACCAATCTCCGACCAACCGTCGCAATGAGCGACCCCATCCACGCATGCCATTTACGAACGCCACAAAATTGAAAAGGTGCGTTCCGATTCGCGCCACGTCACAGAAAACCTCTTGCACTTTTCGTTTTGTATCAGTATTTCCATGGGTGAAGGCGAGTGCCAATGCGTATAAAGCCGGTTCGTTCTTCGGTGCACGACCAGAAGTAGAAATTTCCCGAATCCGTTCGACAACCTGAACACCATCCTCTGCAATGCACTGTTTGACAGAATCAACATTTACCTTTGTCAAATCCTGTTCCGCTGCATAATAGGAACCCCCTTCGGTCCCTAAAATTAGAAACCGGTCTAAGTTTGTCCAAATGGAAACAGGATAAGCATGCCCGCCAGCAGAATTTTGGACCTGTTGGTCGTCCAACGGCTGCCGCTGGTGCGGATGTAGCGGAGAATATTTACGTAAATAACTCATGATTTCACATCTTTTATGGAGCGCGGGCAAGGTGTGTATTACGGCACTGGGATAAAGATAACGCAATACTTCGGCCCGTACAAAACAACTCTGGATAAGAATCGGAATACGTTTTGATTTGCTCTACCAACTGAGCTATAGCAGGGTACTGCTAACAGGATTTGAACCTGTGACCTAATCATTACGATAACACATTCCCTCGACCCAGAGTGGAATTTTGTATATATTTTCAATTTTCGTAAAGCGGACAAGAGATGTATTACTATAGGTGCATATTACTGCGACACTAACGGGTATGGTAAAGTAATACTTCGGCCCGCCAAAGAAGGCTCCGGATAAGGATTAGAGTCCGTTTTGATATGCTCTACCAACTGAGCTATAGCAAGTTTATGCATCACACAAACCTACCAGCAGGACTCGAACCTGCGACCACATCATTATGATAACACACTCTCTCGACCCGGAGCGAAGTCATGGTGCGAATCATCCAGATTTAGGCAGGGCGCAACCCGTATAAGAAATTGAACCGGGTATAGGTGAAAGCACTCATTTTCGTAAGCAACCTTATTATACTACATTCAGAGGCAGGGGGTCAAATTAAAATGAAATACACACTAATTTTCCATTCGCTTCGTTTTTAGGTATCCCCACGTAGTTGTAAATTTACCTTGCAGTTCAACACTTAAGGGGTGCGCGATTTCCCTAAAATCAGCAGCATCAAAAGCTGAATTGTAGACGATGACTTCATCAATAATGCCACCAAACCAGCCAACATTGCTTAAGTCTTCAACACCATCATGGTAAATTGTCTTCTGTGTGACGTAACCGATTGAAGTATCATTGCCGTGGGCATGAAGCTGCCCACCTGCATCTTTGCCAACAAGTTTACCATCTAACCACATTTCTAATTTACCGTTTTCGACTTTATCAGCGGCATTGCGAATGACTACTGCAACGTGGTGCCACCGATTTGATCGGATTTTCTCGGATATCCACGCACCGTCCCAATTGTACTGGGCACGATTCCAACCGCCAACATAGGCTTCACCTCTGTGTACATAGATACATAAGCCTCGTGTGGCACCACCTTCTTGAAAAATCACCTGCTTCTCATTTAAAGAAATGTTATTACATTTGAAAAATGCGGCGACAGTTCGATTCGTATAAGGGCCACCAGTATTTATAAGTGGGGTATCCGGAAGACCTATGCCATCGCCCTTGCCATCAAATTCGAACGCCTTGCCTGCTATTCCTGCGACGGATATCGGGTTCCCAACAAATTTGCCATGGATTGCGTTCTTTGATGTATCTTTTGCACTTCCATTGTCAAACGTCCAATTTGCGGCGACTGTTGCTTCATTTCGTTGTGCTTCCACCAACATGATGGGTAAGAAAGTGAATAGCAACGAAACAAGGCAGAATAATAGAACTACGGATAACATGTGAATTCTGTCATTTGTCAATGTTTGAAACATTCCTACAACTCCTTTAGAACTTCCCCGTGTGTTCTACTGTTATGTTTTCGTAATGGTTATCCCAAACTTAAAGGTATTATGGCAAATTAGCAAAATTTTATCAATTAATTGTTTTCGTTCCCTACTCCAGAGCCATTCAATCGTCGAGTTTCTCCCAATTAATTATATTGTAGGAGGGAACTCCGATTCCCGACTATTAGTGGTTTCGTCGCGATTCGGAGATCGCTCTTACAAGAAAAGACTTATGATAAAATGTGAAATTACTGGAAAATTGAATGCCTCTGTTTGGTATAGGGATTTTCCTCAGGGTTATTTAGTTCGCTCATGTATAAGATGTGTGCAGCTATTTTTAATAAAGTCAATGGCCACGGGGGTTAAGCGTTTTCATTAGCACTTATTCTTTACATGAGCCATTTAGTTTTAAGAATTATCGGTTAATAGGTTTTACTGAGAGTTTATATTGTAGGTCCAAATCAACGCTATGAATGCCTTTATGGCATTCAACGGGTTGAGTTTACGACACCCGACATGATCGCACTATCACACTAAGATTGTCGGGTTTCGCTTCGCTCTACCCGACCTACAATGCGACTATAAAATATTAACGTTTGCAATAAAATGCGTAGAAAAACTGAAAACTAAATAACCCTGGATTTTCCTTGACAGTCCCTACGTAAGAAGTTAAAATAGTGCTATGGAGAAATTAGCAAGCCCAGTTTTGAAAATCACGCAGAGAAGGATGTGGAAAATAAAAAAGACAGAATGAGAAGACATTTTGAAAGATAAAGACTGGCTCTCCGAACTCCTCGGAGAAGATGATACGGTATCCGTGCGTGGAATGTTGATTCCACGCAAAAAATATAACATATCGCTCCTGATATACGGTATCATCTTTTGCATAGCAACAGTAGGCATCACAACTTGGGAGTTTCTTGTAGATCAACCGAAAATTGTTGCGTTTAGATCAACGCTTTCCTCACTGGCTCGGTTTGGATTTGTTGAAGCCGTATTTTTTATGATACTTCCACACATGAGGATGATAATGTATTGGGAATTGAGAAAAAATGCCAGAGATTATTGAGAAGGCAGCACAGAAAGCTGTGGTAAAGGCTGTAGCGGAAACACAACAAAAAGAGCGCGCACGCTTTAAAGAGCGCTTTAAACAGTTCTGTGAGAAACATGAACTTGACTACACCGAAGAAGATTGGACAGATGAAACGTTTGAGAATGAAGACAAGTAACGCCCACGTTATAGTAGAGGCGGTAGGTGTTTTGCATAATGCTCACCGACTTTTTCATTGATAAAAATACTTGGAAATCGTAAATGCCACCATAAAAAGGATTGAGTCAGAAAACTATGAAAGATTCCCATAAAAACGTTATGTTTGTTATTGCGGATGATTGGAGTCGTATCGCAAGATGCTACGACAATGAAGTTATTAGAACACCTCGTATTGATGAATTTGCAGAACGTGGTGTTGTTTTTGACTATGGATTTTGCACAAGTCCTTCTTGTGCAGTAAGCCGGGCATGTATTCTCACAGGGCAACATAGCCACACACACGGGCAATATGGACACTGCCACGGCATTCACGGATTCCGCACGCACGAAAACATGCAGTCTGTCCCAAAGATTCTAAAAGCACATGGATTTGCCACCGCGTGTATCGGAAAAAAACACGTTGAACCCAAAAGCGTTTATCCTTTTGATTATGAACCAAAGGTTAACCCTCGTAGTCCTGTGGAAGTAGCAGACAGAATTGAACAATTCCTTGCACAAAACACGGGGATGCCATTTTATCTACATATCGGATGTACTTATCCACATCGGGCAGGCAAAGGTTTTGGAAATGATCGGGAACATGCCGGTATTGAACCGGGTTCCTACAGTCCTAACGAGATAATCGTGCCGAATTTCCTACCAGATGTTCCCGCAGTGCGCGAAGACCTTGCCGACTATTACGAAAGTGTCTCGCGATGGGATGCTGTTGTCGGTGCAGCTTTAGATGCCCTTGAGGCTTCTGGGCGAGCAGACGAAACATTGGTTTTCGTAACAACAGACCATGCCATGCCGTTCCCCGGGGCAAAAGCATCCAGTTTTGATAGTGGACATCACTGTCCGCTGCTTATTGCGAGTCCTACACAACAACAGCATGGTCTCCGCAATCAGGCACTTGTGAATTGGGTTGATTTCTGCCCAACCATGTTAGATTGGTGTGGTGTTTCCCACCCTGATGGAGAAGATGCACTCCCTGGCAGGTCCTTGCTCCCTATCCTTGAAGATGACAGTCCGCACCCTGGCGATGGACAATGGGAAGAAACATACTACTCACACTGCTTCCATGAAGTAACTAATTATTATCCATATCGGGTGTTGCGTGGGCGGAGATACAAGTATGTCCGTAATCTGGCATATCAGTTGGAAACACCACTACCGAGTGATCTGTTCCGTTCTATTTCATGGACAGCCGTGCGGAACGACAACATTCAAGAGTTGGGAGAACGGCAACGGGAAGACTTTGTGCATCAAAGTCGTGAAGCACTGTTTGATATCGAGAACGATTCAGCAGAATCCCAAAACCTTATTGATGTCCCAGAATTACAAGACACAGTCAGCGAAATGCGTCGGAAGGTCATTGAATTCAGGCAGAAAACCAAAGACCCTTGGCTTGAGCAGTCCTTTCAGGAAGGGGAAACGCAGCCATTTTTCACCTAATAGCAGTCAGTAATCAGCGGACAGCAGTCAGAAAAAGTTTTTTCAAAACTCCTTTTCTGAAAACCGACAACCGATAGCCATTAAAATATGCAAAACTACGATTTAGAGGCAATGAATGCCCGCATCCAATCCGATAGTAGCCTCATTCAGCAAATTCTTGACGAAGTAGGCAAAATCATCGTTGGACAACGCGCATTGCTTGAAGGTTTGATTATCGGATTGCTCTGTAACGGACACGTTTTGTTGGAAGGTGTCCCCGGACTCGCAAAGACCACTGCTATCGAAGCACTCGCAAAAACAATTCATGCTTCTTACAACCGCCTCCAATTTACACCTGACTTGCTCCCAGCAGACCTTATCGGCACTTTGATTTACGACCAACGAAAAGGTGAGTTCTACACCAAGCAGGGTCCCATTTTCGCCAACGTTGTCCTTGCAGATGAAATAAACCGAGCTCCCGCAAAGGTGCAAAGCGCGTTATTAGAAGCAATGCAGGAACGGCAGGTCACCATTGGCGGCACCACCTATCCACTTGACGACCCATTTATCGTTTTAGCCACACAAAATCCGATTGAGCATGAAGGGACTTACCCACTCCCCGAAGCACAAGTAGATAGATTTATGCTAAAGGTTAAGGTAAATTATCCATCACACTCAGAGGAATTGCAAATCCTACGCCGTATGACAAAGGAAGATATATCTGAAATTCAACAAGTGGTTTCTTGTGAAGATATTATCAGATTCCGTGGACTCACGCGCGATATCTACATGGCAGATCAGTTAGAAACTTATATTGTTGATCTTGTGTGTGCGACACGCGCACCAGAAGCGTACCAACTGGACGAATTGAGTCCTCTGATTGAATATGGCGCGTCACCACGCGCGACCATTTTTCTTGCGCTTGCCGCACGGGCGCGGGCATTCCTATCTCAGCGTGGATATGTTACACCTGAAGATATTCATGAAGTAGGGATGGATGTGCTAAGACATCGGGTAATCATAAGTTATGAAGCGGAAGCTGAAGGACTTGATGTTGAAAACATTATTGGACAGGTATTTTCAAAGATTGAAGTGCCATAACCTGGAAATTATTGAAAAGAATCCATGCCTATCATTAAAGTCTATCAAATTCATCTATGGTGAGTCCAGCATGCCTGATAATAGAACGTAGGGTTCCAACTTTTACTTCACGATGATTTGGAACCATCACAGTGCGGACTTCATTTCGACTTTCACGAACAAACTTTACGTGACTTCCGCGTTGATGAATCAATACGAACCCTGCCTTTTCCAGTTTGCGTTTAATCTGACGATAGGAAAGCGGTTTCATTGGCACCAATGGAGACTTCAAATTTGCGGATTTTAGGCATAACGGTGGGACAAGGAGGCTCAAAATAGAGTTCTAACGCCTCTGTAAGATTTTCAACTGCCTCATCCTCGCTTTTACCCTGACTTGCAACATCTACCTCTAAACATTGAGCAATAAACATCTTTCCTTCTTGCGAGATACTTGCCGTAAAAGTTTGTGTTTTCATGATTTGACTCCCTTCAGAATATCGCAGTATAACATGCTTATATTGTAGCATACATATTTACACTCTTCAACTACTCTTGCGTCTGTCCTGCAATGGCAGAAGCACGCGCCCCGACACCGAGCACAGCCAAAAACCCTTCCGAGTCTGCATGGTCGAAATCGCCAATCGCCTCCATTGAAGCCGTTTCTTCAGAATAAAGTGAATGCGGAACACCCGTTGCGGCATGAAATGCTACATTCCCTTTATACAGAGCCACTGTAATAGTCCCACTTGCTAAACGCGTCAAAGGTTCAATTGAGGCAAGCAATGCCTGCGTAGCAGCATCAAACCAGTAGCCTTCATAAATCTGTTCAGCGATTGTAGATGCAACACTATCAAAATGTCTACGAGCGCGCCTATCTAAAATCAGTTGCAGTAGAAACTCGTAACATCTACCCAGCAATTCCATTCCCGGTGATTCATAAACGCCACGACTCTTAATTCCAACAAACCTATTTTCAACAGTATGAATTCCAATACCGACTGCGTTTCGTCCACCGATTCGATTTGCTTCCAGCAAACTCATCAATGGCGTGCAAGGACTCCCGTTCACTTCAACGGGCATTCCTCGTGCAAATGTAACGGTGAAGTGTTCTATATCATCGGGTGCTTCTTTCGGATGCACACCCATTCCCGGTGAAATAAATCCTGCTGGTGTTTTCAGCGATTCTAATCTACCCGCTTCATGCGTTAATCCTAATAAATTCGCATCTGTAGAATAGGGTTTTTCATGCGTAGCGGTAATCGGTAAGTTGTGCTCTTGGCAGAAGTCAATCATCTCCTTTCTGCCGCCAAACTGCTTTAGGAATTCGGGGTCCCGCCACGGTGCGTAAACAGAAAAGTGTGGATTAAGCATATTGGTAGCAAGTTGAAACCGAACTTGGTCGTTCCCGCGTCCTGTTGCTCCGTGCGTCAAAATAGAAATCTCACGCTTTTCCATCTCTGGCAACAATGCTTTTACAGTAATGTGTCGGGCAATGCCCGTTGTATTCCAATACCCACCTTCATATACCGCTTGACACTGAATGAGACGGATCCCAGCCTCAGCGAGGTCATCCTTTGCGTCAACCATGACTGCCTCTTGGGCACCACATGCCAACATCCGCTCTCGAATTTCCTCAACATCCCGCTCATCGGGCTGTCCAAGGTCCGCTGTAAAACATACAACGTTGACGCCATTATCAACTAACCACTTCGTAATTGTGCAGCTATCAAGACCGCCAGAGACCGCTGCTCCGACGGTTTTTCCTTTTAATTGATGTATATTCATAACTGAATTATATCACTATTATTCATAATTCGCAATATCCAAACCGAACTATTGATTATATATGCAGAAATTATGTTTGACTTTAAGAAAAACATGTGATATACTTAAAATTAGATTTCTAACGTGCCGGTGTAGCTCAGTGGTAGAGCACACGACTCATAATCGTGCTGTCCGGAGTTCGACTCTCCGCACCGGCATTGTTCTTTGAAGGCCCACCTCATGGAAGCCCGTTTTGTGCAAGAGATGCATCGCTTCATTTCACAGCACACGATGATTGAGGACAGAGAAACGGTGCTCGTTGCAGTCTCAGGCGGTGCTGATTCACTTGCACTACTTTATGGGTTGCATGCCCTACACACAAAACTAAACTGCTATCTTCACGTCGTTCACCTTGATCATGGTCTCAGGTGCGATTCTGCCGCAGACGCTGAATTTACCCGGGAGCATGCTGCACGTTTAGGACTGCCCTTTACGGGACACACCGTTGAATTACCACATTTAATTAAACAGTGGAAACTTTCTGTAGAGGCTGCAGGTCGTAGAGCGCGTTATGAATTTTATGAATCTGTCTGTGCCCAAGTAGGCGCGACTAAAGTTGCACTCGGACATCACCAAGACGATATTGCCGAAACGGTTCTGATGAATCTAATTCGAGGTGCAGGATCCGATGGGTTAAAAGGAATAGCACCTATCAGAGACGGAAAGTTTATTCGTCCGCTCGCAGCGTTCACCCGCGAAGAAATTGAATCGTTTCTCAAATCAATTAATCTTGTGCCAAGATACGATTCAACGAATACAGCTAAACGTTATCTCCGCAACCGAATCCGCCATGAGTTGATGCCGCTGCTTGAACAGGATTATAATCCAAACATCAAGGCAGGATTAAGTCGTACCGCTGAAGTCCTGAGTGCTGAATCGGAATGCCTTGAGGCGATTGCGCGTGAAACATTTGAAGCATGTAGACTTCCGACCTCTCCATCTACATGCATTGTGTTAGATAGGGAAAAATTTCTACAGAATCACATTGCATTGCAGAGACGAATCTTAAGGAATGGCATCGTTGAGCTTTTTGGACAAGTAGAGGATTTCTATTTCGAACATTACCAAGGTATTCTCGGTCTTATCAATAGGAATAGGCCGAATGCTGTGTTAGCACTACCAAACGGTATCCAGTTTAGACGGGCTTATGAACAACTTATTTTTGAGCATACACGTGTTGAGACAGAGGATTTTGCCTATCCGCTAAATGTGCCGGGGAAAACGTTTATCCCTACATTAAATACAGAAATCACAGCATGCTTATATGATACACTTCCAGACGATTTTCCATCCTTACTTGATGGAACTTTTGAAGCAATGTTTGATTATAGCAAGATCCAATTGCCACTCATAGTCCGCAATCGACGACAAGGTGACCGATTTCAACCACATGGCATGCAAGGAACAAAAAAGATTAAAGATTTTTTTATTGATGCAAAAGTGCCGCGTTGTGAACGCAATCGTATCCCAATGGTCGTATGCGGTGATGAAATTTTATGGGTGATCGGGTTTACCACCAATGAGATGTTCAAAATCCGACACCAAACACGGAGATGTCTTCACTTACATTATGGAAAAGACGAAACCGTTTCCTAAATCTGTTCTGATTTCTGAATCACAGATTCGGAAGCGTATTCAGGAACTCGGCAAGCAAATATCTAAAGACTATGAAAATCAAGAACTTGTCCTTGTCTGCGTACTGCGAGGTGCAACGTTATTTTTCGCGGACCTCGCCCGTGAAATATCTTTACCACTTCGCTTTGAATTCTTGCAGACTTCAAGTTACCATAATAGTACAGAGTCATCTAAAGAAATACAGTTTATCCGGACAGGGAGCGATTATGTAAAACATAGACATGTCCTTATTGTAGAGGATATTATTGACACCGGACGCACCTTGAAGTTTCTTGTGGAACATCTCGGTTCATTAAACCCAAAGTCTATTAAAATCTGTGCCCTTCTGGATAAGCCATCTCGACGCGAAGTTTTTGTTCCGGTTGATTATTCAGGTTTTGAAATTCCGAACGTTTTTGTCGTCGGATATGGACTTGATCACGGACAATTGTATCGAAATTTGCCATACATTGCTGTCTTGGAGACAATTAGTATTGATTAAAATTTCAAATTACTTTGAAAACTATTGGAATTCGCAATAATTAAGCATTTTTTTCTTGACAATTAATTTTATTTTTTGATACAATAATTAAAGTATGCATATTTTTTAGCCTAAAGGAGATTTTTGATGCGTAAATTTGTTTCGCTTTCAATTTGCGTAGTAATATTGATAGCAGCGTTAGTATATTTTACACAAGCACAACAGTTAGGAGAAAAAGCGCAACTTGGACGTGAACTTTTTCATGACCCAACTTTTAAGGGAACTATAAGCCCTAAAGTAGCAACTGGACTTTCTTGTTCAGACTGCCATGCTGATTTTGATGAAGAGGCAGAACCTGACGGTTTAATTCGTGCTGGTCATAGCGTGATCGGTGTTCCACAACGTGGTTCAGCAAAAGGTGGAATGATCTCAGGTGCTAATTTTGCACGTGCTGCCGGTGGTGGTGGTTTCTGTTATGAGCACTTTTTACAAAAGGTCCGCCCCGATAAAGTTAATCCCACTGCAATTCCTGCAGAGCATGCGGAAGCACTTATGGCTTATTTTGAAGCAATTTCGGGAGACAACAAAGGTCCACAGTTTGAAATGGAAATGTTAGATGATGATGCCAAAGTGGCAGCGGGTGAAAAAATTGCTGCGATGCCTGGTGATACGGAAAACGGATGGAAACTTTACGGGCGTGCCTGCGTCGTTTGCCATACAACACCTTTCAAAGGTGGTGTTGGTATTCAGATCATCAGACCCGGCGGTAGATTACCACGTGATATTAACAAAACAACGGTACGCTGGGCTAAAACGATCCGTGGTGGCGGTAGCACACTAATGCCTTTCTACGCCTCTGATATCCTCAGTGACCAAGATATAGCGGATATTGTCGCCTTTCTACGCGAGCAGCTGGAAAGTTCCGCAAGATAACCTATTAACTTGGCATGGAAAAACCTACCTTGCCAAGTTGATTATTATTTCCACCTATTCTTTGTAACTTCTTTTTGCTTTATTCGTATTGCTTAATACGTCATTGTATTAATTACGAATCGTAAGGTTTCAGGTTGTAATGTCACTTCTGCTTTAAAACCTGAACTTACTTGTGTAAAAAGACGAAATTTGGACAGATATAATAAAAGTGTCCTAAATACAAAAAGTGGGTGGAGTCATGCGGATATATAAATTTTTGGTGTTGTTTGTTTATATTTTCCTTGTTGGGTTAGGTCTAAATATCTCAGGATGCGGAGGCAGTAACTTGAATAACCCTGTTTCTGACACTGATATGGTGGAACAGGATATAGTGGATTCTGGTGATGTTATCGTTGAATCAGAAACCTCCGAAGATGTAGGGAACGTAGATGAAGCAGGTGATCTTGATGTAACAGTCACTGTTACGAAAAAAGCGGTCAAACCGGGAGAACAAGTAGAACTGACGGCTTCAGTTAAAGGGGTTAGAGGAACAAGTGTCGTCCTAAATTGGCTAAACATTACTGAATATGGTGCACTTTCCGCCACCAACGATAATCCAGTAACATGGACAGCCCCCGATACGTTGGGTGAAGTAAATACGCGGGTTGAGGTTTTACAACTCGTTGTGACTGTGATCAGCGAAGTCGTTTCAGTAGGATCCACCGGAATTCAAACTGACACACAAATTCTTTCAGACACGACTGAGATATTATTGAAGGTAACTCGTTAACAACATATTAATTAGAGATAGTGAACTACTAAATTAGATTTAGTAGGAACGTAAATCTCGCAAATATACAAATTATTGGACATTTGTCATTTTATTAGTATCCATCTCAAATAAAGCGTACGCAAGGGTCTATTAGACACTATTTATTTTAGTACATAAGGTAGGTTCTGGCAAGCATAACCCAATATAGGTATGAAATGAAGAGAAAAAATTTTAAAGTAATTATAACCGTTTTACTCGTAGTTTTTGTTTTAACATCGTGGACATCTTCAGCTATTGGGGTGCAACATAAGGTCAAATCAGGGGAAACATTATCGGGGATTGCCAAAAAATATGGAGTACCCATGAAATCTATTGCTAAAGCCAACAACCTGAGGTCTTTAGACCGCATACAAATTGGGAAGAAGTTAATCATTCCAGCTGATGAGACTAAACTCCAAAATGCAGGGGGACCCGCAGATGGAACGTGGCATATAATTAAAAATGGAGAAACATTGTATGGGATAGCCCGAAAATACAATATTAGGAATTGGAAAGATCTCCAAAAAATAAATGACATTTCCAATCCCAAACACCTCAAAATAGGTCAGGAAATTTTTATACCAGGTGGTGATAGTGTCGGTTTTGAAATTCCGTTAGGAATTCCTTTAGTTGTAACGTCTGAGTATGGTTATCGTAAGCATCCTGTAACCCGTCATTACCGTCTGCACGAAGGTATAGATTTCCGTGCAGCAACTGGCACACCAGTTTATGCTTCAAAAACAGGTAAAGTCACCTATGCGAGGAGAAAGGGTGGTTACGGCAAAACAGTCTCCATACAACACGAAGATGATTACAGCACATCTTACGGACACTTGTCCAGGATTTATGTATCTGTCGGTGATTTCGTCCGACAAGGACAAGTCATCGGTTTAGCCGGAAACACCGGAATTTCAACAGGTCCCCACCTGCATTTTGAAATCAGATACAAAGGCAAAAGTGAAAACCCAGCTCGTCACCTTGATCTCCCGTGAACGAAGATGGTCGTTCGCAGCCATCTTACTCCTCTTATTCATGGGTGTTCCCAGTGGAAAACACATCTTTTCAGATTCGGTCAACAGTCCGCACGAAATTGGAACACATCAACCGAGACCCGCAATTGGAACGCGTGGGATCGGGTTGAGTCGCGCTTTTATTAGCCATGCGGATGATGCGACAAGCCCGCTTTGGAATCCTGCAGGACTCGCATCTCTTGAACATGGAAATCTGATTTATGATTTCTCACAAGGTGCGGTTTCCCTCGCCTATCCTATCAACTCAATTGGCACTTTTGGCGTAAACATCCTTGATCTCAACGCTTCTGATCGTTTCTTGACAAATCATACTTCTAACCCTATCGGCACGTTTGAGTATGGTTACAATCAAGCCCTACTTTCGTATGCCAAGAGATTCGGGGCGGTACAATTTGGTGCAAGTACAGGATATAGTCGAGCACCTTATACAAACAGTCTCTGGGCTCCAAATTATGACGTTGGGGCACTAGTGGCACTTTCCCGTCACGCAACCGTAGGAATGCAATTTCGCGATATTAGTGGTGTTACCATTCAAGATAGAAATGGGATAATTTTAAATACATTTGAACCACAATTTGCTTTGGGAACAACACTGATACCCTATCAATTTATTAGGTGGCATACCTGCTTTAATGTGACTTCACCCGGTTTTGGGACAAGTCTTGAAGTTGTGAGCGGGACCCTTTCCGCAAACGTTGGTTCACTTTTTTCCTTTGACACTGGAGCACCTACTCATTCATGGAGTTTAGGAATCGCATTCAAAAATTGGGGTAAACAAACCTACTATACTTTTTTGAATCAAGATAATCTAAGATATAAACACCTCCTTGCAATCGGTTTCACTTTTGGTGGAGCAAAACAAATGTCCAGCGAGCCTATACCCAGTAGCACACCTGCAAGTGTGTCATCGCAAACTCAGGATAAACCGGATCCTAAAGATACCGAATCACCTCTTAGTAGAAAACCTGATGATCCGAAGTTGAAAAAAATTGAACCTACTCCAGATTCTTCAAAAAAGAAGAGCATTCATATTGCCAAAAAACACAACATCTCTATAGAATTGATGTTAGCCATTATTTATGTAGAATCAAAATTTAATCCTGTGGCTGTGTCAAAAACTGGAGCGGGCGGCTTAATGCAGATGGTGCCTGGAACCGCAAGAGAGTACGGCTTAAAAGTGCCAAGATACTCCAATAAACTTAAGCCAAACTTTGATAGGAAAGTAGATGAGCGGTTTGATGCCGAGAAAAATCTCAACGCGGGATTAGTCTATTTCAACTACCTTTTGGAGAAATATCTCAATAATTTAACTTTGGCACTCGGTGCATATAATGTCGGCCCCGGCAGAGTGAAAATAAGAGGTCCTCTTCCCAGTAGAGGTAGAAAATACGCTGAGAACGTGCTAAACCGTCGAAACTTATATCGTAACGATCCAAAATTATTGGAAACTGATTTGAAGAGATTAGAAATTATCCTTAACAATTAGGAACGAGATATGGACACTATTCGATTAGCAATTGTTGGATGTGGCGGTATGGGACACCGACACATGTACGGGTTAGCAGAACTTCATCGGGCGGGATGGGAACGATTCGATCTCGTCGGTGCGTGTGACCCGGTTCTTGCCAATGCTGAGTCCCTTGCTGCACAAGCAGAAGAACGTTTCGGTAAGAAACCCGTTGTTGTTGGAAATCTTGAAGAACTGGCTAAAGTCGGCATTGATGCCGTAGATGTAACAACTACACCACCTTATCACCACACTGTGGCTGTTGAAACACTTGAACGCGGATGGCACACAATGGTTGAAAAACCGATGGGATTGACCGTTCGCGCGTGTAACCTAATCCGCCGTGCAGAAGAAAAATCTGATGCTGTGCTGAGCGTGGCTGAAAACTATCGGCGCGACCCGATCAATCGGCTTGCCAAAGCACTACTTGATGCCGAAGTTATCGGCAAACCGCGCTTTCTTATCCATCATGCGATTGGCGGTTCAAATCGAATGCTTATCTCTGTCTGGCGGCATCAAAAGGATCAAAGTGGTGTCCTACTTGATGTTGGTGTCCACTATGCCGATATGATTGAGTATCTACTCGGTGAAGTTGAAACCGTCTACGCGCAAACCCGCCTTCATGAGCCGATTCGACACAATCCTGCTGCTGTGAGCGGTGAATCTGGATCAAATCCTGCGGGTGTCTATACGGAATGGCAACGCAAAATGCCTGCTGAGTTTGAAGCAACTGCAGAAGATGCAGCGTATGCAACGTTGACTTTCAAAAACGGAGTCATCGGACAATATATTGAGGACCACGGCGCGTGGGGGCAAGGGGGTTGGGTCAGACAAATTAACGGGTCTCAAGGCTCAATGACACTTCCCGGGGACAGAAGTGGTGGAGTTATTTCCCTACAAATTGATGGGCACGGAACGATTAACGATGAGCGGCTTTTAGACCTCGTGCCTGATTTTCGTCTTGATGCCGTTACGACAGACCTGTTCGGTGGTGACCGCCTGTGGCAATATAATTTCCCTTTTTCAGATACCGACGCAAAAATCATCGCAATTGAGTATGGTGATTTCGCCGAAGCAATCGCTGGTAACCACCCCATTGAAGTAGATGCGTATCAAGGCACTCGTTCCGTTGCCATTTCTTACGCCATGCTTGAATCCGGTGCAACTGGACAAATTGTTCATTTGGACGAAATGCTTGACGAATCCATCAATACTTACCAACGGGAAATTGACGATGGATTAGGCATTTGAAATTCCATAGATGTCAATTTAATCCGTAGGTCGGGTAGAGCAAAGCGAAACCCGACTTTTTGGTACTATTGTTAGATATTGTTTGCTCTGTCTAACCTGCAATCCTGAAAATCCTATAGTCTTGCGAACTTGGTTCAGACAAAGGAATTACAAACACATGGCAAACTTGCAAGGCCTCGGCATCGGACTAATAGGCTTAGGGATAGGACAGCAGCATCTCCTTGGGTATCAACGCAAAAACTTACGAGTCGCCGCGATTTGCGATAAAAACGAAGCACGACTGCATGAGGTTGGAGACAGATTTGACATTGACAAACGGTATACACGTATCATCGATCTGATTGCTGATGCAAACGTGGATATCGTTGACATGGCAGTTCATCCGTGGATACGTTCTCCTATTGTAAATGCTGCAGCACAAGCAGGAAAACACATCTTCTGCCAAAAACCTTTTTCAATGACGATGCCTCAAGCCATTGAAATGGTAGACACCTGTGAGAAGCACAATGTGCAACTCATGATAAACCAAAACTCATGTTTTGTTCCTGGATTTCTCGCCATAGAACCCTACATAAACGCCGAACACCTCGGTGAAATCTACCACGTTTCCATTACCTGTAACGGATTTTACACTGGCTATCCGGGTAAACATCTTATTCCCGTAATGCAAGTGCATCACATTAGTCTTATCCATAAATGGTTTGGAGAGCTTGAGTGCGTTTATTGCCAAGCACACGGACACGAGCGGTCGGTTGAAGAAGGCGAAACAATGTCTGTTGCACTATTCAAATGCCGCAGCGGAATAAAAGGATTGCTTTCATGTAATTGGTCATTCCTCGCGAATTCTGGTCACAATCTCCAACATCCGTATGAAGAAATCCGAATTCAAGGCACAAAAGGTGCTATCTACGGAAGCAGCGCAGATATGACTGTTCATCTCACAGAACCTGAGACGCAAGAGGTAAAACCTGAAATTGAGGGAACTTGGTTTCCTGATGCGTTCGGTAACGCTATGGCGCACTTTATTGAATGCTTGCAAACTGGCAAAAAGCCGCTTACAGATGGAGGTAGTAACCTACACATCATCCAAACTATTTTCGCGATGCACCAATCCGCGCTATCAGACAAAATCGTTATGGTTGACGATATTTCGTTGGATGGCAACTACGATATCAGTCCTTATCCAGTACATCCTTTCGATGATGTCAGCGTCTTACACTAACCCCAATAAACGTATACAGAAACACACCAATAAGCACGCCGACTGCTGTGTTTATCCAAATTATGGATATAGTCGCGATTCGGAGATCGCTCCTACCAATACCGCCTGCTCCTTGTAGAAGGGAATTCCGATTCCCGACTATTGCTAATACCTATAATTTTAGAATAGACAATCCGCTACCAAGGTGTATCGTTAATTGTAATACCAAATTAACGGGATTCATATTGTTTTCCTATTTTGCAAATCCACTCAAAACCGACATGTGCCTGCACCTTCTTTCTGTTTTCAGAGAACCACCGACACCTTTTCACAACCGCATCTTCAAGTGCTGACAGCGTTGTAAAACTTTATTCACAACGACCTCTTGCAACAGAGATCAGCCGTTCAGCAGGTAGTGCTGATAGCGCAACTTCAAGGGCTGCTTGCTGGGTTTCATCCAAAAAACGCTTTCCTCCATTGTTTTTGCGTTTATCTTGTATAGCGGCTTCACCTTGTGCGTTATAGCTTTTGAGCAACTTGCGAACACAGTCCGGCGTGCGTCCTACAATCTCAGCGACTTCACGAGGTGTTCGGGGATGTGTGGTATCAGCAAGAAGCCAATAATATGCCAGTGTGTCCGTTCACGAGGACATTCACATTCAAGATACCTTGCTCTAAGAACTTCTACTGAAAAGTGAGGGAAACCTCATGTTTTTCTTTTTCATCTGTTCACAATAACATATCTAAAATATATACAAGAAAAATCACGTTAATATGGTATTAGTTTGATTTGTTCCATAAGTTGTTCAAGTTTTTGATTGTCTTTTTTGCCCTTTGATGCTTCAACACCTGAGCAGAGGTCGATGCCGTAAGGTTTAATAGTTTCAATAGCTTCTTTGACGTTCTCAGGACGAATCCCACCCGCGAAAAAGACTGGTAGCGGACTCTCATCTATTAACTCAGCAGCAACATGCCAATCACAAGTCTTTCCTGTCCCGCCGTATCGAGGCGGGACAGTGCTGGTATCAACAGTATCAAATAGGAGAAAATCTGCACCGGCATCACGGTATGCTTGCATCTGTGCTCGGACCTCAGACATGTCCACATTTTCTGGATTTCCTGCAGGTAGGTAGACAGATTTCCAGAGTTGACAATTCACGACCCGTTTGAGTTTTTCAACCTGTTGTGGTGTCTCTTGTCCAAGAAGTTGCACCGCAAACGGTTGAATTTGTCTTTCTGCTTCTCGGATGTCTGACGTTGTGCGATTGTATAGTAAAAGCACTGTCGGGATAGGACTTGAGTTAGCGATTTCTACTGCTTGGGGTGTGGTCAGCGATCGTTCTGAAGACGCAACGTCAACTAATACGCCGGAGTAATTCGCGCCAGCATCAGCAGCGAGGCAAGCATCGTGGATAGAGGTTGTCCCGCAGATTTTGACTTTGCACCGTGATTCTCTATGCATGACATACAATTCCTATTGATCACAAAAAACTGTTTGTCTGTCGGCATCTGAATAGCAAATTATCATTGTTACCGGTTGCCAACCTGTATTGACAGCATTGTGTTTGACATTACGTGGAATACGCAACATCATCCCAGGTTTGAGCGGGATAGTTTCTTCCCCTAACTTGTGGTCACACTCACCTGAAAGCACATAGATAAGTTCCTCACAATTCGGGTGGTAATGGGTTGGATTGCCTTCTCCAGCGTTAATGTAAACAACACCAAATGTCATTTCAGCGTCAGGGTCAATCTGATCGTTACAGAGCCATTTAATTGCACCCCACGGAAATTCAAGGGCACCAGATTCATTACTATTTGTTAGCGTAATTTCCATATTGTTCTCCCTTCCTGTTTTATGTTTTTAAACCGTTTCTAACGAAAAACAGGTCAAACTTCTTTCAGCGTAAGCCTGCAAGCCTTCAGTCGGTTGTTCGTGAAGATAACCGATAGGTGCACAAATTGCCTTAACGTTTTCGACCTGCTGATTAACAGCATAATGCACATGTCCAAATAGGGCATGCGTAACAAGCGGTTCCTGCAAACACAACCTGCCAAGACCTTCGCTTCCGTAAAACGCACGAAAATAGTCCCAGGGCAATTCACCTCGGTAGTGAATACATTCCCGAAACGGCACATGATGTGTCACAACAACAATACGTTCTACCTTGTCCTTCAGGAAAGCTATCTGTTTATCAAGATCAACCTCAAAACGGCGTGCAACATTTTCGTCTGTATCTGTCCATCGGGCATATCGCTTGTCACTCCAGACTGTTCCCATCAACTGTTTTTCAGCATACTGCTTAGCGGAAAAATCGTATTTATCTGATGCAAACGTATAATCGTACCAACCAATCGTGCCGCAGAAGCCTATTTTTTCTCTGATATATGGTGCATCAATGAGTGAGTAAAACCCGTGATCTTGGCAAATTTCTGAAATTATGCGACACTTCTGCTCACTTGTCATGTTCGCATCCTTGCTAACCCAAATATCGTGATTACCTGGAACAAATAACTTCTGACAAGTCAAATCTGCTTTGTCAAATTCACCGAGTATTTCGTAGAATTCTGATAATTTCGGGGTTATATCACCTGCAAGGACAAAAACATCAAGTTCTGCCGCTTTGATCGCATCAATGAGAAATGGAACAATTGCTTTGTTAGCTTCGGTTGCTTCCGCATGCAGGTCGGAAATTAGTCCAATTTTCATTGATCTTGTGTCCGCCAACTTGCAACATATTTCAGAAAAAGTCCGCAAATATTGTGAGTTGACATTTCAAACTTGGCGTGGTATTCAAAATCAGAAGACAGTAATTACTGAGAATGCGTTGTCAACCTGCTAAAAACCTCATCAAGAAAGATGCGGATAGCGGAATCATCTTCTTGAAAACGTTGTCGTTGTCGTTCAAGAGCACTTAGTGCGGATTCATCTCCAATTTTAGCAATTGCGTCCACCAAAGTTAATTGTATCGCGGGATCATCGGTAGTTTCTAAGGCATTAATCAGAAAGTCGCGTGTCTGTATTCCACCGATAGTGCCGAGGGCTGAAGCAGCGATATCTTTCGCAGCGGTATCAGCTTCGTTGAATGCTGCGATGAGCGCATCAACAGCAGGTGTGCCGATCTGGCTAAGTGCTAAACCAGCTTGAAAACGAATGCCGGGAATTTCATTATTATCCCTAAGTACTTTGACAAGAGGTTCAATCGCGGAAATAGGCTTAAGGGTACCAAGAATGGAAAGACATGTCCGACGAATTTCCTGTTCCGGTTCAGTGGCAATTTGAATATATTGTTCGGCAAGTTTTACAAGAGAACCTTCGTTCACTTTCTGATAAAGTGCTTTGGAACGGTGACGAAATTGGATTCCGAATGGAACTTCAAGCGTTGCTGTATTAGCAACACGGTCAACCAGAAGCAACCCAAGGATTTCAGCAGATTCACTATGTTGACTATCAAGTGTATCTGCGGGGAGTTGATTCACATCTTCCTGTTGAAACTGCTGAAAGAGTGGATTGAGTTCACTGAGGGCGACAAGTCGTTCTAAACTACGCGCTGCTGCTTTGCGCAGCGCAAGTTCATTGCTATTTTTAAGAATTTCTATTAAAGATTCTACAGCGCGGGCATCACCTAAATTACCAAGGGCGGAAACAGCTGCTATTTTTACACCGATTAATTCAGTTGTCCTGAAGGTCAAGTAAGCATTCAATTCTGCGAACTCATTGACAGATTTCTTGTAATCGTTCAAACTGTAAATTTTGCGCTCATCAACAATTTTTTCCACAACATCACCAACCTGGATTGCATTACTATTTGCAGCGGGGGTTCCAGGTGTTATTTCCTTAATACGAACAGAACCGCTACCTTCAACCTCTAAACCAACTTTGTCCCCAAGTTTTCGGATTGCAATACGAAGTGGTTGTTTACCTTTGAGATACAGTAGCATGTTATTGTCGTCAGCCATTGCTCTTTTGACCGCACGTTTGAACTCGCGGGGATTTTGGACAGGGTACTCACCTATTACATAAGAAATGAGTTCTCCAGATGAAAGTTCTGCTTTATCAGCGGGACCGTTAGATGTAATAGCACTTACGACAACACCGCTCGTTGACCATCTATTTTCAAGATCACTATCAAGTTGTTGCACTTCCATTTTTAAGCGTGCATCGTAATAGTGGTTCTCACATCCAAGCGTAAATGCCAAGGTGATAAAAATTAAGATTATTAATACATTTCTAAACATTCAGGTTCCTTTCAATCATTCAGAAAACTAAGGTGGTCTTGCCCTATATCACTTGCAAATTGGAACTACAACCTATCTCATAAATAGTTGGAGGGCTTTGAAAACCCGATTTCAAAATCCTGTAGGAGCGATCTCCGAATCGCGACCTGTCGGGAATCGGAGTTCCCTCCTACAAAGAGAATCAACTGATAACGAACCAACAAATCCTATTTATGAGATACGCTCTAATTACTTAACTCCACGACTACTTCACGACTACTTTTCTCTTTCAATGCATCTAAAAGGGGTTGAACAGCTTTCTCATCACCGAGTGTGGATAACGCGCGAATTGCATCAACTCGTAGGGAAGAACCTTTGTTTTGGGTAATTTTGACCAATTCAGGAACTGCTTTGCCTCCGATTTTTCCGAGTGCTGCAACAGCCAACTGGCGCACCTCCGGTTCTTCACGATCCCGTTTTCGCTTTGCAGAACCCGATTCAATAAGAGCGGCAAGGACAGGAATAGCATTTTCATTACCTATCTCACCGAGTGCTTTAACAGCATTCAAACGGGTCCCAACCTGATTATGTTTTAGCAATTCAATCAAAATCGGCACCATAGTGGTTGGATCAGATTTGCCGATATTTGCCATCACCCAGTGGGCATCGTGCCTGTCACGATTGTCTTTGGACTTAATCGCTTTTTGTAATTGCTTGAGGAGTTGTTTGCGGTCCCCTTGCTGATAAACGAGCGTGAGTGCTTCCAATGCAGCGTTTTGCACATTCACATCATCGTCTCGGAGCGTATCAAAAATCAGAATTTCAAGGTATTCACCCGAGTCTTCTTGATACGCTTTAAACATGTGCTGTCCTCTCTGAGCGATTGATGCCTGATTCCAGTCTGGTTGGTCAGTTTCGTAAAATTCCTGCGAATCATAGAAACCGAGCAGATAGTGTGCTTCAGCGTTATCGCTTTCCTGTTCAATAGCAAGCTTAAATTCGCGAACAGCGCGTTCTTCTTTTCGCCGTTTGTCGGATTTTATTAGTTCTTTTCCTTTAGCAAGGTGTTCGTTCTGATTGCCGCATCCAACTATAAATAGGACAAGTGGAAAAATAAGAAATATTTTTTTCATACGCTGTTTATCCATGTTGTTCATTTGAGGTTATAGGGCCATATCGAAACTGCAGTCAAACAATCTATTTTAATTCAAGAGACTTTGCTGTTCAGCATCTGTCTCATTTACCTGAGTTTCCTCATTTTCCTCGTCCTCATCACCCTCTTCTTCAATGTTTAGATCTTTTTGAAGCGTGACGATCGGTTTTTCTGAGAACCCCCAATCCTTATACCTTTGTATGACAGGTGTATCTGTAGTTGCGAGTTCAATTTCAAGGATTTTCAAGCCGTTTTCTATTGCTGCTGCTTCGGCGGCTTCAATCAGATGATCTGCAACGCCTAACAGTCGAAAAGGACCGGATACGGCAAGGTCACTAATTTGACCTGCCTCATCATTTAACGGATGCTGTTTTACAGTGATGTGTCCGACAGCATAACCACTGGCATCAGCAACGAGACGAGTCGTTTGACTATCTGTAGCCAAATCGGCTTTTAATTCATCGGCTACTTGTTCTATAGTTTTCTCAGGAAAACAGTATGTCTGTAAATGGTTAGCATCGTCTTCTTGAGCTGATCGGACGTTAAGTTTACCTCTCAAGTCAAAGTCCTTAGTTGCCATTTTTCTCTCCTTATTTTGTTCTGAAATGAGCGATTTTGCAACAGATAGACCATCCTAATTCCTATTAGTTACTGTTGTGAGGAACAGGACTTTGTGCGCTATCTTCCTCTTCAAACGGTTCTTCCTGCCCAATTCGCAGCTGGCGTTCAGCATCAACAACATCACGATTAATTTTCTCGATACAACGATTCAACTTATCCGTGAGGGCAGTGTGTCCTGCCATAGCACGACGAATCTGACCCAGTTGGTCAATCACAAGTCGGAAGGTTCTGACAAAATCACCCGGATCAAGTGCCGCATAGTCGGTCAATTTATCAAATTGACACCCATGACTCCACGCTAACATCGCTGAACACAAACGAGGTTCCAACAGCGGAACAAATTCAGAGACGTTGAGTTGGCTTTCTAACCCTTGAATGTCTAAAATTTCGTCCCAAGCTGCTCCCAGAATTGATAACAATCTTTTATCTGTTATCTTTTTAAAATAAACACCTTTGCGAGGTTCAGACACTATTGCTACCATCAGACAATTGATTTCATCTTCTGTCAACCGCTCAAAAAAGCCACTATAAAGCAATTGTGTCAATTGGAGTTCGTATCCATAGATATGTGATGCGGTGTTTCCACGTGGTAAAAGCGTCTGTGCTTCAATATACCCGAGTTTCTCAAGGACTTTTAAGCGGGCGGCTATCTGTCCTTGCTGATAATCCTGAATTGATGTCTGTTTTCTTCTTAAATTCTGGATATAATGTTCCTGTTTACGGATTGATTGATATCTTTTAGTACACTGTTTGCGTTCGGAGCACTCATGGCACAAGTTTTTAGCGAGTTCCGCATGGAGACTTTGCATTTTGCTGTGAATTAGTGTTGTCCTCTTGCTGCGTTCAATTTTCTTTGATTTTCCGCGCAATGATTGAAGAGATGCTAATTCCAACTGCAACCTTTCAAGGTTCTTTTGATTTTTATGCTTATGTCTCTGATAACTCTCAATTTGTTTCATACCTTCAATGTTCTCGTGGATACAGGTAGGAAGAGGTAAAGCTTTACGTCTTTCATCTATTTGATCAATCTGTTTATTAAGATCGGCAATTCGTTTATAATTCTGGTGGTTGCTAAGACTCATCGTGTAGACATCATATATTTCGTCGCCATATTTCTCATATAGATTGAGAATACTGGAATATGAGAGATTGAACTGACTTGTGATGGGTTCAATAGAGTTAGAAATGGTTCTGCTGACATCGTCAGGTGTTGCATATTTAGGGGCAACTTTGGCATAAACATAACCGACATCATCAATCCCGCGTCTTCCTGCCCTACCCGCCATTTGGTGATATTCTCGTGCTTTGAGATAACGGTAACTGACACCGTCAAATTTTTCCAAACTATCAAACACGACTGTGCAGGCAGGCATATTGATTCCAACGGCGAATGTCTCAGTGGTAAATAGGAGTTGAATTAATCCTGAAGTAAACAACCGCTCTACAACTTCTTTAAGAGTAGGTAACATACCCGCGTGATGGTAGGCTATTCCGCAGCTTATTAATTGGCGAAAATCTGTAATTACCTTTTCTTTAACAATATCAAACTGAATACAAAGCGCGTCAAATTTTTCTAAAATCTGTGTCTGCTTTTCTGGATCAAGCAACTCGTGTTGTCCACTGGACGCATAATAATGGGCGTTACTTTCACATCTTTTCCGACTGAAACAGAAATAGAGACAGGGCAAGCGGTTTTGCTTGTACAGGTAAGGGATCAACTCCGTGTTGATTATACTCTTTAACTTTTTAGCGGTGTCATCGCTTTGATCTTTTTTCTTACGTTTCCGTCGTTTTGCTATCTGCCGAAGATCGTAAAGGTGCCCCAATTTACCTATGCCAAAACCCTGAAAATAGAGGTGATGTTCTAAAGGCACAGGACGTTCTAACTCTTCAACAACTGCAATGTCAATTTCTCGTACGCTTCGCATCCACTCCGCAAATGAGTTGATTCTTGGAATTGTCGCACTCAGGCAGACAAATTTGATATGTTGCGGTGCAAAAATGATACTCTCTTCCCAGACGGTGCCGCGTTCAATGTCGTTGATATAATGGATTTCGTCAAAAATGACATAGGAAACATCTTGTAGTCTTTCTATATCATCAAAGATGATATTTCGGAATATCTCGGTGGTCATCAATAGGACTTGAGCATAAGGATTTAAGACCACATCGCCGGTTACGATACCAATTTTATCACCGTATTCAGATTGAAAATCTCTATATTTTTGATTACTAAGTGCCTTGATCGGTGCGGTGTAGATAACGCGTTTGTTTGTCTGAAGACATTTTTCAACAGCGTATTCAGCAATAACAGTCTTACCTGCCCCAGTAGGTGCTGTCACTATCACCGAGTGGTCTTGGTTAATTGCTGTAATTGCATCTTCCTGAAACCGATCTAACGCAAAGCCTTTATATTCCATCAATATCCCCTATACTGAAACCATGATAAATAGTATAACGAATATCTGCTTTTTTGTCAAGAAAGATTGATTGAGAAACAAACGCAGCTATTCAATTGTCTTGCAGCACTCTTGTGGGAAGACTTTGTGAGTTCGCTAAAATCGCCTGTAGCATTTAACACTTCTTACATTGTCCGTTAAGGAACGCTGTGAATCCGAATGCTTACTTTATAGATTGGGACTTACACAATGGACATTGAAACTTATATTTTTCGTTTATGCACCCTTTCCGATATAATCTTGTGTCTTTTAAGTACAAGAAGGCATCGTATACCACTTTTGAGAAATGGAGAACAAGAACTTTTTGTGTAAGTCTTGAGGTGATTGGTAGTTGGAATCCGTTAATTTCAAAATTACCAAATTTCGGCTTATTTAATTTTTCAAATTTATACTTGACGTTTTTTACAGTTTTTTGTATAATACTTAAATCAACCAACTAAAGAATCAAAATATGGGTACCTCGATCTAAAACATATCTTAGATTCTTTAGCTTGGTTGCTGGGGGTGCCCACCATTTTTTTAAGGATGGTAGGCGAACTCACGACCAAGCAAAATACTATCTGGAGGTGCTATAATGAAAACGCTTCTCAAAAAAGCGATTCTCGCAATCGCTATCATTGTTCTTATTACAGGTGGACTGTTCATCATGAACATTAACATAGATGCAACCGATGGACCGCCGCCTTGTGAACGTAAAACTGAATGTGTCCCGAATAACGAGGGGCAGAAACCGGGCTTGATTTGTCCAAGTCCGAGACACCCCTGCCCACTGGAAACAGCGAATGGCAGAGATAATGACAAGCGTATACAGGAGGATCGTAAATGCAACGCAAACTTCACTGGGGGATAGCAGCCCTCATTATAGTCCTGATTGCTGCAGGCGGCTTTATCTACTATCAGTGGTCAGGAGTGCAGCAGTTCAAAGAAGAACTTGCACAAGATGAGATACAACTTGAAGAACAGCATAAAGGGGTCGCAGAGAATGATCTGCCCCCCGCAAAACCGGGCTTTAAATGGGTGCCAGATGGGGACCACTGGCATGAAATGCCACTCTCCGCACAACGTCCTATCAATGCTTCTGTAGAGAGAACCTTAACGAAAGAACAGATAGCAGAGGTACAAAAGTTCTGGAAAGACTTAGGGCTTAAACCGCCACCAAAAGGCTACGGGTATGAATGGGATGAAAATGGAAAAGCAACACTCTTTCAATTTAATGTGCCTCGGTTTGAGGTAAAATGGTCTACAAAAGAAGTACCTGGAGAAGACTATTACAAACTCACCGATGAAGAGTGGGCTCGCCATAGAGTCTTAATACACATCATCAATCAAACCCACCTTATACTGGACCAAGAACTATTAACATTGGTTCGTGAAGGCAAGCCACTTCCACCAGTGGAGTATGCTCCTGGTGTTGTAGAACTCGCGAAGGAGTGGTTAGCTGAATTAGAACGGAAAGCCTCCGGACCAGTGCCCACCGTTTCAACGAGTGTCACGTGGACTCGACAGCCAACTGAAAAAGAGGAACAAGAGATTGAACGTAAAGAGTATGAGTTGCTGAATTCACTTGAGAAACCGCCACGCCCTCATTCGGGGTCGATGGATGAAAACTACATTGCGGAGATTGTTAGTAATCTCGAAGCAGAAATACAAAGGAGATAAATATATGAAAGTCTTAACCGTTTTTTATACACTGATCTTTTTACTCTTAGCCCCCCTTAACGTATTTAGTGATTTGAGTTCAAATGGACCACCTACTTGTGAAAGTAGTTTTAATGGAAACTGGTTTGAAGGGTCTTCTAAACCTAAGATCATAGAAAAATATAAGTGGGTAGATTTAGATAGTATGTCCCCAAAGCTTAAAAAAACAGATGTGAAACCTGCAAGCATATTTGGGAAGGTAAAAACATCACAATCAACTTATGGGACAGGAGTCGTTGGCGTGAAAGCAGTAGGCACTGTGACTGGACCAACAAACTTTCAGATGGAGATCGGCCCTGAATTTGAGATCAATTCCATAACGTTGCTTGACTATCTCTTGGGTGACGCGTGGTCTGACACTACCAAGAAAAGTGCGACATCTAAAAAGAATACTAAGGTGAAGGGTACCTACACGTTGAACGGATCCGGTGAGGTAATTGCAGTATCTGGTGGTGGCGGTATTACTGTCGAGGGGTCCGGCTTCAGATCTTCAGGAACCGTCACGTTCAGTTTTTACCCAACAGCTGAAGCAAAAACGTTAGATGTAAAAGTAGAGCAGGACAAACCCAAAGTATATACATGCGAACATCCAGATTGTGATGTAGAACTGCCGAGTCGTGATCACCATTTAATTACATGTGGCGTAAATTTTACCAATCACCACGGTGGTGTGGGTACTTGTAAGGCGAAGTACTACGTTTGCCAAAGTAATTGTCTGCTGCATCCTGATACCGATGACGACGGTGATTCCTCAGCAAGTTTATCACCATCTGGGGGCAGTTATACCGCCTCTGCGGGTTCTACACATACCGCAAATGTGAGTGTTCCATCTGGCTATCAGTATGTTTATTGGTATATTGCTGGGCCGGGCATTGACGGCTTAGGGTTGCTGAAAGAGACAGACTCTGGCTATGGGAGCAGCACGAGTGCCGATTTCAGTTGGAGCATCCCGTCTTATACATCGGGTAGTCATGTTATCACGGCTTATATCTATTTGTCGGATAACTCTATTGTTCAGCCGAGTTATACGTTGTCTGTCGGCAGTGGCAGTAGCACGGACA
>JAPPCZ010000001.1 GCA_028824685.1 Candidatus Poribacteria bacterium
AACGTCCTAAATGTGACGTGCAAACGTCCTAATTGAAGGTGTCCATCGGGAAGGAGAAGCGAAACTCAACCGACAATATACTTTGTACGAAAACTTTACACACCGTCATTTATAATCAAATCTAAAAAAGTTAATACATCTTCTCAAGATTTGCAGGACTTGTATTAGGGCAATTCATCGTCCTAATTTAATGATTAACGTCTATGAATTTCGGATTTTAATCTTATTTTAACTTAATGTAACATTTGCAACAGAAATAACGTATTTTCTTTAAACTTTCGCAGTTTTTAGAGTTTCTGGTACGAGAAGTTTCCATTATGACTTAAAAACTATCATGAAGCAATAATGTTATGAAATCAAGTAAAAAGGAGTTGATAGAGTGGCTAAAATTTTTTCTAAGAAGAGTTTATGTTTTTTCGGATTATTACTATTTTTAATCTCTGCGGGGTGTCAAAACGAGAAAACAGAAGACATTACAAATGCCAAACCGACGACTGAGAAAAAACTTAACGTCGTCGCGACAATTGGTATGATTACCGATGTTGTTAACAATGTTGGCGGCGATAGGATTGATGTTACTGGGATTAT
Organism: Candidatus Poribacteria bacterium; assembly: GCA_028824685.1. Classification (GTDB taxonomy): domain Bacteria; phylum Poribacteria; class WGA-4E; order WGA-4E; family WGA-3G; genus MSPOR6. The sequence goes on from JAPPCZ010000001.1 coordinate 589, forward strand.
CGGTGAAGGTGTTGACCCACATCTCTTTAAACCGACTGCCAGGGATACCAAACGACTACTGGATGCTGATATTATCTTTTACAATGGATTGCATCTTGAAGTGAGAATTACGGGTACTGTTTTTGATAAAATGAAGGATAAAACGAAAGCTGTCGCTGTTACGGATGGGATAGATCATTCACAACTTCGGATAGCAACAGAATTTATGGGCGGTTATGACCCGCATGTGTGGCATGATGCGTCTCTCTGGATGAAAGCAACTGAAAGGGTGCGCGACACATTGGCGCATACAGACCCAAAGAATTCCGATTATTATCATTCTAATGCGAAGAATTACTTGACGAAGTTGCAAGTTTTGCATGAAGATATGCAAAAGCTTGCTGCACAGATACCTGCTAAACGCAGGGTTCTCGTCACGACTCACGATGCGTTTGGTTATCTTGGAAAAGCCTACGGTTTTGAGGTGCGTGGACTTATGGGGATAAACACAGAAGACGAAGTTGGAATTGCGGATGTGAGGGAACTTGCCCAGTTTATCATTGAGCGTAAAATCTCAACCATGTTCGTTGAGACTTCTGCAGCACCACAAGGTATCCACGCGGTGCAAGCGGCCGTTAAAGCTAAGGGTTTCAATGTAAAAATCGGCGGTGGGCTTTTTGCTGATGCGATGGGAACGCCCGGAACGCGTGAGGGAACTTATGTCGGAATGATGCGCTACAACATTGATACTATTGTGAATTCGCTTCAGACTGAGTTGGCATATCAGGAGTAGTGAAGATGTGAAGTGTGATAGGTGGTAGAAAACATATTAGTGGTATAAGGCGAGGTCTATAGACCTCGCCTTTTTGATTCATTGTTCTCCTCTTTGTAGTAGCCGAATTTATTTGCTTTTTCATTGACACCATTGAAAAAATAAAGTATACTGCATTTATGTAAACAGATATATTTTGGAGCGAAACAACTTTTATCTGGAGGATAATTTTAATGACAACATGGTTTAAGCGAAACTGGCAGGTACCATTTATCGGCACCTTATTTTTAGCCCTACTCATCATAACCTTTACTGAAAAAACAGAATCGCAGAATGACGCAAAAACATATAACATTGATGCAACACATTCAGCAGTTATTTTCCGTGCGAAACACTTGGGAGTCAGTTACAATTATGGTCGGTTTAATGATTTTTCGGGTTCAATCACGGTAGACGAAACTGATATATCCAAGAGCAAGATTGAATTAGAAGTGAAAACAGCCAGCGTTGATACTGCCAATGGAAAACGCGACCAACACCTCAGAAGTCCCGACTTTTTCAATGCCAAACAGTTCCCCGTCATCACTTTTAAAAGTACAAAGGTTAGTGCAAAAGCAGGACAAGCGAATATGCTGGAAGTTATAGGTGATTTTGAACTGCACGGCGTAAAAAAGTCTATCACTGTTGATGTTGAAATCACAGGTAAAGGGCAACACCCACGTGCAGGAGCATTGATTGGATTCGAAACGACGTTTGACATTAAACGAAGCGATTACGGCATGAACTACGAATTGAAAAACGTCAGTGACGACATCCGAATTACGGTAAGTATTGAAGCAGCGCATAAATAGACATCCCTGAAACAATTGTAGATTCTATTATGAAAGTGGGGTCTTAAGCAATGCTAACTTTGAGTCAGTTGTTTTTCAATTTGCTTTTGCCTGCTATCGTTTGCGGAGGGATTTATGCTGTTGTAGCATACATCAGGAAAAGCGACGAAGAAAATACTTCTCTGCTATGGTTAACTGCTGTTGCTATCGGAATAGGATATATCGTCGGTTATCTCGGTATTGAAAAGAAGATAACCTTTCTACCGATAGAAAGTATACACTGGCTTTTCTACTTTACACTTTTTGCAATTTTCAGCAGTACTTATTGGGATTTTTCGGGTTGGAGACGATTGATCTCACAACTCATCTATTCTGTTGCTTTACCGCGTATACTACTGAATTCATACTTTCAGTATAATTGGGGAACAGTTGAAGGTATTATCTGGTGGGTCTGTTTAAGTGTAGGAGTTTTTATCTTTTGGAATATAGTAATACAAAGTTTTTCTGCGATACCATCATCTAATGCTTCTATCCCGTTTGTCTATTTTGGAATTTCAGGCGGGACTGCCTTGATTATCGCACTTTCGGGAAGTGTGCGAATTGCACAACATGCTGGAACTTTAGTAGCGCTTTTTGCTGTGATTTGGATTCTTACTATTGTTCTCTTACGCGGTATGCAATCTAATACCAACAGCAACTTACACGTTTTTCCAATCAGTGTATCTCCATTAGTGACGTTTCTATTTGTTGGTATCTGGATGAACGGATATTTTTATGCGGAGGCACCATCGGTTAGTATTATTCTATTAGCAGTTTCACCTTTTTTGGCACAAGTCGGAAAAATACCAGTAATTCAGCAGTTGAAAGGACGAAAATCGGTTTTTATTCAGGTAGGACTTATAGCACTTTGTGTAAGCATTGCCATAATCATAGCAGTGTTCCGCTCAGGATTTTTCGGTGAAGACGCTTATTAACTATTCAATCGGAGGAAATCAGAATGCAATTCAAATATCGTAAATTTTCATGGAGAAATTGGCAAGTAAACGTCGTTTCACACACTATCACATTTATCCTTGCGGCCATGCTTTTTATCAACGGTTGTGTTAAGATGGAAGCAACTCGGAAAGCGGATTGGGAGACAAACTTTACTGATCTGCACTTTGTGAATGCAAAACAAGGATGGCTTGTTGGGCTTGGTGGCGTAATTGTCCATACAGCAGATGGTGGGAAAACATGGCAAAAGCAGGAAGTAAATACAACAGGTGATTTCAAAGCGGTCTATTTTGCTAACGAAAAAGACGGATGGGCGGTAGGTCATGACGGTTTAATCGCAACAACTGATGATAGTGGTAGACACTGGTACTTACAAGAAAGCGGAACTTCTGCGATGCTTCGCGATGTATATTTTGCAAATGGTATGGAAGGCTGGATTGTTGGCGAAGATGCTGATGTTCTCTACACGCAAAACGGTGGTAAATCATGGAATCGGTTTGAACAGGTAAGTGAATTTCCGCTTAACGGGGTCTGGTTTGTTGATGATGACAGAGGATGGGCAGTCGGCACGTATGATAGGATTTTTCATACCAAAACAGGTGGTAAGTCATGGCAAGAGCAGAGTAATCGTTTTGAAGGTGAACGCGACCGAATGATTAATGATAATAAGAAGGTCTTTTTTATTGGCGACAATGAAGGCTGGATTGTTGGGAGTGATGGTTCAATCTTTCATACAACGACTGGTGGTGTTAATTGGGAACGCCAAGACAGTCGTATTCCACTAATTAATGGACACGTGCGAGATACAATTAACGGTATCCATTTTACAGATGAAAACTATGGCATTGCTGTTGCTGATGTTGGCTTCATTACCCGAACAGAAGACGGTGGTGATAATTGGCAATTGATGGAGAGCGGAACGGAAAACAATTTGACAGCGGTTCAGTTTACCAGTAAAAAAGATGCGTGGGCAATCGGATGGTCCGGCACAATTCTCCGCACAACAGACGCAGGTGCTACCTGGGAGATGGTCAGCGGGACAACAGCAAACGATTTGCAAAATGTGCAGTTCACAGATGCTAACCGTGCTGTCGCAGTTGGTAAGCGCGGCACGATGGTTATGACAAATGATGGCGGACAAACATGGAACGAGCTGGACACAGATATCTGGGACGGAATTTGGAATATCTATTTTGCGACTGACAAACACGGGTGGGCAGTCGGTGAACGAGGACTTATTATCCATACCAACGATGGTGGTACCAGCTGGGAACCGCAGCGTGCCCCCTCAGCATTTACACTCCGTTCTGTCCACTTTATTAATTCCAAAACGGGTTGGATTGTTGGAGACCTCGGCACTATCCTACACACAATTGATGGGGGAAACAGTTGGCTTCCGCAAATCCCTGTGGGTGATTTTCATTCGATTATGTTAAAAGGTGTATTTTTCCTTGATGAAAAGAGAGGATGGGCAATCGGATGGCCTGGTGTATGTATGGCGACTCAAGATGGTGGTTTGACATGGCAACAACAATCTACTGATACCTTTAATGAACTTTACGCAGTATACTTCGTAGATGAAAACATA
>JAPPCZ010000098.1 GCA_028824685.1 Candidatus Poribacteria bacterium
ATCAACGGTATGAATACCTTTTTGGTATTCACCGGGTATGAATGCCATTTAGGCGTTCTCCGTATGGTATTCTGCATGATTCTACATGATTCAGCGGGTAGAGCGCAGCGAAACCTGACCTACAGGCTTATGACTGACAACTTATTACTATCATGTTTTTTGTGGTTTCTTACGAGCAGCGGGAAACAATATATTATTGAGAATTAACCGATACCCTGGTGAATGCTTGTGCAGGTCAAGATTCGTGGGTATCTTCCCTTCTCCAACGAGGTGGCGGTAATCCTCCGGGTCGTGCCCACCGAGGAAGGTGAAAGTGCCTTTCCCTAAAGTGCCGTGAACGTATTTAGCATAGTTTGTGCCTTCAATTTTACCTAAAATCGTAACTGACTTGTGAATTCTGTCTAAATTAAAAGATGTCGTCTGTCCAAGAAAACCGCGCACTTCAGAAACGTGGTTTTGCGTGAGCATTGTCGGAATGGGGTCATGTTTGGCAGAAAATTCAAAGAGTTGAAAATCCTCTACACCGGTATGTGGACTCCGATCAGGATTTGGATTGTCAACGTCAGAGAATTCATAGCGATTCGGATTGGGATAGAGCGTAAAATCTTCAAATGCGAACGTTCGCTCAAAATCCAAGTGTTTATGAAAATCGGGCGCGAGCGGCGTTGCGTCTAATACAGGATCGACAATATCAAGCATTCCCCCCTTTGTTGCTAAAGCGATGTCTAACGTTTCGGGTGCTGAACACATCGCAAAGATAAACCCACCTTTTGCAACATAATCGGCTATATCCAGTGCTGTTTGTCCTTTATGGCGGGGGACACGTTTAAATCCTGCTTCCTTTGCTGCAGTCTCAAAAAGTGCTGTCCGTTGTTGATACCACACTTGCTGTGAGAAAGAACCGTGGAATTTCCCGTGCTGTCCCGTAAAATCTTCGTGGTGTAGGTGTAGCCAATCGTAATTTTCTGTATGCAATGCACCGCGCTGCACCTCCTTATCCCAGATTTGGTCGTAAGGGATTTCGGCATAGTCCAATGCAATTTTCACTGCATCGTCCCAGGGATCGCGATATGGTGAATCTTCTGATGGTGCATACACAGCAATTTTGGGTGCTTTTTCTAACAGAATCTCATCCATATTGCTGGTTTCAATGACGGTCTCTTTGATTGTGCGATATTCAACATCGCTCATCTGTTCAATTGTGACACCCATCTGTGCGGCGCGGACGCGGACATCGGGCGCATCGGGTATCACAAAAGACCCACCACGATAGTTCAGCCACCAATAACATTGGTATTCACGCGGCACCTGTAATGCCCAATATGTCAGTCCGTAAGCCTTCAGATGGTTGGTCTGTTTCTGCTCCATCGGCACAAGTAGATATTGTGCTGATGCGGTAGACAGAAGCATTGTAAGGCAGACTATCATCGACAACAACAGGGCAAATCTATTCAGTCTAAACATGGATAAAACCTCCTATCATATCTAAAGTTATAATAACTGTCCGTTGGGTAGAGCTTGCGAAACCCGCCAAATACCAAACGCGTATTTGGCGTTGATTTGGACATAGAAATCCTATCTAAAATCATACGTGTCGGGTTTCGCTTTGCTCTACCCGACCTACGAAAGAATGCTGCACCCGCAGCTAAAAGAACCAAAAATAGACTACATTTGATTTTATTTCGCATTCTAAATTAATACTATAGTTTGGACAATTTACCGCTGTTCAAAACTTGCTAAGAAACTGTTAGGTGTATAAAGCAAAAGAGTGGACACCTTTCGCCCCGCTGGGGCTTTAGACTGAGACAATTACTTTTCTATACACTTTTCGCCCCTCTGGGGCTGAGGTGTGATCTTATATTATTTATATTTTTCTGCGATTTTGCTGGCTGAAAGAACCCGTAGAAAATACCTTTGGGCAGCCCCAGAGGGGCGAAAGGTGTATAGTGACGCGTTAAACAACCCGCTTCAGCCCCAGCGGGGCGACAGATGTATCAATAATTGAGTCGGTGAATAAAGAACTCAAAAGTCAGACAAAGATACAACACACACGACATAGAAGTCCTGTTAACTTCCAAGTGAACACAGTTGCTGCCCTGATCGCTTATACCTGTTTGAAGAAGAAACCTTCACTTAAACACAAAGAACTACAGGAAAAAGACTGTCAGTTGCCAATGATATGTAACTTCTAAAATATTTATCAAACTCACGTTACAGTACGTTTTTTATGCAACTTGTGCCGGATCGCCTTCAAACATTTTTTCTTTGAATCATTACAGCAATCTAATGCAGCTTTTAATTCTATTAACACCGCACGAGCAGCTTGTAACTGCGGCAGCGATGGCGTTTGCAGATATATTTTTAACAATTCTTTTCTTTCAGCACTATCCATTTCATCTTGGGATTTAAGGATTTTACGATATCGTGAATAGTCCATATTTTATGTCTCCAATTTGTGTTTTTCAAGTAAGTAGAGCGTATCTCATAAATAAGATTTGTTGGTTCATTATCAATTGATTCTCTTTGTAGGAGGGAACTCCGATTCCCGACTATTAGTGGTTTCGTCGCGATTCGGAGATCGCTCCTACAGGATATTGAAATCGGGCTTTGAAAGCCCTCCAACTATTTATGAGATAGGTTGTAGTTGTATTTTATCAAGTCTATTTATTTTTTTAAGTTTTACAGTTCACTGTAAGAAACGGCAATTGGTTCTGCCGCGTTTAAGTTTAATGTCGTTTTTACATGGTGATGTTCTTTGACTGCCTCTGTTTCGGATTGTCCCTGAAATACGGTTTCTAATTCAACGAATTCCCCTAAACCTTCAACTGTATCTAAATGAATTCGGGTGTTTTTATACATCCAGACTGATCTCTGTTTTTTAACGATTGTCTTTATACCTAACGCAGCAGTTAGAAGTTCTTTTAGTGCTGTCGGTTCAGCAATTTCACTGATTTGATATATACTGTAGCGAGATTCCAACGCATTCGGGCGTTCATAGTAAATTAGCCAACCTTCATCTAATTCATCTGTCTCGCGTAGTTTTAACCTGCCTTTCGGATTCTGAAAATAGGTATCTACTTGATTTATCGTTTCGGTGTAGGTTGCCTTTAGGTCAGCTAACTTTGGTAGAAGGGCATCAAGCGACTCATACCGTACTTTAAACTCTAAGTTTTTTGCCATTGTTTGATGTTAATTGTTGTTCTTAATAAATACGACAACTTCGGTATATATAGTACTAACACACCCCAGGCTCATTCAAGTTCCATAAAATCTAAATCATCTTCAGTTTGATAACTATTGACACAGGAGCGATTACACCGTTCTCCGTGAACCTGTAACCCACAAACACGATGCTTCAAACGTAGTGAACTAACTAAACACGTCCGTAGTTGTTCAGGATCAAAGTTGCGTCCCATTAGGAAACTGTAACTCCCTCTTTGCATGAGATAACGTGCTGTCCTGTCATCAGAAACAATTGAGATGATTTTAACGTGGGATTGATATTTTTGAATAAATTCAAAGATACGAGTACGCCGAAATCGTGTGAAATCTGCAATTATCATACGATATTTTGCTAACTTCAACATCCCGACTGCCTGTGCACTGCGCCCTATTACATCATATCGATGGTTTTCTGATTCAAGCACATTTACTATTTTATCACGCACATCACGATTATAAGAAATGACCAGCACATCACCTTTCAATTGAGATATTGAGTGCTCCTCTTGAATTTCAAGTGGGAGAAGGGCATCATCAACTCGCCATCGCAAACGCCCACGTGCATCACGCACACGTCTTTCGACCTGGGCAAGTTTCTCCTCCATTTCTGGACGTCGTTTTTTTGATCTTCGCATAATAGACCTAATACCTCTTTAATGCTTGGACATACGCATTGTGTCTCTGACACTTCTGTAGAAGCAAGAAAACCCTTTATACGTAATCCCTACAAATTTAATAACGAATTATTCTGAAAAAGAATTCATAAATTTTAGAAAATGTTGACTGACTTCAAAGTAGACGCTACGTTCAGATGTGGCACGACATTTTTCTTGTAAAAAAAAGTCGTGTGCTATAAAATAGCGACAATTCGTCTTACTGCTATCCATCAGTGTTCGCTTTGGTTACATATTATAGACGCATTTGGATTAAAAAAGATAGCAAAAAACACCTTGTGTTCCCTATCATTATACGTATTTAAACCGGAAAGGGTAGAAAATGAGCGACACACCGTCAACATCTCAAATTCCGATTCCTTCGCATTTTGATTCTGCACAGGTAGATCAGGTTTGGCGCATTGCGTACCAAGAGAGGCTGCATGAGGCTCGTGCATGGGCACAACAATACGACATCCCTCACGTATCCGAGGATTCCCTCCGCACCTGCTTGCTGCTTGTTGATGTCCAAAATACGTTCTGTATTCCAGATTATGAGCTTTTTGTCGGCGGTAGATCGGGAAATGGTGCAGTTGAGGACAATGTGCGCTTGTGTGAGTTCATTTATCGTAATCTTCCGCATATTACTAAAATCGCTTGTACGTTGGATACGCATACTGCGATGCAGATATTCCACGAAATTTTTTGGGTTAACGATGCAGGCGAGCATCCGGTGCCACTGCAGACACTTATCACGCAATCGGATATTGAAGCAGGAAATTGGCGTGTTAATCCGGCGGTTGTTGAGAACCTGAGAGGAAATGCGGATCAATACGCATGGTTCAAGAAGTATGGTGAACATTATGTCAAAACGCTTACAGTTGAAGGTAAGTACCCACTTACGATATGGCCCTACCACGCCATGCTCGGTGGAATTGGGCACGCTGTTGTCTCTGCAGTTGATGAAGCGTGCTTTTTTCATGCAATTGCTCGCAACAGCCAAACACACTACGAACTCAAAGGACGGAACCCGCTGACAGAAAACTATTCAGTCCTCCGACCAGAAGTGCTTAATGATGTGGAAGGGAAACCAATTGCCCAAAAGAACAAGGATTTTTTGGAAATGCTATTAGAATATGATCGCGTGATTATTGGAGGACAAGCAAAAAGCCACTGTGTCGCTTGGACGGTGAGCGACCTACTTGAAGAAATACAACAAACGGATCCGATGCTTGCCAAGAAAGTCTATCTGATGGAAGATTTGACATCGCCGGTTGTTGTGCCTGATGTGGTGGACTATACTGACTCGGCAGATGAGGCTTTTGCCGAATTTTCAAAGGCGGGAATGCATATAGTCAAATCAACGGAACCGATTGGAGCCTGGATTAGGTGAATACGAAGTGTAACCGAAAGTAAATAAGGATGGATAGTTATGGCAAACAGACGGTCAGAGATAATTACCTTTTCCAGACTGTCGGGGATGATGTTTTTACAATTTGCTATATGGGGCGCGTGGGCAGTCCTTATTGCTGGACACATGGAAAATCTTGGGTTCACTGGCAAGCAAATTAGTTATGTCTTTGGTACTACCGCCATTGGTGCAATAATTTCGCCTATCATTGCCGGATGGGTTGCAGATCGGTTAATGCCTGCCCAACTGTTCGCTGCTATTTCGCATATACTTAGCGGCGTTTGTCTCCTCATTGCATGGAAACAGACAACATTCCCAATGATGTGGTTGATGATTTTCCTACACGCCATCCTCTATATGCCCACTATCGCCCTCACTAACTCAATCGCTTTTCATCACATGGGACAGTCAGAAAAATTTGGAAATATCCGTGTTTTCGGAACCTTGGGGTGGATCGTAATCAATTGGGGATTGAGTTTATATCTCCGATATTGGGAAGGACAGGAAACTAATCTGCCGCACGTTGGGGACTGTTTGCTTTTCGGAGCTATCATTTCTTTCGTAATGGGTGCTTACTGCCTAACCTTGCCGAACACACCCCCAAGCAAAGAGGCAAAAAATCCGTACGCTTTTCTTGAAGCCTTCTCCCTTACCTCAAATAAGAACTTTGCAGTGCTTCTATTTATCTCATTCCTTGTTGCGATTGAATTGCCTTTCTATTACAATTTGACCTATCTGTTCCTGACTGAAGCAGAGCATGGTGTTGGGTTAGCAGCGAGTAACGCTAATTTTGCGATGAGCCTTGGACAGGTAGCTGAAATTGCCCTGATGTTGTTGCTATTTCCATGTCTACGGCGTTTTGGGATGCGGATGACTATCTTTTTGGGGATTCTGGCGTGGCCAGTGCGTTATGCTATATTTGCCATAGGTGAGCCCGTGTGGTTAGTTGTGGGGGCACAGACATTGCACGGAATTTGTTACTCATTCTTTTTTGTCGGAGGGATGATTGCGATTGAATCACTTAGTCCAAAGGATATTCGCGCAAGTTCCCAAGCATTGCTCTTATTTGTTACAAACGGGTTTGGTATGTTGGTCGGACATTTTGTGAGTGGGCGTATACATGATTTCTTTGCTTATGCAGAAGGTGGACATGCATGGGCAAAAATCTTTATGCTACCGATTGTTGTAACTGTCATTGCAGCGATTGCCTTCTTTATATTGTTTGATGAAAAGAAATATCAGCAGACGCGAATGTAGTATTTAACACACTGGATAATAAAGAATATAGGAGAAATTTATGTCAACTGGCAAAACTCTCATATTTTCCCATAGTGCGGGCGAAATCCCGGTTTCATCAATGCAGAATTGGCGTATTATAATCTCTGATGATGCAACTGCTTCCGAAAGATATGCTGCCGAAGAATTCCAAAAATTGCTTAATCAAGCAACCTCATTTGCATTACCGCTTGAGACAACAGAGGAAAACATCAACCACAATGAAGGGCAGGTTAATATCAGTGCATCTCCCACGATGGACGATGAAGAAATTCACATCACTGTTGACAATAATCAAATTAAGATTAGCGGTGGCTTGCCGAGAGGTGTTCTCTATGCTGTATACCAGTTTCTTGAAGAACTGGTTGGTATCCGATTTTTAACCGCTGACCATACATACATTCCAGATGCGTCTGAACTGAAAATTCCATGCGGTAGTTATATATACAATCCACCGTTTTCATTCCGTTGGAGTTACTACCGTGAGAACTCAAATGCCCCCGAATTTGCTGCGAAACGTAAAGTTAACACCGTCACAGATGCTGAAAAACTTGGTGGAAAAACAGGTCAACAACTTATCAATCATTCGTTTCATGTGCTTGTTCCTTATGGCACGTATGGTGAAAGTCATCCGGAGTATTATGCCTTAGTTGATGGCAAAAGAGACACCAATACCCACGGCGGTGGACCGCAGTTGTGCGTTACCAATCCAGAGGTAATAGAGATCGCTGCCTCATCAGCAATCCAACGCCTCACTGACAACCCCAATGTTGCAAATATTAGTGTCAGTCAAGCAGATACAGCCGCGTATTGCCGATGTGAACCTTGCGAAGAACTAAACGAAGCGGAAGGTACGCCGATGGGTTCACAGTTGACGTTTGTCAACGCGGTGGCGGAACGCATTGAAAAAGGCCATCCCAATGTCAAAGTTGGAACACTTGCATATTGGTATACCCGAAAACCACCTAAGACTGTTACGCCACGAGATAACGTTCAGATTCAACTCTGTAGTATTGAATGTTGCACGCTCCATGCCATTGACGATTCAGATTGTGAACAGAATCAGGCGTTTTGTGCGGATACGAACGCATGGGGAAAAATTTGTAATGACATCTGGATTTGGAATTATAACACCAACTTCCGTTCCTACGATTTACCGTTTCCAAATCTGCGAAGTATAGGACCTAATGTCCGCTATTTTTTACAGAACAATGCTAAAGGTGTCTTTATGCAGGCAAATGGCAACGGGTTAACAGGTGAATTCTCCGACTTACGAAATTACATTATTTCACATCTCCTCTGGAATCCACATCTTGATGATCAGGCAGTCTTAACCGAATTTGTTGAACTCCACTACGAATCGGCTGCACCTGCTATTTTGGCTTATATCAATTTCCTCCACGAAAATGTTGAGGAGAGAAACCTTCATCCGCGATGTTTTCCAAGTCCAGAGGATGTCGGCTTAGATGCTGAGAGCGCACAGCGTGTATTTGACTATTTCCAAGAAGCGTTGGCACTCGCAGCAAATTCTGAAATCCAAGCACGTGTCGAAAAAGCCTCTATTCCTGCCTACAAAGCGATGTTGGTTGCCGGTGGTGAAATTGCACCACAACGGCGGCGCGCCTTGATCGCTGAGTATATTGCATTGTGTAAACGCTATGGATTGACACACACAGCAGAAACTCAATCCGCTGAAGACTATTTTGAAGAATTGCACAAGCATTAGAGGTCAACACTCTACTATTGATTTTCTTAATAGCGCGTAGAGTTTCTCGTAGGTCATCGTGAGAATTAACAGATGTTTGATTTCCGCTCTCCCCTCTTCTTAATCCTGCTCGCGGCAATACCTTTCTTAATCCTTATCCAATTACGGACAACCGTTATAGCATCAAAGTGGCGAAAACGAATTACTTTTCTTCTCAGATGTGCCGCCATTTTATGCGCGATCCTTGCCTTAGCAAACCTGCAACGAACCAACAAAGAGCAACGCCTCGCTGTAGTATTTTTACTTGATACATCTGATAGCATAGAACCTTCCCAGCGCGAAAATGCGATTAATCAAATTAATACTGCTATAGCAAAATTGAAACCGAATGACCAATTTGGGGTTATTAGTTTTGCACAGGAGTCATCTGTGTTAATTGAAATGGGGCCAGCACACGAACAATCACCGCTAACATTAGCCATAACAGAATCATCTGTTGAGCAGAATTCCACAGACATTCTTACTTCCCTCAAACGATCACTTGAACTATTGCCTGAAAACTACCATCGTCGGATAGTCCTTCTTAGCGATGGAATTCATAACGTGGGTAACCTCTCAATCAAAAATTATCTACCTCTGTTCTCTGCAAGTGACATTGAAATCATGACAATCCCTCTAAACACAATCAAGGATGCAATTCGTGTCCAAGAACTGCAGCTGCCGAATCAGGTCAGAAAAGGGCAATCCTTTCCGATACAAGCAATCATTGAATCTGACGGTAGTATTCCAAAGGTAACAGCCACGCTTTACCACAATGATGTTCCAATTACCGACATTGAGTTTTCCCTGCAAAAAGGCAGGAATGTATTAACGTTCCCTACACAACAAGTTTCGGAAGACCTTCCACATACATATCAACTGAAGTTAGATGTAAATGATGAAATCCTTGAAAATAATCAGGCTTATGGGGTGGTGCAAATTCAGGATAAGCCGCATATTTTATATGCAGAAGGTGATTTGGAACATGCCAATAGTCTAAAAGAGGTGTTTGAAGAAAACGGTTTTGTAGTAGAAGTAGTTTCTGGTCAGGATATACCAACAGATATGGTAACCCTTCAACACTATGACGTATTGATTCTAAGTAACATTTCTGCTGATACGCTTTCATCGGAACAATTAGATATTATAGAAGCTTTTGTCCGTGACCTTGGGCATGGATTAGTCGTTATCGGAGGGGACCACGCTTTTGGTCCCGGTGGATATACAGATACAGCACTTGAACGTGTACTTCCTATAGAAATGACACCGCGCGAACGAAAAGAGTCTGTCGCACTTGTGTTTATAATTGACACATCAGGGAGCATGGCAAACTACGTTGGCGCACAGAAAAAGATTGAACTTGCAATTGAGGCGATTCGCGCTGGTATTCGTAATCTAAAAGGAGAGGATCAGGCAGCAGTCATCGGTTTCGACGTTAAGATTCGTGATATTTCATCCTTAACACCTGACCATGATGTGTTGATTAGTGCAGTTGGCAGACTTAAACCAACAGGCGGTACAACTGCTATGGGAAAGGCAATTGAAACAGCTGGGAAGATGCTAAAATCATCCGATGCAAAGCGAAGACACATCATCCTTTTGTCGGACGGTAAATCTGAGGGAGAACCTTCTAAATTTATTGATACTGCAAAAGATTTAGCTGAGGCGCGCATCGTGATTACGACAATCGCGATTGGTGATGCCGATAAAAAATTACTGAAGGAAATAGCGATCGCTGGTAATGGGCGGTCTGAGGATGTTAAGAATATACAAGAATTGCCTGATATTTTAGTTGACGCTGTCCGAGAGACGCAAAATTATATTGTCCAAGAGCAGTTCCAACCAATCATAGTGAGTCCAACAACTTCTATTTTAGAAGGTATTAGCACGCCCCCGTTACTCTACGGATATGTTGCAACAACAGAAAAGTCCGCCGCACAGGTTTATATTAGTTCACACGAAGACGAACCTGTTCTTGCCAGTTGGCACTACGGATTAGGCAAATCAGTTGCATGGACATCGGATGTCAAACCAGCGTGGAGTAGAGATTGGGTTTCGTGGTCGAATTTTGGCAAGTTTTGGGGGCAAGTCGTTAATTGGACTTTACCGACTGAAGAAGCAAATACGGATTTCGATCTTATCGTTTCACCTCGTAATGGCAGAGCAGAAGTTGTTATTGATACACAACATGCGTCGCCTACATCTTATACGGTTCAAGTTGCAGGTCCAAACGGCACAAGTGCATCTGTTGCAATGCAGCAGATAAGTTCAATGCGTTATGTTGGAACATTTCAAATGGATGACAGCGGTTCTTATATTGTCACTGCAAAACGTGAAACTGATGATAGTAAACTGACGAAAACGGTAACGCTTTCCTATCCTGCCGAATATGCAAACTTTGATGTTGACCATGCTATGCTAAAGAGACTTGCTGAGGACACGGGCGGTATTTATGAACCGACAGTTACTCAAATAGCTGCACCTGCGGGCATCTCAATTGAAAAACGGGTATCGCTTTCTCAGACGTTATTAGTTGTTGCTGTTGTTCTATTTGTATTAGAGATGATTTTGCGACGGTTCAGCATAGCAAGCGGATATTTCACAGAACTTCGGGCACAACTACGGAGACAATCTGAGTCAGTTGTGCCTAAAACGCTAACACAACTGACTGAGAAAAAAGCGGATGTTGATTCGCTTGCCAATAGTGTTGTTTATGAAACTGTGGAAATTACATCTTCACCTAATGAAAACACATCTGAAACAACAGTTCCACAATCAGCAGAGGGGACGATGACACGCCTATTGGCTGCTAAAAACAGATCCCGTACCATATAAGGCAATTAGTTAGGGCAGATTTTAGAATTACTTGGACACTCTGCATCGGCGCATTCGTCTTTAGGCATTTGGCAAAATCAACGCCAAACGCGCTTTGGTATTCAGCATGATTCACCACCTACTGAGAGGTGAAAGTATCTATTTATAGTGGACTATAGAAATAATTCTACATTTCCTCTGTAGGAGTGATCTCCGAATCGCGACAGAAACTTAGGAGCAGTCGGGAATCAGAGTTCCCTCCTACAGTTCAGGAATGTAGCGTTAATTCTAATCTCTACCATATTTATAGATCAACATAAATAGCCTTCCTACCTTCAACAACGAACAAGACGGGTGTGTAAAGTTTTGGTTATAAGTATCATGCTGCTTGTTTGAGTTCATTCCAATATCTGTCCCACGCCCCATTTTTCACTAAACACCGTAAGGCAAGCACCTTATTGATACCTTCTTTTTTCCATCTCATAACAGCTTGTTTACATCTTTGTCCTACAACATGTTGACACGCACTCTCAATCACACCACTCCCGATATGATACCCTTTTTCACGAAACACCCGGCAAAAATCCTGCGGTTCTGGCGCGTAGGTATAATTGAATTAGCAATTTCACCATCTATGTTGGAAGAATTTGAAGTAGTTGTCCATCGCCCCTCGTATTCAAGAAAAATACAACCTCTCAAATGAAGACATCACCGAGTATCTTGAGGTGATAAGAGAATTCGCAATTGTCGTTCATGGAGAAATCACTGTTGATGCTGTTTCTGATGATCCAGACGATAATTCAATTATTGCTTGCGCGATAGAAGCAGAAGCAGATGTAATTATTAGTGGAGACCGACATTTGCTTATACTCGGTTCATATCAAGGAATTCCAATTGTCAACGCAGCAGATTTCTTAAGTGCTTATGTTCCACCAGTAGAATTCGTTCTATAATTGCGGTGAAGGGCAACCTGCCTATGACTTTCAACTGTATCAACTCCTATAAATTAAAACGAACCTTTTTTGAATAGACTTGACTAAACAAACGAAACTAAATTGAACACTCTTTGAGACGATTTATTGATATTGAATAGGGTGTTACATAATCATCATAATTCGGAACAATGCCCCAATTTGTGAACGGGGTTACAAGTTCCACTAAGGAGAAAGTAATGAAACAGAAATTTTTCGTACTTGGCGCAATCGCACTTATAGCAGTCGTAGGTCTTTTTGTATTTGAACATGCAACGTCAGCACAGCGTCCAGATCGGAACGCGCAACCCGGACAAGGTCAACGTGGCGAGCGTCCTGGTGGTGAAAGAGGCAATAGAGGAACGATGAACATGATGGGTACGACGTTCAATCCAGTATCTTTTGTCGAAAATTCTTGGATAGATTTAACGTTTAAAGTTGGTGTGGATGATGAAGCACTTGTGAAAGCACGGCCTATCTATCAGGCAACTCACGAAAAATTTGCCATGAAGATGAAAGAGATACGCGAAAAATTTGAACCTCAGATGAGAGAAGCGTCTGCATCTGGTGATGGTGATCGGCGAGCTGCATTTCAGAAGGTTATGACACTTCGGGAAGAGATGAATAAAGAGGCGCAGGCTTTAGTCGTAAGCGGTGGTAAAGAGTTCCAAACCTCGCTCAAAGAGGTTTTGAGCGCAGAACAGATGACAAAACTCAATAAATTGACGAAAGAACGTCACTTAGCCTGGCAACAGCAACAACAACGGACAAACAGATTTCGTGGTGGTGAAGGCGGGCAACGCCGTGGCGAAGGTGGTCAACGCGGTCAGCGCCCCTCTCAATAATGTTTGAGAAGACACAATTAGGTCGGGTGTAATTCACCCGACCTTTTTTGTTATGTTATCAGGTTTCAACCGTATCCCAGAACAACGGTCCAATTATCGGAGTTAAAAACTCCTCCCACAAGAGATTTTATCTGTGAACCTTTCACAAAGAGATTGTCCCTAACGATCATCAAGCACTTCATTGCCGTTGTAGTTTAATTCTCCAAGCCAACGTCGAATTGTAGCACTTCGCTCCGTATCATTCTGTGCCTCAAACCCTCGCGCTAATTTCATCCCCGTATTAAATAGAATCTGCTGATGTTTTTCTGATTTGCTATCCTTTGCTTGTTCGTATTTCGTGAGTGCATCTTCAGGTTGCTTCCTATTCAACAAACAGATAGCGAGTAAGCATCTTGCGCGAATCAGTATATCCGTTTTACCTCTGTTAAAGAGGCGGTTGGCAACTTGCGATTCAAGCGAAACCAGATTTCGGTATGTTGATGTGTTTCGCGGATCCTTGGAGACAACCTTTTCAAATGCTGTCAATGCCTCTGAAAATTCACCCTGAACAAGATACAAGTAACCGATAATATTGTGAATAACGATATCTCTTTCATTTTCAGGAATTGCAGTAAACTGTGTAAGTGCTGCAGGATAATTCTTTTGCTGCACCAAGGCGTTTCCACGCCGAATGTAAAGGTTAATCTGTTCCGTCGTTGCTTGCTGATTATTAGGGTTACCTTTTAAAACGAGTTCAAGTTCAGTTTGTGCACGCTGATAATCCCCTATGTTTTGATATGCATGTGCCAAACTTATACGTAGGTTAGATGCAGTTGGAAGGAGGTCCACGGCTTTCTGAAGTAGTTTAATTGCGGCGCGATTTTTTTTTCGATTTATGAGGTCTTGGGCAGATTGATGATACGCTGCAATCAGATTATGTTGAGCTTGAGGTGCATCAGGTTCTGTCATATAAACCTTTTGAAACGCAGATACAGCCTCCGAGAAACTACGTTTTTTAAGGTATAATTCACCGAGCAAACTGGAGATACGGGTATCGTTTGGATGAAGTTTTTGTAATTCAAGATAGGTGTTGATAGCCTCATCCACTTGTCCCGATTTGCGGTAGTTGTTCGCTTTTTGCCAAAACGCATCACTTAAGTTGGTACGGGCGATATGAAATTTCGGCTGCAATTTCAATGCTTCGCGATAAGCAGCAATGGCATCATCCCATTTTTCGTTATTTCTAAGCGTAACCCCATGATTATTATAGCATCGCGCAAGTCCTCGTTTGGCTAACCTACTGACTGGGTTCAATTCAAGTGCTTTTTGATAATGCTGAATGGCAGTTGGATAGCGTTCAGCGTGTGCATACCCTTCTCCCATCAACATATATGTCGTTGAATCTAATGGATTAAGCTGAATTATCTTTTGAAAAATAACCGTTGCCGATGTGAAGTCCTTGGCATTCAACGCATAGAACGCCTTTTCTCTGAAAAGGTGGTGTAAGTTATTTCTGGCGGCTTTATGGTAAGGCTCAAGCTTAACAGATCTTTCAAAAGCACTTATCGCTCTATCCACCTCACCTTGATGATAGTAGTGTATTCCAAGTGTGTTATAGTCTGCAGCACTCGGTTTCTCTTTAATTTTTTCTTCAAGCAGATTAATCGCTGTCCCTAATTGCCCTTTTTCTTGATAAGCCTGCAGAAGTTTTTCAATAGCGGGTTGAAAGTTTTCATTGCGTTCAAGACAATCTTTGAAACTATCAATTGCAGATTCCATATCACCTTTGTCAAAATAAACAGCACCAAGTAGGTAATGAGGATAGTGCTGCCTCGGTGCCTGCGCAATTTCGGTTTTCAAAGCATTGATGGCAATGTCGTGCTGCGGTGTATCAATTGGTGTGTTATAGAGTTTCCGCAATGTATTTATATCGCGTTGTGTTGGATGCTGTGCTGTTGCCGTGGGATAACATATATCGCCAGGGTGTGGACTGTGTCCCCACAACCCAAGTGCGTGCGCAAACTCGTGCAGGCACACCGTCCGCATCTCCTTTTGGGACAGTTCTGTAATGGTTTTATCACCTTCCAACATAAGTATGATTTCTACTCTGAAATTATCTTTGTTTGTGTGATCTGTTGTCTCAGTGTTATCGGTTGGGGTTTGGTGTATGTGCCGATCTGTACTGGTGTAGCCGGTAGCGTGGGAAAAAGTTCTTACCGTGTTCTGTAAACGCCTTAACCGCGCACTGCCGAGCCGCGTGTCGTGAATATCCATAAGACTACTATATCCCCAACTGACTCGGATATCTGCGTCTTGGGATGTATCTATTTCTTGGAAGCGGATTAGTCCTTCCGTTGTCGTCTCCCATTCGCGCATTGCGTAGCGGAGTTCTGGCAAGTATGGACTCTCTTTTATAACTGGCGAAATATACACCTGTATCGGCATGTGTGTGAAGCGGGTGATTCTGCCATCAGAGAAGAGTGTGATGTGGTCGAAGTAGTCGGTGTTAGAAGACTCTTGTGCTGTTCCGGGTGTTATGGAGATGAGAGGTATGAGGGTAATAATGAAAAGAATACGTAATATTCTGGTTGACATAAAGGATTCCCTGAGGCGAATTAAGAGTTGTTGCGTGCTGGACAAAGTAAGATACTTTTGATGTCAATTATATTTTTATTCTCATATTCTGTCAACAATTGATTTTGGTGTGGCAGAGTAAAGTCGCGATTCGGAGATCGCTCCTACAGATATAGGTCGCGATTCGGAGATCGCTCCTACAAATATAGGTCGTGATTCGAAGATCGTTCTTACAGATACAGGTCGTGATTCAAAGATCGTTCCTACAAATATAGGTCGCGATTCGGAGATCGCTCCTACAAATATAGGTCGTGATTCGAAGATCGTTCTTACAGATACAGGTCGTGATTCAAAGATCGTTCCTACAAATATAGGTCGCGATTCGGAGATCGCTCCTACAAATATAGGTCGTGATTCGAAGATCGTTCTTACACAAAATCATACCGTACGGTATGATTTTTTATACCACGGTATGATTTTTAAATTCGCTATAAACCCAGTCTATGTATGGGTTTATAGGCATTTTTCTGATTTTGGAAAAAATTTTATTTTTTATATTTCTCATCTGTATGATGAACACGGTTTTTCTGTTGAGCAGTTTGTGCTGCAGATTTTTGGTCTGATTGTTTTTGTGTATGAAAATCGGTTTGTTTTTCATACTGATATTATAACTTGTTACGGATGGTGATCAGAAGGTTTGTGGTTTTAGGAACAATAGATATCCAATATATTTACAATAAGTTTGCAGGAAAAGTTTGGCTTGATGCGTTTTTCACATGTCGGATAAGCGTGTATTTGTTTCAGTATCTCGGAGGATAAGGATTCTTGGGGTATTGAATAGCACTCATCTCCTTATCCCTTAAACACTAAAAGAAATAACCGATTGCAAGCACAAAAAGGGCTTCTATCAGATAAAATATAATAAGCGTGATTGAAAAAATAGCAGATATCCAACTACATTTTGGTTTGCTTTTGTGTTTACCGAGATCCATTTTGAAATCTGTGTCAGTTTGCTCTCTGATGTCATCGTAGACTTTTCGGAACAACCGTTCTTGCCAGAGAAAGTATCCATCCAAAATCCAAAACCCTACAATAGGAAGGAAAAGGATTAAAACCATATAAGAATTTTGCAAATCTTCTCTGGCGATTAAAACCATTGCAGCAACAAGGATTGTCATGCTCCAACTTTTTAGCAAGAAGTTGTTTCGTCCCAAACGGTTAATAACGGCTTGTGTCATTTCCAAATGCTTTACGACCTTTTCTGTGCCATTCATGGATTTATCCTCCTTCACCATGTTTTGCAATCTGATTGTTCGTTAAACTGTACAATTGATAGGTGAATTTGTCAATATCAATTTTGAATGAAGTTGGGTGTTTAGGAGAAGAAAATTTGGGATTTGATATTTTTTATTGTCTGAATCGCGGATTATCACGGATGACGCGGATTTCGCGGATTTTTTGGGTATTTCAAGGGCCTTTTCACAGGATTGGGATATCCGCACAGAAGACTAATCCGCGTAAACCCGCGACTCAGACAGTCTCCTCTACAATCGCAATCTCATCGTCGGTTAAGCCGTATAAGGCGTATACCAGTTTGTCAATTTCATTTTCCAAGTCAGTTGTGTCAGCGTCAGAGTTGGTGTGTTTAGCGTCAAGGATTTTGTCAACGAGTTCAATGATAGGAAGTTGTTGCTCAGGGGTTACATCAGGGATAGGCAACTCTTTAGCATCGTTCGGATAAAAATGTAATCCCTCACTTAAGAAGTTACGGAAATACCAGTTTATAAAACCTGAATTTAGAATGCCCAAAAGAAATTTGTAATTGTATTTCTTAGCGAAGTCAGTATCGGAAACGCGCAACACGCGTCGAGCAGAAGTATGAGACGCATTTGAAAGCAAATCCAATCGAACGCAGTTTACAACCGTGTTGCAGTTATAGAAACCACTTTCATCATAAGCGAATCGTAATTGATCTTTCACTACGTTGATGAAAATTAACTTATTATTTTCAAAAAGTTCTGGAAACATTGGATTGTAGTGTTCATCTGATTTATATCTTAACCAACCTGATTGGGTAAACGAGTAGCGTTTAATGTTCTTTCCTTCACAAAATCGTTTACTATCTGCAACTGGCATCATGCTTATATAGTCTCTTTTCTTTTTTTCACCAGAACGATCATTAAGCCTTGCACCGTAGGCAATAAGGCAAATCCGATCAAGGCGAACAGCAATTTGCCATATCTTTTCTTTTAGTTTGAGACTGTTAAATACTAGTGGATTTGTTTCAAGACGGGTATCTTTTAATTTTAAAAAAGCCTCTTGATTAATGAAAAATCCTTTTCCTCCTCGTGTATCAAAATCAGTATTACTATAGTGTAATCGAACTTTTGTTGAAGTGTAGGGTTTGTGATTGCCAGCTATTAAAATGATGTTATAGACTACTGCGTTCTCAAAAATCCTATAACTACTTGCATCTATGATTTCCCGAATAGCATGATCTTTGATGAGAATCTGACGCATCTTCTCTCCATATTTTTGTTTAGCAAAAGCGAAAGGAAGAATAAAACTCATAATCCCGTTAGTCCTAAGAAGATAAGTAGATTTCTCAAGGAAAGCGATATAAATATCTGTCCTCATTTTACAAGCTTGATAGTTTTTCATTAGATAGTTTCTCATCTTAACAGGAAGATTCACTACACTGATATAAGGCGGATTGCCAATTACTACATTGAACCCATCTGTAATTCTAAACATCCATTCCGGGTCAAACCAATCTGTCCTTGCGTTCTGGTCGTAAGGTTTCCAGCGAACAATTTTGAGAGCATTTTCAAAGTCAGCATCAAACTTTTTCTTATTTGCTTCAAACGTCTTCTGTTCTTTTTCCCGAACCTGCTTACGTTGTTCTAAGTTGCGAACCATCGCAATTTTCCGTTCTATTTCTGCTTGTCGATTTTCTATCCAGTCCTTTCGCTGCCGCTCCAATTCATTCTCTAATTGTGTGCGGCAATCTTCTTCCTGATCTTCAAGTTTACGTTTTGTTCTACGGTTGTTTGCGAGAAAAAACTTTTCACGAATTCCGTCAATTTCTTTTAGCAATTGTTGTACAGTATCGTCTTGGAACAATTCTCTTGTTTCGGATAAATTTATGCCTATCAGTGTGTTCGCAGCGACAAAACGCGTCTCCAAATTCGGCAACGGCTTTATACCAAAATTCTCAGCGTCTCTGTCCGGTTCCTGCTCAATCGCAAGCGATATAAAAAATCGGAGTTTGGCGATTTGACACGCAATCGGTTGAATATCTACACCGAAGATGCTATTTTGTATCAGATACAACTTCCGTCCGAAGTCTGAATCTCGGTAACGTTTGAAAGTGTCATCAATTTCGTGTAGTTCATCACGACGTTCTTGGTCATCCTGTGTATCAAATGCATCTGCTGCCCGTTTTCCAGCGAGTTCCTTCTGCAGTGCTTCCCATCGGTTATTATCGGGGTCAAGTCGTCTGAGGGCAAGCGTCAACTTATGCAACATGCCCATCGGAAACGCTCCAGAACCGACGGCAGGGTCCAATATCTTGAGTTCAGAAATAGCACGTACAACTTTCTCTGACTCACTGTCATCTAATCTTTGCTTGGAATCGTCATAGGTATGGGTATAATCAAAAAGGTAGCGAAGTCGTTTATCCCAAGGTTCCTCATTGCCATCAGTTGATTGACACTTATGTGAGAGTGTTGCAATGAGTGCTTCTTCTACCATGTAGTCTACGATTGCGCGTGGGGTGTAGTAGGAACCTGTCATCTTGCGTGCCGTTTCTCCTGTTTCCGGGTTGATAGCGGCGAGTAGGTTTTCAAACACCTTACCGAGCAATTCAGGGTCAAGTGCAACCTCTTGATCTATCGGTGTGTTTTCCTCAACGGTGAATTTGTAGTGTTTAAGTAAGGAAAGGAGTCCTCGGTTTTTGTCAAAAAAGAGGCGGTTAGGAATGGATAACAGATCGTAATGTACATCAGAAAAGCAGTCTATTCTGTAACCGCCTTTATCTGTAGCTTTGAAACTGTCCAGACAATCGAACAAGCCTCCGTTGATAAATGGGGTTTGTGCAAAGAGGGATAGCAGTTTCTCGGGGTCGCGCATCTGCTTTTTGTAACGATACCGTGAGAAATTACGGTGATTAGCATTGCCTCCCTTGCTAAACGTCCGTTTGTCAATCTCTGTGTTTAACGTAGCAAAGAAGAGGTTTTGCAGCACGGCACGATAGTAGGAATCGCCATTATCAAAATCTTTCTCTTTCAACAAGTCTTGGATTTGTGCTTTGTTAAATAACTCATCTGCAACTAATCCTTTCTCCTTGATAAACCAAATAAACAGCAGACGTGTAATAAGACGGATGACATGTTCCTCTGGTTTTATGACGCGGTTTTCGTTTGTTGGGAACGTTGCTGCCTCAACTGCCCATTCATACCACGTAAACAGTTTCCGATAGAATTGTTTGTTAAGCTCTTCGGTGTCCAGTTTTGCAAGCCATGCTGCCAGCAGTCCGTCAAAGTTTTTCTGCTTTTTGTTGTCATCTATCCATTTTATGCGATCTGCAAGCGATAATTCCAATAGGATGTCAAGGTGAGCAGTATGCGGATTGTTAAGGCGGATGTCTTTAATGAGGGTTACCTGCTCAAGCACATCAAGATTATCGTCAGTTTTGCTTGGACGACGATCCGCAAACGCAATTGTCAGATGGTCTGTTGTGCAAAATAAAATCACTGTCGGCGCGAACAAGCGTTTATTGATTTCCCGTGTGAATTCGGCATATTTGGTACGGGAGTAGTTGTTATCTTTTAATTCAACTGCACAGAAAAGGAAACTACTATAATTGCCCTTATCGAACGAATTGGACTCAAGCAATGTCATTTGCTGTGGACCTTCGTTAATTTCGCCTTTTGTAAATTGGAAAATGAGCTGCACGGATTCGGCGTTATCGCGGAATTCCTGTTCGGTCTTGGTATTTGGGTTTGGGGGTGGAAATTCCTCAAAAAAGTCGTCTACAGTGCCAGATAGTTCAAGGGTGCGTTCGCTGTTGTAACCTATCGTTATGAGGAGTTTTTTCGACTTTTCTAAAAAGTCGCCTGTGGAAATTGCTGCTAAAGCTTGTTTGATAACGTCTCTGTTCATATAGTGTTCTCATGCAAAGTAGTAGGCACACTCCGTGTACCGTCAAGTCTGCTGCGTTATGATAACCAACCACGTAACCAATTCAAAATCGGCAGGCTCTTTTGGTGTCTCAGAAGCAACTGGCAGTTTAAAATCACGGGTGCCGCCTCTCCCAAGATTTTGGGTTTGCGTCTTTGTATGCGCTCGTGTGATATGCTTAATCACCGAATCTAAAAGTTTGTTGTAATGATCCATATTTTTTCCGAATTGGGTTTCGCTATCAAATTGTAGACACAAGTTATCAATAGCGTCACTCTTACCAATAGCCGCCGCCTCAAACAGATCCAAAACCTGTTTAGCGTTTGCACACCCGTATCGAATGTCACCGTTATTGCGGATATAGACGATGTAATACGGATAGATAGGACTGGCAGATTTCTGCTGTTTATCTGTGTTGGCGTTACGTTGTTGGAGAAAAAAGATGACACCATTCTCCTTCGGATTATCACTATATTCCGTCACAGCATACGCCCCATCTGGAGTTGCCTCCAATTCCTTCCTATTTTCTTCAAGATATTTTAGCAGTTGTGTAAAAAAGTAATCCAGCGTAAAATCACTCAACACAACACCATCAGAGAGGTCATCCAGCTCAAACACCTCTTCACGCAGCTGCTTCAATTGTGCATCACGGAAATTGAGTTCCATCTCCGCTTGTTCATAAGTAAATTCGTTTAACGGGTCGTCATCCCCACTTGCTGTAGCGTCGGCAAGTGCCATGCGTGATGCCACCCGAGTTTGTAAACGAAGATACACCTCCATATCTTTGGTGGGCCAGTAGTTTATCATCTTAATTGATTTATTTTTGCTACCGATTCGGTCAATCCGTCCGAAACGTTGAATGATACGCACAGGATTCCAATGTATATCATAATTGAGAACTGTATCACAATCCTGTAGGTTTTGCCCTTCAGAAACGCAGTCAGTTGCAATCAGCAGGTCAATATTTTCATCTGTCTTTTCAGCACGTAACCTTCCCCACGGCGCAAAATTAGTTAAGATTGCATTGAATTTGTTTGTGCCAGTAAGGATATGTGTTTCATCCCCGGAGACCATCGCTATGTTCAACCCTAATTCCGATGCAAATTTAGACAAATTATCATAAAGATATTTTGCCGTATCCTTGAAGGTGGTGAAAACCAGCAGCTTACGGTTAGGATTTTTCACCTTTTCCCGAATATGTTGCTTTATCTCTTTGAGTTTCCCGTCTTTATCAGGCGTGATAGAGCTGACCTTTCCCCACGCTGCAGTTAAGGTTTCTTTATCCTTGAGAAGATCCTTTTTCCAACGTTTGCAGTCCAATTCGCGGAGGTGATACGGACTTTTCGCGCGATTTATCAGAAATTCCTCATCTTCATCATCGTCATCGGGGAGCACATCGGTATGGGCATCCGGTATATTGCGGTTCTGCTCAAATTTATCGATCTTTTCCAGCATTCTGTCAATTTTGCCGACAGTGCGTTCAAGCGTTTCAGAGAGCGAATGTGCCGAACTTTCCAACCGTTTGAGAAAGTTGGTTTGCATCATACCGATAAGGAATTTCTCTCGGTCTGCCTGATTAAAACGGAGTCGCTTTTTCTCATCTGCCAATCGCTGTTTTGCAGCTTCGCTCACAACATAACTGGAAGGTCTATAAATTGATAGCGCGAATTCACCGATTAGGTCAGCCAATGCCTTGTATGAAAGCGCACCAGATAGGTCAGTATGTGGATAGCAATTTTCAGGCGGCAATTTCTCTGGAAAATCGCCAAATGTGGTAATATCATCGGTATAGAATTGTCTTATCTGTCTGCGGGAACGGGCAATAGAAATTCCCCCGAGCAGTTGGAAAAAATCTGCACCTAACGAATCCAGTAACGCTGACTTATCTCTTTTACCATCTTTGGCAGCGGTCTCCTCCCACGTCTTGAAAGCCTTTTGCGCTTGTTGAATGAGATTGCGGATGTTGCTTACACCTAAACTTTCTCTGAAGACATCCTCGCGCTTTGCAGTCATTAGATAAATCTGGTTGCGCAGATCGGTGAGCGAGGTATTTACGGGTGTTGCAGAAAGCATCAGTACTTTGGTTTTTGTGCCTTCACTGATAACTTCCTCTAATAGGCGGGAATAGCGACTGTGGCGAAAATTGCCATCTTTGTCCTTACTGGGTTTGGTATCGTTTCGGAAGTTGTGGGATTCATCTATCACTATCAAGTCAAAATTCTGCCAATTGAAATTACCAAGATCAATGCCGCCGGACTCCCCAGTGTAGCGTGATAAGTCAGTATGCGATAGTAAGGTATAGCCAAATTGATCATCAAGAAACTCATTAGATGCTTGGGCATTATATGCAGGATAGAGTGCCCAATTTTCACGAAGCTTTTTCGGACATAGCACAAGGACGCGTTCGTTTCGCAATTCAAAAAACTTGATGACAGCAAGTGCAGTGTAAGTTTTTCCTAATCCCACGCTATCTGCCAAGATACAGCCGTTGTGTCGTAATAACCGAGCGATAACGCTTTTCACACCCTCTCTCTGAAATTGATACAACTTATCCCAAATCTTTGTGTCATAGAGATGTATATCTTCAAGTTTTTCTTCGTTCTTATTACGGGTTTCTATCTCATCACGAAAGAGTTCGTAGAGGGTTTTGTAATATATGAGTTCTGGCGCGTGGTCTTTCCCTATCTGCTTCAGTTTATCAATCACTTTCTTTTTGACATCTTCAACCAGTTCGTCATTATTCCATATTTCATCAAACCACTTCTTTAGGTCGGTGCGGTCGCGGTCACTGTCAACCTCCAGATTCAGCTCAATATTACTACTATTTGGACTCAGTCCAAGTCCACGTACGGTAAAATTGGAGCTGCCAAGAATTGCCTTGTCAACACCGTTATTGGCAATGTGATACATCTTCCCATGGATTAGATTTGATTGGCGAGTTGTGCGGATTTTAACCTTCTCCTGTATCCATTCTGCACACGCTTTGGCTATCGGTTTCTGTCGGAGTTGCTGATTGAGTTCTAAACCTGAATCCTTTATCTCAAATGCTTTTTTATCTTTATTATTCGGATCCATACGTTTGACAAAATCGGGATCACCAAATAAAAAACGGAGTTCGTCAATTTTGTCAAGGGAATGCTGCAATTTTTCATAGGCATAGATTGTAAAATATGCAGAAACAACGGAAAGTTCGGAACCGTTTTTGATTTCCTGTTCTAAGAAATCGTGAACCGTTTCACGAAAGAGATTGTCTCGTATACCAGACTTGAGAGATGGTTTATTATCTGACATATAGGAACCTTTATTGATTAAGTCACCTTGAGTTTGACTAAAAGACAGTTATTTGGAGGAGTACAACATTATGAACTTTCTGAACTCTCAACACTGCATGCAATCACTGAATTATAACAAGTTTGATGATAAGTGTCAATCAAAATGATTTACACTATACCATTATTAAATTAACTCCGACTTGCCAACTTATTTGCAAAAATGCTGATTAACCCACCTAACATCAGATACCCAAAAATCACTTCCAGCGTTACGAGTAGACGCGCTGTGGCATTGTCTGCAACGACATCACCGAAACCGAGTGTCGTAAAGGTGACAATGCTAAAATAGAAGGAATTCCAAAACGTTAGCGGTTCTCCGCTATACTTACCTGTTGCTTGATGAAATTGGGGCGACCAATTTTGTATCCACTCTGGCACCCACGATGGAAACGGCATATAGGCTATGGCAAACAGAAACGCGAAGAAAATCGACCAGAATGCCCAAAGCCCTAAATTCCGTCCATAATCTGAACTCCATCGCCATAAGCGTGCCAGCATCGGATTTGCTTTATTGAATGCACGGATAAACTGTTGGTCTGCGACATATCGTTTGAAAAACGGGTTTGCGACTTCGTCTACATGTTGACTGTCCAAATAGAATTCAGTCGGCTTTTTTGAATTCTTGGTGAACCGATTGACAATTGATTGGCGGATTGTGTTGGCGGTGTACTGGACATCACGAAATGAGGCAACAGCCGCAAATTTGGCAGCTGTAAAACGGGTAGCACCGAGGAATGTTGCACGATTAAAGACAACTACGCCTGCGAAGTCTGTGCCTGTGCAGTCAAGCGTTTGTTCGAAAAGCACACGGCTAAAGTTTGTTTCCTTTTGGAATTGTGCTTCATGGAAAACGGCATTGTCGCGAAATTGTACTTGGTGGAAATCGGCGACATTGTGGAATTTCGCACGCCAAAAACTAACGCTTTTATGGAAGGTGACACTATGATAGTTGGCGCGACCGTGGAACGTAACCTCACGAAATTCGCAATGATGCTGCATCGTGGCTTCGTCAAAGTCGAGGTCTGCCTCAAATACAGAGCGGCGGAAGGAGATTTCTTGTTGGAAAACTGCTGTTCGGAAATTGACAATGTTTTTGAAAGTGCATCCGATACAGGATAGTGTTTTATCAATACAGATTCGGTCATTTTCGTCGCGTTCAAGTTCTGTTGCATGTAGGTCAATAACGCCTTCAATCGTACAATTGTTCAGGGTTATGCGTGAGGCATCGCCTTCTAATGCATCAAGAAATTCTCGTGCTTCAATCGTCTCCCCGTGCTTTTCATACATTACATCTATCCCTAAGAAAAACGCTTGTCCCTTGCACTTAATCAGGCATCGTAGCCCATCCTTTGCTTGCCCGAATAGCATCAATAGCGATTTGGTAACGCCACCCATCATGGAAGGTCAAATACGGTTCGTGTGGATCTCCCTTAATATCCGCAAGGAAATCTCGGACAAGTGCAGTCCACTTGTTTTGGATTTCGTCTCCGATTTGTGGTAGATCGTCTGTTAGATTTTGGGGAACAGATAGTTCTTCAACTTCCTCACCGACATGTTTTGTGATAGAATTCAGAATGTGTCCGCCTCTCCCGACGAGTGTGCCTTGCGTGCCGTAGAAAAACCAGCCGCCGGTAGGTCTATGTGATGGCACTCCCGGATGTGTACGCATTGTTGCAAGAATAGAATTGTCGGTATCTGGATTGGGATGTCCCAGCTTGAAGAATGCTGAATAATCCCATTCTGCATCACATTCACGCCATTCAAGTTTTGACGCTTCTTCCGCAGTTATCATCGTGCTTCGCCACACACGCCAGTCGCGAATCTCTGGAACGACTGGGGCTTTCCTTGGATATATTTTTGCCTCACCGACTGCAGACGCAACTTTCATACCCGTCATGCGCTCGAGCATGCCGAGTCGGTGTGTAAGTCCATTGTTCAACGCGCCACCACCGTGTGCAAGTGAACTCATCCAATTCCACGGCTTAATCATATCTGAAGGGGGACCTCCTGGAATCCTTCGGGTATACCCAATATCAACTGCTGTTAAATCTCCGATAATTTTTTCCTGTGTCAGCAGTTGACGTACATAAGCGACACTCGGATCATATAAATGTGTTGCGGCAAAGGCGTGTTTTAGTCCCGTGTCTTCGATAAGACTGTAGATATGCCCTGCTGCTTCAGCGTTAAGTGCTAAAGGTTTTTCGCAGATAATGTGACAGCCAAGTTCAACTGCTAATTCAACGACCTCTGTCCGTAAAATTGCTGGGGTTGTTAGCGCGACGATATCTGGCTTATGTTCCAACAAACTCTTTCGCCAATCAATTGACGCATCAGGGACACCTAAACCTGACGCAACTTTTTGGACAATATCTGGTTTACGAGCGCAGATGGCAAGCACTTTAACACCGTAGTGTTGAAATGCCTTTGTGTGTCCTTCAGCGGACCATCCTGCACCGACAATTACTGCTTTTAGTTTTTTCATCTATTTCTCGCATTTTAGAAGTGAAAAGATACCGTAATACATGTCGGGTTTCGTTCCTCAACCCGACCTACAATATGTTATGGCAATTATCAAATCAATTAGAAATGGTATAACATCAACTCCGACTGGCAAGTTTATTGGCGAAAATACTGATGAGTCCACCAAGCATAACATATCCGAAAATGACTTCAAGTGTGACAAGGATGCGCGCGGAGGTATTGGCTGCGACCACATCCCCGAATCCTAATGTCGTAAAGGTAACGATACTAAAGTAAAAGGATTTCCAAAATGTTAAGTCTCCGTTTGCTTCGGGACTGGTTACTTGGTGAAATTGAGGCATCGTTTCCTGAAACCATTCTGGAAACCACGTAGGTGATTGCATATAAACAAATGAGAAGGAAAGGGCAATTAGCAGTGACCAGAGTGCCCAAAGTGCTAAACTACGACCATAATCTGAACTCCATCTCCAAACCAATGCCCAAAACGGATGTTTTTCTCTGAAAGCGCGTATGTACTGTTGATCCGCCACGTAACGTTTGAAAAACGGATTCAAAACCCCATTTATATCTTCGCTATCTAAATAGAATTCGGTTGGCTGCTCTGACTGACGAGTAAATTTGTTCCGCAGCCATTGCCATATCGTGTTTGGGATATAACTTACATCTCGATAGGATGCCGTAACAGCAAAACGTGCAGAAGTGAAGTCAATCTTTCCGAGGAATTTGGAATGATTAAAAACCGTGGTTTCGGAGAATCGTGCTTGCATACAGTCTAATTCTTTATTGAAAAATGCACTACTGAAATGGGCAGCGTCTTGGAATATTGCATTTCTGAAAACAGCGGTTTCCTGGAATTGTACCTCGTTGAAGTCTGCAACTTGTTGGAAGCTGGTTTGCCGGAGACATGCTTTTCCACAAAAGGTTGTTCCGCGAAAGAGGGCAGGTCCTTCAAATTTTGATTCTCCAAAGTCACAGGAATTTTGGAACACAGTCCTACGAAAGTAAACAGCATCTTGGAAAACGCAATTTCCGAAAAAGACCTCTTTTTGAAAATCGGTTTTTTCGAATTTGACGCTGTTTTTAAACGTGCACCCTATGCAAACAATTTCTTTATCCACCACAGATTGTTCATCGGATTCGGTTGAAAAGACGATTGCTCCTTCAATTATACAATTTGTCAAAAACACGCTTTCATAATCCGCTTGTAAAATTGAGAGGAATGTATCTGCATCAAGTGTCTGTTCGGTACCGTGGTAAACTTGCATTTGTGCTCCATACGTCTTAAAACTGTAGATATGAAAGTTTGTGTTTAGACAGAGATGGATATGCAGCAGTTCAACTTTTGAAGCTGGCACACTTACAGAACGTGTCCATCAGTAGATGTTTAGGTTATGCCAAGATTTCGTTAACAACCCGCGCTTTTTCCTCAACCCCGGTTAATCGGTGATCAAGTCCTTGGAACTTGAAGGTTAACCTTTCGTGGTCAATGCCGAGTTGGTTGAGAATGGTAGCGTTTAGGTCGCGCACAGAGACAGGGTCTTTGATGACGTTGTAGCTAAAGTCGTCAGTTTCACCGTGGACGATTCCTTCTTTAATGCCAGCACCCGCCATCCACATCGTAAAGCATTTTGGATGATGATCTCGTCCGTAGTTGTCCTTCCTAAGCGCACCTTGACAGTAAACAGTACGACCGAATTCACCGCCCCAGACAACGAGGGTATCGTCAAGCATGCCACGTTGTTTCAGGTCTTGAACGAGTGCAGTTGCGGGTTGGTCAATGTCACGACACTGGTTGCGAATGTCGTTCGGGAGGTTGCCGTGCTGGTCCCAACCGCGATGGAAGATTTGAACGAGACGAACATCACGCTCCATCATTCTACGGGCAAGAATACAGCAATTGGCAAATGTGCCGGGTTTGTTGACATCGGGACCGTACATTTCCTTAACTTTGTCTGGTTCCTGATTGAGGTCTGTGAGTTCAGGGACAGAGGTCTGCATGCGGAATGCCATCTCATATTGTGAGATACGGGCATGCGTTTCGGGATCCCCTACTTCCTCATAGATTTCCTCGTTGAGTTTGACAAGCGTGTCAAGCATACGTTTGCGTCCCTTTTCACTCATGCCTTTCGGATTTGAGAGAAATAACACGGGATCACCTTGACTACGAAGGAGTACGCCTTGATGCTCGGAGGGTAAAAATCCGGCACCCCAGAGTCGGTTATAGAGTGCTTGTGCGGACTTTCTGCCTGTCCACGTTGCATTCATCACAATAAAAGCGGGCAGATTATTGTTTTCAGTGCCTAACCCGTAGCTAAGCCATGCGCCGAGGCTCGGTTTACCGGGCGTTTCATCGCCGGTACAGACAAAGGTGATAGCCGGGTCGTGGTTAATTGCATCGGTATGAACACTTTTGATGATAGCGATGTCTTTTACCATAGATGCGGTGTGGGGTAACAACTCGCTAACCCACGCGCCATCGCTGCCGTTGTCATGCTTTTTAAACTCAAAGATGGAAGGTGCGATTGGAAAACGGGATTGTCCGGAGGTCATCGTTGTGAGACGTTGTCCCATCCGTACCGTTTCCGGCAGTTCTTTATCAAACCATTCACCCATTTTCGGTTTATAGTCGTACATATCCATCTGCGAAGGTGCCCCGGACATGAATAGGTAGATAGCCCGTTTTGCCTTTGGTGCAAAGTGCGGTAGTCCCGGTAACCCGCCAGTCTGCGGCACTGCTTGCTGTTCAAGGGCACGGACGATACTACTCGGTAGCATTGAGGCGAGGGCTGCACCGCCAAGTCCCATCGCACATTTGCCGAAGAATTGGCGGCGTGTTTCAAGTTTCAGATATTCCTTAATCGGGTCCATTATTTATCTCCTTTGCATGTCTGCTCTTTAATTTAGGTGATGCTCAATCATTTGCAGGTGGAGGTTGAATATCCAATTCTTCTGTTGGTGGGATATCCAGTTCCAAATTCGGAATCTGTTTTAATAATTTTTGGAGTGGTTCCAAATCCTGAATCGGATTTTCTCTAATATGTAAACGCTTCAAATACATAAAGTTTTCAACAAAACTGATGTCGTTAATTTGATTCCTGTCCAACCTTAATCTCGTCATCTGTGTCAAATCAGTGAGCGGTGTGACATTATTGATCTGATTTTCATTGAGTCCCAATTCTGTCAACTTTGTCAACTCAGCAAGTGGGGTTAGGTCGTTGATTTGATTGCTATCAAGCCATAATCCTTCCAACTGTGTCAATTCTGTAAGTGGTGTGAGATTGGAGATATTATTTTCCATGAGAATTAAATGCGAAAGATGCGTCAAGCCAGTCAGCGGCGTTAGGTCACGGATCTGATTATCGCGAAGCCGTAATATTGCGATCTGTGTCAAGTCAGTGAGCGGCGTTAGGTCGTTGATATGATTCCCATTAAGTCCTAATTTGGTCATCTGTGTCAAGCCAGCGAGCGGTGTTAGGTCACGGATCTGATTATAGTCAAGCCATAATAACGTTAACTTTGTTAATCCTGTGAGAGGCGTGATATCGTCAATCCGATTCTTAAAAAGCTCAAGGCGGACTAACTGTGTTAATTCTGCAATAGGCGTGATGTCGCTGATTTGATTCTTCTGAAGTTTTAAAGTTTTTAATCCTGTCGCTTTTTCTAACCCTGTTAAGTCTTTTATGCCTCTGTCGTCAGCATCCAACCGTTCTAATTCTTGTAACTTCTTTAGCGGGATAGAATCGGTCGGACCTAAACCGAGTGCCTCGCGCACGGCAGCGGCTAAATTAGCATCTGGTATTGTAACATCCTGATCAGATGAACAACTACACAAAACTATAAGAAGAACAAACAGGGTAGAAAAATGTTTCAGGAAGTTATGCATCTGCGAATGTGTTTATAGTAAAACCTATTATTGATATTACCGACAAGCACGCTTACAAA
Source organism: Candidatus Poribacteria bacterium (assembly GCA_028824685.1). Taxonomy (GTDB): domain Bacteria; phylum Poribacteria; class WGA-4E; order WGA-4E; family WGA-3G; genus MSPOR6. The sequence continues at coordinate 30,425 of JAPPCZ010000098.1, forward strand.
ACGCGCTTGTAGATAAATGTTTACGCTTATGCCAAAATTTCGTTGACAACCCGTGCTTTTTCCTCAACACCAGTCAACCGATGGTCAAGCCCTTGGAACTTAAAGGTTAACCTTTCATGGTCAATACCGAGTTGATTGAGGATCGTAGCGTTTAGGTCGCGCACAGAGACAGGGTCTTTGATGACGTTGTAGCTAAAGTCATCGGTTTCGCCGTAAACGATTCCGCCTTTAATGCCAGCACCTGCCATCCACATAGTGAAACACTTGGGGTGATGGTCGCGCCCGTAGTTATCCTTCTTGAGTGCACCTTGACAATAGACAGTCCGACCAAATTCACCACCCCAAATCACTAAGGTATCATCAAGCATACCGCGTTGCTTCAGGTCTTGAACAAGTGCGGTTGCGGGTTGGTCAATATCACGAGCCTGATTCCGAATGTTCTTGGGCAAATCACCGTGCTGGTCCCAACCGCGATGGAAGATTTGAACGAGGCGAACATCCCGCTCCATCATTCGACGGGCAAGAATACAGCAGTTGGCAAATGTACCGGGTGTGTCAACCTCTGGACCGTACATCTCCTTAACTTTGTCTGACTCCTGCTTTAAGTCCGTGAGTTCGGGAACAGACGATTGCATACGGTACGCCATCTCGTATTGTGAGATGCGGGCATGTGTTTCTGGATCCCCCACTTCCTCATAGATTTCCTCGTTAAGTTTGACAAGCGTGTCAAGCATCCGTTTGCGTGCTTTTTCACTCATGCCTTTCGGATTTGTCAGAAATAGTACCGGATCACCTTGACTGCGGAGTAGCACGCCTTGGTGTTCTGATGGGAGGAAACCAGAACCCCAGAGGCGGTTGTAGAGTGCTTGTGCGCCCTTCGGACCGCTCCATGTCGCGTTCATCACAATAAAAGCGGGTAGGTTTTGATTTTCACTACCAAGCCCGTAACTGAGCCACGCACCGAGGCTCGGTTTGCCGGGCGTTTCATCGCCGGTACACACAAAGGTGATAGCTGGGTCGTGGTTAATCGCATCGGTATGGACGCTTTTGACGATAGCAATGTCTTTTACCATAGTTGCGGTATGTGGTAACAATTCGCTAAGCCATGCACCATCGCTGCCGTTGTCATGCTGTTTGAACTCAAAGATAGAAGGTGCGATTGGAAAACGGGATTGTCCGGAGGTCATCGTTGTGAGACGTTGTCCCATCCGCACGGTCTCTGGTAGGTCTTTATCAAACCATTCCCCCATCTTCGGTTTATAGTCAAACAGATCCATTTGCGAGGGGGCACCAGACATAAATAGATAGATAGCCCGTTTTGCCTTGGGTGCAAAGTGTGGCAGTTCTGGCAACCCACCAACTCGCGTTCCTGCTTGCTGTTCGAGGGCTTGGACAATACTACTCGGCAGCATTGAGGCGAGAGCTGCACCACCGAGTCCCATTGCACATTTACCAAAGAATTGGCGGCGCGTTTCAAGTTTCAGATATTCTTTAATCGGGTCCATTGTTCATCTCCTTTTGCAATGTCTGCTGCTTATTATTGACATTGCTGGATTTTACTTATTTGCAGGTGGTGGTTGAATATTTAGTTCCACTGGGGCTGAAGTATCCACTTCTAAATTATTATTTTGTTCTAAAAGTTTATGGAGTGGTTCCATATCCTGAATTGGATTTTCTCTGATATATATACTCGTCAACTTTGTAAATTTTTCAATGAGACTGATATCCTTGACCTGGTTTCTGTCAAAATGCAATAGTTTTAACTGTTTGGCTTCTGCTATGGGAGTAAGATCATTGATTTGGTTTTGTCCAAGGCTTAATTCCTCCAAATCTGTCAAATGAGTTAGTGGTGTGAGATCACTGATTTGATTTCCCCAAAGCCACAACTTTTGCATTTGTGTCAACTCAGATAATGGTGTGATGTCGGTAATTTGATTTCTCCATATCCATAATGATGTCAAATTCTGTAAATTTTGGATAGGTGTGATGTCGGTAATTTGGTTTCCACCCAGATTTAAGTCTTTTAATCGCGTTAATTCTTTGAGTGGTGAAATATTTTTTATTTGGTTTTCTTGGAGTTGCAAACTATCCAATTTTTTTAACCCTGCGAGAGGTTTAATGTCTGTGATTTGATTTTCCTTAAGCATCGCACCTGTTAACTGTGTTAAGTTCGCGAGCGGTGTAATATCGTTGATAGCATTCTTATGAATTCGTAGCCACCTCAAGTCTGTCATACCACTGAGAACTGTAATATCACGAATTTGAGTATCATGGAGGTTTAATCCCTTTAACTTCGTTAACTTTTTGAGGGGTGTAATGTCGAAAATATGGCTCCCCCATAGCCACAGCTGAGTCAAATTCGTTAAACCGGCAATGTGTGAGATGTCGTGAAGTTGATTGCCCCCAAGTGCTAACTCTGTCAACTGTGTCATACCAGCGAGTGGTGTGACATCTCTGACTTGATTTCTGGTAAGATATAATTTTGTCAAATTCTTCAATCCAGCGAGGGGTTTGAGATTTTTAACTTGATTATCATTAAGACGTAAGGTCGTTATTTGTGTTAAATTGGCAAGCGGTGCGATGTCACTGATTTGATTACGTCCAAGAGATAATGATGTCAACTGTGGCAACTTAGCAAGCGGTATGAGATCACTAAGTTGATTACTATCAAAGTATAGTTCTGTCAACTGTGGTATCTTAGCGAGCGGTGTGATGTCACTGATCGGATTATTTGCGAGATGTAGTTTTGTCAACTTCTCCAGCTTAGCAAGCGGTGTGATGTCACTGATTTGATTGTTATGGAGCCACAACTCTGTAAGTTGTGTCAAATTGGCAAGCGGTGTGATGTCTCTGATCGGATTGTCATTGAGCCATAACTCTGTAAGTTGCGTCAAACTGGCAAGCGGCATGAGATCACTGATCGGATTATACGCGAGATGTAGTTTTGTCAGCTTCTCCAGCTTAGCGAGCGGTGTGATGTCACTGATTTGATTGCGGTAGAGTGATAATTCTGTAAGCTGCTTTAATTCAGCGAGCGGTGTGATGTCACTGATTTGGTTATCCTCAAGGTGTAGTTTCGTCAACTGTGTCAACTTAGCGAGCGGTGTGATGTCACTGATTTGGTTATACAGGAGGTATAGTCCTGTCAACTGCGTCAACTTAGTGAGTGGCGTGAGATCATTGATTCGGTTTCTGCCGAGGTATAAAACCTTTAATCCTGTTGCTTTTTCCAGCCCCGTTAAATCACTTATGCTTTTTTGACTGACAATCAGATGCTCCAATTCTTCCAATTCCTTTTGTGGAATAGGATCCGTTGGTCCTAAATCGAGTGCTTCACGCACAGCGGCAGCTAAGTTAGCATCCGGTATTGACACAGCATAGGTGAATGAACAACTGAGGAAAACTATGAGAATAGTAAGCATTAAGCAAACATTTTTCATTCTGTAAATGCCTTTATTTTTTTATATCCAATTCTAAATCTGGCACCTGTTTCAAGAGGCTTTGAACCGGTGTCATATCCTGAATACGATTTTTGTCTATAGCAAAACGTATTAGATTCGTCCAATTCTCAATAAGACTAATATCATGGATTTGATTCTGATCCAACGCTAAATGTGTTAATTGTGTCAATCCACCAATTGGTGTAATGTTGTTAATTTGATTTCCACTTAGCCATAAGTGCGTTATCTGTTTCAAGTTAGTCAGTGGACTAATGTCGCTAAGTTGATTCCGTCTGATGTTTAGCAGCTGCATCTGCGTTAAGTTAGCGAGCGGTGTAATGTCATTGAGTTGATTGTCCCAAAGTCCTAATTCTGTGAGTTGTGTTAATCCAATCAGAGGTTTAATGTCGTTGATTTGATTTTCGCCGAGTCCTAATTTCGTGAGTTGTGTTAATCCAGTAAGCGGAGTAATATCGCTGATTTGATTGTCCCAAAACTCTAAGTATGTTAGCTGCGTCAATCCGCTAATAGGTGTAATATCGCTGATTTGATTCTTTTGAAGTTCTAAAACTTTTAAACCTATTGCCTTCTCCAGTCCGGTTAGGTCTTTTATGCCTTTTTCTTCAGCATATAATTTTTCTAATGTTTCCAGTTTCTCTTGCGGGATAGGATCGGTTGAACCTAAACCGAGTGCTGTACGGAGTGCGGAGGCTAAGTTCACATCTGGTATTGCAACATGAGTATCATTCATATTTTTTCTCCATATATTATGAGATGGGTACTACTGAAAAGTAGTACCCATCAAGTTTAATAATTATCCCTTATTCAGAACTTCATCCAGATTGAGGATTAGGTTTGCAATCATCGTCCATGTGGCGACTTCGACTGCATCCAATTTTTCATCAGGTTTCGATTCGCCGACAGCGACGAGTTCTTTGGCTGCTTCTGGATCCGCTTTCAATTCTTCGGAATGCACCTGCAACGTTTCAAGCAACAGCGAGGCTTCCGCTGGTTTCGGTTCTCGGGCAGTTGCCATCTCAAAGATGTAAGCGATCCGTTCCTCTGATGTTTGCCCCCCCTCTTTAATCGTGCGTTCTGCGAAAACACGTGCCGCTTCAACGAACTGTGGATCGTTCATCAACATTAACGCCTGCATCGGCGTGTTCGTGCGTTCCCGGCGAATTGTGCATGCCTCGCGTGACGGCGCATCCAATATGTTCATCTGCGGTGGTGGAGCGGTTCGCTTCCAGAACGTATAGAGACTGCGGCGATACACCTTATCAGCACCGCTATCTTTCCTAAAGGTATCAGTATTAGAACCGGTAAACCCGACTGCTTTCCAGAGTCCACCTGGTTGAGGTGGTTTGACACTCGGTCCACCGATACGTTTATACAATAACCCGCTAACAGCTAAGGCGTTATCCCGCACAATTTCAGCATCAAATCGATATCTTGGTGCGCGAGAGAACAAAACGTTATCGGCATCACGTTCCAATTTTTCAGGCGTAACTTGTGCACTCTGTCGGTATGTTGCTGAAGTGAGCATCAATTTCTGCATTGCTTGCACGTCCCAGCCAGATGCCACAAATTCGGTTGCAAGCCAATCGAGAAGTTCGGGATGCGTGGGCGGTGTGCCTTGCGTGCCAAAGTCTTCTGACGTCCTCACAATACCAGCTCCGAAGATATTTTGCCAGAAACGGTTAATCGTAACACGCGCCGTAAGTGGATGTTTGCGGGAAAGCAACCACTTTGCCAGTGAAAGTCTATTCGGCGGTGAACCCTTTATCATTGCTGGAAGTGCTGCCGGTGTCTGTGGATAGACCTGTTCACCACGATGCTCATACGCACCGCGCTCCAACACATAAGCGCCGCGTGGTTCGGATCGTTCCTGCATTACCAGCGTCGTAGTCAGCGAATTGTTGAGCGAATTCCGCTTGTTCTGTGTATCCGAGAGGTCTGCATAGAGTTTTTTCAACTCCTCATCGGTTGAGACGTTTCGACGGTAGTATTCCCGAATTTGCGTCTGTTGATCTCCATTGCGCTTACCTCTTTCAACCGCAATCGTGTCAACGATGTTGGCTGTTACCATCGGCGTATCGGACTCCATACGGAAGAAGAAACCTGATGGACCAGAATAGTTGACAACCTTTAACAGCAGTGCATTATTACCGGGGTTAAACTGGATTTGGACTTTCTCGGTATCTGGTGCAGCATCGCGCTGGATATTGCTGGCAAGTACCTCTGTCTGATTTACCCAAACTTTCAAAGCATCGTTGCTACTGAGGTAAAGCGTTGCCTTCTGTTTGGTTTCGGAAGTGATGTTCCGATAGAGGTATGTCGCGCTGTTCTCTCCAACGATATCGTTATGCACCTGATTGTCCTGCCAGTGTGTCTGCTCTTTCCACGTCAATTCTTGCGAACCGAGAGTGAATTTATCCTTTGTATTGACAGGTTTGGTTTCCGGCTCATAAACATTATAGAACGCTATGTTACCGTGTTCTGCGGTAAACGGACCGGCTGAATGCCAATTCCCAATAGATACTTTGGAGCCGATAGGGTAGATCGTCGGTGCATCTGTGACAGCAAGTCTGAACCGACCAAGGTGGTGCTTGCTATTCTCAGATTCATGCTTAATGCGAATCCTGAGCAGTCCACCTTCTGTGCCAAATGGATTTGCAACGAGGAAGATCGCCTGCCGACTGTTGCCACGATTGTTATTGCTTTCCAATCCCCAACCGGTTTCAGACTTATCGTCAATGGCATTGACAATGGCATAATCACCACCTCCCTGCTCCTTGTCTGCCCATGCTTTTACGATAGGAACGGATGTCCAAGGGTCTTTGGGTTCGGCGGGTTCTGCTGCATCTTCAGTTGTTTCTTCAGCGCGTTGCGCCGCATCGGTTTCTGTTGATGCATCTTCAGCGGGTTCATCGGTTTCTGTTGCAGCATCTTCGGCTGGTTTATCTTTCGCTTCTTCAGCAGTTTTCTCAATGGCTTGTGCCTCATCAGTTTCAGGTGCCGCTTCCTCAGGTGCCGCATCTTCAGCGGGTTCTTCATCGGTTACTGCTGCATCTTCAGCGGGTTGCGCTCCATCAGTGGCCGCGGCTTCTTCAGCTGCTTTCCGTGCTTCTTCAGCTGCTTTTGCCTCTTCAGCAGCCTTAGCATCTGCTGCTGCTTTTGCCTCTGCGGCAGCTTTAGCTTCTTCTGTTGCCTTCTGTGCTGCTTCCTTAGCAGCATTAAGCTCTTGCTCAGCATTTGCCGGAGGAACGATGTCAACAGAAAATCCTGTCAAAACTACATTGCTATTGTCACTGCGTCCGATACCACTTCCCGGCAAGGATTTGTCCGGAAGCCCTTCCAGTCGGATAGCACTCCATTTACCAGCAGGTAGTTTTGCGATAACTTCATACACTTCATTGTCAGGATTTATACCACTTGCCAAAACGGAGTTATCGTCACGCGTTTCAAGTATTGCCCCACCTTGTGAAAGGACGGCATCTGGCTTGATAAGTGTCCACCGCGGCATCCTGTTTTCCCATGCAGTTTGGGCAGCATCAACCTGTGGCAGTGGTCCTTTGCTCAGTGCGTCTAAGTCTTTGATCTCACTATCATATTTTGCAAGATCTGCCTTCTGTTCTGGTGTTGGCAACTTCACCACAGGGGGAGAATCCTTGCGGTTACCGTCCATTGCATTTTCCGTGATATTGTTGAAATAGGCGTAAAGTTGATAGTATTCCTTCTGTGAAATTGGGTCATATTTATGGTCGTGGCACTGTGCACAACCGGCAGTTAATCCCATCCAGACGGTGGCAGTCGTATTCGCTCTGTCAACGGCATATCGGACGTAATATTCTTCAGCAATTGAACCGCCTTCGCTCGTCGTGACGTGGCACCGATTGAAACCAGTGGCTACCTGTTGATCAACGGTCGGCTCAGGTAAAAGATCACCCGCCAACTGCTCAATCGTAAACTGGTCGAAAGGCATTTTATTATTGAACGCCTTAATAACCCAATCCCTATAGGGCCACATCTCGCGATAGTTATCTAAATGTAGTCCGTGCGTATCACCATAACGTGCCACATCTAACCAGAAGCGTGCCATGTGTTCGCCGTATTCAGGCTTTGCCATGAAGGTATCAATCAATTTTGGATATGCATCGGGTGAATCGTCCGCGAGGAATTGATATATTTCTTCACGGGTTGGCGGTAAGCCGGTAAGGTCAAAACTTAAGCGGCGGATGAGTGTGCGCCTATCCGTTTCTTTGGCAGGTTGTAGTCCCTCTTTTTCAAGGCGTGCCAAGATAAACGCATCAATTGGATTTCGCGCCCAATCTTTGTTTTTGACAGCCGGTAACGTTGGACGAATAGGCGTGGTAAATGCCCAATGTTCTTCCCATTGTGCGCCTTCGCTTATCCATTGCTTGATGGTTTCTATTTGATCTGGTGTTAACGTTTTATTGAAATCCGCTGGTGGCATTTGACGACTGTCGTCATCAGAGGTGATACGGAGGTAGAGTTCGCTCTCTTCTGGTTCTTTAGGAACGAGAATCGGGTACCCACTCGGTTCAGAAAACGCGCCTTCCTTTGTATCAAGTCGTAGGTTTGCCTGTCGAGTCTTTTCGTCTGGTCCGTGGCAGGCGAAACAGTTGTCCGATAAGATGGGACGGATATCTTGACTATAGTTAACAGTTGTTTGTGGGGTTTCGTGGTTATCTGCATAAGCAATCGGTAGTCCTAACATTGCGACACACAAACATACTAACATGGCAGTTAGTGGAATGGAACTTTTAGCACTTTTCACTGGAATTCACTCCCTTTTTTAATATGGTTTGCAATCTGAAGTCGGTTATAAAAAATACAATTCTGACGCTTAGATGGTTTTCTTGCTAAGTATTTATTAAATGTTTTCATTAAGAACCACTTAGTTTACGAATACGATTGGAGTCTTGAAAAAACGGATTTACTTATCTTCCCACCCGATCTCATCAAGAGTTTGTGCGGTTACGGCCTGTTCAAAAAGTGTATCAAGGCGGGAAAGGCTACGCATCGCAGAAACTTTGGTGATAAGCGTTTCCGGAACAGGATCAAAGCGGAGATGAAGCAGTTTTAGGAGGGATTCCCGCTTTGCCCGGATTTCTCCGCGCTTTTCTCCGCGCTTTTCTCCGCGCTTTTCTCCGCTTTCTTCCCCTTGTTGAATTAGGTATTCAGCCATTGTTTGTGCCATTGTTTCTCCCTCCTCTCTACGGGATGGTTCTTTCATTTGCTGGTGAATTAGCGTTTGCAATTCTTCATGTTCTTTAGGTGGGCGGCGATGCAATATCAATAGATACAGGTAGAAAATGGAGCGTCGCCACTGTCCTATTTTCTCAGCATCAAGTGTGTCAATATGCGTTACCGCTTCCATCAACGCAGTGCGTATATCTTCCTTAGTCGCGTGTTCTTTTTGTAACACGGTTAGCAACCATCCGAACGGATGATCTGTTCTCGTTAACTCGGCTGCATCCGTGTGCTTCACACTCAGAAACAACGTATCAAATTTTGGGATAAACCCGGAGAGTATATCGGGCAAATTCATCAAGCTGCTAAGTGATAGCGGCGTGTGCCATGTCTGTTCCCCGGTGTAAAACACAATCGGAATAATCGGACGTAACTGCCACACACTTTTCGGGATGTTGTTTGACTCTAACTCGCGGCGTTGGAAATCCCATATCTGCATCATATAGAACAGCACGCGAAACCCCATCATTGGGTCGACCGTGGATTGATGTTCTATTAGGATATAGATCAGCAGTTCATCTGTTGTAGATTCTCCACGAAACGGCACCCGATACACAAGGTCAGACTCCTGTTCCCGCAGGTTGTCCGGTATGAAACTCCTATTGATATGTAGGAGTCTACTAAAATCAAGTCTCTCTACAAGGTGCGCCGCTACAATTTCCAACAACCCCTGCACGTTATCGCTATCCTCAAGCAGCCATCTCGTACTACGGTCATGGAAATGTTCTATCGGAAAATCAAAAGATGTAAGTGCCTCTATCTCTCTGTCAGTCATTACAGAATTTATGTTATGTAACGTTACAGCAATCAAAAAGTTTAAAAATGATTATGCCATTTTAAGACGTAAAAGGTTTTATTGTCAATACTTTTTTGATTTGGAATGTAGTTTTTGTTGAGGATGTAACGAAAATCTGATATAATCTAAGTCAAGGTTTGTCAAAAAATGGCAAGTAGACAGATTTGTTGAGGTCCACCAAAATGGCATTTAGTGATTTCAAAGCAATCCCTGAAGTTCAAGAAAGATTTGGAATACGTCATGTAGAAAATGACTTTATTGAGACTAAAAACAGTGCGGGTCCTTCAGAACAATTTCTACAAGAATTTGATTTTAACCGCGAATATATTGATGTTCTCACCTCCGAAGGCGCGCGGTGCGAAACTATTATCTTTCCTGTTTTACGTGAAGTCTACAAAGGGTATGCTGAGGACTACGCGCTCTGGATAAAAAAGCCGATCACTTATGATGACCTTCTAAGCGGCACACCAGATTATTTTATTTCAACACGGTCTGAGTTAGGTAAACTCGTAGTCGGCACGCCCTTGATTATGCTGGTTGAGGCAAAGAAGAACGATTTTGAGATAGGTTGGGGACAATGTTTAGCAGAGTTAGTCGCCGCGCAAAAGATAAACGAAGGTACAGAACATCCTGTGTACGGTATTGTCAGTGATGGGACGTTCTGGCAAATTGGACACCTTGTGGGTGAAACCTTTACCCAAAATCGAACGAGTTTTAGCGTGGATGATTTGCCTGTTCTCTTTGGTGCTATTGATTCTGTTTTCAAATCAGCAAAAAATTCCATCCCGTAAGCACTTTTACCGATTTGTGTAAAGTCTACTTATTCTGTTGCAACCTTCTCAAAAATGATAACATGCTGCCACGGCAAACCATCAAGCGTTTCAATCCAAGACAGCGGATGCGGTGTCGCCTCCTTAATCACCTGCAATTCGCTCATCTTGTGCAGACGCTTAATTGGCACATTGTCATCTTCCAAACGATATTCTATAAAAGCCACCCTACCACCGACTTTAAGGGCACGACAAATATTGTGCATCATCTCATACGGATGCGAAAACTCATGGTAGACATCTACCATAATAGCGAGGTCAACCGAATTCGGTGGCAGTTTCGGGTTGGTAATCGTGCCTAATACGCCTTTGATATTGGTAATACCTTCCTCCGCCATCTTTTTAGCCAGGATGTCAAGCATTTCCTGTTGAATTTCAACGCCGTAGATGGTTCCTGTTTTGCCAACTATAGGTGAGATACGTCGAGCAATGTAACCTGTACCGACTCCAATATCCGCAACAACATCGCCCTTTTTTAATTTCAACATTTCAAGAAGTTTATTTGGCATCTCTTCGCGTTCGCGTTCAGGGCGTTCTAACCATCCGGCAGCGAGGTGTCCCATGACTTGCGATATTTCGCGCCCCATATAGATTTTGCCGATACCATCTCGGCTTGGGATGCGTTTTTCATATTGTGTGCTTGCGGGACGTGCCATGTCTTTTTCTGAATGCGAATCGCCTTTTGGCGAAGTTGTTGGATAGATTAGCAGAAAGAGTATGCTCACAAAGATAGCACCAATCTTTGTGAGTTTTCGGGGTTGAAAACCCCTCCTACCAGAAATATATCGGGGTTGAAAACCCTTCCTACAAACGCGTTGGAATTTTGTAATCATAGTTTACCACCTTCCGAGATAGAGCTCTCGGTTTTCCATCGGCATCGGCACACGAACGCCTTTCTGTCGTTGCGAGTCGACGATGGCGAAGACCATTTCGGTGCTACGATGTGCGAGTTGAATGTTGCCTTGTGTTTCAGTATCAGTGTCTATCGCTTCAACGATGTCCTCAATGCATCCCACGGTACCACTTTTCCGTTCAAAAGGTGGGAATTGTGCGTCTAAAATTTCATTAAACTGCCCCTGCCGTTTGCGGAGTTGAAAACCGAGACCGTTGTTGAGGGAACGGACTGTGCCTTCACTGCAATTCACTTCAAATTCGTAAGCGGTGCCGGGGATGCTGATGCCGTTAATGCCGTTCTGAAAACGGATGAATCCCATCACAATTCCTGGATCTGAATCGGTGCGGTTATCTTCAAAATCAGCATCATCAACAGCGACGTTGCCTTGCACGTATTCTATCGGGGAATCGCTTGCTAAAAAGAGTATTAGGTCGGCAGCGTGCGTGTAACCCCATAAGGCAGAACCACCCGTATAAGAGATGATAGAACGTCGTTCACCTAATTCGCCGCTCTCAAGGATTTCACGCATCTTGAGGTAGCCGGGTGTAAAACGTCTCTGTGTGCCGAGATTGAATTTGATGTTGTATTTCTCGCACACCTCAAGCATAGCGTCCGCTTCTTCCATAGAAGCACAGAGCGGTTTATCACAATAGATGCCTTTGACACCGTTTTCTGCGGCAAATTTTGTGATGTCAGCATGGTTGCCTGGACGCGTGGCGATGCTGATAATATCCGGTTTCTCTTGTACTATCATCTCTTGATAGTCGAGATAGTACTTTGGGATGTCCCATTTGTCGCAGACATATTTTGCTTTTTCTTCAACTACATCTGCGCCGGCAACAATTGTTGTTCGCTCAAAAGCGGTGTAACCAGCAGCATGTGAATATGGCAGCGCACCGTGTGGTGTGCTTCGCACCTCTTCATCAATGGTGCCGCCCATCCGTCCGCAGCCGACAATACAGACACGGTATTGTGTGGTTTCCATCGGAGTTCCTCCATCAAGTTTCGTCTTGAAAATTAAAGATTTCTGTTAATCGGTTAATTGAACAACATCCTGTTTAACAACTTCCTTTATATGTCCATAAGATGCGGTTTGTGTTAGTTCCTGTACCTCTGGTGACAAGCGGTTGACGATTGCCTCTGGCAGTCCTGACCTGCCTTCATATTGTGGACGATACCGAAGAATAAGGAATCGCCTATCCCGGTCTTTTGGTCTCCACTGCAAAACACCGTGTGTCAAAAGTTCAGAGATAACAACAAAGTCGCCTGCTTTCGGTGTAATATTGGTAAAAACGTCGTCTGGTTCTGGATCAATGCCATCTGGTCCAGGTGTCAGCAGGTCTTCAGGTCGTTCAAATTGACTCTTATGCGAACCCGGGATGACAATGAGTCCGCCATCACCAGGGTGGACATCTGTCAAGTAAAAAAACGCCACGAAATCGTTGCAGTAGATTTGCTGATTTTTAACTTCATATCGGGTGAGCCAGTGGCGCCCCTCGCGTGCGCAATGCAGCCCCGCAGGATTTGTTCCCATCGGTTGCCTGTCGGGATTGTGCTGTTCCAGTGTGAGCGTCCCTGTAACAAACCTTGGCATATCAAAGGTGAACTCTTTGACGAGGGGCCAGATAGCGGGATGTACCGTCATCGCTTCAAGCGAGCGGTCAAATGCAAATCCGTGTTCATATCTACCGCCTTTGCCGGGTTCTAACTCACGCGGGCGCGTCGTAAATCCTTCAGGTCGTTCATCAAGCGGCATGTGGATATAACTGTCAACAGCCTCTTGTGCCGCTTTCAGTGCGTCCCCCGTAACAGCGTTTTTAATATGTAGATAACCTGTGACATCAAATAGATAGCGTTGTTCTGGTGTCATTCTCCGTTCCCTTTAGGTTAACTGGACATGTTCCTGTTTAACAATATCCTTGATATGTGTATAATGTGCGTGTTGTGCGAGTTCACGGGTTTCGGGAGAGAGGCGTTCCATCACTTCAGACGGAAACGGGTCTCTTTGTCCCCTATTATCTTGGAAAAACTGTGTCTTGTAACGCAAGATGAGAAATCGTCGATACCGTTCCTTCGGTTTCCAGATGAGAACACCGTGTGTCAGCAATTCAGACATAACGATTGCATCGCCTGCGCGGGCGGTAACATTAACGAGGGCAGGATGGAGTTCATCTGGAGGGTTCTCTGGGTCTGGAAAGAAAATTCCTTCTGGTCGTTCAAAACCGGCTTTGTGAGAACCCGGTAACACCATTAATCCGCCATCACCTGGATAGACATCGGTGAAATAGAAGAAGATGGCAAAGTCGTTGTTGTGAATTTTTCCGTTCTTAGCGACGTAGCGTCTTGTCTGCCATCCGCAATCCTCACGGGCACAGTGCAGCTTACCGATAACCTGATCGTGTTCAGGACCTTTTGCGACCAGCGATCCACGATTAAAACGCGGTCTATTGCTGGTTAATTCTTTTACAATGGGCCACGTTTTTGGGTGAAGTGTGAGTGCCTCAAGCGATTTATCGAATGAGAAACCGTTGGAAAAACCGCCACCGCCGTAACTAATACCCGGCGGAAGTTTGTCTGGAGATGTTTGGACGCAGCGTTCAACAGCATTTTGTGCGTTTTGCAATTCTGCATCGCTGAGAACGTTTTTTAGGTGGAGATACCCCGTTAAATCAAAGAGATATCGTTGTTTAGGAGTCATAGTTCCCTCCTTTTACGCTTATGTCGTGAATTGTATCATAATTTTTTATATTTTGAAACAA
>JAPPCZ010000062.1 GCA_028824685.1 Candidatus Poribacteria bacterium
TGTTATTTTTACCACCATATTCCCCGGAGTTGAACCCGATTGAGCAGGACTTCGCCAACATCAAGCGAATACGGCAATACAATGCTGAGAAATCTATTCACGATATTATAAAAGTGTATAATTACGGGTTTTACTATAAAACTACACAGCAGGCGTGAAAAATGCGTCACGGACAATCTGAAAACTTTTTTTGATGAATTAACAAAAAAATGTTGACAGGAAACGTAAAAAGTATTATAATACCTGTATCTACTAAACGAGTTACAATTCTGGGTATCCTTTATCTAACATATATTAGGTAACTCGCTTTAGTAGGCAGGGATGCCCATCACTTTTTAAATACGGGTAACCCTACCGCTAAAGCAACCGATAACGGAAGCCCATACAACTGAAACGCTATGCGCTAATCACGTGTAGCAGAACAATTGGAGGTGAAAGATGCTTCGCGACATCTTCAGAAATAAATGGATACTGGGCGGTATAGCCCTTTTGATTATTATTGCCGGTGGGTGTTATTTTTACTATCAATACACCACTGCGCAATATGAAAAACAGGCTGCCGAAACTGCTGAATTCGCGCGCCAATGGAAGATAAATCAGGAATCGAAAACAAAAAACGAGGTGGAACGGACATCTAACAACAGACAAGATGACGCGTCCCCCCAAACGTTAGCAGAGGAACAGGAGGAAACTAAAAAGCTAACACATACGGATATAATGAACCTACCGCTTAAGCAAAGAAAGAGTATATTTAACAGCTTTTATACACAGCACGGGCTAAAACCTCCCCCACGGGGATATATGTACTTGTGGGAGCGCCCAGGTATTCCACTTTTAGATGAAAACGGTAAACCGATTCTTCATAAAAGACACGAGCCCATTGTTAAGTTAAAAACAGCTAAAGCATTTTCACCAACTGCTGAAGAATATGAAATGCTAAAAGCGCTGGATATAGAAGCTGGATCGCAGAGAGTTCTAGGCAATACTGCAAAGGCAGAACAACTTGAATCAGAATATAATCAGCTCTATAGCGAGGTCATGAGAGAACGTCCTGTGGCAGGAAGAACAATTTGGGTTGCCCCAAAATCCAAAAAGGAAAGCGACCCAGATAAACCAGACCGCATAATGAAAGAAAAATTAAGATCTGCGCTTATAGATCAAGGTTTTTCTGATTTAATTCCAATATTAGAAGAAATAGGAGAATTATAAATGTATAAACGAAGTTACATCATTCTATCCCTAATCCTTATTGCTTTATTCGTCATATCAATGTCAACACATTTATACGCACACAAGTGGGGATGGAGAGCATGGGTTGACCACGACAACGTTTCGAAATTTTTAAAAGCAACAAAAACACAAATCACCTGTAATATATCAAATAATCAAATCTTTTCTAAGAAAGACTACTATTACAGTGATGGTTATTTCCACAGTAGCAGTGGGTGGTACCCGAGTCTCAAAAACCCTGCTAAAATTTCAATATCAGGCGAGGCGCATGGACTTGGCTATGCACAGATACTATTTTATGGGAACGTAGATAATCAGAAATTTGGAGATATCAAAGATTTGGGTTCTGAAATAGACATCGGATCGGTTTTCCTGTTCATAGCGAATGAGGCTCATGACGCAGATGTTAGTACTTCAGAAAGTGTTACCTACACAGCGAGTAATGGCACGCATAATTGGAATGGTTCTGGTACTATCTACTACACCCCTATTTACTTTAAGATACGTGTCGGATTACCTGTGGGCATCAGTGGCACATGGGAAGATGGTGCCACTTGGTCATCCAGTGGCTCAGCTGGAGGAAGTTGGAAAATCATTGATACAGATGCCACCCTTAGTTATCCCAAATATCCTTCGACCGGTAGTGGTAGCACGCCTACGAGCAGCACGCCGTCAACGCCTTCCACGCCGTCGACCCCGACAGAAACGGATAATAGCGATGACGATGACAACAACGGCAATTCGGGGTCAAATGATTTGTATGCTTCGGATGGTAATTATACGCTATACGCAGGTGATACGCATAATGCGACTTGTGTGACGCATTCGCCCTATAGTTATGTCGCGTGGTATGTAGATGATTTTCTGTGGGAAACCGACGATAATCCCGACGGCACGTCAACAGAAGCTTCCTTCAGTCATACTTTTGATGACCCTGGCACGTATACCATTAAGGTTCAAATCCAAATCTTGAACGGTGCTTACAGCACAGAGAGTTACACTCTCACGGTGGAGTAGCTGACTTTATTTTATACCTTTACAGGCAGGTATCCTTTATTTTTGGTATCTGCCTGTTTTTTTTATAAGGCCACCGCCTCTCGATGATGCTTAATATCGTTTAGGATTCCATCTTTCCCAATGCTGCCGGTGGACGCGATCTCCCGACAAATCCAGCGAGCACAACCATTGTTAAGATATGTGGAAAACTTTTTATCAACTGATCAGGAATTTGCCACTGATTAGCGAGTTCTAAAGAAGAAGCAAATCCGAAGAGGAAACACGCAGCAACGCCATAGAGAGGATGCCATTTTCCGAAGATTACTGCTGCAAGCGCTACGTATCCTCGTCCGGCGGAAATACCTTCTGTAAAATAATGGACTTCGGATGTGAGGAAACAACCCCCAGTCGCTGCGAAGACTCCACTCAATAGGACACCAAAATACTGCCACTTTGCGCGACTTAAACTGAGTGTTTTGAGTGCTTCGGTAGATTCCCCTGCAGCACGTAACCGCAAACCCCACGGCGTTTTGAAAAGCAGGATATGGCTCGTTACCATCAATACAGGGAGCAGATACACAAGAACACTGTAGGAACCAATGAATGGCAATTCCAGTTCTGGTAACCCTGGCACCCTATCAGTGGTAGGGATGAGATACTCTGTGATACCTAACGCCAGAATGTTTATCGCAATACCCGTGACAATTTGTTCAGCATGGAAAGTGATTGTGGCAATAGCATGTAACAAGGCTATTACAACCCCTAAACCGATGCCAACGGACAATCCAATCCAAGCAGAACCTGATGCCTGTGCACCAACCACATAACCGTACGCCCCGATGAGCATCATCCCTTCAAGCGCAATGTTAATAATGCCTGAACGTTCGGAATAAATTCCACCGAGTGCAGCAAAACCGAGTGGTATTGTCATTCGCAATGTGCTTGGAATCAAATCTAAAATCATCCGTTATTTCTCTTTGAAATGCCTTCCATGCAGACTAACCCGATAATCAGTAATCCTTGACCGGCAAGAAATAAACCGCGCGGCACTTCTAATATAAGTTCTATATCTAATGCCACTTTATTAAGTAAACCAAATAACAGTGCAGCTGCAAATACACCAAACGGATGATTTCTACCCAAGAGAGCAACAGCAATTCCGGTGAAACCCCATCCAGATGAAAAACCATCTAAGAATCTGTACCGATACCCCATAACGTCTGCAACACCTGCTAACCCAGCAATTGCGCCGCTCAGTGCCATTACCCATACTGTCACGGCACGAGGATTTATCCCTCCGTATTCAGCAACTTCTGGCGCGTTGCCTACTAAACGGAGCTCGTATCCCCATCGGGTATACTTTAAAAAGATATAACATGAAATTACACAAGCACAAGCGAGCAAAAAACTGGCATTTAGCAGGTTGCTTTGTGGAAGAAAAGTTAAGATGCCTGCTAAACGAGGTAAATGCGCTGCATCATGAATCTGAGACGTTTGTGGAATCATCTGATTTGGTTCTCTGTATACAGATGTGACAAGGAAATTCGTAAGGGCAAACGCAATGAAGTTCATCATAATAGTGTTGATAACTTCGTGCGCTCCGAATTTCGCTTTTAAGTAGCCGGGAACCGCGCCCCAAAAAGCGCCTGTAATCATTGCAGTTCCGATGCATAGTGGCACTAATAGAACAGAAGGCAGAGACAGATGCATGCCAATCCACGTTGCCGCAAAGGCTGCGACATAGAGTTGTCCTTCGCAGCCGATATTAAACAATCCACCCTTATACCCTACAGCGACAGCAAGTCCGGTAAAAATAAGTGGTGTCGCATTAAATAATACACTGCCGACTTCATCAAAACTGGAAAACCCACTGATAAAGATTGTCGTATAAAACTCCCACGGATTCTGACTCCTTAAGATTAGTACAATCCCACATAAAAGAAAAAAACCGCAGATAGCAAGTAGCGGCGGCAAAAGGTTACGAATCAATTGTCGAATCTGAAGAATCAGACTGTTGAAGAACGTAATGAAAGATTGGCGGATATTCAAAATCTTCTCAGAAAGGTGGAGTCTAAAACCAGAGTCATTCAATTCTCACATGATTTCTTCCTTACCAAAACTCCAAACTCACGATCCTCCAAGATGCGGAAAACAAAATACGCATTCAACCGAAATTCAAAAAACGCGTCAACACAATTTTTTCAACAAACTTATTGGAAATATATTGGATATCTATTGTCCGGCAACAACAAAAACTTCTGGCTATCACCTATAACAAGGGTATAATATCAGTTAGAAAAAGAAAACGATCCTAAACACTAATAGAACCAGACCCAAAATCTTGAGCAAAACATATAGGTGAGAATTTTGAAATTACTTGGCAAAAAATGGCAGAGAATCCAACAAATCGGAAGCGCACTGAAAACTACAACCTATCTCATAAATAGTTGGAAGGGTTTGTAACCCGATTTCAAAATCCTGTAGGAGCGATCTCCGAATCGCGACCTGTCGGGAATCGGAGTTCCCTCCTACAAAGAGAATCAACTGATAACGAACCAACAAATCCTATTTATGAGATACGCTATAAGCATGTCGCTGAAAATTATACCAATTTCGACATAATTATTGAAAAATCGTCAAAGTTGCGTAAGTACGAAATTTAAAATTAATACCTTAATAAAAAATCCTTTCTAAACCCAGTCAGAGATTGAGTTTAGGGCAATTTTCAAAAAGTTACCACGGTATCAAAAAAGTTACCAAATGGTAACTTTTGAGTAGCAGCAATTTCCACATTGCGGTAGCAGCATCAATGAATTGCTACTTCATAACTCAAACGGATAATATATCAACAATTGAATGCCTCTGAGGCTAAAACCAGGGTTATTCAGTTTTCAGTTTTTCTGTGTATTTTATTACAAACATTAATTTTTTATAGTCGCATTGTAGGTCGGGTAGAGCGAAGCGACACCCGACATGATCGCACTGCCACACTGAGATTGTCGGGTGTCGCTTCGCTCTACCCGACCTACAATATAAACTCTCAGTAAAATCTATTAACCGATTATTCTTAAAACTAAATACCTCTGGGCTAAATCACAAAAAATTGACAGTTTATCGCGAACATGATATTATGTATAGGACGTAAACTTAGTGCGGACTTATTACGTTTCCTATTTATCAAGTTAACGAGTGTTGTTAGTATAACACAGACTTGACATTAAGGCAATTTTTTTGGATTTTCCACTCAGAGCCATTCAATTGTCGAGTTTCCCGTTTAATTGTATTGTAGGAGGGAACTCAAAATGTCCTGTTAATTCTAAAGTTCGCTATAATTTAATGTCTTTCTTCCGCATATAGAACGAGTTCTTTTATTTCCTGAATTAGGAAACCCTCACAAATCAAGCACAGGCAAATTACAATGAAAAACAAGCATCTTTCTAACACTGAGATTGATAGAAAAACCCTTCCCGCGATTTTAGGTGGAAAACCAGTCTTTGAAATTTCAGAAGAAATACCTTTTCCAAAACTGGATCAGTGGAAGCAAATAACAGAAGCAGAGGCACAGATAGCCTATGAAATGACATTACGGAATGAACTGTCCAGTGGGTCTTCCGTTGTTCAGGAATTTGAGCGAACTTGGCGTGAACGCCATCAAACCCAATTCGCTATGAGTCTAAGCAACGGTACTGCTGCACTACATAGTGCAATGTTTGGACTCGGGGTAGGTCCCGGTGATGAAGTTATCTGTCCTACCTATACATGGATGGGTTCTATAACGCCTGCACTCATGCTAAATGCAAGACCTGTTTTTTGTGAAGTTGACCCCAGAACGTTGGTTATTGATGTTGATGATGTCCGACAGCGTGTTACAACGCGGACAAAAGCAATTGTCGCGGTACATTTGTGGGGTAACGTGTGTGATATGGACGCTTTAATGGCACTCAGTGAAGAAACCGGTGTTCCTGTGATTGAGGACTGCTCGCACGCACACGGGGCATCTTATAAGGGCAAACCGTGTGGCAGTATCGGACATGCAGGGGCATGGAGTTTGCAAGGGAGCAAAGCGGTGAGTGCCGGTGAAGGTGGCATGCTCGCTACAAATGACCACACGGTTTTTGAACGTGCCTGTTTATTGGGGCAAGTCAATCGTGTTATAAATAGTATTGGCGACCCTGTTTTGGATCCTTCTGCACTTAACTACAGACATCTCCCACCAATGGGATTAGGCGTAAAATATCGGGCGCATCCATTGGCTATCGGCATCGCTTCCGTCCAGTTACAAAAACTTGATGATCTCAACGCAAACCGTCGTGCATATATTGCAGAAATCAGAGATGGATTGCAAGATATTCCTGGGGTAAGTCCTGTTGAGCGGTATGCAGGTACGGAACCAGCGGCATTCTTTGGATCTCCCATCCATTACCGTGAAGAAGAGATGAACGGCTTATCAGCACCAATGTTTGCTCACGCGCTACGGAAAGAGGGTGTCTTGGCAAATAATAACCCTTATCCGCTGATGGTCGGTGACGGCGTGCCTGTTTTTTCTGGGAGTTTGCCAACAAATAGCAACCCTTACCCATTACTTCATACCCTTCCACTCTTTATGAAGGGACTTGATGTCTTTACGAATGGACGAGGACCTCTCTGCACATCTAAAATGGGAGGAGATTATGAAGGATACGCCGCAGGAGATTTGCCAATTACTGAGAAAGTATGTTCACAGCTGGTGTTCTTACCACTTTTGACGAAACCTGTTCCAAAGGCAGCAGAACAGATATTGACGGCAATTCGTAAGATTTCCAATCATGCGGAACTGTTAGCAAATGCCCTGAAAAATGACACGGTATAAAATACTCTAAAATGTCAATAGAATTTTCAAACCAAACTCGAACCCAAAATATAAAAACCTTAAAGACGGAACCGTTAGATGTGTTAGTTATCGGCGGCGGCATCGTCGGTGCAGGTTTAATTCGAGACCTCACTTTAAACGGAGGAATTAGGGTAGGTCTGATTGAGAAAGGCGATTTTGCCAGCGGCACGAGTGGTGCAAGTTCTCAACTTATTCACGGCGGGTTCCGATATCTTGCCAAACGCGACATTGCTCTTGTGAAACAAGCACGCAAGGAACGGGAAATCCTGCTTCATATAGCCCCTAATCTTGTTAAACCTATACCGATAGCAATTCTTCGTTACAAGGGGGACCCGTATCCACTTACTGGGATTCGACTTGCTGCACAATACTATAATCATCTGTCAAAATCGGACACAACAGAAAAAGCGAAATTACTTCTTGATGTACATAAAATACAAACCATAGTTGGTGCTGTCGCTACAAACGGACTTAAAGGCTGTGTTGTACTTTGGGATAGCACTGTTGATGACGCAAGATTAACTTTAGCAACTCTCAAGGATGCCCATTTAAATGGTGGCATTGTCACTAACTACGTCCAGTTCCTTGATTTTATTGCCCAACCGGATGCATCAAATCCGATGCATCGCGTAATAGCAAAAGATACCATTTCAGGCGACTGTTTTGAGATCGCTGCACGCAAAATCGTCTCTACGACAGGCCCGTGGACCGATCAGTTATGGTGTAAAGACCCCAGCTACGATGGTGCCCCTCGATTAGTAACCGAAAATGCTAAAGGGATTCATCTTATCTTGCCACGCTGCCTTGCAGGAAACACACCAAATCAGCATGGTATCGTTACATTAACACATGCGGAAAAGTCGCACAAGGGAAAACAACGAGCGATTTTTATTTTGCCCGGTGAGCATAATACCTCTATTGTTGGTACAACTGAAACGACACCAGAGAATGGACCGGAATCTGCTCGCCCTTCTGCAAAAGAAGTAGCGTATTTACTTTCCGAAGCACAACGGGTTTTCCCAAGTATGTCGCTGGATCGCAGCTCGATTATCGGTACTTATGCTGGAATACGTCCTCTCATCGCTCCCAACCATTCAAAACAGGAAAACGGTGGTCGTAATTTCGTTTCAAGAGAACATATAATCACTGAAAGTCCAAGCGGCATTTTATATGTTTATGGTGGTAAACTGACGACACACCGTCTGATTGCTGAGGAAACGGTAGACTATTTGGCTGAATCACTAAATGTGTCTCGTGAATGTAAAACCGCTGTCTGTCCATTGCCAAGTGCTACACCAGATGAACTTAACAGGAATGACACTGGCAAAGGAGACACGCATTTAGTTGATAAGGAGCGACTTATTCAACGATATGGAATCCTTGGATATCAGACCATTAAAGAATTTGTTCATAAAGATGCCACACTCGCGGAGACCATTAGTTCGTCTCTCCCATTTGTGAAAGCAGAAATTCTCTATGCTTTTTGGGGAGAAATGGCAATAACTTTAGAAGATTTGTTATGGAGACGCACCCGCATTGGATGGACGCAGGGACAAGGGGTAGATATAGCACCAGAAATAGCACAATTCTTGGGCAAAAGGAACAATTGGGATCAGGAGAGGGTTAAATCAGAAGTTGAGAAGTATAAACATCGCATTCATTGGTTAAATCATAATTTGTAAAAGCTTTCTGTCCAAAATTTGGCTTATAGAACATGAATTGGTTTCGTTTTGGCAATCCGGAGTTCATCTTTTTGTTATGGATCGGATTGCCTATTTTAATTCTACTGCTTCTTTTTGGATTGCGAATGAAGCGGAAGGCGATGCTGCTTTTCCAAAGTAATGTCCGTGCAACACATCTAAAACGACACAAAATTCAAGCAGTGTTGTTGATGTTGAGTTACCTGTTTATGGCTATTGCAATCGCGCATCCGCAGTGGGGTGTTAAACCTGAAACTGTCGCTGAAAGATTAGATGTCATGCTTGCGATGGATATTTCTACGAGCATGCTTGCCATAGATGACAACTCTATCCGACGATTAACTCAAGCAAAAGATTTGCTATTTTCTTTGCTGGAGCAGCTTAAAGGGGATCGGATCGGTTTACTCTACTTTGCTGAAGCGAGTGTTGTCGTATGTCCATTGACAAGCGATGTAAAAACGTTAAGAGAATTTTTAGCCTCGTTGACTCCAGAAATACTTGCGCATAGAGGCACACATATCGGCAACGCTATTGAAGTCGCAATTGACCGATTCGTTTCAGATAGGAGTGAGTTGACAACAAAAAATAATTCCAGCGGACAGAAAGTATTGATTCTTTTCACAGACGGGGAGGACTTCGGTGATGATGCTATTGAAGCAGCAAAAGCAGCCAAGAGAGAAGGTGTGCATATCTATTGCATTGGTGTTGGAAACTCTGAAAAACCTGTTCCGATACCTCTTCCGGTTGAAAGTGCGGGGTACAAACGAAATGTGGATGGACAACTGGTGTTAACCGCATTAAATGAGGTAAGTTTACGCGAAATTGCCAAAGAAGGGAATGGTAACTATTATCATGCAAACGAGGGTGTTGCCCAGTTAACGACAGACTTGGCACAACTTGAAAAGCAGAAATTTAGAGTGCGTTCTGATGGCGAATATCAGGAAAGGTTTCAGTGGTTTGCGGGGTTGGCACTAATACTTTTAGTGGGAGAAATGCTTATTCAGAAATGGAAAAGAAGAAAGTAAAGAGATCGTTAAAGTAATATGAGCTTAGGGACAGCTCAATGTACTTAACCTCATTATGTGCGCTTATGTTTTTCTAAAAACCAATCCATCGGGACGGTAACGCATTAATAGTATCAAGATAACTCCAAAGATGAGGAACCGGGCATCTGCAAGTTGAGGGTTAAAGCCGAGAACTATACGTAAGACTTCGCCTAAAGAACCAATTATAACCCCACCTATAATAGCCCCTCTAATATTTCCCATTCCACCGAGAACGACCATGCATAGAATTAGAATGGATTCCCAAAATTCAAATACTTCTACGGCTAGATTAGACTGAAGTTGTGTAAAAAAGGCTCCGCCAAGGGCACCAATAGCTGCGCTAACTGCAAAGGCAAGTGACTTATATCGACTAACATTGATACCCATACTCTCAGCTGCTTGCTCATCTTCCCGGATGGCTACCCACGCTCTTCCAACGCGAGAATGCTGTAATCGATAGGAAACGAAAACTACTAATGCGATCAAGATGAGAATATGGTAATAATGGTACAAATTTTGGTCAAGTTCTATCCCGAAAATAGATGCTCGAGGAATGTCGTTGACCATACCGTTCACATTCCCTATCAGCCATTCTTCATTCTTAACGATTTGGTATAACAATTCTGCAAACCCAAAAGTGACTATAGCGAAATAATCTCCAGTGAGGCGTAAGGTAGGCACCCCTCTCAGCAACCCCCAAAATGCACCATTCAGAACGGCAAGCGGTAGAGCTATCCAATAGCTAATTCCAAAACGAGTCATCAAAAGCCCCACGGTATATCCGCCTACAAGATAGAAACCAACGTACCCAAGATCTAACAATCCTGTATAACCACAGACTATATTAAGTCCAACTGCAAGCAAAACATACAAACCTGTCAAAGCGAGAATTCGCAGTATGGAACTTGCGCCCGGAATAGGCAGGTCAAAACCGAAGTTATCAAACAAAAGACGGGCAAGTAAATCTATTCCAAACAAAAGCAGCGGTACAAAACATACGATGAGAATGAGAATAATATTTTGCGGTGTTAACTTATTTTTCATGATGCCTTAACATAATCTAAGCATTACATATAAATAGATATTTCCATTTACGCGCGTTGAGCTGTGGATTTCCCAAAAAGGCCAGATGGACGAATAAGAATAACGACAATCATGATAACATATGCAAACGCTAACTTATAGCCCCCAGAGATATATCCGCCTCCAAAGGCTTCAGCTAATCCAATTATGATGCCACCAAGCATCGCGCCAGTGATGTTCCCTATGCCTCCAAGGACTGCGGCGGCAAAAGCCGCAATTCCTTTATGGTAACCCATTGTAGGCATAATTGCTTCCCGCAAACCCACCATCACTCCTGCAACGGCACCTAAGGCAGAACCGATTGCAAATGTTACTGATATGACCTGATTCGTCTTGATACCCATCAGATTTGCTGCCACCGGATTCTGGGCGCAAGCACGCATCGCTTTGCCAATTTTCGTCAGGTGAACTAACCTGTTTAAGGCAAACATCAACACAACTGCAAGCAAGATGATAAAAATATCTGTGTAAGGAAGAATGGCTCCATCGGGAAGTGGGATAGCGTTGAAAACCTCACCTGTTTCTAAATCAATTTTACTTTGGAATATAGCAGGTTTTGAGTCATCAGGAAATGTTCGCTGGCGTGACGACCAGAGCATCCGCGCGAGATTTAGGAGTGTTAACGATACACCAATAGCGGTAATCAAGGCGGATAAACGTGGCGCGTTGCGAAGGGGACGATATGCTATATAGTCTATTAACATTCCCAACACTGCACAAAAAACCATGCTCAGCAGGACAGCTGCCCAAAATGGAAGAGGTGTAGCTGTAACAAGAATTAGAGCAAAATAGGCACCCAACATGAAAATCTCGCCATGGGCGAAATTAATCAACTGAATTATTCCATACACCATGGTGTAACCAACAGCAATAAGTGCGTAGATTCCACCTTGAACCAATCCATTAATTAGCTGCAATAAAAAAACTGACATAAGTCTATAATCTCTGTTCTGTTATTGGAAAGTTGACCGTTATGTTACTCCTGAGATCCAGCGTTAAGCAATTGCTGAGGAGCAGTGATGAATTTTCCATTTTCAACAATTTTGACATAAGCAGGCTTATTAACAGTGTCACCATTTTTATCAAAATAGGTTAATCCTGTAATTCCTGTATACCCTTTTTCTGGTGTGTTTAACGAAGCTAAATGATCCCGGATTGCTTTTCGCTTGTCCGCAAGTGAAGCGTCTTGATCAAAGGTTTTTTCAATTGCTTCAGCAATCATACCAACTGCATCGTATGAGAGTGCTGCCCATGTATCAGGTTCAATACCGTTGAACTCAGTTTTAAATGCTTCAGCAACTCGTAATGCTTCACCTCCACCTTCACTGAATATAAAAGGTGTTGTTAGGTAAGTTCCTTCCGCTGCATCACCTGCGACTGTAAGGAAATCCGGAGAATCTACGCCATCTGCACCGAAGAACTGGGCAGTAATTCCGACCTCACGCCCTTGTTTAACAATGAGTCCTGCCTCGCTATAGAGGCCAGAAATGAATACAAGGTCTGGATTCTTTGCCTTAATACCAGTGAGTTGTGCTTTAAAATCAGTGCTATTCCGATCATACGCTTCGGAAGCAACAATATTCAGACCAAAATTTCCTGCGGCAGAAGTAAAACCATCACGAAGACCACGTCCATAATCGTCATTATCAAACAAAATGGCGACAGTTTTAATTTCATTAATATATTTATTAACATATTCAGCCACGAATTGACCCTGAAAATCATCTCTATACAAATTCCTAAATGTCCAATCGCTTCCTTCACAAACTTTTACATTTGTCGAACCGGGTGATAATTCAACTATTCCTTTCTGTTTGTAAATTGGTTTACCGGCAAGGGAACAGGAACTGTTAAAATGCCCAACAACCGCAAGAAACCGTCTGTTATCGGCGATGCTATTTGCAACATTGCTTGCATCTTTCGGTTTGCCAGCATCATCTTTAAAGACAAGTTTCAACATTTTGCCATTGATACCACCCGCCTCATTAATCTCTTTTTCTTTAAGTTGTGCGCCGCGTTTAATCATTTCTCCAAACGCTGCTGCGGTGCCTGTAAAAGGTCCTGCTACAGCTACCCTTACTTGATTTCCAGTATCGCAGCCGTAAACAAATGCGAGTGACATTAACAACATCAATCCTACCAACCAATTTCTCATTTTATCAATACTCCCTTCGTTCAATAGCAGGTTTTTCAGTAACAACCTGCCTAAAATCAAAGTTAAATTTCAATTTTTCCTGCTTGCTATCTGAATTCACAACACTGATTTCGGGGACAATTACCCTCAATTCCGTATTGTTAAGGTCGAGTCGGTCAAAAATTAAAAGCCCTCTCCGCTTAGCACCTTTGAACAACTTCCCACTTTCAAAGAGACTCTCCGCAACTACTGCTTGTCCTTCCTCTAATGCCGCAACATCCAAGTAAGTTCGGTAGTATGGATAATAGCTGTGATAGGGAGGATGGTAATGTGGATATGTTCTTGTGGGTAAAGCGTTATTCTCAGAACGAGTCACGTTGTCGTAGAGGTCTTCAAAGTAATCATAAGGTAGATTGGCATATTGAGCACCATTTTTATCCAGTAGCGTAGCAGATTCTTCAACCAAAACTCGTGGTGTATCAAGATTGTGGACAGTCATTTGAAAAACTGTATAGATAGGTTCAACATTACCACGGTTTCCTACAATGAGATAAGGATTGATGCGCGGATCATCAGTTAGTTCAAAAATCTCCACTTCATTAAGCGGTTCAATGGTAACAGCAACACCTTTTTGTAAAACGGTAACGGCACCAGTTTCGGGATCTATTTTTGTGTTTGTTTGTCCTTCAATCGCCTCTATGTAGACATCAATCGAAGGCTGGGGTGCGACTGCACAACCAACTAAGAATGCACCGACCGAAATAAGCACACCGAAATAAAGCAATTGTGTTGGCATACCTCTCAAAAAATGATATGTCACGCCTTTGTCCTCCATTTCAACGTTAGTTTCTAATCTATATTTTACACAATGGAAGTTTCATTGTCAACGTTTTTATCGGTTTTTTCTAACTTCTGATATTGTGACGTCAAATTCGTGACAAGTCCACCCCATATACATGATGCTGCCATAGCAGCAATGGAATAGGCCATACCGGGAATAGTTTTTGTAAACAGACCAATTAATGCAATGACACCCGCACTACCGCCTTTGGCAGAACGGTATAGGAAAGAATCGATAATCTGTTTAGCGCGGTAACGTTCATCATAGGAAAGTGGTATATAAAATAATTCTTTGGCTGCACGAAAAAGTGAATAATCAAGCGCTTTAAATGTTAGAAAGGCTCTTGCTGCAGTACCAAGCGATGGCTTAAGAGTCAGAACTAACCCGTTAATCAGGTGCATGATGGGAATGCCGATATGGATAATTCGTATAGAAACGAATCGGAGTGCTAAAGGTACAACAATCAGTTGCAAAACGGCTGCGACCGCGCCAAGGTTTCCATAAAAGTTGCCGATGTACGCAGTTCTGGTATCTTTGACAGGAAAATCCATTTCCACCAGACCTTTGAATCGGAGATCAAGTACAGTTGAGATGACTTGAGTACTTATAATCAGCAAACCTATGAAAACCAAATATTTAGAACTAAAAAATGTCTTTAGACCTAAGTGTCCCCGTCGTCCACCTTCCTCAGCCACAGTTGGTTTCGGTTCCCCAGCAAGGGCGTAAGCGATTACACCGAAAATTGCCGCTGGTATGAGGGAACTGGCGGCAAACACAAGTAGCGTTTCTGATCCCAGCGTTTCTGCCCATCTTGCTACAAGTTTCCCTCCTACAACACTGCCAACTGATGCAATTGCACAAAAGGGTCCATTTATTGTTTTTGCTTGATTAGATTTGAGAGTACTGTTGACAAAAGACCAGAATTGTTCAAGGATGATTACAATGTACGCTTCACGAAAAACATAAATAATAGCAGCAGCGAAACCTATCCCGCTTGAAAGTGCAAAGTAGCATGATAAGATCAAAGCCCCTGATAGAATAGAGGTTATCGCTAAGGTGCGTGTGGCACCAAGCCAAGAGAGGAAAAGTCCATAGGGGCAAAGAATTAAAAGCACACTGGGTGGAACAGCCGTCATTACCCACGGAAGGTTTTTTGCCGTGTATACTTCAATGAATAAGGAATCTGAGACTGCCCGGATAAATTCATAACCACATAAGAGAAAACTCGCAGCAGCGGAAATGGCAAATGCAGCAAAAAGGATACGACGTGGGAGATTAACAAACTCTGAGAAGTAGCGGAACACGCTTCGTGTGCTATTATTTTTATCCATACTTACGGAAATTCATGGTAGCCATTGCTGTTACGGGAGGGTATCCTCAGCAGGACGTGGGTTGTGAACCCAATGCCTATTCGGATCAGTGCCTCTGGCAATAATAGCCCTTTGGTTCCAATTGTTCGATGCCTGGACTTCTGGTGGGACAAATCGCATGGTTAAACCACATCGCCGTCTGTCTGATGTGTTTGGCTCTGAACCGTGCAATAGTAAATCGGAATGCAACGAAAGCTGCCCTGCCTTCATTTCAAACGGCACAGGCGCGTCACCAAATTGTTCTGGTCCATGAACAGTCTGCCCAAGTACATTCTTTTCTTCTGCTGTGCTTCTTTCAAACGCGATCTGTCCGTGTAAATGTGATTTTGGAATAACAGCCATCGCACCGTTTTCAACGGAAGCATCATCAATCGCGAGCCATACTGTGACGGTTTTACTCGGTGAGAGGGGCCAGTAAGAGGCATCCTGATGCCAGCTTACCTGTTTTTCATCGCCAGGAAGCTTACAGAAGTAGTGAGTCCCCCAGCAGATAAGATTTTCACCAAGCAGGTCTTGGACATAATCCAGTATTCTGTCTTCAGTAATGAGGTCGTGAATACCTGCACTACGTGTATGCCATCCGTTAATGGAATAACCGTTTCCACCGTCCGCCAAAACTTTTTCCATAAGTTGGTTAAAATACGCACGGTGTAGCGAGATCTCTGCTTCAGAGAAAACGTCTAAAGGACAGATAAATCCGTTTTCGTTAAAGTGTTGGATTTGGGCACGCGTCAACGTTGAAGGGTGTTTGTTTTCAACAGGGAAGAATTGTAGTTTTCGCTTGAGTTCTGGCATCGCATCCGTAATTGCCATTGATAAGTTCTCTCCTAAATGTAAGTGATGAATGTTACACGACTTCTTATTGTGAAGAGTATCACATTGCTGTTATGATACCTTATCTAAATTCCGTTGTCAACCTCTATGTGCTGAACCATTCAGTTTTCGAGTTTTCCCAGCATTTGGACATGGTCGCGACCAGGAGGTCGCTCCTACAAAGAGACCTTTGAGAAAGTTAGAAATTCTTGGAGGATTGAATGGCTCTGTCCTATATAAGCAAATAGCATCATTTTGGAATGTTAATAATTCCGTGTCCTTCTTTAATATGAAGAATTTGATTTGCCTTGAAATCAAAAAACTTTTCTTTATGTCCACTTGGCCAGTGAAGTTCAAGCGAGTCAATCTTTGTGTTCTTTCCAAGTCCAAAGTGAACGCGAAGATCGTTCTGTGAGATAACTGGAACCGCTACGAACCTCTTTAATAAGTGAGAGTGCATCTGATTTTAAAATAATTTTCGTACCGATCCCTGATGCATTGCTTTGCGTGCCGATAGTGTGAATAGCAACCCAATTGTTAGTATTTCCACCATCGTTACGAAGAAGTTTTGCAGGTTGATTGGAGTGATTTAGAAAAATATCAATATCCCCGTCGTTATCGTAATCACCAAAAGCTGCACCTCTACCTACCATTTTGGTCAGTTGTGTTAACCCGACTCGGGCAGAAACATCGGAAAAAGTGTGTTTTCCGTTTCGGTGATTGTTCTGGAATAGCAGGTCTGTTTGTGCGTAAGTAGCATCCGAAAAAAGTTCAATGGTATCCTGAAGATGCCCATTGGAAACATAGATGTCTTGAAGACCATCATTATTGTAATCTAAAAAATCAACTGCCCACTTAAAGTATGGTAAGGTCACCGCACCGATGCCGGAAGAAAAGGATACATCTGTAAAAAACTGAGCATTGTCATTATGATAGAGGATTACATGTTGAGCAGAGGCATTGCTTACAACTAAATCAAAGTATCCATCATTATTGTAATCCCCAAATGCACTCCCCATGCCGCTACCAGGGATGCCGTTTTCGTCATATCCTGTCCCGGTAAAGTCTGTTACATCTGTAAAAGTCCCATCACCATTATTTTGATAAAGTAGGTCTGGTTCCAAGTCATTAGCAATATGTAAGTCTGGATCGCCATCGTTATCATAATCGCCGACAGCAACCGCAAGTCCAAGTGCTTGATGTGAAATTCCTGATTCTTCGGTAACATCCGTGAAAGTTCCATCGCCGTTATTTCGGTAGAGTATATCCGATTCACTAACAAAACGTCTCGTTTCTATTTGGTCTACGGGACTACAATAAGTACGGACTCCTTGTATTACCCAACCACGGTCATTGGCAACCGAGTAAGTCATGTAATTGACAACGTATAGGTCTATGTATCCATCCAAATCGTAATCCAAAAACGCGCAGCCTGTTCCCCACCGTTTGTCGCCAACACCTGCCTTTTCGGTGATGTCAGTAAAAGTCCCATCACCATTGTTGTAATAGAGGCGGTTGCCTCCAAAATTTGTTATATAAATTTCGGGATAGCCATCGTTGTTAATGTCTGCAGCAGCACAACCCACACCATATCCCGTATCGCCAACACCTGCTTTTAGCGTGACATCGGTAAATGTACCATCTCCACTATTCTGATAAAGCAAGTTTTTCGGGAGATCAGCAGAATTTGTGGACGGTTCTGTTGTTTGTATAGGCGATGGGGTGTGTGCAGCGTTAACAATATACAGGTCAAGGTTACCATCACGGTTAAAGTCAAAGAAGAGCGCACCTGAACCGAGCGTTTCAATAAGATATTTTTCACCAGTTCTACCGTCAACGTGTCGAAAATCAATTCCCGCAGTGGTAGTGACATCAACAAATTGAACCTCTGCATACGCGGGAACACTCAAGAAAGTCAAGCACAGTAGAAGGTGGCACACACATCTCATTTTTTCGACGTAGTAAGGAGGGAAACCTGCTTTTGGCGGGCATGTTTTGCTTCACTGTTTAATCCGAGTTTAGTGTAAACAGTGGCGAGCGTATCCCAATAATTTGCCTCAGTTGGTGCAAGGTCAGTGGCGGTTTGTGCGTGGGATAGTGCTTTATCAAGATCTATTTGCGATTCAGTGTAGCAAACAGCGATATTATTATGTGCAATGGCAAGCATTGCATCGGCAGAGATTGATTTTTGGTATGCCTCAATTGCGAGTTTTATATTTCCTTGTTTGTGATAGGTAAGTCCTAAATTGTAGTGGGAAGAGGCTAAAGTTGGAGAAAGCGAAATTGCGTGTTTATAGCTTTCAATTGCTTTGTCATATCGCTTGCGTGTCAAATAAACAATACCGAGATTGTTATAACCTTTTGGGTCATCAGGATGAAATTTGACATACTTCTGTGCATTTTGAAGAAGTGGGTCGGTATGGCGGAGAATTTTGAAGAACTCCATTGCTGATGCTGCTTTTTCTTTTTGTCCGCGTTTGATATATACTTGGGCGAGTTGGAAATGTGCCTCTGTGTTATCATTCTGAATTTCAACAACCTTTTGAAATTGCGTTACAGCATCATCATAACGTGCCTGCTTAGCATAAACCTGACCTAAACCTAAAATGGCAGTGATGCCCCTTGGATTAAGACGGACTGCCTTCACATAAGATTTTTCCGCTTGTGAAAGAAGTCTCTGTTTCAGGTATGCCTCAGCAAGTCCGCTATGGGCATCTGACCATTTTGCATCAATAGTAACCGCTTCTTTAAACGCATCTACAGCAAGCGGAAAAGTTCCCTGTTTCAGATAAACCAACCCGATATTATAGTGTGGTTCTGCTGTCATTGGGGACAACTGTAATGCCTTCTTATAAGCATTAAGTGCGGCATTATATTGCTTGAGTTCCGAGTGCGTAATACCGAGTGCGTTGTAGAAAACTGCAGAATTTGGGTTGAGCGCAATCGCTGCCTTGTATTCCGATACAGCCTTCACATGCTCCTCCAACGCGCGGTAAGCGGTTGCTTTTTGGAAATGAATTTCGGCAAACCAATTAGGATCAGCGTCTGCTGTTTGAGACTGCATGGCTTTGTCAAAAGATTGTAATGCCTTACTATAACGACCTTCTTCAAAATATTTTATGCCGCGTTGAAAGGACTCGTTGGGAGGACTGGCATAGGTGATGTACCCTAATCCACTACAGAGGATAAGTATCGTTACGTATCTTAGCATTGGTATTTTCTATTTAACGTGAACTCGGTAAAAGTCTTTGTAGAGCAAACTGTATGAAGATTAATTTATAATTCGGTAATTTTTCATTATGCATATTCAGAATATTTTAAGTGCTCTTCAGTCCCGTAGGGACGATATGTTTATAGCAGCACGGGCAACCTCATCCCTTAGTCCCGTAGGGACGATATGTTTCGCAGCACATCGACAATAAATATGCCGTTCCTACGGAACTCAAGAGGGTAGAGACAACATTTTTCTATAAACATTCCGTCCCTACGGGACTAAAGAGCACTTAGAATGTTCCGAATATGCATAACGAAAATTATCGATTTTAATTACTTAATCTTCATACAGTTTGTGCTACATAAATAGCAACTTAGGTTATATAATGCGATTTCCTGTCAAATTTTACTTCAGAATTAACATTTTCCGTGTTGCGGTGAAGTCACCTGCGGTTAACATATAGAAATAGATTCCGCTTGCCACAGACTCACCAACACTGTTTCTGCCATCCCAATGTGCCGCGCGGTTACGACTCTGATAGATACCCGCTGACTGATGCCCTAACGCCAATGTCCGAACAACCGCACCGTTCGCAGCATAGATTTTCAAAGTTACATCTGCAGGTTTCGCGAGGTGATATGGTATCCACGTCTCCGGATTGAACGGAT
The DNA here is from genome assembly GCA_028824685.1 of Candidatus Poribacteria bacterium. Taxonomy (GTDB): domain Bacteria; phylum Poribacteria; class WGA-4E; order WGA-4E; family WGA-3G; genus MSPOR6. The sequence goes on from JAPPCZ010000062.1 coordinate 19,966, forward strand.
TCGGATAGTTTGTAAGCAGTGCTGTCTTTTCAGGAATCAGCGATGCTAATAGCCTCTCAAGATTCTCTATCCCCTGTCGGAAAGCAAGCGAACCGTCGTTTTCAGCTTGTGCTTGATCTATCCATGCCTGGACCATTATAGGCATAAGTTCCTTGTTGTCCATCGCAAGTAAAGGGGATGCGGCAGTGGAATCCGTTGACTCGCCAAAGTGCTGTGCCACAAGGATAAGGTCTTGAACATTGATAACGCCATCGCGATTTACATCTGTCCGTAAGTTAGTGGGGGTGCCTGAACCGAAGTCCTGTGCTACGAGTATCAGATCCAGAATACTTACGCGACCATCTTGATTGACATCCCATGCAGGATATTCTCCTACAGTGATGGTAATATTTGGTGGAACAGTAGGAATAATCGCACCAGTGCTTGAACCGAATTCGAAGTTTTCCAGTGTAATCTGTGTTTCGCCACTGGCTTTTGCCCTAAATATTACAGAGAGCAGCGTGCCAGTACCATTAACGCCGCTTTCCGCAATTCGAGCAGCATTGAGCCCCGTTATCTTACCAGTCGTATTATCTATTGTGCCACCTTGGAAGAAGGTGTTGCCGCCTTCCGATTCCAGGAAATCACTTTCAGTAACTTCAACGGCTTCAAGCACATTCGGGTCGAAGACAATATCCGCTTGCCACCCTGCTAAATCTGTTACGTTTTCTGCGTTGAGATTTAGTGTAAATGTATCGCCAGCGAGAAGGTTTGTTGTCTCCGTTGTAGAGAATGTGAGACGTGAAACCGCATCTGGATGTATTACCGTATACTCTGTGCCATCTTCTAAACCGAAAAAACCGTTCCAACCTAACCAGGGTCTGTAATCAATGGCAACTAACAATACATTTGTTCCCGACTTGAGTGTGGCAGGGAAAAAGTCATGATAATTATGGGCGCGAGTATTATACCAAGTGAGGTTTTGGTGCACTAACTCGCCATTAAGCCATATTTTTACCGCATTATTGCTTCCGAAAAACATATTTGTGACCTGTTCACGAGGTGAATTCAAGATGATGGAACCGTAGATGACACGATCATTAACATTGAGAACTGTCTCAATACCAAGAGTGTCTAACATATCAGCAATGTTGTTGTTTCCTGAAGGAGCAATTTTACCTGCTATCCACATATTATCGCCAACAGAGGTTTCTGCTTTTGCACCGAAGGTAGCAATATGTTTTTCTGTTACAACTCCGTCACTTGTTTCAGACAGTAGGTCTGTCGTGCTGTCAAGGTGTTCAGCTGGTACGATCGTCCATAACCAGGGACCCTCTATTTTCGGACCGCCTATTGGGGCACCTGGGTTAAAGGCGCGAGAGATCGTTGTTTCTGATAACTCTGCCAAAGGTGAAAAATCAGAGATTAAATTATGATGAAGTCCTAACCATTTGAGCTGAGTTAGAGCTGCTAAAGGAGACACGTCCGATATTTTGTTCCATTCGAGGTTCAAACGTGTCAGACTTGTTAATTTGGACAAATGTGATACATCGGAAATACCATTTGAGGCAAGATACAAACTCTTTAATCCTGTCAACTTTGCCAGCGGTGAAAAATCAGGGTTGTCTGCACCGCAAATATCAAGACTGTTCAATTGTGTCAAACCTGCAAGTGGAGAAAGATCAGAGATCGGGTTGCCCCATGACAGAAAATGTCTTAATTTAGCAAATCCAGCAAGAGGGGAGATATCCGATATTTCATCGCCTATAATCGTTAGCACTTCTAAGTTTGATAAACCCGCAATCGGAGATAAACTTTCTATTGGATTATTATAGATATCTAATATCTTCAATTTGATTAGTTCAGAGAGAGGCGAGAGGTCGGTAATTTGGTTGGCAGGTGCATATAAATAGTCCAAATTTACTGCATGCTCAATGCCTGTCAGATCCGTAATGTCCCTATTATATGCCCGTAGAGTTGTTAATGTTGCCATCTCATCAAACGTAATTGATATAACCCCAGTATCCGCCTTCCCAAGTGCTTCTGCTATTGCCGCACGTAAGTTTCGGTCAGGAATATTAACATTTCCAGCTATTATATTTGTGGTTTGAGCAAGTTCTGCTAAAGGTGAGAAATCTGTTATCGGATTCTTGGTAAGGTCTAGCCATTCCAAGTTGGTTAACTTTGCTAATGGAGATACATCTGAGATATTGTTCAATTCAAGACTTAGCCATTTCAAGTTAGTTAATTCTGACAAAGAGGATACATTCGAAATATTATTCCACGAAAGATTTAACCATGTCAGATTAGTCAGGACAGCTAAAGGTGATATGTCTGAGATAATGTTATTTCTATGGAGATTCAGTTTTGTAAAATGTTCTAAACCTTTTAAGCTTGACAAGGACGATAAATCCGAAATGTTGCAATCGACGAGATACAGTGTTTTCAAACTTTTTAAGTTATCTAAAGACGGTATATGTGATAATTTGGCACCACAGAGATCAAGTATTTTCAGTTTCGGTAATTTGACGAGTGGTGACATGTCAACGATTGGGCTGCCCCAACAATGAAATGTTTGAAGGTTAATTAACCCTGCCAATACTGATATATCAGATACGCCTGAGATATGACTCATTTGCAGATAATTTAATTGTGTTAAATTTACTATAGCAGATATGTTGGATATTGGATTATGATTGATCACCAAGTAATTTACTTTCTTTAATTCTGAAATAGGTGATAAATCAGATATTTGGTTATTCACAAAATTGAGTACTCTTAACTCGATTAATCCTGCAATAGGAGTTAGATCTGAAACTTTGTTTGCTTCAATATTTAACTCTTTTAGGTTTGTTGCAAATTCAAGTCCTGTCAAATCACTGATATCCTTGTCGATTACTTCAAGTCGTTCTAATGTCGTCAAATCCTCAACAGTAATCGCATCACCCGCTGCTTTGCCAAGTGCTTCTTCAATTGCAGCGCGAAGGTTCACATCAGGAATGTAGACACCAGCACCAGGAATAATTTCTGGGCGCTCCACAACCGGTGGCAGGACGCTATCAGGAGAATCCAACGCATCAATCACATCGTGAAAAGCCGATGTCCATGCGTCTCGTTTGATGGCACCGCCTTCTACCACCAATGCCCCTAATAAGTTTTGTAAATTCACATTCTTACTAATTTTCTCAAGAAACGCCTCCGTTTCCAATCCAACTGCAGCTGCAGCATGTGCAGCACTGAGTTGTCCTTGAAAAGCCTCATGGAATCGTTGTATCGGCTCAATTCCACCAAAAACACCGCCTGCTGCTTCAAGTGCTGTCCTGTAACGTTGCGTATCCTCCGCTACAAGATCAGCCATCACTGCTCTTTCTACATAGAGATTTAAAGCCCTATCTTTGTTAAAAGGTGGATTGTCAGCTTGTTCAACAACAGCACGCACCTCGTCTTCAAACGTCTTCATCCCTTCCGTGTGGCAGCCAATGCAGGAAAGTCCATTACGCACAGCAGGATCACTGACAGCGGGATTAGAAACAATGTCTGTCGGTGCTACATCAAGCCGGTTTCCTTCACCATCTACAAGATAATATGCTTGTAAACCGTTCGGCAGATTGAAGATAATCTCACCACCGTCATGTGTGAAATCAAGCGGATGTGTAAAGATATTCTGCGATTCCGCACTTCCCGCAAAGTCATAACTTTTCCAATATGCACCAAACCGTGATATGTGACGCTCAACAACGCGATTGTGTCTTGAAACACCCGAATTGTTGAAACCGGCACGCCAAACGCGTTTTCCGGGGGCATTTAAGAGGTTTTCGGTAACGAATACCTCAAGTACAGCCTCTAATTCGCGGTCTGTTTCGGGCAACGCAAGAATATCATGGTAGAGCGGTGGTAGTGAAGCAGTCGCAAGAAACCAATCTATATGGACAAACGGCACTTCACAGTTCATCTCTTGCTGTAAAGTCGTCAGTTTTTCACGGAGATGTGTTTGTGTTGGGGCATCAAACGTCATTTTGTAGGGATAGACTTGCTCAATCTGTGTCCATGCATCGTTTCGGACATCCCACTCGTAATCGCGCAGGTCAATATAGAAAATAGTTTGTTCTGCATCAATCGGTTGTGGTTTAACAACCTCGCGTCCCCAAGAGAGGCTATTAATCAGTTTTGAGAGGGCGCGCCGATACGCGTTGAGTGCTTCAGTCGTTTCACCTGCGTTGTAGAGATGTGTTAATGTGAAATAACGAGCGAAGGAACGGTTAAACGGTGTGAGTGAATTGACGTGGTTCTCAATTGTCTGAAGCACTGTATTGGTCGTAATGAAGTCGGTTTCTGGCCTGGGAATATCGCTCCAATCTGGTGCACCTGCTGCAATCCATTGGCGGATCGTCTCAATTGCTTCGGGGGCAAGCGGTGGTTGTGCGAGTGGCATCCGCTTAGCAACGTTTGTTTCAATGAGTCGTTGAAAGAATACGGAGCCGTCAGGGTCGCCGGGAATAACTTTTCCGTCATCAATGAGTGCTGCATGCTCAATGATGAGCGATTCCCTGAATGAACCATTTTCACCATGACATATTAGGCAGGACTGTTCAAAGATCGCATAAGCCTCTTGTGCCAGATTTTGTTGTGCATTGACACCGCCGACTAAAATCAACATCAATATGCAGCTGATTTTTATGTAATTTAATTGTGTCTTCAACTTAATTTCCCTCTCATCTGACATATTTGATTTTAGTTTTACGGTTAGATTTGAATTGTTTGTACATTCTCGGTAGGCGAGGTTAGGAAACTGCATTTATCAGGGTGTCCATGTATTTTGGGATTCTACTATAAATAACACAAGTTGCTACCTATGTAGCACAAACTTTATGAAATTAAAAAATAAATTCGGTATTTTCCTTAGTCCCGTAGGGACGATATGTTTATAGAAAAACGTTGCAGACACGCTCTTTAGTCCCGTAGGGACGATATGTTTGTTACCATGTGCTGCGAGGACATATCGTCCCTACGGGACTAAGAGAAAAGGTAGCCCTGGCGCTATAAACATTGCGTCCCTACCAAATCAACGCTATGAATGCCTTTATGGCATTCAGCGGGACTGAAGAAGGTTCCCATGTTTAGAAAATCCTAAAATTGACGCTTATGAAGCGAGTTAGGAAACCTCGCCTACCGAAAATGAAACACGCGAGGATAGGAAACTGCATCTATCAGGGTGTCTACGTATTTTGGGATTCTACTATAAATATAGGCATATCAGCCAATTAACTAAAATAGGGCAGAGAGTGCTCTCTGCCCTATCAAACCTAACCTATCAACGGCGTTCCGTTTTGATAACGCCCCAAGTTGTAGCCAATTTCTCCGCAGGTTCTACCGGTGCAAATTCACCGTCTTTAATAGTGTTAATCTCTGCTTCCGTAAGGATTCTATCAAAGAGATGTACTTCGTCAATGACACCAGTATAAAATTCTTCACCAGGATGTCGGGCCCCAACCATAATGGAACCGTCGATCTCAATAGTTCCAGGCGGTTTTGCACCACCTCCAGCTTTTTTACCATCATAATAAATGGTTACTGCTGAATCTATGTCATGCGTTACACTAATATGCACCCAGTCATCGGGTTGAGCACTATTGGAAACACCTTTTTGTGCCCAGTTAGGGGCTTTAGACCAGAAATACGTTTTTTGATCGCCATTTTTAAAGATACAAGCCCATACAAGCGAACCAGCGGAAACCATGTAATTCCAGTCACGAATTTGTGCTTTCCCACGTTTGGTCCAAAAAGCGAGTGAGAACTGTTCTCTTAGCTGCAAAGTATCATTGATAGGTACCATGACATATTGTCCTTTTTCACCATCAAACTCAAGTGCCTTACCGCCAAATTGCCCATCAACCCATGTGGGACTTTTCATTAGTTCGCCATCATGCCCATGGGCAGAACTATCTTTAGCAGTGCCACCCTTTCCTTCATCAAAGGAAAGGTATAACACAAGGGACTTATCGTCCAAGCCTGCATACGATGGTGAGACAATGATAAACAGCATCAATATTGCAGCGAGTCCTGTTGTAAATCGTAGTAATTTCAACACTACTGTATCCTCCTTAACAGGTTCTTATTATCGTTTCTTAATGGTAAATTCCAAAATCTATTGACGACGTTCTGTTTTTATGACACCCCATGTTGTAGCAAGTTTCTCAGCGGGTTCTACTGGTGTCAATGCGCCATCTTTAATTGTGCTAATTTCATCTTCGGAAATGCTTCGGTTGAAGAGAAACACTTCGTCAATGATACCAGTAAAAAATTCTGACCCGGGATGCCTTGCACCAACCATAATTGAACCGTCAATCTCAATAGTTCCAGGCGGTTTTGGTCCGCCTCCTGCTTTTACACCATCATAATAGATGGTTACCTCTGATTCTGTGTCATGTGTTATGGTAAGATGCACCCAGTCTTCGGGTTGAGCACTATCGGAAACACCTTTTTGTGCCCAGCCTGGGGCTTTAGACCAGAAATATGTTTTTTGATCGCCATTTCTAAAGATACAAGCCCATACCAGTGAACCAGCGGCAACCATATAATTCCAGTCACGAATTTGTGAGTCCCCGCGCTTTACCCAAAAAGCGAGTGAGAACTGTTCCCTTAGCTGCAAGGTATCGTTAATAGGAACCATAACATATTGCCCTTTTGTACCATCAAACTCAAGTGCCTTACCGCCAAATTGTCCGTCAACCCATGCAGGTTCTTTAAAAAGTTCACCATCATGTCCATAAGTAGAATTATCTTTAGCAGTGCTACCCCCGCCTTCATCAAAGGATAGGTATAACACGAGCGATTTATCGTCCAAACCTGCATGCGATGGCGAGACGATGATAAACAGCATTAATATTGCTGCGAGTCCTGTTGTAAATTGTAGAAATTTGCGCACAACTGTATCCTCCTTAACATTTTTGATTCTTTACTAATGGATGTTTCTCAAAATCTACTTAAACACAGCAAATTGTTTAGCAAGCACCACATTTCTTACAAACTGTGGTGTCACATTCGCTGGTCATAAAACCTTTTTCGTGCTTATTGAATTCAAGTTGCAAAAATTGAGGTTTAACGTTAAGGTCAAGGTGGTCCCAGGGGTTAACTTCGTTAAATTCACGTTGACGCAGTGCGTAAAAATCAGGAGCTAATTCGTGTTTTCGGAAAGCGTTGTTCCACGATGTCCCTTGGGAAAGTTCCAATATAACTTTACCAAGTCGACGATCACCGCGTGCAAAAACAGCTTCTTGATGTGCCATCCGCGCACTTGCAGACGATACTTTTATACTGCCAAGACTGTTAATCTCTCGCTTCAGATAGTCAAGTTTTTTGGCAATAGTTTTTGGTGGTTCCATTGCCACCCATTGAAACGGAGTATGTGGTTTTGGCACCATTGGTGAAATCGTAAAACTGATCCGTCCTATTTTTCCTGTCCGTTTAGCATGTGGCAGCAGAATTGTGCGCATCTCTTTTGCCATTTCTGCAATCGCTGTCACATCCGCAGGCGTTTCCTGAGGGACACCAATAAGAAAGTATAGGCGGAGGTTAAGAATATCACGTTTCAATGCCTCTTCAAAAACATAGTAGAGTCGTTCGCGGGGAATTGCTTTATTTACAACCTTTTGAAGTTCCTCGGTTGCCACTTCGGGAGCGATTGTGATTGTACCTTGATCACTGTCAGCAAGCGCGTCAAGAAGTGGAGCCTCAACAGTTTCAGCGCGTAGTGATGCACACGAGATACGGAAGCCTCTATCAACTAAACCTGTAGCGATCTCATTAATCTGCGGATGGTCGGAGATGGATGCCCCTACTAATCCTATCCTATCTGTAATACCTCTTGCTTTTTCTGCCAGTGCAAGTGTATTTTCCACGGATCGGTGTCTCGGCCATCGCCTTGCATAATCTGCCACACAGAAGCGACACTGTCTACCACATCCACGTACAATTTCAATTAAATGTGCATTTGAAAACTCAGTGTTGGGAGTATGAATTTGTGTACAGGTTTCTACACTGTTTAGGTCAGGGACAGCTGCGGAACGAATTTTCTCAGGTGCCCCTTGCTTCGGGTTAACCTGTTGAACCTTTCCATCGGCGTGGTATGTGACATCGTAAAAACTTGGCACATACAGTCCCGGTTCTGCCCCAAGTGATTTTAATAGATCTGCTTTGGGAGCGTTTGACGTCTTCCATTCGTGGAATTTATCCATCAGTTGATGGATAATCAATTCTGCCTCACCTACTACAAAGACATCAATGAAATCAGCCAACGGTTCTGGATTATAAGAGATGTTAATTCCACCCGCAACAACAAGCGGATCCCATTCTGAGCGTTCTTCAGCCAGGGGCGGTATGTTGCCTAATTCTAAAGTACGTGGGATATTAACATAGTCAGATTCAAATGAGACAGAAAATCCGACGATATCAAAAGCGTGAAGTGCTGTTTGCGTCTCTAACGAGAAGAGAGGTATCTTCTTCTTTATGAGTTCGCGGACATATTGAGGTTCTGGTATAAAGACGCGTTCACATGCAGTATCCGGACGACTGTTTAGCGTAGCATGGATAACCTGTACGCCCAAACTGGACATACCAAGTTGATACGTACTTGGATAAACCAAGGCAAATCTATTTGGTTTCCTGAACCGAGTATGTTTGTTTTGACTCGGCAACGCGTACTTTTCGGTTTTTAGTAGCTGCTGCGTATGCTCGCGTAAATTCAATTCAATTCCTCTTGCGTATAAGCATATATAGAATCAGATAAGGATATTATAGAATTAATTTCTACGTTTGTCCCTTTTCTGTTGAACCCGGAGAAATGCGGGAATGTCCCACTGTTTTTCACGGTCTTGATTTTGTTCATCATTGGTTTCGTCATCATTATTTTCAGGTTTTTCCTGTCCTACAGGTTGAGGCGAGGTATTTTGTCTATTCGCGGGAACTTGAGTAGCGGAACCAGCTGTTCCCTCGTTCCCTCTTCCTTGTGACTGCCTGTTCCAAGCTGGACGCTGCGTAGTCTGTTGAGGCCGCCCTGCAGTGCCTGCCTCAGTATTTCGGACGCGACTACCTTGCAACATCGGATTAGGTTGTGTACCTTGTGGGTGGAATCTGCCACCTTGGTTTGGCACATAATCTGCATCTGTCGGCGGATCAAAGCCTGTAGCAATTACAGTGACCAACACCTCATCGCTAAGTTCCAATTCCTCCTTGTAAACTAAACCAAATATCGGTTGTGCATCTTCACATACATCTGTGATGACTTTCATGGTTTCACCCAATTCGTGCATCGTAAAATTTGGGGGAGAGGTGATATTAACAATCATCCCAACAGCACCTGCTATGCTGGTTTCTTCGAGTAGAGGTGAGGAGATAGCTTCTGATGCTGCGACTTGAGCCCGATTATCTCCTACTGCGCTGCCCATTCCCATCAAGGCTGTTCCTGCATCTCGCATAACTGTTTCCACATCGGCAAAATCAACATTAATTTCACCTGTTTCGGTTATAATATCGGAGATACTCTGAACAGCATGTAACAGAATCTCATCACCCTTCTTAAATGCTTCAGGGATTGGTAGTTTTCTATCTATGGTGTCAATCAAACGTTGGTTAGGAACTACGATGACTGAATCCGCGCTGTCTCTGAGATCTTTCAACCCTATTTCAGCTTTTTCTGCGCGATGTTTTCCTTCAAAATCAAACGGTCGCGTGACTACCCCAACTGTTAAAGCCCCCTTTTCCTTCGCAAGACCTGCGATAATTGGTGCTGCGCCTGTGCCTGTGCCGCCACCCATTCCTGCAGCGACAAAAACCATGTTGGCAGAATCAACTATTTCTTGTAAACACTCACGGTCTTCCTGAGCCGCCTCTTTACCTACCTCGGGATTGGCTCCTGCCCCTAACCCATTAGTTATATTCATTCCAATCTGAATTGGTGTGGCACCATGGCATGCACTAAGTGCTTGCGCGTCGGTATTAACGGCATAAAACTCTATGCCGGTAAGCGCTGCTTCGATCATCCGTCTGACAGCGTTTCCGCCTGCTCCACCTACCCCGATAACCTTTATTTTCGCATTCGCTTTTTCAAATTCTTCTTGTTCAAAATCTATCATTTTTTATTTCAGTCACCTGTGGACAACACATCCTTCGGTGCCTCCGCAGCATTATAATTTACGTTTCATTGTTGTGGAACGTTGTCTAACCAACGGCAACCTAATTCCTCCTTCTGTATAAGCACTTCATGCTGAAAACACTATTTCAGTGTGTAATTTACACTCATGTAGTTTATCAATATCTTTTGGCACAAACCTGGACTCCGCCAAACTCCCTTCAGTGTCAATACGTCCGATAATGAATTCTACACACAGCGCGTCACTCAAGCAACCACACGCTAAGAGTGAGATTGCAACTTTCCTATCTCGTTGTTAAAATATTTTAACTTACCTTCAATAAAACAAAGGTATATACTCCGTGCTTTATTCATCAATTAGTAATTATATTATTTTATTATACAAATAATTTAGAATTAAATCAATATAATGAATGATAAAAAGGGTGTATATATTAAATTTTCTTTGAGTCTTGACTGGGTTCTCACGATTTAAATCTTGCTATCCAGGCCTTATATATTGCAAAACACTCTGTTTCTTATCGCTATTATTCCGATATATAGAAAACAAATTATCGTAATGGACTTTTTACAACCTAATAGCCGAACCATTCCTTTATACGACGGAAAAATCCACCAATTGGACTTGAACCTCGTCTCAATGCTTGTACCTGTTTTTCTTCACGCCGCAAAGATTCTCCGTACATTGCTAATCCAAGGCTCGTGGCATACATTGGATAATTTATCCTGTCTGTCAATCCTTTTAGTTCTATAGGATATCCTATTTGTACACGGAGTTGCAAAATTTGCTCAGCGAGTTCTGCTAAACCATCCATGAGTGCTGTTCCTCCCGTTAACACAAGTCCACCGGGAAGTTGCATATCTCCGAGTTCGTTAGCTATTCCTTCAAGAATCTGTACCATTCGATATTCAATGATTTGTGCTAATTCAAGACGGCTGATAAACTTAGGCGGTGCTGAACCTGTTGTAATCGGGATAGGGTTAGTATCATCTTCTTGTACCCACTCTGTCCATGCGCATCCTCGGTGAAGTTTCAGTTCTTCCGCCATAGGTAACGTTACTTTCAAATACTGGGCGATGTCGTTTGTTACATGTTGTCCACCTACAGGAAATACAATTACATGTTCAATAGCATCTTCTTTGTAGACAATGATTTCTGTGGTTTGGTCTCCGATATCTACAAGTGCGATTCCGACTTCACGTTCGTCTCTTTGGAGAACAGATTTTGCTGATGCGACTGGGGCGACAGCAAGTGTTTCCACACTTGGAATTTCTGCACTTTCAACGCTGTTTAACAGACTTTGAATTCCACTTGTGTTTCCAGTAATTATATATGCATTTGCTTCTAAACGCGACCCTGACATTCCAATCGGTTCCTTGGTCCGCATGTCCATGTCAATAACAAAGTTTTGTTCAATCACGTGCAGAATGTCATGCCCTTCAGGGATAGCAGCAATTGTTCTTGCCGACTGCACTGCCCGATCTACATCATCCTTTGTGATTTGTGCAGCATTTTTTACAGTTACCACGCCGCGTGACGTTTGTCCAACAACATGCTCACCTGAAACGTTTAAACATACCGACTCTATGTTTACACCTGCCATGAGTTCTGCTTCGGAAATTGCCTCACGAATTGCTTCTGCTGTGAGATTGATGTCAACGACAACACCTCTTCGTAAACCCTTTGATTCAGCACTGCCGACCCCAATAATCTCCATCTGGCCATCCAAACTCGGTAAAGTGTGGCATGCTACAACCGAGATCTTACTTGAGCCAATATCTAATCCAGTAATAATGGTTCCTTTTGCCATCTATCTGCCTTCACCCCCTAAATAAAGTGTATCTTCATATCGTGCATCCAAATACGTAAAATTTTCTGGCAAGAGGAAATCCTTTTTGCCTACACGTGTTTTTGTCAATGTCTTTACCTTTTCCATTTGTCTTTCTTTCTGAAGGATAAAGAGTCCTCGTTGTTGGACAAACAACCCAACATGGTGAAGTCCGGTTTCAATCAAATCTGCGGCAATCCACACTGACATCGGCAAACTTTCTACGTTAATTTTAATTTTCTGCGGAACTCGCGCATCAATGGTTTTGAGGTATTTTGCCAGTTCAGGTTCTTTTGATTTCGCTAACTTCAGAATGTGAAGCCCAAGTTGAGTTGTGTCAGTTTTAATCTGTTTGCCAACTTCAGGTTCCTGTATCCCTTCGTCCAGAACGATTGTCATGTGGTTATATTTTTCTGGTGTAATAGATTCTAACACATAACCTGCACCATCTATCAAAAAAAGTTCATCCGTGCTTTTCCTTCCTGTTGTTTTTTGAGATTCTTTTTTTAATTTCGATTCTTTCAAAAAGAGATGTTTTACCCGTGCAAACGGTACACGCTCAGTAATTTCAATCGTCAATTGCCGTTTTACAAAACTTCTTGAAACGTAAGCACCCTTAATATAACTCAGATTTTCCTTTAGATATGCAACAGTTTGTGCTTCGGAATCTGTGACGATATTATCAAGGTTTTCACCTAACACATTGTAAATTTCCCCTTCCGTATAATGTGAATTACCGAAAAGCGCCACGGACACTTGTACGTGTTCAAAATCGAAAAAACTGAGAAGTATTTTCCCTAAAAACAATAAAGTTACGATGAAAGTTCCCAATATGAACATCCGTCGAGCGCGGTATTTTGGCACACGACTCCGTATCGGTTTAAAAATTCGGTGGGATGGACCATCTTTTCTCCGTCTACGTTTTCTTTGAAGTTTCATTAACATTTTAGCGTATTTTCGATGCGCGTTTGCTTAAAAATTTGTGTCCTACATTCACTACATCGCCTGCCCCGAGCGTAATGACTAAATCATTGGGTCGCGTAATTTGCATTAGACGTTCAACTGCCTCATCCATATCAGATTCATAAATTACATGTGTATGTCCGTGTGCTTCTATTGCACGCGCTAAGTTTTCCCCTGTTACATTTTCTATCGGTTCTTCGCCTGCCCCGTAGATTGACGTAACAATCAGGACATCTGCTTGATAAAATGATCTGCTAAACTCATCCGCGAGATCTCGTACGCGCGCGTATCGATGTGGTTGAAAAACAGCGACAATTCGTCGGTTGTAACCTTCCCTTGCACCTCGGAGTGCTGCCATAAGTTTTGCGGGATTATGTGCATAGTCGTCAACAACGACTATATTATCTACAGTTCCTAACACTTCAAATCGACGATGCACACCTTGAAAAGATTCAAGCGCGCCCTGAATTTTTTCAAAAGGAATCTCTAATTCAAGTCCTACTGCAATTGCAGCTAATGAGTTCGCAATATTATGCCGTCCGGGCATTTTAAGATGTACATTACCGTAAACTTCATCGTTCATACGAACTTGATAATGTGAAGTCGGTCCGTCAATCTTAATTTCTTCAGCAATCAGGTCTGCCCTCGTTTCAAGACCGTATGTTATAAATTTTTTTTCTACTTGTGGAATGAGTTTTTGGATGTTTTCTTGGTCGAGACACAACACGGCTGAACCATAAAACGGAACTTTGTTGATAAATGTTAGAAAGGTTTTACCGATTTCTTCTACGTTGTTGTAATAGTCAAGGTGATCCGCATCCACAGATGTGACAACAGCGATAGTAGGATAGAACATTTCAATTGAACCGTACGCTTCATCTGCTTCAATCACCATCACATCGCCGTGTCCACTCCGTGCGTTACTTCCATTGACTAATTTGCCACCAACAACGACCGTTGGGTCGAGTGTGGCTAATACAGCCGCTGTCATTGCAGTTGTTGTTGTTTTTCCATGAGTGCCACTGACAGCAACACTATACCGCATTCGTGTTATCTCATTCAACATTTCAGCTCCACGAATAATCGGTATTTTGGCAAGCATTGCAGCTTGTAATTCTGGGTTGTCCTCCGGAATAGCTGGGGACATGACCACTACGTCTGCTCCATTAACTTGGGAGGATGCATGACCATACCAGATTTTGGCACCGCATGCCTTAAGATGTTCCGTAGCCGTTGATTTTACAATGTCCGAACCCGTGACATCAAAATCAAGATCAAGAAGAACTTCAGCGATTCCACTCAACCCAGCTCCACCGATACCTATTATATGAATGTGTTGTGTCTTTCCAAACAATGCTAATCTCCAGTACAATACTAAAATTGAATTAGCAATACTTTTTATTTTTTTTATATTTTTAAGGAGATGCAAGCCTAAAAATTGATTCGGCAATCGTATCACTTGCATACGGACGACCCATGTCCTGGCTTGCCGTTTTCATTTTTTGATAGGAACTTTCATCTGTAATTATTTGAATTAATTCTTTCACAAGTGCCTCAGGTGTTACTTCTTCCTGCTCAAGAACGACAGCAGCACCCGCATTAGCAACTGTTTCAGCATTGCGAACTTGGTTATTACCTACGGCAGCAGGTAGCGGTATAAAAATTGCTGGAATACCACATGCGGTAACTTCAGATACCGTCATTCCGCCTGCTCTACAAATCATCACATCTGCGATGCTATATATTTCTTCCACAGGATCGAAGAATGGTTGAACATGATGTGCAATTCCATGTTCTGCATAGGCTGTTTGGACTTGCTCCGCATCCGTTTTTCCTGTTTGATGTACAATTTGGAGTTCACCCATGCTGGTGGTATCTGTTTCCGATATTAGAGATGCGGCAAATTCAGCAATTAATGGACATGCTTCTATCATCACTTTATTAATAGCACGAGCGCCTTGACTTCCTCCCATTACGAATACCGTTTTGCGATTTTCACATAATTTAAATTTCCGATAAGTTTCGTCATTACGCGGATAATCTGTTATTCCGAGCCGAATCGGATTACCTGTTACCTCCACAATGTGATTAGGAAACCGTTGAGTATCTGGTGGTAACGCGAGGTACGCTGATTTTGCACGACGCGCCAGCATACTATTTGTTAAACCGGGAGACACATTTTGTTCCTGTATCGCTATCGGGATACGCAGAAGCGAAGCAGCAAAAAGAACAGGTCCAGAGACATATCCACCTGTTCCAATAACGACACTTGGCTGGAATTGTCTAAGATATTTCAACGATTGTACAAGTCCACGACAGACTTTTATAATAACTGGAAACCATTTCCACGTCAAGCTGCGTGGGAATCCTTCAACAGAAATGGGTAGAAACCGAAAACCTTGTTGCGGAACAAGCGTTGATTCTAAGCGGTCTCGCCCACCGATAAAAACTATGTCTACCTCTGGATTTAGGCGTTGAAGGGCCTGGGCAATCCCAATGGCAGGATAGATATGTCCGCCTGTTCCACCTCCGGCGAGGACAAACCGTTTCTTGTTTTTTTTATGATTAGTATTTTTGCTGGCAACGTCTTGCCTTTTATGTTGTGTTTTTTGCTTTTTCACATTAACTTATTTTGCTGTTTTTTGGAGATGACCGTGTGGCAGTTCGAGAAATGTTCAAAAGCATGCCGACACTTACCAAACTGATTACCAGAGATGAACCACCATAACTAAGAAAAGGAAGAGTAATACCTTTTGTAGGAAGTAGTCCCGTTACAACACCGATATTGATGAATGCTTGAAGTCCAATTATTATCGTAAGTCCGGTTGCAAACAGTGCCCCAAACCGGTTTTCTGTACGTCTTGCGATTGAAATCCCACGCCAAATAAATATCATAAAAACGGTTGTCACCGCTGCTGTGCCAATAAATCCAAACTCTTCACCCAGTACTGCAAAAATAAAATCTGTATGTGGATACGGCAAATAATTAATCTTTGCGACGCTATCAACAATTCCGACCCCAAACAAACCACCCCATTTAAGTGCATCAAGTGAACGTCCCAACTGAAAACTGGTAGCTTCTGGAGATTGTAAGGATGCCCAATAATCAGTTAAACGAGTTAATCGGTATGGATCACTGATAATGAATCCTGCTAATAATACACCTCCAACTCCTACTAATATAAATGTATGGGACAAGCGAATTCCGCCAACAAATAGGAGGCATCCTGCTGTAGCTGCTAACAAAACGGCTGAACCGAAATCAGGCTGTATTGCTACTAATCCGAACATTAATCCTATAATTAGGATGTTTGGCAGTACTCCATGGAAGAAACTTTTAATACGCTCAGGCTTTCGCGCCAAGAAATGTGCTGTATGAATGAGTATAGCGATCTTTGCAAATTCCACAGGTTGAAATTGGACACCTGCTAAGGCGATCCATCGGTTAAATCTGCCACCTTCCGCCCCACGCACACTGGTACCTAAAGGCGTAAAAACTAAGATCAGCAGACCAAAAGCCAAGAATAACAATATGTTACTATACTTTTCATAAAATCGATACGGAATATACGAGGCAATACCCATCCCAATTAAACCTATCACACATGCAATTGCTTGGATTTTTAGGTAATGGTAACTGCTGTCGTACTGTTTAGCAGACAATACATGTCCAGCACTATAAACCATCAGGATACCTATTCCAACCAAGCAGAGCGTCACAGCAAGCAGACCGGTGTCTACTCTGCCAAAACCCGCAATTTGGGGCTGCTCTCTATCAGAAGGAAGAGTAGTTGGATTTGCATAATTAAGGGTGTTATAATTTTGCATAAGTTGTCAGTGTATCCCAATTACGGTAGATTTTAGAATTAATTAGACATTATTCACCTGTGAATCAACGCTAAATGCGCTTTTGGCATTTGGCGGGAGGGAACTCCGATTCCCGACTACGAATGACTATGGTCGCGATTCAGAGATCGCTCCTACAAATAAGGTGTCCAATTATTCCAAATAATTCACCATAAACTTTGAATCAAGTAAATTCCTTAATCAAGCGACTGATAAGTCTCAAGTGAATTCACTGCGTTTTTAAACGCCTGCCCGCGTTCCTTATAATCGGTGTACATATCAAAACTCGCGTTAGCTGGCGATAAAAGGACGATGTCTCCTGGTGTAGCATGTGTGTACGCATATTCAACAGCCTCTGCCATTGTTGCAGAATGATGCATATCGGCACAACCGCTGAATGTTTTTTCAATGTTCTGTGTGTATTCCCCGAGTAGTACTAAATTTTTAACTTTTGTCGAGACAAGTTCAATTAGCGGTTCGTAGTTGTTTCCCTTATCATATCCACCTATGATTAAGAAAACGCGTTTTGCATCTCCACCAAGCTCGGTCGTTTTTTCAATTGACTCAAGAGCGGCGCATGTTGCTATGACGTTTGTTGCTTTAGAATCGTTTATATAATCTACACCTTTGATAACGCTAACTTTCTCAAAGGCGTGTTCAAGAGCAGGATGTATCCGATCAAATTCTCGAATAGCCTTACCCATATCCACAGGTGTTATACCGAAGATTGTCCCTACAACTATCGCTGCAAGGACGTTTCTGACATTATGTGCTCCTTCTAACGGCAAATCAGCGACATTACAAACCCAGTGTTCTTGATTATCTTTATAGGTATAGATTCCAATATTGTTTGCGTTGCTTCGCAGACATGCTCCAATTCCATCACCCATTTTGCGACATAATTTTTTCCATTCTTCATCTGTATTTGAGAGGTGATCTGTGAAGAATGCTTTTTTCGCTGCGGTGGCATGTGTGAAATTCTTAGCCGTTGTATCGGCAGCATTTAATACTATCCATTCCGAACTCGTCTGATTTGCACATATCTTTTTTTTGGCATTCAAATACGATTCCATCGTTCCATGGCGATCAAGATGGTCACGCGAAAAATTCAGCACCACACTCACTGCTGGTTGGAAAGTAACGGTACTCTCCAATTGGAAACTACTTGCCTCTAAGGCGACGATATCCTTACAAGTTAATGTTGCAACTTTACTTGCTAACGGAACGCCTATATTTCCTGCCACTACCACATTGGAAAATCTGTTATCTGCTTCTAAAATTGCCGCAGTCAGAAGCGTTGTTGTAGATTTTCCTTTTGTGCCCGTAATTGCGACGATAGGTGCTTGACAAAGGCTTGCAGAGACTTCCAATTCGCCTAAAATTGGAATATTTCTTTTTTTCGCCTCAACCAAAATCGGAATTTCTAAAGGCACCCCGGGTGAAACAACAATCAATTCAGCATTAGCAATACAAGATTCACAATGTCCTCCGAGATAGTATTCAATCGGTATGTTTTTCAATTGCGTAATTTCAGTAGACAATGCTTCTATATCACGTGAATCTGTAAGGGAGATATTCACACCACGGTCATGAAGTAACCGTGCAATTGCTATGCCACTTCGATTCGCACCAAACACAGTAATCTGTTTTGCCGAAAAGCAGCCCAAGTTTGGATGTTTCAAGCATTACCTCAATCGTAGAATTTATAAGAAAAGACATATTACGGAGTAAACACGCCTACCCTAATTTTAGCGTGCTCAACGCTATCAACATTAAAATAAGCGCAACGATCCAAAAACGTATGACCACTTTTGATTCTCTCCAACCCGAAAGTAGGAAATGATAATGAAGAGGGGACATCTTGATAACTCGTTTTCCAAATGTTCTGTACGAGAAAACCTGTATGATGACGGATAATACTTCTGCCACAAAAATCCCGCCAACGATGATAAGAAGAAATTCCTGTTTTATTAGTAATGCACAAGTTCCGAGCGTTGCACCGAGCGGTAAAGAACCGGTGTCTCCCATGAAAAGTTGTGCTGGATGTCCGTTGTACCATAGAAATCCTAATCCTGCCCCTGCCAACGACGCACAAAAGATCGCTGTAACTTCCCCACCAACGGGCAAATGAAAAAGGTTCAAATGTTCTGCAAAAACAGTATGGCTTGTAATATATCCCAATACACCAATTGTGCCTGCGACAAATAGTGTACATCCAATTGCTAACCCATCCATGCCATCTGTCAGATTCACAGCATTTGAGGAGCCAACGATCACTAAGGTCGCAAACGGGATAAAGAAGATGCCAAGATTGGGTTGTAAGTGTTTGAAAAATGGAAGATTGAGCGCGGTGCGAGTTGCCGTATCATTTGCTTCAGCAGGGCCCCATTGGTAAAGATAGCATGCAATTGCCACAGCCCCCACGGTTTGCAGTACGATTTTCTGCCAAGCCCGAAGACCAAGCGACTGCTTTTTGCTGATTTTGAACATATCATCTAAAAAGCCGAGTCCCCCAAACCAAATCGTTGTAAAGATCATCAGGTAGATATAAGGTTGATCAAGCCGCGCCCAAAAAATGACAGATATAAGTACCGCTACAATGATAAGGATACCGCCCATTGTCGGCGTTCCAGCCTTGCTTTGGTCTTCATTATGTTGCTGTGCTTTTTCCACCTCTTCTTGAATATGTTCACCGATTCGCAACTGTTTCAACCGTTTTATCATAAATGGCCCTAAAACAAGTGAAATTATGAGGGCGGTTGCTGTTGCATAAACAGCACGAAAAGGAATTGAACTAAAAATGCTAAAGGGTTGAAATACGTTAATTAGGTATTTAAAAAATAGTTGATAAAACATTTCTTATGCTTCTTTACTTGCTTCATAGCGTAGTAAATGTTATTGCTGAGGCATAATTAAACTTTAATAAATGATATGGGAATAGTTGAGTGATACTACCATGATCACCCTCTTAAAAGCATTGTGCAAGGTCATACAGTTTCCTGTGATTGTGATTCGTCAGATTTCAATTTTGCAAAACTTGCTCCTGTCTGACTTAACAAGTTTGTTGAATAAGAATAGATTAAGCGATTTTTCTCATGGTGTGTTTCTAATGCAAGGTTAACCAATTGGGACACTAATTCTGGGAATGAAATTCCGACTGGTTCCCATAAATAGAAACTAAAAGAACCAGGAATTGTATTTATCTCATTTACGTATACTTGATTTTCTTCGTTCACCAAGAAATCTATTCGGGCAATACCTGCACAGTCAAGGACTTGAAAAGTTAAAGTAGCAAGATTTTGAATATGTAACGTCAATTCTTCTGGAATAGGTGCAGGAATTTCACGTTGTGCGCCTGCCATTCCAGAAGTAACATCTGCCTCAGATTTATCGTCAGAAATGGATTCAGTTTCCGAATTTTGATGTATATATTTATCGTCAAAGCTGAGGAAATCTGTGCTGGCAATTGGTTGTTCACAGACTGAAGGAGTCGGGGTGTGTGTTCCTATTACGGAACAATTTATTTCAAAACCGTTTTCGATTCCTTGCTCAACAATGATCCGTCGGCAATATCGGCATGCAAGTTCAATCGCATCCCGAAGTTCGCTCTCATTCTTCGCCTGACTGACACCGATGCTTGAACCACTCACAGCCGGTTTAATGAACATAGGATAGGTTATTTTTTCTTCAATTACTTTCAGAATTTCGTCGCTCGCCGAATCCCAATCATGTTTGGTGAACGGGATATAAGGAACAATAGGAAGTCCATTCTCACTAAGAACAGCTTTCATCATGATCTTATCCATGCCGACACCAGAACCGATAACATTTGCTCCGACATAAGGTATATCTATCAGTTCAAGAAGTCCTTGAAGAGAACCATCTTCGCCGTGTACACCGTGAATCGCGGGAAAGACGACATCAATAGGAAGTTCTCGTTTTTTATTAAATAAACCGCTGCGTTTTGGTAAGACACTGAATTTTGCGTGCGTCTCAAATTCAATGCTAACTGTATCAAAATCAGCGGCGCGAGGTAAGTTTCCTTCGGTGAATGTACTCAACTCTTTGAGTTTTTCGCCTGTTAACCATGCTCCCTCTTTTGTGATATAAATTGGGACGACATCATGCGTTTCTGCTAAGGCAGCGTTGACTTGATGTGCAGTGACAATTGATACTTCATGTTCAGGCGATCGACCACCGAATATGAGAGCTACGTTCATGTTTTATTCCTTTAAAAAGTATTTATAAACACTCGCTTGACGGTAAGTATGTTTTTTATATTATAACTCAAGTTGCCACCTATGTAGCACAAACTTTTAGTTTGTGCATATTAGTCCGCAAACTGAAAGTTTGCGCTACAATATTTCACCAATAACGGACTGTTCTCTATTAAAAATGGCATCTGTGTGTCTAAAATCTTATAGGTAGCAACTTAGATTATTATAGTGGATTCTACAATTAACTTTACATCTGATCTGTAGGAGGGAACTCCGGGGAATGCCTAAAGACGAATGCACTTTTGGCATTCGCCATGATTCATACCGTTGATTTGGATTCCCGACTATCAAGGCGTTTCGTCGCGATTCGGAGATCGCTCCTACAAGAGAGATGTAAACTCATTTTTCTAATCCACCATAAAATGTTGAAAATTCAGTATCTCTATTTCTCTTTTTATTCTCACAAATTTATGGAGAACTTCTTACCTTTTCATTTTATTTCTATGTGCTAAAATGCTTCATTGTAATTATCTGGCAAATCATTCTCAAAAAGAACTACATCACCCGGTTTAAGACGTTCAGCAAGTTGTTGCTGTGCCTCAGCGAGATTCTTCGCAACGTAAATCTGTTGTTCGGGATAGTTTGCTGTTTTGAGTCCATCTAAAATCGGTACGGTCCTTGCTGGACCAACAAGGATAACAAGGTCACAGACCTTAGCTGCTTCTGAACCGAATTGTTTGTTTTCATCATATTCGCGCTCACCAAGTTCTACCATTCCTGGCGTAACTAACACCTTTTTTCCATCTTTATCACTCACAAAATCAGTGAGCACCTCAAGCGCTGCTTTTGCCCCTTCAGGATTTGCATTGAAACTATCGTCAATCACAGTTACACCTGTACCTCCAGTTATCAGCTGCAAACGATGTGGAACCGGTTCTAATGCTTCAAGTGCCTCTTGAATTTCATTCAATGTCATCCCACATTGCAGAGAAACACCAATGGCAGCAAGGATATTTGATACGTTATGTTTTCCCAGAAGGCGTGTTTTTATCTCGGTTGTCCCTGTTACCTCGTCACTAACAGTAAAAGTAAGTCCTTTATCACTCTGTATAATATTACGTGCTTTTAACCTTAAAGATGTATTCTCAACGCCGTTTGCTTCTACGCCATACCTAATAACAGGAACACTGTCGGTCTTATCTGCCAATGCTGCACAAATTTCGTTATCAGCATTAATTACTGCAAGTCCGTTTGTAGGTAATGCTTCGATTAACTCATACTTTGCGCGGGCAGTATTTTCAATACTTTTAAACCTTTCTAAATGTTGAGGACCAACAGCCGTGAGAATTCCTATTTCCGGTGGTGCAAGGCGACACAGTTCGCGAATATCACCTCGTTTATACGCTCCCATCTCAACTATAAAATATTCGTGTTCAGGTAATAAATCTCCTCTGATAACTTTGCAAATACCCATCGGTGTATTATAACTATCTGGAGTCATCAGCGTATTATACTTTTTTGATAAAATTTGGTGAAGAATATATTTTGTGCTTGTTTTGCCATAACTACCAGTGATTCCAATAATTTTTGGTTGAAGGGTTTTGATGCGTTTTCTTGCGTCCCGTAAATAAGCACCGTTGATTAATTGCTCTAAAGGCCAAATTAAAAAACTACTCACAACGAGAATCGGCACTGTGAGTTCTGAAAATAAAAAGACACCTATTCGCGATCGGTTACCTTCTGTAAAAATAACAAGCATAGCCGCAACGACAGTAAGTAGTCCGAGTGTCAACCCGAAAAGTCTTTTCGCGCGTGCAGTGTAAACAAGTGGTTTTTTCGCTGTTGACTTTTTACGCCATACAATCTTATAAACTTGGAATGCTGTCCAGATTACACAAACCGCGGGGAAAAACCAAGTGGTTTGAATGTTAGGTAAAATAGTCGTAATAGTTAAGAGACCTGCGATAATAAAAATCTCTACGATTTCAAAGCAATGTTTGAGGTGTGTCAAAATCCATTTTAGAAATCGCCCAGGTTTGTAACCATCAAGTTGTAGTATATGTAATCCGCGGGTTGTCCGAATGACTGCCCTTACAAAACAAGCAACAACGACAAGATAAAAGAGTAATCCGCTAACCGTTTCTAACATGTCTATGATTTTCCCTAAATCGTTTACAACCTATCTCATAAATAGTTGAAGGGCTTTGAAAACTCAATTTCAAAATCCTGTAGGAGCGATCTCCGAATCGCGACCTGTCGGGAATCGGAGTTCCCTCCTACAAAGAGAATCAACTGATAATGAACCAACAA
>JAPPCZ010000036.1 GCA_028824685.1 Candidatus Poribacteria bacterium
GGGACTGAAGAGGGTTTCCAATGTTTGGAAAATCCTTAACTTTACACCTATGGGTAGAGCGTCAGCGAAACCCGACATGGAAACCCTATCTAATCTACTTGTCGGGTTTCGCTGACGCTCTACCCGACCTACGAAATAATGTTACGTAATCATTAAGAAATGGTATTACTATTAATCTTAAGGTTGTGTTTTGGGCGGTCCAGTTGGTGCAGGAATTTTGCGGGGAGGTGTTTTCGTCCCTTGTTGAGAAAGCCATTCATTTATTTTTGAAGGTGTCTTAAACTCTCTCAATAGCCAATTCGCTGCTTCCTTATCGTTTTCAAGCAGATGTCGCATTCCTGCCTCAGTACCGTGGCGCGATAGAGTCTCACGGATAGCAGCTACTCGCGCAGGAGGTAGTGGTGTAGACACACTTTCCCCAGGTAACGCCTTTGTCGCTCTGTTTTTGTTCAAGAGAGAAGATAAAACATCAGCAAGTCCGTCCTGTGATGCTTTGTCTTGGGGCATTTGGGTTGATGTTGTGGATTCTTGTGTTCCTGCTTTGGTAAGCGGATTCACCAATTGGGACATGTCTTCAGGAACAGTATACTCAATACCTTCCATCTGTCCTGCAGCTATGATTTCTTCCTTCATCCATTCAATTTGTTGCCCTATTTTCCCTTTGAATTGTCCCATCGTCCATGCATTAAAATCATGTTCTTTTATGAGTTCCATAAAGACACCCATGAAAACTTCCTCAAAATTACCGGGTGTTTTAGCGGCTATTTCATGAATTCGTTGTGCCATTTGCGGTTCATAATCCGCAGGTTCACCCTCAGGAAATTGCATTCGGAAAACTTCCATTGCGGTTTCCGCGAAATCCACCGTTCCTCCAAATGCAGGACCGAGAATATCATAGATTTCCTGCATATCCATATCAGGCATTTTGTCGCCTGCTTCTAAACCATCTAATCCGAATCCGTCGAACCAATTTCTCACTGCTTGTTGAGCCTCTTCCATTTTAGCCAATTCTTCTGGACTCATGGATGATTTTAGTTTTTCCAAGAACTTCTGCGCGTCTTCAGCATTTTCAAAATTTTTAAAGTTTTCAAAGTCTTCCGAATTTAGAAGTTCTTTGGCTTTCTCTATATCCATACCGAATATGGACTTTTCTGATCCGGACGCTTGAGGTGTTGTTGTTTCAGCAGCGATCGCCGCATCTTCAGTCTCAGATACACCTGCTGGTTTGGCACTTTCCTGAACCGAATCCGTTTTAACAGGTGTTTCATCTTGTGGTCCCGATGCCAGTAAAAATGCCATTCCAATGATCAAGACAAAACATATACTTATTACAATGGGAAACAAACGATTTTTCATGAGAAATCTCCTTTATTTTAAGGTGAAAGGGTGTGTGGTTGTTTTAGTGAAGGCAATTTCCATACAAGTTAATTTTTTAGGTATACTCATTCTTTGCTTGAGTCAGTTCATTTATTCATGTAACTACAGATATTAATCTGTGCTATGACGAGGTGCCAAATCAACATAGTGTGTGCATGTGACACGCTAAGGATTTACGTCTTGTTGGGTAGTTAGTGAATCATCATGCCAAAC
Source organism: Candidatus Poribacteria bacterium (assembly GCA_028824685.1). Taxonomy (GTDB): domain Bacteria; phylum Poribacteria; class WGA-4E; order WGA-4E; family WGA-3G; genus MSPOR6. The sequence goes on from JAPPCZ010000036.1 coordinate 1,591, forward strand.
CGAAATGTTTTCATATTCTCAACAGGGGCCAAAGAATGGTTATACGACCCGAAGAGACTTATTTTTGACCAAAGATCTAACTCTACACCGAATTCGGCTGAGAATATATCCATGCGATCCAGTGGATGTAATCCATCAGATAAAAATATCCCAAAGTAGGGCATCAATGCCCATTGCGACGTTATCAGCATGTCGTACGAGAGCCCAACACCACCGCTAAATTCTATGAATGCTGTGAGTGATTTATCAGCGGAACTATAAATTGTTGAGAGATTGGCAATTGAATCGAATCTCCAATAATAGTATAGGTTAGTAATCCATAACGGATTCGTGCGGGAGTATTGTAACAAAGTGGTCCGCATAGACAACAAACCGATATCCTCTTTTCCTTTGTTTATATTGACCCCTTCAATATAGATACTATGGTCAGATTTTGCTGTCATCGGTTTTGCTGTCATAGGCATCAATAGAAAAAGAAACAGTAAGCAAGAGGATTGAAGTATAAACCGTTTAAACTTGTTCAATTTATTGCTCCTTTGTGTTAAAGGTGTTAAAGTTTTTGATTTAACATCCTGCCCAAAACGTGGATCTCATTGTTTCACTCACGTATTACTTACCACAAAAGGACTACGCCCATAATAAAAGTGGTATGATGTAAATTATCTATTTTCTTTTTCAAGTGGAATGTGAAACATCCCACGGTTCTTGGTTACAATGTAAAATTTATCGCTATGGATAACAAGATCAAGAACTTCATCTGGAACTTCTGGAGAGATTTTCTGCCATTCGTTATCATTATTTAATTCAAAAATTCCGGCATCACCGACACCATAGACTGTGTTTCCATCAACTGCCAAACTGGCAATGACGATATTTTTCCCTGAGCTATCGGTTAGCACGCGCCAATATCTTCCTGATTCTGAAGTTAGGACACCGTTGTCAGTTGCAACATGGATTGTTGAACCTGCAAAGACAATCTCTTTGAAACGGCCAAATTCAAGAGGAAGGGTTGACGTAATGTCTTTCCAGCTTTTCCCAGCATCAAGTGATTGAAAAAGTTTGCCATCATCTCTTCCAACGTAGACAGTTTCCCTTGAAGCCGCAAGATTGGATCCCCTTAATTTACAATCTTTATCTATATTTAGTCCTGTATCCATCCACTTCGGAAATCCAGGTCTCCATTTGAAAAGTCTGCGAGCGTGTGCTACATAGAATGTCTCACCAGCAACGGCAACCCCTACAACATTACCGCTATCAAGCATTGCCCGCATATTCCGGATTTGCTCTTCCAATGTCTCAACTTTTTCATTATAATTAGAGATGTCGGCATCTTCACTCTCTCCAATGTTTTTGTGAAACTCATCAAAAAAAACATTTTCGTCTATTGCAGGCATTCCTTGGACAGGAACTAACAGATTACCTTTGGAAGATAAACGGCAAATACGCGTTCTGTTTTTTGCATCACGTGCAACTGCATAAAGAGTATCATTAGCAACTGTTATTTTCCTCGAAAAAAAGTAGGGAGAATCCGTTTTTTCAGATTCGTCGGGAACAGTTGTCCATGTATCACCGCCATCGGAAGATTGGACAATTTCTTGATCGGAGTGCACATAGAGATGGTCTTTGAAAGCGATTAAGTTATCAAATTTATTACCTATCATCCCTTTCATAAAGGAATGCCACGATTCACCCGCATCAATCGTACGTTGAAGTATGTAAAAACCCTCCTTATAAAAGGTGCTTTCATCCAGTGCCAAAGCAGGAGAATCGGTTATTGTAATTGAATCCATATTCACTCCGAGGTAAGCCCATGTTTGTCCACCATCTTCTGAACGGTAAGAATGAATGGTCCCCAATACTAAAATAGTTTTTCCGGAAACCAAAATTTTTGCACCCCTTGACACTATATTTTCCAAAGATTTATTTCTGGGCGTTATTTTCATCCACGAATTTCCTAAATCGTCTGAGCGGAAAATTTCCCAACTATTAGAATTTTCACTTCGCATCATCTCTCTTATAAATTTTGTTTTCAACTCCGATGATGTCAATGTAGAATCACTTGGAGTCATTCCAACATATAGCGTATTTTCAGAGATAGCCAACGAGTTGATTGTTCTAAACTTACCTATTGGCAACTGTTTCCAGATGCCTGAATTGAGTCGGTAAAGTCCTCGGTTTGTGCCAACAAATACCGTGTTTCCGATGGCAGCCGCTGCAGTAATTTCTCTATCTGTTAATCCATCATTAAAAAGTTCCCACTGTTTACCGGCATCGGCAGATCTGAAAATTTCATTGCCCATTACAAGATAAAATGCTTCGTCAGTTATCAGCAGGTCAATAGCAGTTCCACTTGGACGTGAACCAATGGGATTCCAATTTACGCCACCATTTGTTGAAGCAAATATTTCGCGATCAGCGACAATATAGAGGGTATCCTCACGTTCTGCCATAGGCATTTCGGAGTAAACCTCAGTCGGCAGGGTGTTGTTTATTTGCACCCATTCAGTCGCATCTTCTGTCATTTGATAGACACCCGTCGGTGAAACAGTGAGAAGTTTCCCTTCAGTTGTTAGAAAAATTTCGTGTATATTTCCGCTTTGTGGGCCTCTTGCTTGTGTCCACTGGTGTGTTGTCACAGAAATTTTGGATGAATCTGCTTGGTCATTAGCGGCTATAGCAGCATCGGATACTTCTTGACCAGCTCCGTTATTATTCGCAAGGACAGTACTTCCTATCTGACGTTGTGTCTCAGGTTCTGATTGGATATCAAGGAGGATTGACGTATCAACGATCTCAATAGCAGTTTCTGATTGTGCCGCTAAACTGTAAGGCTTCTGAAAACGAGTGAGGAGTTGATTGCTTGCACCCAATAGTAAAATAACCAGCACAGCAGCTGATCCTAAAGCTGCCCACGGCACCAAAGGTTTACTACTTGAAGCTGGTACTGGCTTAATATGCGCGATCTGCTCCATGATGTTTCCGGTTAAGTCGGCAGGCAATTGGATGCCGCCAAGCGTTTCCCGAATCATCGGTTCTTCCTCTTGCAAACGTTTCCGTGCGCGTCGGAGTCGACTCTTAATGGTATTCACGGACACGCCTAAAAATTTGCTTATCGCTTCAGATGTCATCTCGCCAAGATAGTGAAGTGTTACAACTGTGCGTTCACTCTCTGGTAATTTTTCAAGCAAGTTTTTAACAAGTTCACGGCGGTGTTCGGCTGCCGCCTTTTCACGCTCTTCTGCTAAATAGCGTTCGTAAGCAGTTTTCTCCAAGGTCTTCGTATTGGTGGCTTCTAATGATTTCATAGTTGGTTTCTTCCTTCTGTGCCAGTCTGTACACAGGTTCCTGGTGATTACATAAAGCCATCCGGCAAATTGATTCGGATTCTTTAACGTGGCAAGTTTCTTATATGCCTGCAGGAAGGTATCTTGGGTGATTTCTTCGGCTACTTGAAAATCACCTATTTGCCGCCAAGCAAGCGCGTGAACACTCTTTTGGTATTTTTGGACTAAATCACTGAAAGCTGAATCGTCACCCGACAAGATGCTGCGAATCAGTTCAACATCGTCTTTTTCCATCGGAGTCCTCCACAAGAGATTGGTTTGTGATTATTAGTGACGTAATTCTGGTATCAAAAGGGTGCATAAATTGAAAAAAAATGAAAAATTCTGAAATTTCAGTGTATCACAAATACGTTGTTATTGAGTTTTAATTCTATTATGGTAAATTATAAAAATAAATAGACACTTTCGTCCCCGGTAGGCGTTGAATGCTATACGCGCATTCATACCCGGTGATTTCTTGATTTGGAGGTTTCCTTACCTCGCTGGTGCAGTGTGTATAAGAAATTCTAAAATCTACTAAAAATCTCACTAACGCCTCAATTAATAAAGGGTTTACTCTCAGAAGCATTCAATTGTTGATATATTATCCGTTTGAGTTATGAAGTAGCAATTCGTTGATGCTATGACCGCCATGTGGAAATTGCTGCTAATCAAAAGTTACCATTTGGTATCTTTTTTGATACCGTGGTAACTTTTTGAAAATTGACCTAAACTTAGTATCTGACTGGGTTTAGAAAGGATTTTTTGTTAAGGTATTAATTTTGAATTTCGGACTTTCCGACTTTGACGATTTTTCAATAATTATGTCGAAATTGTTATAATTTTCAGCAACATGTTTAGTTTTCAGTGCGCTTCCAATTTGTTGGATTCTCTGCCGTTTTTTGCCAAGTAATTTCAAAATTCTCACCTAACATGTTTTGCTCAAGATTTTGGTCTGGTTCTATTAGTGTTTAGGATCGTTTTTGTTTTTCTGACTGATATTATACCCTTCTTAATAGGTGATAGTCAGAAGTTTTGTTGTTGCCGGACAATAAATATCCAATATATGGACAATAAGTTTGCAGGAAATGTTAGCGGCATATAATCGCGAGATGGAGTTCGGAATCAACGTCAAATGCGCTTGGCAGAATACCAAATCAACGCTATGAATGCGCTTTTTGGCATTCAGCGCGTTTGGTATTCTGCATGATTTGTCGCCTACAGGAAGAGGTTTTAGGGAAAAGGTGAAAATAATTGGAGAACTGAATGGCTCTGCACTAAATTGCCCTGCTTTGAATTTCAGATAACTTTACAACGCTTAAAAAATATGCTATAATAATCACATCATAGTACTATGGAGGAGAGACATTATTATGAAAAAAGTTTGTTGGTCAAAAAAGATTAATATAATTGCTGCTATGTGCCTGATATGCCTTTTGACACTTAGCACTACGCTTGCTATATATGCAGATTCTCATGGGAAAAGTAAATTCAAGGTTGCTATGCTCCTACCAGCATCCATCACCGATGCAGGGTGGAACGCTTTAGCGTACGATGGACTTCTCGCCATAAAAAAGGAACTTGGGGCAGAAATCAAGCATGTTGAAAGCCGAACGCCCACTGAACAAGAACAACACTTCCGTTATTATGCGGAAAAGGGATATGACCTTGTCTTTGGACACGGCTATGAATTTCAGGACCCCGCAAAGGCGGTGGCACCCGATTTTCCCAACACAATTTTTATTACGTCTTCGGGCGGTACTATTACGAACAATATCGCCCCCGCCAACTTCCGGGTAGAGCAACCTGCTTATCTTTTAGGGATAATGGCGGGTATGATGACGCAAGAAAATAAACTCGGTTGTATCGGTGGTCAGGAAATTCCGTCTGTCAAGAGTACTTTTATCGCTTTTGAAGCTGGAGCGCAAAGCGTTAATCCTAAAATAGAGGTTCGTCAGGTATATGTTGGAAATTGGGAGGACATCGGTAAAGGGAAGGAGCTCGCTACCGCCCTTATCAATGAAGGTGTTGACTTTCTGTTCCCGAATGCAGATGCCGCCGGACTTGGTGCTTTTCAAGCTGCAGAAAATGCCTTGGAAGAAGGGAAAACTGTATACACTTTTGGTGCAAATCGAGACAAAAGTGAAATTTCGGAAACGACTGTACTCGCAAATGCTGTGATTACACCGAAAGCCTTTGTTAAGATCGCTAAAACGATCAAAGAAGGTAAATTTAAAAAGCAGATCTACACTTTCAACATGTTAACGGACGAGGCAATCACTCTTGTTTACAACCCTGAGATGAAAAAAAAGATACCTCAAAAGGTGCTTGATGCCGTTGAAGCAGCAAAGGCCAAAATTCTTTCAGGCGAACTTGAAGTTCCGCAGATTGATTTCACTGAGAAAAAAGAAAAGTGATGTCAACTGTCCAGAGCTGCTAATTTTGGATCCTTGGTAAGATGGAGCAAGGACTATGCCAGAAAAAATGGAAATTGATGGAGTCGAAGTCACCTTTTCTGAAGGTGAAACTGTGCTTGAAGTGGCACAGCGACACCAAAAAGATATTCCCACACTCTGTTATGACCCACGTCTGGAACCGTTTGGCGGATGCCGTCTGTGCATCGTTGAATTAGAAGGTGCACGTAATCCCGTTGCATCTTGTACGACAAAAGCTGCGTCTGGTATGGTTGTCCGCACCTCAACCGATACAATAGAAGCGTATCGGAAGACGCTACTTGAGATGGTGATTGGTGAAAATCGTGAAGTAGATGTCCATCCGTTACGCGGATATGCTTCGGGTGAGTTGATGAGTCTTCGTGACAAGTACGAAATCGAAGACACAGGGATTACAGGTGCAAAATCCGGCACGAGCAAAACCGATGACAATCCTTTTATACTCAGGGATTACGATCTCTGTATCTCATGTTATCGGTGCGTACGCGTTTGTGCTGAACAAGAAGGTGATCATGCCATCAATGTGATGAACCGTGGTTTTCACACACAGATTACTACTGAATTTGATGGACTTCTGAAAGACTCTGCTTGTACTTTTTGTGGACAGTGTATTCAAACTTGTCCAACAGGCGCACTTGCAGATAAAAAAGCACTGCGCTCTGTTGATGAAGTTACTGATGCCTCACTCAACAAGACTCGCACTATTTGTCCATATTGTGGGGTTGGTTGCTCTGTTGACGTGCTAACGAATAACGAGAAAATTGTTGGTATTCATCCTGCTATGGATGGACCTGCCAATCAAGGTGCGCTTTGTGTCAAAGGACAGTTCGCTTACGACTTCGTGCAACATCCAGATCGCTTGAAAACGCCGCTTATACGCGAGGAAGATGGTGAGCTCCATGAAGCCACATGGGAAGATGCGCTTGATAAAGCTGCTGAAGGTTTTAGGAAAGTACATGCAGAACACGGTAGGCATAGCATCTACGGAATTGCCTCTGGTCGTGCACCGAGTGAAGCTGCGTATCTGATGCAGAAGTTCATCCGCGTGGGATTTGGCACAAACTATATTGACAATTGCAGCCGTGCCTGACATGCGCCGACCGTTGCCGGTCTGGCAGCGACAATTGGACGTGGAGCGATGTCGAATCCGCTTGTTGACATGCAGAAGCCTGATGTTATTTTCTGTATCGGCACAAATATGACGGAATGCCATCCTGTCGCAGCGACTGGGTTGAAAAAGGCAATCGCTCGTGGTGCTAAACTTATTGTGGCAGACCCGAGACGCATCGGATTAGCAGAGATGTCCCATCTTTATTTGCCGCTTCGTGTTGGTTCTGATACTGCACTGCTTCTCGGCATGGCACACGTTATTGCCCGTGAGGGGTTAATTAATGAAGAATTCATTGAAAACCGGACATCTGGATTTGATGAATTCTTTGAACATATCAGTCAATGGACACCAGAATGGGCAGAATCTATTTCGGGGGTGCCTGCAAAAGACATTGAAACGGCGGCAATGTGGTACGGGTCTTCGGACAAAGCTGCCATCTACTATACGCTCGGTATTACTGAACATATTTGTGGTGTAGAGAATGTCCAGAGTCTGTGCAATCTTGCGCTGATGACAGGAAACGTCGGACGTGAGGGGACAGGTATTAACCCGATGCGCGGGCAAAATAATATACAAGGCGCAGGCGATAGCGGTGCACTACCTAACAACTATCCCGGTTTTCAATCTGTTACTGATCCCAAGCATCAGGAAAAATTCAAAGCGGCTTATGGTAAAGAAATTGATCTTGAAAAAGGTATCACAAAAGTCACTGCATTGGAACTTTGTGGTGATAGTATCCATGCTATGCTCATTGATGGCGAAAATACTTTGTTATCTGACCCTGACCGTGAGCATTGTGAGCATGCACTTCGTTCCTTGAAGCATCTTGTTGTGATTGACATCTTCCTGACCGAAACCGCAGAACTTGCTGATGTTGTACTTCCTGCAACAGCCTGGGGCGAAACGGACGGGGTTTGCACAAACACAGAGCGCCGTGTCCAACGGATGCGCGCTGCCGTTCCACCTCCCGGTGAAGCCAAGCCTGATTGGTGGATTATCTGTCAAATTGCAAAACGACTCGGATTCAGAGGGTTTGATTATGACACGCCAAAACCGATTTTCAACGAACTCTGCCATCTTTCACCTATTTATGCAGGGTTAGATTGGGAGCGCATTGAGAAAAGTGAATACCAGTGGCCCGTTCCACACAAAGCGCACCCCGGTACTCCGCGCTTACATGAAGATACGTTCGTCAATGGAAAAGGAATTTTTTCTAACGTTCATTACCGAGACCCTGCAGAGACAATTAGCGATGACTTCCCCGTATGGTTGACGACTGGGAGACGTTTGCAATCCTATCATACACGCACTCAGACTGGAAGAGCACAAGGAATTGATTATCTGTTACCTGAAGAGTCTCTTGAAGTAAACCCCGCTGACCTTGAAAAATGGGAATTGGCAGATGGTGAATGGTGCAAAATGAGCAGTGCACGTGGGAGTATCACCATTAAAGTGAAGGCAACAAATCGCTCACCACGTGGTACCGTTTTCGCCAGTTTTAGTTTTGCCGATGTGCCTGTCAATCTTTTAACTGGCTCTGGTTATGACCCAGTGACCCACACTGCTGAGTTAAAGGTGTGTCCAGTGAAATTAGAACCGCTATAAGGAGAATATATGATGGAATGGAAATCAAATTGGTTAGAACAGAGTGATGACGTTGATGCTTTAAAAGAGCAGTTGCAATCCGAAGGCTTTGATGCGTATCAGTGGACGGGACGTCCCGGTGGTGCCTACCTCGACTATATTCACACTCAAGATGAAGTCGTCTGCGTGCTATCTGGTACAGCAGATGTGAAAGTTGCTGATGACGACGACACTGTTAAACGCGGTGACCGCATTGATGTTCCCGCGAATACCTATCATTCATTAACTGTTACAAGCACGGAACCCCTTGTCGTTTTGACAGGAATGCGGAAATCTCAATAGCAGTCAGAAAAAGACCTTAACTTAACGACTTGTGCCAGTTAATAAAATGTTTTGTTGGTTTTCACATATATTTACATTAGTGTTATAAACATATCGTCCCTACGGGACTAAAAAGTGCTCGTATGACGTTTTTCTATAAACATATCGTCCCTACGGGACTAAAGACCATATGAATATAGGGTAGTGACTTTCAAAACACCTTCTTTTGTGAAATAGAGTTCTATATATAGTTATTTAGCACAACTCGTTAACTTAACATCAATTCGCTTTATGAAATCTGAAGCGGGAGTCATTTATACCGCGAAATAATAATGAAAAGGAATATATATGAACATTACTGTCGAAATTGGTGATTTTCGCCAAGCAGAAACCGATGCTGTGCTCATCCCAATTCTTGAAGATGATTTACACAATGAACTGCTCTTAGCCGCCGATGCTGCTTTAGAGGGTCGCATCCAAGCATTTTTAAATCTCGGAGACTTCAAAGGCAAACCGAAAACAACCAGCGTGCTTTATACAAATGGTGCTATAACTGCCCCGCGTATCATTTTGGTCGGTCTCGGTGTATATGCAGAACTCAATGCCGAAAAGGTGCGTCAAGTCGCTGGGCACACTGCGCGGCAGGCACGCGATATAGGACTAAAATCTATCACCGTTCCAATCCCACCTGAAACCCAAGACGATTGGGCACAGGCAGCCGTTGAGGCAAGTCTTCTCTCACTCTACGAATTCAAACAGCACAAAACACAAAAAGACGATAATGAAGACGAAGAAAAAACACTGGAATCTATGACCCTTCTTGTAGGCAGTGAAGTAGAGAAATCGTCCTTAGAACGAATCGTTGAACGAGGAGAAACAATCGCTAACGGCACTATCCTTGCTCGTGACCTCAGCAATCAACCCGGGAACCACCTTACACCGACACAACTCGCTGAAAAGGCTGAGGAGGTGGCAGAAACAGCTGGACTCAACTGCACAGTTTTTGACAAGCCAACGCTTGAAGAAAAAGGTTTCCGCACACTTTTAGCCGTTGCACAAGGCAGTGTTGAAGAACCCAAATTTATCATTTTGGAATACACGCCTGAAGGTGAAGAGCACGATACCGTTGCACTTGTTGGAAAAGGTATAACTTTTGATACTGGTGGGATTTCGCTCAAGTCCGGCAGTGGCATGCACGAAATGAAACATGACATGTCGGGTGCTGCAGCCGTTTTAGGTGCGATGCAGGTAATCGGACACCTAAAACCCGCCGTACGCGTTATCGGTATTATTGCCACAACAGAAAACATGCCGGGTTCAACCGCAATTAAACCGGGAGACGTTGTTACATCTTACGGCGGAAAAACAATTGAGATTCTCAATACCGATGCTGAGGGGAGATTAATCTTGGCTGATGCACTCGGATGGACTGCACAGTATGAACCCAAAGGTGTCATAGATTTAGCCACGCTCACGGGTGCTGTGATTACATGCCTTGGACATATTGCTGCGGGGGCAATGGGGACCGATGACGCTTTAATGGAAAAGGTGAAGCAAGCTGCTGATAAAACACACGAGCGGGTCTGGGAATTACCGCTTTGGGATGATTATGACGAAGGCGTTAAAAGCAAAGTTGCCGATGTACAGAATATTGGAGATGGCACTGCTGGAACGCTTGCTGGTGCAGCGTTTTTGAAGAAATTTGCTGAAGGATACCCATGGGTTCACCTTGATATTGCAGGTACCGCTTGGGGAATGAAAAACTCAACCTATATCCCAGAGGGGGCATCCGGCTACGGTGTTCGGTTGTTGGTGCAATTGGTTGAGGATTGGTAAGAAAGTGTTTTGTAGGTATGCGCCAAACCCGGAAAGGTGTGGAAATGAGCAATCACTCAAGTTACGACGATTTACAAACTCATATCCGTGGATTGGAAACTCCGTCAATTGAGACATGGAAAAATCAGTATAGCCACCGGAACTATACAATTGAGATTACCAACTTAGAATTTTCGGCTATTTGTCCCAAAACAGGATTGCCAGATTATGCTACAATTTGCATCACCTATGTTCCAAACCAGCATTGTATTGAATTGAAGTCATTGAAGGAATACTTCGTGTTTTTTAGGGATGTAGGTATTTTTCATGAACACGTTGTAAATAAAGTGCTTGAGGATTTTGTTAAGGCGTGTCAACCACGAGAAGCAGAGGTTGTAGGTGATTTTAATATCCGCGGTGGAATTAAAACGGTCGTGCGTGCAAGCTATGAAAAGGAGTAAATTTGGGACAGATTTGAATATCCGTCCCAATAGAATATTATAGGATTGGTACAGAACGACCTATACGAGCGGATTCGTAAAGCGCGTCAAAGATTTTCGCAACCTTCAATACTTCTTCTGCTGGCACAGGTGAAGGTAAATCCTTTCGGATAGCCGTATGGAAAGATTCAAATTCACCGGGTAAACCAGAAAGAAGTTCGGGTTCGTAATTAACCATTTCATCCTTTTTATCAAGGTATATCTGAAGCGGTTCATAAGTAGCACCCGCTAAATCACCCATAAAGAAAGTACCACCAATATTCTGAACATGTGATGCCCAAGCGGTTTCTAAAGTCACCGTCAATTCACCCTCAAACTTGATTGTCCCCATAGCGAAGTCTTCTACTTCAAAATCTTCAGGATTCCATTTTCCCCATGGATTGATGACATCATCCCTATCTCCAAATTTCTTCGCTGTCATTCCGAATGCTTCAACAGGTTTGGGACAACCGATCATCCAGAGCAACACATCAAGGATATGCACGCCTATGTCAATGAGTGGACCACCACCAGCGATGGCTTTGCTAAGAAATGAAGGTGATGCTGGCACACCGCGTCGCCGCATTGCCATAGCGCGGGCATAGTAGATATCGCCAAAAAATCCATCTTCGTGAAGTTTATGTAGTGTCCGCGCACCAGCACCGAATCGGGATTGTAATCCGATCTGTAAAATTTTGCCACTTGCTTTTTGTGCGTCAACCATCGCTTGTCCATCTATTGCATTGGCGGCGATCGGTTTTTCACAAATAACGTGTTTTCCTGCATTCAATGCGGCAATAGTCGGTCCGGCATGAAAGTTGTTGGGAGTGCAAACACTCACCGCATCCAGTTCATCCATCTCTACTAACTTTTCATAATCAGTGAAGACGTTCGGAATGTCATGGTTTTTTGCAAATGCTTTCGCGCGCGCTTTGTCAATATCGCACGCAGCGATAATTGATACGTCTTTAACGCTGTTATGTCCGGGAAGATGTTTTCCACCTGCGATGCCACCACAGCCAACAATCCCGACTTTAATTTTTTTCATATTTGTTCCTTTCATATAGAAAATTTTACAATTTGGGCATTGTGCCCAGCACATTGGAAAACCGCGTCTACAAAAATGGGTCCCTATGCGGTTGCCGTCGAAATGTCTTTTACTTTCATAATTCACCATATTGTATCATATATAGGAAAATACAACTAAAAAATCTAAGCCGAGGGCAGGGTTATTCAGTTTTCAATATTTTTGATGGTTTTTTGCTATGACGTTAATTTTGTGTGTTGCCATCTTGTCCGTATCTTTAGTCCCGTAGGGACGCTATGTTTATAGAAATTTGATGGACCGCTCCTCTTGAGTTCCGTAGGAACGGCATAGAAGACTTAACATATCGTCCCTACGGGACTAAAGAACTGGAGGGGTACTCGTTTTCTATAAACATATCGTCCCTACCAAATCAACGCTATGAATGCCTTTATGGCATTCAGCGGGACTAAAGAACAAATCATCTTTTCAAATCCACTGGCAAAAAACCATTTAATGTGAATAAATATATTATAATTAGTTATTTGGCATAATTCGTTAATTACTCAATTTACCATTAATTTTCATTTTCCCAATTTTATATTTGACTTTCTTTGCAATTCATTGTATAATGTAAATAACGTCTAAAACATAAACTTCAGAATGGGTACCCTTTCTCAACATTTTGCTGAGGAGTTTATGGTTTAGACGCCAGGGTGCCCCGCTTCTTATTAAGCCGGTGGAAGGTCTACCGAACAAGAATAGGGAACCCGACCAACTTTACGATATGCTCTGTATAGTATATCAACTCATATTTAGGAGAAATACAAATGATAAGATTAAGATCAATCGGCATCGCAGTAGCGATGATATGTTCCCTATTGCTTACGCCTACCGTTTTTGCGCAGTTAGCGACAGATAATCATGCCGCAGAAGACATAGATGCTTCTGTATCCGTCTCTATAGATAGCCTCTCTTATGATTCGTCAGGTGCTGGCGTTGCGTATTTGAGTGGTAGTTTTTTTGTTTATAACTATCACACCAGCAAAAAGTTATTCTATAATGGCGAGTTACGCCTGGAAATCTTGGAACCGAAAGGAGACGGCACCTATTTTACTTTTTCCCCTGATTCGAAGGAGAATGTATCTGGTAATTTAAAGAAAAATGACGAAGACTCGTATATTGGTGATGTCTACGACAGTTTTTCTAAAAGCACCAGCTCCTATATGGACTGTTTAAGTGGCGGTAGAGATGGAGGTAAACCCGTAGCAGACAGAGAGTACACGATGTCTGCGGCTATAACGTTGAATGCGACGATTGGCAGAACAACAGAGACCTGGGCGGTCAACAACCCGACCCTTAAAATTGATTTTACACACAATCCCGAAACGGATGAAGATGAGATCAGCGGTATCGGACCGACAACGGATGGTGAAACCTTCTCAGACGATTGCACCTGTAATCTGAACAGTGAACGTGACTGGCAATCGTTGGTGATTACAGACACCCCGTATAGTTCGGTCTACTGGTATGTCAAAGCCCCTGGAGATACCAGTTCTCTCGGCACACATGTTGAAACCGATTGGGGCGATGGCGCAGAAAAACGCGCGACCATGACCTACTCATTCCCAGATGATGTCGGCGGCCCCGGTGAGGAAGCCGCTTACTACGAAATTACCGCATACTATTATTTGTCGGATAACACTGTCAACTGGGAATCCTATAAAGTCTATGTTCACGATAAATAGAATGTATCTCATCATCACTTGTCGGGCGGGTCTCTGTGCCTGCCCGACAAAACAACAAATGGAGGTGAACAATGCTCTTATTACGTCTTATCCTCTGCTGCCTGCTCTGTTTGCTACCCACGCTGGCACACACAAAAATCGTATTCAAATCCAAACGCGCTGCTACTGGAGGTGAGCGTCTGTATGTGATGGACGATGACGGGCGCAATGTACAACAGATAACAGACTATAGTGCATTGTGGCCTGTTTGGTCTCCTGACGGTAAGCAGATCGCTTTTCTTAAAAGTCTGCCAGTGGAACGAAGGCAACCGCAACAGTTTGCCGTCTTCATCATCAATAGCGATGGCAGCAATCTACACAGGCTCACCGATGACCACGAGGATGATCTTAATGGGGGTCGTCTTTTCGAGGGGGCACCTTCCTGGTCTCCCGATGGGCATCGCATCGCCTTCACAAGCGCCAGAGCGACCAAACCGGGAACATCCGGGAAAGAGATCTACACGATGGATTTAACCACTAAAAAGATGCGGCGCCTGACGCGCAGAGAGAGTTTGAAAACGTCCGTGTCCTGGTCGCCTGATGGTAGATACATTGCGTATCGGGATGATGCGCTCATCAGAGGGTTCCCCACAATCTTTGTGATGCGTGCCGACGGCAGCGGGCAACGCGAACTTGTTAAGGCGGATATGTTTCATTTTCGTTATGGGCCGCGCTGGTCTCCTGATAGCCAATCTGTTGTGTATGATGAGGATAATTTTGGGCCGGGGGGTGGCGGTCAAGTTGTGATTCACAATATCAAGACGGACAAACGGCAGGTTGTTGATACGCCTGACAACTGGGATGTCCATGGTGCGTGCTTTATGGGCAGCAAACACCTCTTGATTTCAGCAAAAGGGTTCAATGGCACTCCCGATAAGTATGAAATCTACCGCTATCACCTCGTTACAGGCGAAATCGTGAACTTGACAAATACACCTGGCAATGATTATGCGATGGATTGGATAGACGATGATGTGCTGTCTGTATCCCCAAAAGATAAAAAAAAAGTAACGTGGGGAGAGATAAAGCAATAAAGCCGTGAAAACAGAGACAGGCCTTTTTAGGTAGGTGTCCTTTATTGGGTATCTGCCTTTTCTTTTTTATCGGCATAGGTGGCAAACTGCACCTACCGCGGGATGGAAGTGTCTACAACCTATCTCATAAATAGTTGGCGGGCTTTGAAAACCCGATTTCAAAATCTTGTAGGAGCGATCTCCGAATCGCGACGAAACTCACTGATAGTCGGGAATCGGAGTTCCCTCCTACAAAGAGAATCAACTCATAACGAACCAATAAATCCTATTTATGAGATACGCTCTATTTATTTTATGATTCACCAGAAATTGTGACGACTTGCGGTGCTTGTTCTAACTTCAGATTGTGTTCTGTTGCCCATTGTGCTGCTGCGCCACCACCACCACCGAGAAATTGCTTGCCAAGGTCATCAACGTTTTTCAGAACATCTTCGTCAGGCTGCTGTTTGTCATTATAATGTAAAAGGTATCCCTCTGGCTTGAGCCAAGCGTAGTGGTATCCGTAAATAACAATTTTAGCAGTTTTATCAGTAAAGTTGAGACCAGTGCTGTGGTAGGTGCGATTTTCAAAGAAATATGCATCCCCTGCCCGTAGGAGTGGTTCAGCGTAGGGTTCGATTGGATCAATTTCACCTTCAGGAATGCCCAAAGGTTCTCGCAACTTGTGGCTTTTTGGTATAAACCACGTAGCACCGGAATTCGGGACGGTGAGATCTGTTAGGCAATAAGCGACCTTCAACCCAACGCGTGGGCAATTTTTGTGTCCGAGATCTAAATGTAAACCGACATCACGATGCCAGCCGCGATCTTCAGGCATCTCGTGTGGCTGCGGGCGTTTGTAGAGGAGCGCTGTGTTAGTAATATGTATATTTGTCCCAAGTAGTTGAATCACCAATGGAATTGCTTTTGTCTGTGATGTGAGTTCTGCAAATGCGGGTTCTTGCACCAATCCGTCTCGTTTGTGTACGTACTGTACGTCTGTTTCAAGTGAATCCACAATACGGTCACCTGCTTCAGTTAACCGAGCTATCATTTCGTCGTCAAGCACTGACCGCATGATGAAAAATCCGTTTTCTTCAAATTCCTCACGTTGTTCCTTTGTCAACTGGACGAATTCCATGTTATACTCCTTTGTTCCCTTAAGCGATTGAGAATAGAATTTTCGGATATGGTATCTAACTAAAATATTAAGTGTGCTACTATCTATAGAGTGTATCTCATAAATAGGATTTGTTGGTTCATTATCAGTTGATTCTCTTTGTAGGAGGGAACTCCGATTCCCGACTATAAACGGGTCGCGATTCGGAGATCGCTCCTACAGGATTTTGAAATCGGGCTTTCAAGGAACTACAACTATTTATGAGATAGGTTGTAGTGTTAAATCCATTTGATTATACACCAAAACTTATTTCAGAATTAACATCTTTCGCGTTGATTTGAACTTTCCTGCTGTTAAAGTGTAGAAATACACACCGCTTGCAACAGCATCACCAGTTTCGTTTTTACCATCCCAATACGCCGCGCGGGTTTTATCGTGATAGATGCCTACAGTTTGATGTCCTAACGCTAAAGTTCGCACGACTGCACCATCAGTTGTATAAATAGAAATGTTGACATCTGCAGATTCTGCTAATTGATAAGGTATCCATGTTTCCGGATTAAATGGATTTGGGTAATTTGGTAAGAGTGCTGTCTTTTTCGGAGTTAACGATGCTAAGAGATTTTCTAAAAAGCGAATGCCTCTTTGCGATATTACATCCGTCATATTTGATTGTTGTGCTTGTGATAACCACCTTTGTACTTGGTCGCTTGTAAAGACATTTTTTAGGTTGATATTCCACGCTGTTGGTGCGGCAGCTGCGTCATTAATTGCACCTGCAACTGTAACAAGATCTATAATATTGATAACACCGTCTTCATTAACATCCGCTGGGTTTCCACCTGATGACACTTGTTGTCCTAAACTTGAAGCGACCTGAACCAAATCCAAAATGCTGACGACCCCATCTCTGTTCACATCACCTAAAGGCGGTTCGATTATCTCTGCATTTTCAAAGGTCGGGATATAACGGAATCCATTTGGAGCAACTAAAAAGCCAGAAATTCCTACAGTTGAAGTTTTAACATCAAGCACTTCGAATGCTACTGTTTCAAGGGTTCCGTTACCGTTGCCAACACCATCATCAAAATAGCTGCTCTCACTGCTTGATATATGTTTGAGTGCGGACTGGTCAAAATCAAGCGTTAATTCAGACCTTTCAACATTTTGACCATCAACGATGTCAATGTTAAAAATAAGTTGTTCACCGATCGCGGGGGAAAGCACCGTGGAAGGATTAATGCTAACAACTGCAGAAGAGGGTAATTCTGGTGGGACAACCTTTCCATTATAGGTAAAGAAGGGAGAAACGAAACCGACGTCGTAAAACTCAATAAAGGACTCTTTGACATCAACCACCTCAAAGGTGACTTTTGCCAATATACCTTTACCTCCTGTAAAACGTGATTTAAACCTTACTCGATCTTGATCTCTCGTTGCGTAAAATTCCCACTCAATAGTAGCTGAAGAATATACTAAATCCCCTTTTTTAACTTCAACAAAACGCAAAGCACTTTCATCAAAACTTAAGATAAAGTTATCAAACCATGATTTTGGACTCGTATCGGCTTCAACGTTGATAGTAAACTGTTCGCCAATAGCGGGAGATACTATGGGATAGGGCGTAATTTTAAAACTTTTAGTGATATTCCATAGGCGAACGGTGGGGTCCCAACTACCAGTTGCGATTGTTTTTCCATCGGGACTGAACGCGATGCTATCGACTGTACCCATCTTCTTGTCTCGGTCAGCGATGACACCGATCTTCCTTTCAGTGGTAATATCCCATATACGGATGCTACCTCTATAAATCCCCGCTGCGATTGTTTTTCCATCGGGACTGAACGCTAAGCACATGTTCCATAGGTAGCTATGGTCACGCTCTCCGAATGTTTTGATATTCTCAGTAGTTTCCACATCCCATAAACGGATGGCACCTTTTTCGCTTCCTGTTGCCAGCGTTTTTCCATCGGGACTAAACACTACGCTCATAACATCACCTGTCGCCTCGGTAAAAGTATAGGTGTTTGTGTGTGTATCAACATCCCATAGACGAAAAGTATTGTCCCAACTGCCACTCGCAAGTATTTTACCGTCAAAACTGAACGCTACAGATGTAACCCTACCCTTATGCTCAGTGAGCGTTTTGATGCTGGTTTCTGTATCAACATCCCACAATCGAATAGTCTTGTCGTAACTTCCGCTTGCGATCATTTTCCCATCAGGACTGAATGCTAAGGAAGAGACAGCATCCTTATGTCCTGTAAGAATAGCGATGTTTTTGTGTGTGTCTAAATCCCACAACCTGATGGTGCGGTCATAACTTCCGCTTGCGAGCATTTTCCCATCGGGACTGAATGCTACGGAATAAACCGGACTTGTATGTCCAGTGAGTGAGTTGATCTCTTCACGAGCAGCCACATCCCATAGACGTACGGTTTTGTCCCAACTACCACTTGCGATCATTTTCCCATCGGGACTGAATGCTACGCTATCAACCTTACCTGTATGTCCCTCAAATGGAGTAGAGTGAAAAAATACGCGTGCGGAGGTGTTTAAGGTCAAAACGGTTAAAAGGGTAAATACAGTCAAAGATGTTTTCATAACCAAGTTCTCTTCTATATATTTTGAAGCACATCTTGTGGGGTTTGTTACCAAGAAATTGTCATTGTTCTTTTAACATATTTTTGCTTCATCTCTATATTACCATGAAAAGTAGTTCTATCAAAGCGAATTTTCTGCTGGACATAACCCTTGAAAATTTTCATAGCACTCAATATAATGGAGGATATATCCAACCTAAAATTCTTCACAAACAGAAATGACATCTAAACTACGACCCGCACTCTATTTCCTTATCCCTTTTCTGCTTGGTATTTTCATAGGTGAATGGACATCAATTCCGATTCTTTGGCTATGGTTATCTGTGTTGATATGTCTTATCGGTAGCATTTTGACAAGAAATCAGTCAAAATATCTATGTTACGTGTTGCTCCATATCGCAATTTTTGCATGTGGAATGCTGAGATTGGAAATTGCTAATGTCCCATCAATACCTGCCGATTTTTATGACCAACCAATTAGTTTT
This sequence comes from Candidatus Poribacteria bacterium, assembly GCA_028824685.1. GTDB lineage: Bacteria > Poribacteria > WGA-4E > WGA-4E > WGA-3G > MSPOR6. The sequence goes on from JAPPCZ010000036.1 coordinate 20,709, forward strand.
ACAGGTAAAACTGTATATCAACCGGAGCGCGGTGAAACTTGGGAAGCATGCTATGCTGTTGGAAAGGTTCAACTGTTATCTGACCCATCGCGGGCAGTGCCTGCAAAGTTCTTGATAAGGTTTCAGGAATTGATACCGTTACGTTACGGTAAACATCTAACTTTAACAGGTGTGCTGCGTCAACCTGATACACAGAGGAATCCAGGTGGTTTTGACTATCGCGCCTATCTTGCACGGCAGAATGTCTCTGGAATCATCTATCATCAAGGATTGCTTGACATAGGCGAACAGTCAGGATTTCCACCATTGCGCTGGATAGAGGCACTGCGCGTGCGAACTGAGCAGATTATTGATAACGCATATTCGGGGTTAGAAACCCTTCCAACAAATGCGTTGCATGCGAAATTGCTAAAAGCAATTCTGCTTGGAAAACGGAGCGATGTGCCATCAGAGACTTTAGACACTTTTCGCAACAGTGGTACTTTTCATGTGCTGGCGGTGTCGGGGTTGCATGTCGGACTCGTTGCAATGTTTTGTTACATCGCTTTATCCACATTTAGAATTCCTAAGAAGATGCTTTCTCTTCTGACGATTTTAGCGGTTCTCATTTACGCGTGTTTAGTTGGTTTCCGCCCATCTGTCTTTCGTGCTTCACTTATGGCAATCCTATTTTTATTTGCAATAATTATTGATCGTGAGGCAGACCTTTTCAATCTGCTTGCAGTTGCTGCTTTGGCATTGCTTCTGTTAAATCCGATGCAGTTGTGGGATGTCGGTTTCCAACTTTCGTTTGTTGCGGTAGCTTCCATTGTCTATTTAGTTCCGAAAATGGAGAAACCTTTTCGGAAGTTGTGGGAGTCCGCTGAATCTGACGATGTTAGTAATCTTCAAAAAATTAAGAACACAGCGGTAAAATGGTTGGTGTTATCCTATCTCGTGACATTCGCTGCGCAGCTTGGCACTGGACCGCTCATTGCTTTTCATTTTTATAGGGCATATCCACTCGGTATCATTGTTGGTCCGTTTGCAGTTGGACTGGTATCGTTGGTTGTTGGCGTGGGTATAGTATCGGTCTGTGTAGGGTTTATCTGGCTACCGCTTGCTAAACTGCTGGCATTGGTTAATCATGCTATCATCTTCATTTTTCTAAAACTCATCGGAGTTTTTGGACAGGAATGGGGCATTATTAAATTAGCACAGCCAACGTTAGGTCTTATTGTTGTCTATGTAGCAGTATGTATAGGCATTACACATTGGCGGTATGTTCATAAGCAGAGGCGGATTGCGAGCTTAATTGGTTTATCGGTTATAGCAATCTGGGTTTGGGACAGTGCATTGCATGAAAAAGGTCGTATGCTTGAAGTGATTACGCTTGATGTTGGGCAAGGAGACGCAGCGATTATCAGATTTCCTGATGGGAAAACGATGTTGATTGATGGTGGCATTCAACGTTCCTATTACGATGAAAAACGAGAAAGAGAGGTTGAATATGACGTAGGTGAACGTATTATTGAACCTTACCTTGATGCACATGGCATTCGGAAACTTGATTTGGTGATGCTTACGCATCCTGACATTGATCATGGTGGTGGACTTGCACATATTTTACAGAACTATAATATTAAGTGGATTATCGGCATACCGGATATGCAACTTGAGTCACAAACCCATCAACGATTACGCAGTATTGCTAAAGCGCAGGGCATTTCCTATTCTTTTCCATATAAAGGGAATGTTGAATTGACGTCTACTGCTACGCTTAATCTATTGCACCCGATTGATGCTGCGTCCACTGATTTAATGGACAGGGATAAAAACGATGATTCGCTTGTGGTAAAACTCAGCTATGGAGAAGTAGACATCTTATTCACTGGTGATATTGAGTCTAAGGCTGAAACTCATTTAATAGCATCTCGGCAAGATTTGAGGTCAGAAATTATAAAGGTGCCGCATCACGGCAGCCGCACCTCAAGCAGCGCGCAGTTTTTAGATGCTGTTCAGCCGCGTTATGCTGTTTTTTCGCTTGGTAAAGGGAATCGGTTTCAATTTCCGCATGTGGATGTGGTTGCACGGTATCGGGAGAGAAATTGTGTGCAGTTACGAACGGATCAACTCGGTGCGATTGTGCTGAAGACAGATGGGAGGCGGTGTTGGTTTCGGTATACCGTTATCACTGATGGAAATGCGATTGCTTTGGCAACAAGTCGGAAATAAACTGATATACATACAGTTGAAGTTAAAAACTGCTCATACAAGATGGAGTGGTGTTTGTAAAGATAAACGCAATAACCATAAAACAACATTTAAGTTATACACAAGTTTTTTTGAGAAAAGGGATGTCAATCCGTATCGTAATATCTAATTGATTTCCAAATATTCACTCACTCCACTCGTGCTAGCCATTTTCGGAAATTCTCTACATCTTTCTGATTTCTTTCATTTGGCCAAAGATGGAATTTTGCTTCTAAAAAAGCAAGATGTTCTTCATTCGTTACAGGTTCATTCAACAACCTTTTAAGTAATACACTTGTATAGGTATCAACCGCAGGGATATCCCCAAACTGTATGAGAAGCCTTTGACGTAGGTTTCTGATGTATAACTTGGGATCACCTTCTATCAAGTTATTAATATCTATATTTTCCTTACCAAGTGTCTCTTGTTCTTTGCGTGTCTCTTCCAGTGTTCGCCATGTCGTTTCACTCGGCCAAAGGAACAGATGTGCTTCAAGATACGCTATGTGTTTATGCAGATCGTTAGAAACATATCCATCTGCAGTATTCAATTCAAATTCAATAATAGTGCGAACTTGTGGGATATCCCCAAACTGTTGAAGCAGTTGCGCGTGGCGGTATTTAGCGAGTAGTTTGGGGTTTTCTGTCAAAACCCAATCTACCGGTAGCTCAAGTTTTATAAGTTCCAATACATATTCATCTGACAAGTTATCCCATGTATTATTCCATGTATTATTCCATGTATTATTCCATGTATTATCCCATGAACTCTTAGGTTCACCTATAGAGATAATGGCACCTGAATCTTCAGTGTCACCACAAGACCAAAAAACAGACAGACAGAAGACGCATGTAAGTAAGGTTATGATTCTTTTCATTCGTCCCACCCTACAAAAATGATATTCTTACCTTCGTCCTTCATTTTTAGCACTTCTTCCAGTGTTTCTCGTGTTGTCTTATTCGGCCAAAGGGACAGGTGTGCTTCAAGATAGATAATATATTCATCGAGTGTTGGAACTATACCCTTAGCTGCTCTGTGTTCATATTTGCCAATCGTGTGAACTTCAGGTTTGTCACCAAACTGTTTAAGGAGTATGTCATACAGATATTTAGCACGGAGCTCAAGGTCTTCTGTTAAGTCCCAATTTTTGGGAGGGTAAACTTCTCCATTAGCACTCTCAGTAGTGTTCTTTACATTTTCTTTCTTTCTCCACGGATCTGTCTTAGAGAGCAAAGAATCAAGCGGTTTGTCGTCGCGCCAGTCATAATTGTTACTTGGAGCTACTTTTGGTGCGGGCGTGTGTTGGACAGTATCATGACTGTGATCATGAGTGTGGTTTTTAGATTTTTTTACAAACGCAGATTTTTTACGAGGGGTTGGTTGTGTCGTATTGTAGCGGACTTCGGGTTCGGAGGGTGTTCTATCATACAACCAAACAAGTGATCCTGTGGCTAAAACGGCGAGAACGATAATGCTGGCAAGCAAATACTTTTTCAAAGACATCTTTCTACACTCCATTACACCTCGCAGCGTAGATGATCTAACGCTGCGAGGGTTAATAAATACTGCAATTTGTTGGCTAACGGCATCGCCAGTGAAAGCGACCAAGACTAACATATTCGGTAGTTGCTGGATATGTAAAGAACGTAACTGGGTGTTCTGTGTGCACCCTTACCCTAATTCCAGAGCGTCTCCCCGGAATATTGATGTTAAGCCAGTAATATGGTGGATGATTTTGATCCTCGTATCCTTTTCTATCTCTGCCAGACTCTGTATAAACCACACCATAAGAATTCGTTCCAGGTGTTCCACAAGTGTAGTACTTGGTGTAGGGATACCAAAACACCATATTATCACTCGCTTCCACAGTTTCTACATTGACCTGCAATGTTAGAGCGAAAATAAGCAAAAATGAGAGAAGACTTATGCCCCCGAAAAGTTTCATCAAAAAAGTCTTGTTTTTCATGATGATTCTTCTTTTCATTTCTTTTACTCCTTTTGAAACTTCCATTAGGAAGTCAGTGTTAGTAGAAGGAGAAAATGCGATTTGTAAACGCTATCCGAATCGTGCTTCCATTTACACTTATTGCGAACAGTGTTTTGCAAATTGTGCCATTTCTCCCACAATTTATCAAATAAAATAAATCAATTATTCTCCCGTTTAACTTTTGTCGTGGCGTTTTGCGTTACGGTTTTCTTCCACCGCTTTATCACACGTTTCACGCACACTTCAACATCAGTCGGGAGATACCTAATTTTTTGCTAATCTCTTCGAGAGGTTGATTGTCTAAATACCTTTCCATAATCTTCTGTTCTTGAGATGGAAGGTTATCAATCAGTTTATCTAAATCGTAGGCGATTGGGCTTAACCATTCACGCATCCGTTCCCATCTTTTCTGAACAGCTTCAGCAGTGGAACCTATCGCTTCAGCAATCTGCTTCGGCTTTAGGTCATCTAAGTAGTGTTCAACAACCTCAAGGTCCTTTTCTGGTAGAAGTCTCAGGAGACGTATCAACAGATAACGTTCTGTCTCAGTCTGTTGTGCCTGCTGTGCTGCAAGCATTGATGCTTCTGCAGCTTCTCTTTCATCATCCACATTATCAAGAGAGACGAATTCAGACATCTGATCAACTTCTTGTTCTCTGGCTCTTATGTAGTCTATTGCCAGATGTTTCGCTGTGGTATATAACCATCCGACAAGTTTATCAGGATACTTAATCGTTTCCCTCTTGTTGAAGGCTTTGAGAAAGGTTTGATTCGTGATTTCATCGGCATCTTGGTCATTCTTTACGAATCTGAAAACGTGAGCGCGTATCGCCTTATAATGCTTTTGCATAAGCGGATTCAGTGCTTCTTCGCTGCCTGTTTCCAAAAATTGCCGATTTAGGACGTTATCATTCATCTCCTCCCTCAGAGAATATAATCACTGCCCTCGTTAATATTCACGTAAATTTGGGGAGAATTCCGACATAAACGGCTATTTTTTTGCGTTATTGTGCAGTGTAGTATTAACGTGAGTTTGATAATTAACAGGACAAGCGCAAATTGAACAGAGAACGGGCATATTTGCTTAAAAAATCGTTATTTGGTGTTTTTAACCCTCTAAGTCCCCTGATAAGGGGACTTTAAGAGGAAATGTGGAAGTCCTAACTATTTATCAAACTCACGTTAGTATTAAGCATTAAGATAAATATTGCGAGGCATGTGAGCGGTAGGTATGGGGATTTGCTATTATATAGTGGATTCTACAATTAACTTTACATCTGAACTGTAGGAGGGAACTGCGATTCCCGACTATTAGTGGTTTCGTCGCGATTCGGAGATCGCTCCTACAGAGGAAATATAGAATTATTTCTATAGTCCACTATAATGTGTCAATTATTATATATCTTACAATAAGGATTTTTCAAATATGAATAGGTTATTGCATCCGAATCCCCATAAATCAACGGTATGAATGCCTAATGGCATTCATACCGTTGATTTATGGGTAGAGCGAAGCGAAACCCGACATGATCGCACTACCACACTAAGATTGTCCAAATCAACGCAGCATGCGCGTGTGGCATGCTGCGGGTTTTGCTTCGCTCTACCCGACCTACAATGCGACTATAAAATATTAACGTTTGCAATAAAATGCGTAGAAAAACTGAAAACTAAATAACCCTGCCTCCTGTTTTTTGGAGTTGCTTTTTTCTGATAGTTTCTGATACAATATCAGATAAGTGTGAACCAGAAAAGCGACTCGCTTTTTTGCGTTTCAAATAGGGGTTGATACCCCCTATTTTCTTACTGATATTATACTATGAAAACCCTTTCTGGACAAGGGTTTAGCGCACTTATTCCAACTTTTCTCAAGTCCAAAACGACTTATTCCGTTTACTTAAATGCTTCAGTTAAAAACATGCAATCTCCAATAAAACTGATACTACCAACTACATTAATCCTCTTATCCTTTACCATCGGGTGTGGACCAGACTCGGAGTTCAAAAGCCCATGCAAGGGATCATGGATTTCACGGTGCACCGCGAATACTGAGATCCTGATAATCGGTCCCTACAAAACAACCTGTGTCGGTGCTTTTGAGCAGGAATGTTATCTTGAATTCAACGAGGAAGAAGAGCAGTGGCACTTCTTCTATGAAGGAATAAAAGGGTTTGATTATGAGGAGGGATATATCTACACGCTAAAAGTCAGTCTTCACGAGAGACCTGAAGGGATTCAGGATGTGGGGCGTTATGAATATCGTCTTGTAGAGGTGGTAAGCAAGGAAAAGGCTTCAGTTGATGAGAGACCGCCGCGAAAACCGTAGGGTCCTAAAAAATAAAGGAAATAGTGCTTATGCTTGTGATGCAGCAAGTAATGCTTCTTCAACCGCAGTAGGCAGGTGAATTAGATAGAAACGGTTTGCATCATAGGCGTACTCCTCTCCACTTTCATCTATAATTCGCAGATATCCCTGAGTTTTCATTTTATCATCAGGGACCACACGATAAAGTTTTCCAGTTTCAAGAGAAGCAGGATATCCTTCATTATTAAGACACAACCCAAATTGCGGTATTTGATTTTCTTTTGTTTGCATTGCTAATCAAGGAATGGAAGTTTAAGTTTGAATTCTCTTTTCCCAATTTCTTGCGCTTGGTACCAGTGTATTTCAGCGTAACGGATTGAACCATCAATTAGACGAACGTATGCTTTTCCTTTTAACTTACGCCATCTGCCTTGACCATACTGCCGTTGCAATCTCGTGCGATTTTTTACACCTCTGCCGCGGGCAATTGTTTCAATTTGCGTAATTTCTCCAATAATTTCAAAGTCCATTTAAACCCACGTTCAAAAACGATAAAGGAAGTGCCACTTACCTTCCATGAATCGCTCGCAGATCCAGTCGTGCCTCAACATCATCCGACACAGCATTTGTCCAATTCACATCGTCGGTACTTTGCAAACTCATCAGTGCAACGTTTACCATCGGATTTGAAAGCGAATAGTTGAGTAGAAAACTATCTACATTAACCGCCGCCATCTCATTAGGAAAGCAATGCTTCATAAGATTTTGAAAGACGTTGCTTGTCGTAGAACGCATTAACACAATACCCATATCTTGTTCGACAGCATCGGGGATAACACCGCGCCTGCCGAATGTATCACACGTACTCTGATACATCAAGTTGTAGTGGATTTGCATCATATCAAACTGACCTGCGGCAATCAGTTGTTCCGTCCCACCCGACGGACCGTTCGCAGAAAAACCGATAAACCGCACCTTTCCTTCTTTCTTCAATTTGAGGTATTTTTCTAATCCGCCACCGTTCAGAATCTGTTCTGTCTCTTTCGCATAAAACCAACCGCCATGGAATTGGAGAACGTCAATATAGTCAGTGCGGAGTCGTTGTAAGCTACCTTCCACATCCGCTGCGATACCATCTGGATCATACGCCTCCGTTTTGGTTGCAACGATGCATGCGTCCCGACGATCTGTGATCGCTTTGCCGATAACTGTTTCGCTATATCCACCTCCATAGTTAGGCGCGGTGTCTATGAAGTTGAGTCCACAGTCTATAGCATAATGGATCATATTGACAAGCGACTTTTCGTCATGCTCTGGACGAACTCTACCGCCGCCGTAGCCGATTTCTGAAACACTAAGTCCGGTTTTGCCGAGTGTGCGATACTGCATAAGTGTGAATTTCCTCCCGCCAATTGGGTGTATAAATACTTTTAAAAGGACTGAAAATCCATACCCTTCTATATACCTGTCGCCCCGCTGGGGCTATAAAAAATGGAAGAACGCTTTTCTATATACATTTCGCCCCGCTGGGGCTAAATATTGCGTTATGAAAACTAACAATCTGATGAAATATATTTCTGTGAGAACACCTATCTGAGTTAAAGATCGTTTTTAAACATAACTGTTTCGAGTAGAGCGATTTCCATTTTTAGGCTTTGTTCGATTGCTCCGTTTGATGCAATTCTCTCCAAATAGATTTTCCACCTGTTTGAAAACATCTTCCTTATCTGTAATCTTATAATTGGAACCACATCGCGTGATGACTTCACCAAAACGTGGACTCATAAGACGCAAAATTAGATGTAACTCTCCCTTATTGGCAAGTGCAATCTCTTTGAGGGATTTTAGTTTTTCAAGGTTATCAAGATCGGATTCCGCGATTGTCACTTCAACGGCAGATGTCTGTTGCTCAGCAACAGTTTCTATATCTAAAATTGTGTCTGCTTGTATCTGACGTTCTTCCACTTCAGTTTCGTCATCAGAATTCCGATTTTTGCTACCGTTATGATTAACTCTAACTGTTCCTTCAATCCAAACTATCCTTCCTTCAAAGAGATCCCCTGCTTTTTTATATGCCTCTGGAAAAACAACGACCTCTATTGAGCCCTCAAGGTCCTCAAACTCAAGTATTGCCATGGAGTCTCCTTTCCTGGTGGTACGATTTGTAACACTGGTAATCATTCCTGCTACAGAAACTGTGGACTCAATCGGATGTCCGCCGAGGGTTTGGGTACTTGCTGATGTATAATTTTCAATGATGTCTGTGTATTGCTGGAGTGGGTGTCCGGAAACATAAAAACCGAGTTGTTCTTTTTCCAGCTTAAGCCGTTCCAAAGGGTCATATTCCTCTGCTGCCGCGAGTGTTACCACTGTTGTCGGCATATCCTCTGCCTCTCCAAAGAGGTTCATCTGTCCGCGTTCGCGTACTGCTTGTGCGCTTTGTGCGGCTTTCAGGATGCTTTCCAAGTTAGCGAGGAGTTGTGCCCGATGTCCTTCAAGGTTATCAAAAGCACCACTTAAAATAAGACCTTCAACAGCCCGTTTGTTGACCACTTTTGTATCCACACGTTCACAGAAATCCTGTAGCGATGTAAATGAACCGCCTTCTTTCCGTGCATCCACAATTGCATCTATTGCGTTGTCCCCGACGTTTTTCACTGCCACAAGACCAAAACAAATATCATTGCCATCCACTGCAAAATCCTTATCGCTACTGTTAACATCCGGGGAAAGCACATTGATTTCCACACCAAGGAAATCAGCAAGTTTGACACATTCAGCTCGGTAACGCGTAATTTTGGATGAGTCACCTGCTTCTCCAGTCATCATCGCTGCCATAAATTCGTGAGGATAGTGTGTCTTCAGATATGCCATGCGGTAAGCTAACATAGCATAAGCGACAGAGTGTGATTTGTTGAAGGCGTATCCACTGAACGGTTCAAGGAGGTCGTATATTTCTTCTGCATCTTTTTTAGGAATCTCATTTTTGAGGGCACCCTCAACGAATTTCTCTCGCTGCGATTTGATCAAATCTAATTTCTTTTTTCCCATTGCATCGCGGAGGATATCTGCCTCACCGAGTGTAAAGCCTGCCATATCACGGGCAATCTGCATCACCTGCTCCTGATAGACACATACGCCGTAAGTATTTTTGAGCGCATCTTCAAGCGACGGATGCAGATAACTCACCGGTTCTAATCCGTTTTTTCGGTCAATGAACTGTTGCATCATGCCGCTTTCTAATGGACCTGGACGATAAAGCGCGGGAATTGCAGCGAAATCCTCAAAGTTATCCGCTTTGAGTTGTGTAACAACCCTATACATGCCTGAGGAGGTTTCCAGTTGGAATAAGGCAGCAATCAGTCCTCTACTAATTAGTGAAAAGGTCTTTTCATCGTCAAAAGGGATATCTTCTAACTTCAAATCTATGCCATGATTCGCCTTAACCATTTGGAGGCAGTCATGAATCTCAGTGAGGCTGCGGACACCAAGGAAATCAAATTTGACGATACCAACATTTTCAACAGTTTTGCCTTCAAACTGTGTTGCAACCTGGTCATTTTTATCTTTAAACAGCGGCGCAAAATCTGTCAGCGGTCCATTCGAAACAACGATAGCAGATGCATGACAAGAGACGTGCCGTTTCATGCCTTCTACAGATTTGCTGAGATCCATTAATTCTTTATTTTCTGGCTGTTCTGCAAGTGCTTGAAATTCTGGCACTTGTTCCAAGGCATCATCAAGTGTAATGCCTGGGATACTTGGAATCAACTGCGTTAGTTTATTAACATTTTCGAGAGGCACATCAAGTGTGCGTCCAACATCTTTGATAGCGGCTTTTGCTCCCATGGTTGCAAAGGTTGCAACCTTGCCGACAGAGTCTTGCCCATATTTATTAACAAGGTATTCAATAACGTGATCACGGGCTCGGTCTGCGAAGTCAATATCAATATCAGGTGGGCTAATCCGTTCAAGGTTCAGAAAACGCTCAAAGATACAGCCATACTCCATCGGATTAAAAGTAATTACATCGAGTGCATACAGGACAAGGCTACCGGCAGCGGAACCACGAGCGGTAAGTGGATATCCCTGTTCATTAGCATATTTAACATAGTCCCACACAATCAGGAAATATCCTGGGTAACCGGTTTTATTTATAATGTCAAGTTCATGATTCAACCTTTGGAGAACATCCGAGGAGAGTTCACCACCTAATTTTTCACGCAACCCTTGGTAGCAAAGTTCTTTTAGGTAACTCTCATTTGTATGTCCTTCAGGCACATCATATTTCGGCATCACGCTCTTGCCGTAATCAAGCTTGAGGTTGCACCTTTTAGCAATTTCAAGCGTGTTGCTGATGGCTTCAGGCGGGTAATTCTTAAGCGCTTCCCGCATTTCGTCAACGTCTTTAAAATAGAAATGATTATCAAATCGCATCCGATCTTGCTCGTTGACAGTTTTCTTTGTTTGGATACACAGAAGCACATCGTGCATGTGGTGATCAGATTTGTGGAGGTAATGGCAATCGTTTGTGCCAACAAGAGGGAGATCAAATTCTCTTGCTAAATCAACCATTATTGGGTACGCTTCAAGCTCCTTGTCAATATAATGGTTTTGCACCTCAACATAGAGGTTACGAGGACCCATGATGTCAATTAAGGTTTTGAAGTTTTGGATGCCTTCTTCCCGTTTGTCTGAAGCAACGAGTTGTGGCACCTGCCCTTGGATACAACCCGTCAGTGCGATAATCCCTTCGCGGTATTCCCGTAAGATTTCCATGTCAATGCGCGGTTTACTATAGAAACCTTCTGTGTAACCGAGCGATACCAATTCAAGTAGGTTTTGATAGCCAGTCGCATTTTCTACAAGGAGTGTTAAATGGTAGGGGCTGCCTTGGTCTTTTCCACGTTTCTTTCGGTCACCGGGAGCAACATACACCTCACACCCGACAATAGGATTTACACCCGCCTCTTGTGCTTTGGTGTAAAACTCCCATGCACCGAACATATTGCCGTGGTCAGTGAGCGCAACAGCGGGCGCGCTATTCTCAACTGCCCACTGAATCATATCTGAAATGCGGCAAGCCCCGTCAAGCATACTGTATTCGCTGTGGTTGTGTAGATGGACAAATTCGGAAGACATGGTTCTCCTGCTTTTAAGCTTTTTATGTATTTTACGATAAAAAATCGGTTTAGATTTCAATTAATTTGTAGACGTAATTATAGCAGAAAAAGAAGGGAATTTACACGACAAAATTTCCTCTTTTCGGTTTGAAATACCGTTTAATATTGACACACTGCCTACGCCTTGCTATAATAATAAATACTGCCAACTTGCAGTTTTTCCAAGTGTGCAGAATCCGTATTTAGAACTTACGAATGCAAAAATCGAGACTTCTCTTACTGTTCTTAACCCTGTTTTTTGTGATGCTTGGGTTTGGCATCATCATTCCAAACCTCGCTTATTACGCAGAAGATATTGGGGCAACTCCCACCAAAATTGCGATATTACTTTCTATCTATTCTGGTATGCAACTGTTGTTCGCGCCGATTTGGGGTCGCCTGTCAGACAAACACGGCAGGAAACCAGCAATTCTGCTCGGCTTGCTTGGGAATGCCGCTGCCTTAGTTGCCTTCGGATTGGCAAAGGAGTATATATGGCTTTTCGCCGCTCGGAGTGCAGCTGGCATTGCTTCAGCAGCAGTGTTGCCCAGCGTAATGGCTTATGTTGCAGATGTTACGACATCAGAGGAACGCGGCAAAGGCATGGGATTGATGGGTGCTGCGATGGGACTCGGTTTCATTCTCGGACCTGCAATTGGCGGTGTTATGGGACGACACGATTTGCCGTTCTTTGTTGCGGGTGGGTTGTCACTATTAACTTTTCTTTTTGCGCTTGTTCTGCTGCCTGAATCACTTCAGAAAGATGTCGTGGGAGATCAACATGAATGGATCTCCCCACGCGAACTGTTCCGTAAAACTACATTGAAATCCTCACTCACACCACTATTCTTTGTCGCTTTTTTCACTACCTTCAGTTTCGCAGGATTGGAGGCGACCTTTCCGCTGTTCATTAAGGAGGGTTGGGGCTTTGGACAGAAAGAGATGGGATGGATGTTTATGGTCATGGGTGCGATTGTCGTACCGCTACAAGGCGGGTTGCTCGGCAGGTTGATTAACTGGATAGGAGAACGCCGGATAATCTTGGTTGGTCTTTTGCTTAACGTTCTCGGTATGGCACTTTTTCTCCACGCGTTCTCCTTTGTAACGCTAACGGTCTATCTCACGATTACTGGAATCGGTAATCAACTGATCCGTCCGACGAATACATCGTGGATTTCTAAGCAGACCAACATCGGACAGGGGGCAGCTATCGGAATTATGGACGCTTTTTTGAGTTTAGGACGTATCTTAGGACCACTCCTCGGCGGCTGGTTGTATGATAAATCAGCACATCCAGAATTTGTGAAAACAGGTTTTAACAGCGTCCTCCGAGGTTGGTTATATGAAAGTAACGCCTATTCTTATACCGTTTTGGCAGGAATTTTAGTGATTGCTATCGTTTGCCTATATGTCCCTTTGCGTGGTGTTGAACGTAATACTAAGTTTGAGAGGGGTGTGTAAAGTTTTGGTAAAATAAACCACTGTTATTGTGGGTATGTGTTATTGTTCCCACTTAAGTGTTGTCTTTATGCACTTTATTATTTGAAATATGCCATTCAGTCCCGTAGGGACGATATGTTTATAGAAAACGTTAACATCACCTTAATTGAGTTCCGTAGGAACGAAATGTGCATAATCAACTCGGACGATAAGATACAACATATCGTCCCTACGGGACTAAAGAGAGGGTTGGTCTCGCTTCTATAAACATATCGTCCCTACGGGACTAAAGAGAACAAAAGTTTGTACCTCTGTACCAAAAACTTTACACACCCGTTTGAGAGTTCTTATTTCCTCGGCAACGGTGGTAACCGATGCGTTACGCGCCGTGTATTATATTCAAGTCGATACCGCTGATGTGCTTCGTCATCCGGATAATGTTCAGTTTTCGGATAGGGGTAGGCAGACATACCGTGAAACGGTAGAGGCTCAACCGTCTGTGATGTGAGCGTATTTATATCCCCATCTTTGTCCCACCCATCGCTATAGAGGATAAAGTCACGAGTCCAACCCGCTTTTAGTGGTGGCAGTCGTGATGCGTCAAATTCAACTGTAATTTCATCTCCCGCATTGAGGATAACGTACATATCATCAACTGCTTGCAATAAGGGGTTGACATCACCGTAGCGGGTATAAAATCCTGCCAAGTCTCGCCACTGTCCATCTTTCGTCACCTTTTGATAGTCAAACAGGTGTGGTGCGTGTGGGTTCGGACGATACATCTCCGAAAAGCCTCGGTAGTGTAAATCTGCACTGTCAGGATTCAACTCTGTTATTTCCATTGGAATATTTTGTTCGCCAACAGTGAAAAATGCGGCATCCCAATAAATTTGCATATCAGTTTGAATCCGCACGTGTCGGTCATCCGACAAAAATTTGCCGGTCAGATCAATAGTGATAGTCTTGTTTTTCCCTGCGGGTATGCCAATCATATCAATCACGGTTTCCCATTTTCCTGTTTTGTTTTTCACTGCAACGAAGGGAAATCGAGGCGCAATTTCAGGGTTTTGGGACAAGGCAACATTGATACTGGTATCCGTGGGAAAAATCCATCCGTTGAGGTAGAGCGTTACAGGAGCGTTATCAGGAACATTACCAAGATCAAGGATAATAGCATGCGGTTCTACAACGCCTTGATAGGGACCGGGTGTGTGTTCAACAGCGTAATGGTAATCAGGTGCTTTTAAGGCATCAGACACATCTTCACCTTTGTGGTTTACAGCAGATTTTGGATATAATTTTTCCGATACACCATATATTTTGAATTCTGCAAATGGCGGTGGAGTATACTGTTCATTTACGAAAATATCGGTATCAATAGGATGGTCGACAACTATCAGTTTAACCATATCAAAATATGCTGTTTCCCACAACTCCTCTGTAATCTGGATAGAATATTTTCCAGATTTAGGTTGTATTTGAGATGCGGAGATTTTGATAAAATCCTTCGTCTCATCGGGGGCAACAAATCCCATAGCGGTGACGAGTCCAAGTGGAGCACGCCAAAGCAGATCGGTGACGAATTGGTACTTCTCGCCATCGTAGACATATAAAAACGGACATGAGCCTTTCAAAACCTGTTTTTCCGAAATTTGTTGTTTTGCCTTCGGTTGGATGACATTCTGCGGCACGCCATTTGTCCAGACAACACGAACGACATCGGCTGCATCAAACGCACCTAACCCGAAATGTGCCACCTGTTGAGACACATATTGCAGTTGATATAGGTCACTGACTTTCACCTCTAACTTTGAACCGATTCCGTTCCTATTGACTTTGTTATTTCCTGTGACAATACCTTCTAACCGCACCTGTATCCAGTTGTTTTGATTTCCGCCATTGTTCTGCAATGCACGCAGCTGCTCTTTGTCGTTAATAAAGAATAGGTCTAAATCACCATCGTTGTCGTAATCACCTACAGCACCCGCGATCCCTTTTTCCATCGGTATTATCCCACTGGTTTCGGTGAAGCGGCCAGTGCCATCGTTTCTAAACATGAACATCCCATCTTTGCCACTCACCCAAAGGTCAATAAATCCGTCGTTATCATAATCTATATTTTCCAATAGTGTAGTGGGTATGCCTTGCACACCCGCTTCTAAGCGCGGATCGTCTACAAAACTTGCGTCTCCTCTATTTAGGTAAAGGTGGATACGTTCCTCTGTTGCTAAGAAAATATCAATGTCGCCATCGTTATCATAATCACCAATAGCAGATGCAGTGTAATGTATATCCTGTGGAATACCTGTCTCGTTAGTAATGGCATGGAGGCGTCCTTGGCGGAGGTTATCGTAAAGTGTGCATCCGGTATTACGATGTGTCATGAAGATGTCAATATCGCCATCGTCGTCAAAATCTGCGGAGAATGCTGCGTCAGGTATATGCTGCGCTTCGTCTGTTTTCACGAAAGTTTGTTCGCTTACGTCAGTAAACCGGTCTTTTGCCTCATTACCATTATTCTGATACATTTTAACACCTGATTGCCCAGATAAGAGATCAAGGTCACCGTCATGGTCAAAGTCAACTGGAAGAAGGATGCCCAGGTCATAGTCAACGGGAAAAAAGATGCCCGTTCCGGTTTCTGCTTTTTCATGCTGGATTATAGAAGATGATACCCAATTCTTGTCCTCATCCATTTGTAGGTGTGTAATTCCTTCTTGTGTTTGCAATAAGATTTCTTGTGTTCCGTCTTTATCCAAATCTGCGTATGCAACAGTGTATGATTTCAAAGTGATTTGCCGGACAATCTCATGAAAAAATTGGGTAGACACAATTTTTCCATCTATATTCCTAAAGAGCAATTCCATTGATGGGGTGTAAATGTCTATATTTCCATCGTTATCGTAATCCATAAGAAAGACAGTACGGGGCTTTTGTAATAGAGAAATGAAGTCACGTAGTCCAAGTTGTTCGGTGACATCCACAAATTCCACGTTTATTGGTGGACTCTGTTTTGCTGCGATTCGCGCTTTGAATCCTGGAGGAAACGTTTCTATTGGATGTCCAAGGATATTGGTTACCAATTCGCCGATACCTTGCTGATAGCGCGGACTGGCACGATGCAAGTTCGCAAAAATTCGGATATTTCGTGAGGCTGACTTTTGGTCGTTTTTCTTTATTGCGTCTATCCCTTGTGTTAAGTATGCCAACTTTTCAGCATCAGTATCTCCTAACAGAATCAGCAAGTCTTGACAAAGTTTTTCAGCATCACTAAGTTTTTCTTGTTCAAGCAGTGCTTGCGTCAACTTCAGTAGAACCACAACATTTACGGGTGAGCGGTTATGAAGTTCCTGTAAGTGCCCAGTTGCCTTCAATTGCGCTTCTGCATTGTTTCGCTGTCCGAGATAGTGGCGGACAAGTTTATAGCGAAATTCCAATTCATCGGGTGCCAACTGAACTGCTTCTTTCATTGCCTCTACTGCTTGTATGGTTTGCCCTTTTACCTGATAGACTTCGGATAAAATGAAGTGTAGTTGACTATCCATCGGTGCAACATCAATGCCGCGCTTAATCCATTCTTCTGCAGCATCGGCTTGCTGTAACCGCAAGTGGGCAACAGCGAGGTTACCGTAGCCAATTGCCTCATGGGGAAGTAGTTCAATAAGGGTGGAAAAAGCCGTAAGTGCTTTGGAAGGTTGTGATTCTTCAAGATATGCTAACCCAAGATTCTGAGACCGTATCGCCTCTTGAATAATCTTTGTGTCGTCCATTTCCTGTGCAATCGCGCTTATAACAGTAAAATGAAAAATTGCAAATATGAAACAGGTTATGAGTTTCTTTGAATAATATAAATGAAATAGCATCTTTAATTATGCTTCTGCCTTTGGCTCTTGGAAAGATGCGGCAGATTCCTGAATTGCTTGCTTTAGTGCTTTTAATCGGACCTCCAATGAATCTTCAAGTTGTTTGAGGTGTAGTAGCCATGACTCTTTGGATTGATCTTCCTCATTACCGAATCCGTCAGTCATTGAAAGGCGGATATATTTTAATCTTTCTGATTGCAGAACTGACAGTTGTGAGTCATAGTCTGAAATGCCTGATTCCAGTAATTTTGAGAGTTCTCGTATCTGTTCCATTGTGCTTCTCCTGTTTGAAGGAATTTTAGCCTATTTTCTCATATTTTGTGCATATAGGCAAGCGAATTTATATGGACGATGTATTGAATTAGAGAGAAATGGAACAAATCGTATATACGTTAAAAATAAAAGCACCCAATGCAAGTGCAAAGTTAGACACAGCATTGAGTGCTTAATTTAGAATAGATTATTCCGTGAGGGGTATAACACCACAACTAACTTGCGTGCCATCTGCTAAATCACCAGATCCAACTTGTTCGTGAATAACTAATACTTTACCGAGTATATCGGTTTCTGAATTGGTGTCAATGGTCAAGTCAGTGGTGTAATCCTGGTCCCCTATGCCATTTTCATCTGTTGTAAAAGAATAGGCTTTAAAAGCTTCAACATCCCAGATGCTACCGGGTGTTTCGCAACTGTCGCCAGAATAGATATATGCTGCGTACTTGCGGCCAGGGCCCGCATTCTGAATCTTAACATCAAAGCTCAGAATTGTCCCTGATTCTATGTTATATTCCGCGAAAGTAGCTTCGCCGGTGATCCCACTTCCATTCTTTCCATCAAGCGTTACCGTAACTGTGCGATTTAGATCAACGGTGCTAAATAAGTCAAGAACTTCTCTTGTTGAAACATTATCACAACCTATAGTGAAACATGCCGTGAAAATAAAAGCAGCTAACACGCATAACGTCTTATTATTCAATTTAAGGACGTTTTGTGTACCTATAAAAGACACGAAATTTTTGTACATTTTAAATCTTCCTTTCTTGCGCCAGAATTTGGCGGTTTTGGTTAATTTGTTCTCCGTTTTGGAGACTTAGTATATTAATAAAAGAGATATGCCCTCGTATCTGGTTCTCCAAATAAAACAATATCTGATAAACTTTAGGTGCCCTATGAGTTTATGAACCGAAAAACATCGGGCATATCTCATATCCTCGTGCAACGAGGATGCTCTTTGAGTTCTACTTAACTTCTTATACGGTGGATTCTTTCTCTACACGCGTCCACCTGTCGCGAGTCCTTTGAGTCTTACTAAAAATATGTACGCAACTTACTTGTAAACGCTGAATTCCGTAAGCATAGTTGCGTATTAATTTGGTGCTTTCATCAGAGGCGTATGTGAAGAATCTTCAAGCCCAATAAGCTGCAAACCGCTGTTTTCGGTACCGACATAAAGTATGCCATTCGCAACAGCGATAGAAGTAGCATCGTCCGGAATTTCTGGTGTAATCCGTTCCCAAGTGTTATCCTTACTTGTCAATCTATAAACCCCGCCCTGTGCATTTTTTGAAGAACTTACTGCATATAAAATTGTGTCGTCCAAAGCAAAACGGTCTATCATGAGCTTTTGACCGTCCAAATCGGTGATAATGTTCCATTTAGTGCCATCGCTTGAGGACAAAGCTGCTTTGTCAGTTGCTATATAAACAGTTTCGTCAGTGATAAGTATCTGCTTAAAAAAATCAACAACTATCGGTAGCGGTACGGTTTTCCAATTCTTTCCTCTATCAACAGAGTGAAGTAGAATACCATCAGATTTACCAACATAGGCAGTGTCCCCAGAAACGTCTAATTTGAAACTATGAAACTTGCTATTCTTAAGAGAACTAAGGTTCACTATGTCGCGAGTATCTTCGATCTTGGTATCGTACCAACTTGCATCGTTGTTCATTTGGGATTCAGAGTGCCAGATTAGAAGTTTCCGTTTGTACTCAACATAGAATGTGTTCCCACTCACAGCAAATGCCCCCCAGATATCTGTCCCTATGCTAAATAAATTTTTTATATAATTACTGGAATTTTTCATAATATCCTCTTCCTCCGCACCCTCTTCCTCTATAGATGTTTGTATTGCTTTCATGAATGCTGTGAAACTCTTTTCACCAAAGTCAGGAACACCTTGGATCGGGAGAAGCGTCCTATTTTCTTCGTCTAAGTAGAAAAAAATCAATTCAAATCCTGCGTATCCTTTTGCGTAAAGGATACCATCTGCTTCTGTGATCTGTCGTATATTTATATGTATATTTGCCTTGGTCAGTGGTATTTTTTTCCCCATAAAAGTGATATGCATATCACTTGATTCCACAGGGATTGCTGTCCATGATTGCCCCCCGTCGGTTGATGTAATAAGTTTTTCATCTGCTACTGCGTAGAGTTTATTATTAAAAATAGTTAGATTTTGTATGTTGCCGCCCAATCCGGTATTAAATCGTTTCCACGAATCACCACCATCGGTTGACCTGCGAATCCCGTTAGGACCCCCTACATAAAATTGATGTCTGGAATTCTTAGATTGATCCTGATTAGTAGATGCATCATGACTTTGGACTTTCAAGGCAGCAACAACACTTGTGCTTCTGAGGTTTCCAAAAGGTAACGTTATCCAAGTTTTTCCTTCATTCGTTGAACGGAAAATGTTGGGTTCTTTTAATAACATGACCGTTTTTTCTGAAGCAACAATCCTAAGACTCATCCTCAATTTATCTTGAAAAGCGTCTGTCGGCGTTATGTCTACCCATGAATCCCCTTGATCTGTTGACCGAAAAACTGCCCATAAAGGCCGTTTTCCTATTATAGCCCTACCAATATCCGTAAAATCCATATCAGCTGCGATCTTGAAATTACCTGCCACCACATAAAGGCGATGTCCTGCCACTGCGAATGCATGAATAGATTTAGATTTCGCTACCGGTAATTTTTTCCACACACCTGATTTATCAAGGTTATCTTCCAGATTGAGGCGGAAAAGTCCTGTATTAGTTCCAGCAAAAAGTGCGTTTTCAACGGATGTTAATGTATAGATTTTTCTCCATCCTAAACCATTTTTTAGAGGTGTCCAAGAGGCTCCTGCATCATCAGAAAAGAATATTCCTTGTAGTAGGGCGAGGTAAATTTCAATAGCACCCTGTGCATTATCCCTTACGATCAAGTTGATAGCACGTCCTTTCGGGCGTGGACCGAGAGATTTCCACGTTTCACCTTTATCTTTTGAAGCGAGGACTGCATCATCCGTTACAAAATAGAGGATATCATCTTGCTCAGCCATCGCCATCTTGTTGTGCGTGATAGGAAGGTTCCTGTTGATTAAGTGCCACCCTTTGTTGGCAGTTGTCAATCGATAAAGTCCTACTGATGTCACCGCATAAAGTTCGTTTGCAGTAGTCGCAAATAGTGTAGTCACGTCCGTCGGTCCAGGGCTGTCAAGTTGAGTCCACCGTTCCGTTGAGAGTGGCAACTCAGTTTCAATTGTTGGGATGACATTGGTAAAGTTCACGTTTTGAGAAGTATCCACCTTTTCGCCAGTGCCTTGGCTTTTACTGGAAATATCAGTGGTTCCGAGTTGATTACGCGAATCAGATTTTATTTTTTGGACGACACTAACAGGCGTATCAACGATTTCAACCGTTAACGCTGATTCGGAATCGAGATCGTAAGGTTGGAAAGAGAGTAAAAGGTGTTGGACTCCAATTCCTATAAATAAAAGAATTAAAATAGCAGAAGCTGCAGAAACAACCCACGGCACAAAAGGTTTGCTGCCCGAAGGAGCAAGAGGATTGGTGCGCGAGATTTGCTTCATAATGTCTTGCGTCAATTGCGTTGGAAGTTGGAAACTACTGAGATTTTCACTAATTATCGCTTCTTCTTTCCTTAAACGGTTGCGAGCACGATTGAGTCGGCTTTTAATCGTATTCGGGGACACACCGAGCATCTTGCTAATCGTCTCACATGTCATTTCTCCGAGATAATGAAGTGCCATGACTGTGCGTTCGCTTTCTGGCAGTCTTTGGAGCAGTTTTTGGACAACTTCGCGACGGGCTTCAGCCGTTTCAGTGTCTCGTTTTTCTGCGATGTATTGTGAATGTGACACTTGATCAATCTCCGCAACGTCGGTAGTTTCTAAAGATTGGACCGGAAGTTTCTTTTTTCGATGCCATTCAGTGCATAAGTGAGATGCAATTACGTATACCCATCCCGGAAACAAGCTGTGATCTTTTAAAGTTCTGAGCCTTTGGTAAGCCCTAAGAAAAGCATCTTGCGTAATTTCTTGAGCAATGTGAAAATCGCCAATTTTTCGCCATGCCAGTGCGTGAATTCCCTTTTGATATTTTTCAACGAGAGCAGTAAATGCTGTTTGATCACCGTCTAATGTCCGCTGAATCAGTTCAGTGTCGTTATTTTGCATAAAAAGTACTCCGATGTGGGTATCACTACTTAATTTAAGTGACGAGTTTTAAATTGAAGAAGGTTGCATTATTTTATCGGTTTTACATTAAAAATGAAATTTCGACTTTGGGAAATAACATAATACCATTTCTATATGATGATGTTACATTATTCCGTAGGTGTCAACTTAAGAAAACGTTTATGTTTTTATAAGTGCTTCTTTACCCTTATGGTGATTGAAACTGTCCTATATTTAGTCCCGTGAATCAACGCCAAATACGCGCATGGTATTTGTCGGGGACGATATGTTTATAGAAAAGATGTAGACCACCCTTCTTGAGTTCCGTAGGAACGGCATATTTATTACTAACGTGGATTCGCACACACATACCACCCCTACGGGGTTCAAGTGCTGAATAACATCATATCTATAAACATATCGTCCCTACGGGACTAAAGAGCATTTCTGATATTCAGAAATCCTTAAGTTGACA